>DASRLA010000064.1:0-59401 GCA_035648715.1 Pseudolabrys sp.
GCGTCGAAGCGGACACGCAGAACGCGCCTGACCGCGACGAATCCGGCGATCCAGCGCCACAGATCGGCAACGCGGAGGGTCATGTTGCTAAAGAAAATCGCGACCTGGATCGACACCCCGACAAACAGGATGCCAGCGCCGATAATGATGCAACGCACAAGAGTCCTCGCGGCTGAGCGAGCTCTCTCCCGCCAATCCTCATCACAGCGGCGTGATATGGCGTTCTGCTTGTTGACCGTTACTTTAGAACGGCGATAGCCTTTTCCTATTCTAATTTAAATGTTCGCGAGGGGGCGAGCCGTCCCGCGAGCATAAAAAAGAAAAAACGACATGGCTGACCAGGGACTGGAGGAAGCTATTCGCGCCGTCGGCGGCGTCACGGAGCTTGCGCGCCGCATCGGTATCTCCCAGCCCTCCGTCTCCAATTGGACTCGAATTCCGGCCGAGCGCGTCCGTACCGTCGAAACGGTGAGCGGCGTAGCCCGCGCGACCTTGCGGCCCGATCTTTACGGCGAAGCCGCCGTCGACGATGTCGACCTTGCCCGCGCCCATGAATATTCGCTGCTCGCCGCCCTGCTCCTGCGCGCGCCCGACGCCAAGCTGCTGGCGAAAATCGCCGAGCTCGGTGGCGACGCAACCCCGCTTGGCATCGCGCATGTCGGGCTGGCGGAAGCCGCCGGAAGCGCCGAGCCGGAAAAAATCCAAGGCGAATATTTCGATCTGTTTATCGGCATCGGACGCGGCGAGTTGCTGCCTTATGCTTCTTATTATCTCACCGGCTTCCTGCACGAGCGGCCACTTGCGCGCCTGCGAGACGATTTGGCGCGCCTCGGCATCGCGCGCGCCGACGGCGTGGTGGAACCGGAGGATCATGCCGGGATTTTATGCGAGGTCATGTCCGGTCTTGCGAGCGGTCAATTGCATGCGCCGGCCGAATCCGGCCGCACCATCTTCGAGAAACACATGGCGCCCTGGATCGGCCGCTTCTTTGCCGATCTCGAGCGCGCCGAAGCGGCAAACTTCTACCGTCGCGTAGCAGCGATCGGCCGGCTGTTCGTGGAGATCGAAACGGAGGCTTTCGCGCTGCCGTCGTGAGGCGCGGGACAAGCCGGGCCTAAACTCCCTCAGGAGAACTGCGATGAAACAACAAAGCAAACTCAAGGTCGGACGCCGCGATTTCTTGCGCGTACTCGGCGTCGGCGCCGGCGCCGCAGTGACTCCCGCCGTTCTTGTCGCTGAAGCCCGCGCCGATTCGGAAAACACCGATGAAAAACGCAAAGCCCGTTACAAGGGCGACTCCGAAGACGTGAAGGCCTTCTATCGCGTCAACCACTATCCGAAGTAAGGGAGGCACCCGTGCTGATCAAAAAAGCAGAGCGTCAGGCACGCCGCGGCGCGCTCGCAGCCCTTGCCATCCAAAGCGGCGGTATCGATCGCCGCGCCTTCCTGCGCCGCTCCGGCCTCGCCGCCGGCGGCCTTGCCACGCTTGGCGCGTTGCCGCTTTCAACCGTGCGCAAGGCCGAAGCCGCCGAAACCGGTCCCCTCACGGCCGGTGCCACCATCCGCAAGAGCATCTGCACGCACTGCGCCGTCGGCTGCACCGTCACGGCTGAAGTCCTCAACGGCGTGTGGGTCGGCCAGGAGCCGAGCTGGGAGAGCCCGATCAACCGCGGCTCGCACTGCGCCAAGGGCGCCTCGGTGCGCGAGCTCGTCAGCGGCGAGCGGCGCCTGAAATATCCGATGAAGCTTGCGAACGGCCAGTGGACCCGCATCAAGTGGGACCAGGCCATCAACGAGATCGGCGACAAGTTCCAGCAGATCCGCGAGAAGTCCGGCCCGGATTCGGTCTATTGGCTCGGCTCGGCCAAGATGACCAACGAAGGCTCGTACTTGTTCCGCAAGCTCGGTGCGTTCTGGGGCACCAACAACACCGACCACCAGGCGCGCATCTGCCATTCGACCACCGTCACCGGCGTAGCCAATACCTGGGGCTACGGCGCAATGACCAACAGCTTCACCGACATCCGCAACGCCAAAACCCAGATCATCATGGGCGGCAATCCGGCCGAAGCGCACCCGGTGTCGATGCAGCATCTGCTCGAAGGCGCGGAAATGCAGAAGGCGAATGTGATCGTCATCGATCCGCGCCTGACGCGTACCGCCGCGCATGCCAACGAATATGTGCGGCTGCGTCCCGGCACCGACATTCCGGTGCTGTACGGAATGATGTGGCACATCATCAAGAACGGCTGGGAGGACAAGGAGTTCATCCAGCAGCGCGTCTACGGTTACGATGACCTCAAGAAAGAGGTCGAGAAATGGAATCCGGAGGAAGTCGAGCGCGTGTCCGGCGTGCCGGGCGAGCAGCTCAAGCGCGTCGCCAAGATGTTCGCCACAGAGAGGCCGTCGACGCTGATCTGGTGCATGGGCCAGACCCAGCACACGGTCGGCACCGCCAACGTGCGGGCGAGCTGCATCGCCTTGCTGCTGACCGGAAACGTCGGCGCGCCTGGCACGGGCGCCAACATCTTCCGCGGCCACGACAACGTGCAAGGCGCAACCGACGTCGGCCTCGATATCGTGACGCTGCCGTTTTACTACGGCCTCGCCGAAGGCGCCTGGAAGCATTGGTCGCGCGTCTGGGAGGTCGACTACAACTACATGCTCGGCCGTTTCGACGACAAGAAGATCATGGAGACCCCCGGCATCCCGCTGACGCGCTGGTTCGACGCCACGATCCTGCCCAAGGACCAAGTCGGCCAGAAGGATAACGTCAAGGCGATGTTCGTCCAGGGCCATGCCAGCAACTCGATCACGCGCATCCCCGAGTCGCTGAAAGGCCTCAAGGCGCTCGAACTGCTGGTGATCGCCGACCCGCATCCAACGACCTGGGCCTCGCTCGCCGTGAACGCCGGACGCAAGGACGATATGTACCTGCTGCCGGTCGCGACCCAGTTCGAATGCAAGGGCTCGCGCGTGGCCTCCAACCGCGCACTGCAGTGGGGCGAGCAGATCGTCAAGCCGATCTTTGAATCGAAAGACGATCTCGAAGTCATGTACCTCATCGCCAAGAAGTGCGGTTTCGCCGAGCAGATGTTCAAGAACATCAAGGTCGAGAACAACCTGCCGGTGGCCGAGGACATCCTGCGCGAGATGAACCGCGGCTCCTGGTCGACCGGCTACTGCGGCCAGTCGCCGGAGCGGCTCAAGTCGCACATGGCGCACCAGGCCGACTTCGACATGCTGACGCAAAAGGCGACCACCGGGCCGAACAAAGGTGACTATTACGGCCTGCCGTGGCCGTGCTGGGGCTCTCCCGAGATCAGGCACCCGGGCACGCCGCTGCTCTACAACACCAACCTCTCGGCCATGGAAGGCGGCGGCGTGTTCCGCGCCCGCTTCGGCCTCGAGCGCGAGGAGAAACGGCCCGACGGCACCACCGTGAAGGTCAGCCTGCTGGCCGAGGGCTCCTATTCCAAGGACTCCGAGATCAAGGACGGCTATCCCGAATTCACCTTGGCCGTCCTCAAGAAGCTCGGCTGGGACAAGGACCTCACCGAGAATGAGATGGCGGTGATCAACAAGGTCAACCCAACCAGTCCGGACGCCGTCTCCTGGTCGCTCGACCTGTCGGGCGGCATACAGCGCGTTGCCCTCAAGCACGGCTGCATCCCCTACGGCAACGGCAAGGCGCGCATGAACGCCTTCGGCCTACCCGATCCGATCCCGGTGCACCGCGAGCCCATCTACACGCCGCGGGTCGAGCTGGTGTCGAAGTATCCGACACTGCCCGACGCCAAGCAGTTCCGGCTGCCGAATATCGGCTTTTCGGTGCAGAAGGCCGCGGTCGACAAGGGCATCGCCAAGCAATTCCCGCTCATCCTCTCGTCCGGCCGCCTGGTCGAATATGAGGGCGGCGGCGAGGAAACCCGGTCCAACAAGTGGCTCGCCGAGTTGCAGCAGGAAATGTTTATCGAGATCAATCCTGCCGACGCCAACGATCGCGGCATCAAGGATGGCGCTTGGGTCTGGGTGACCGGCGCCGAGAACAACTCGAAAGCCAAGGTCAAGGCGCTCGTCACCGAACGTGTCGGCAAGGGCGTCGCCTGGATGCCGTTCCACTTTGGCGGCTGGCTTGGCGGCGAGGATCTGCGTGCCAACTATCCGCAGGGCGCCGATCCGATCGTGCTGGGCGAAAGCGCCAATACCATCATGACCTACGGTTACGACCCGGCGACCGGCATGCAAGAACCCAAAGTCAGTCTCTGCCAGATTAGAGCGGGATAAGGAGCAACGACCATGGCACGTATGAAATTCCTCTGCGACGCCGATCGTTGCATCGAGTGCAACGCCTGCGTCACCGCCTGCAAGAACGAGCATGAAGTGCCCTGGGGCATCAACCGCCGGCGCGTCGTCACCCTCAATGACGGCAAGCCGGGCGAGCGGTCGGTGTCGATGGCCTGCATGCACTGCACCGACGCGCCCTGCGCCGCGGTCTGCCCGACCAACGCGTTCTACACGACGGCGGACGCGGTAGTGCTGCACTCCAAGGATATCTGCATCGGCTGCGGCTACTGCTTCTACGCCTGTCCGTTCGGCGCGCCGCAATATCCGAAGGTCGGCAATTTCGGTTCGCGCGGCAAGATGGACAAGTGCACCTTCTGCGCCGGCGGGCCGGAAGCCGACAACAGCAAGGAAGAGTACGAGAAATACGGCTCCAACCGGCTGGCCGAGGGCAAGCTGCCGCTGTGCGCGGAGATGTGCTCGACCAAGTCGCTGCTGGCTGGCGACGGCGACGTCATCGCCCAGATCTACAAGGAGCGGGTCGCCAAGCGCGGCTACGGCTCTGGCGCCTGGGGTTGGCAGACCGCCTACCGCGAGACGATCGCAACCTGATGCGCGCCCGGCGGCGCGGCTATGCCGTGCCGCCGGTTTCGACCGGAAGAACACTCGAAAGCAGGGAGAGGCTCGCATGGCGAAACTTGGTGCGCATATGCGCTTGATCGCCGCGGCGTTCGCGCTGGTATTCATCGTCGCCATCGGAACCCCGTCATCGGCGCAGCAGCCGAGTTCGGTTAATCCGACGGCCGACGCGGTGAAGGAGCAGCAGCTGCTGCAACGGCTCAAGACCATCCAGGGCCGCGGCACCATTCCGGATACGAAATCCTATGTGATCGAGCATCCGGCGGGACGCGACTGGCGCGCGTTTCACAACATCACGTTGCGCTGGATCGGCGGCATCGCCATCGTCGGCATGCTGGCCCTGCTGGTGGTGTTCTATCTGGTGCGCGGCATGGTACGGATCGAAAGCGGGCGCTCTGGACGCACCATCGTGCGCTTCAATGCGTTCGAGCGCTTCGTGCACTGGATGACGGCGACCTGTTTCATCATCCTCGCCATCTCAGGGTTGAACATCACGTTCGGACGGCCGCTCCTGCTGCCGCTGATCGGCCCTGAAGGATTCACCACTTGGTCGGAATGGGCGAAATACGCCCACAACTACCTGAGCTTTCCTTTCACCCTCGGCGTCGCGTTGATCTTCCTGATGTGGCTCGCCGGCAATATCCCGAACTGGATCGACGTCGAATGGCTCAAGCGCGGCGGCGGCATCGTCGGGCATGACCATCCGCCGGCCTATCGCTTCAACGCCGGCCAAAAGGCGATTTACTGGATCGTCGTGATTGGCGGCACGGTGGTTGCAATCACTGGCTACATCCTGATGTTCCCGTTTTACGGCACCGACATCGATTCAATGCAAATGGCCGAGATATTCCACGCGGTGGTGGCGATGCTGTTCATCGCTGTCATGCTCGGCCACATCTACATCGGCACCATCGGCATGGAGGGCGCGTTCGAGGCGATGGGCGAGGGCACCGTCGATGTCAATTGGGCGAAGGAGCACCACAGCCTTTGGCTCTCGGAAGAGCAAGCCCGCGTCGGCCCGAACCAGTCGCAGCGCCAGCCAGCGGCAACGCCTGCTGAATGACCGCGATCTGAGAGTCGCGGACGCCCGATCTTGTAAGCCGACGTTGGCTCGCCGGCTAACTTGCGCAGTTGTGTGCTGTGCGGCGTCGAGCGGCCGACACAATCAAAGTTTCGCGCCGGTCTCGTTGTAGGCGCTCTTGACCGTCTGCTGGACGCCTTCAAGCACAAAGCCCCCAACGGCGGCGATGATGATTGCGGCGACGCAAGCAACGAGGAATGACTTCATGACGTTTCCACTTCTAAGTTTTCAACGTCGGCGAATATATCAGGAAGGGCGGCTGTAGATAGACCGCGCTTGCGTCGCGCAACATGGAGGTCTTCGCCGCGTACTACAACGACTCCACGCACAACGCGTCTAGGAGCTATTTTGCAAACAAAATTCCCTGTTCCCGCACCAGATTCCCTGCTCCACCAAAATAATTCCCTGTTTCATCGAGTAGGGAATTTGCATTGGAAGCCCTGCAGGGACGCACTATTTTGAGTCTCCGGAGTGCCACAAGCCACGATTTTGCAAAACTCTCTATAAAATTCCCTATTAGCAGGGAAAACAGGCAGAGCAGGTGACGAGTTGCACTGCGGCGCCAGCCGGCCAGTCCGGTCTCCGTACACTACGGCGCCAATAGTCGAAGATACCGCGCTGTTGGCGGGCATTCCCCCTCACGCCCTTTTCAGTACAACATTATTGTACTACGGGCGACAAAATGGGTCAAAACGGGCCGAAAACGGTGCAACATGGGACGACGGCAAGAGCCAATAAGTGTCTGATAATTCGCAAAAACAAGCTCAGAGTCGGTCCCGCCGATTTTCTGTCGCCCCGATGATGGATGGACCGACCGGCATTGCCGATTTTTCCACCGCCTGCTCACGCGCCGGGCGCTGATCTAACCAAGCGGAAGCGCCGCTAGGACCCAATGTCTCTTCTTAGAATTAGGTTGTGATTTCAATAACATACGTGTTCGCAGTTTTATTCTGATTGGCGCGCCACCCAGTACTCATCTGCGAACACAAAGCCGCGCCGAATTACCCAAACGGGTCGGACCCGCATCGGGGACGTTCGTTTTTCAATTCGCCAATACCTCGCCAGCGAGGCGCGCTACAGATCGGGCAACTGATTGTAGAATTCGACCTGCATTCGCATCGGGCCGAGCGGTTCGACGAGATGGGGTTGGTCCGGCAGCAGGAGGCCGGGATGGCCGGGCTCGAGGATCACCTCGAAATTCGGTTCAAGCACCTGATAGCGCAGTCGCCCTTCAAGCACCCGAATGACACCCCACACGCCGGCCTTGATGCGGTGTTCTCGACGCAACCCCGCAGGCAGCGTCGTTTCATCGAAGATTGGAGTGCGCTTGTATGGCACTTTCGATGACGGTGACGTTCGCGCGCTCATGGAGGCGTCACACTTCGGTAATGAATGGCTCGATCGACGAGATCATTCATGTGGTCCGCTGCTTGAACTGTCAGAGGGTGATGAGTAAAACCTGACCTCGGAGAAATGTAGGTCGCCATTTCGCGAGCAAGCTCCCGTTGCTTGTCCGATCCTTCGGCGAGTAACATGATCAGCAAGTTCTCAAGCGCAATCACGCGAATACGCAACTGCACGAGTTCGGCGTTCGTCAGCGGCGGAATCTCTGTCAATTCGATGGCGTGTTTTTGAGAGCCGTGGGGGCCTGCGCCGCCTTCGTTGTCCCACCGCGAAAGCGCGCTTTGCCGCTGCTGCGAAGAGCTTAGGGCGTCAGACATTTCGTCAGGCATGGAGAGAATCCTGAACATGAGGAAGGAGGTAGCCGACCAAGAGTTCCATCCTAACAGCGGAGGCTTCATGGTAAAGAACATAGTAATTGAGAACCGCAGAGGCGCACCATGATCATTGAATCCTCACGCCAGGTCCCACGCGCCACGCTTCTCAAACGGTTTCCTGTCCCGAGGAATTTCGGTGTGAGTCCGGAATCGCGCATTGAGCGCGGTAAGACATGGCCAGCCCCGGCCGGCGCAACGCGCCTCCACACCTTCGAGATATATCGCTACGACCCGGATTCCGACGGGAACCCGCGTCTTGATACCTTCCAAGTCGATCTCGACGATTGCGGGCCGATGGTCCTCGATGCCCTCTTCTGGATCAAGAACAAGGTAGATTCGACACTTACGTTCCGCCGCTCATGCCGAGAGGGTGTCTGCGGGTCCTGTTCGATGAACATAGACGGCGTGAATTGGCTCGCCTGCACGCGGTTTATTTCCGATTTGGCTACGCCGGCGACGATCTATCCGCTGGCGAACATGGAGATTATCAAGGATCTCGTCCCCGATCTCACGCACCTCTTCGCGCAATATGCGGCGATCAAGCCTTGGCTCAAGTCCAAGACCCCGACACCCGAACGGGAGCGGCTTCAATCGGCTGGGGAACGCAACAAGCTCGATGGCTACTACGAATGTATCCTCTGTTTCTGCTGCACGTCAGGCTGCCCGAGTCATTGGTGGAACGGCGACCGCTTTCTCGGCCCCGCTGTGCTTCTGCAAGCTTGGCGATGGCTGACTGACAGCCGAGACGAGGGGGCCGGCGAGCGGCTCGACAATCTTGAAGACCCGTTCCGGCTCTATCGGTGCCACACTATTCTCAACTGCACCCGGACCTGTCCGAAGGGGCTGAATCCCGGAAAAGCTATCGCCGAGATAAAGAAGGCAGTGATCGAGCGCCGAAGCTGATTGCGAAAAGAGAAAACCAGGTTGTCAATCCAAACGGCAAAACGACCGAGACCGCTTTCGCCGAATGTTCAAATCTATCGGCCGCAGCTTACGTCGGTTTTATCTATTCTCAACCGGATCACGGGCGTCGCCTTGAGTGGCGGCGCCGTTGCGTTGGTCATCTGGCTTGTGGCGACTGCGGCGGGACCACAGGCCTATGGTGTGGTGCAGGGCACTATTGCATCCTGGATCGGCCAAGTTGTGCTTTTCGGGGTCACCTTCGCCTTTTTCCTGCACCTTTGCGGCGGCATCCGGCATCTGGTCTGGGACACCGTGCATGGATTTGAACTGCGATCCATCTACATTTCGGGGTGGGTGGTGGTGGCGGCGAGCATCGCCCTCACATCGGTGGCCTGGGTCCTCAGTTTGTTGATGAAGGGATAGCGCCGTGGACCGTCGAACCATGCGTTCGCCGCTCGCTCGCGCCATTGGCCTGGGCTCGGCTAAGGAAGGGGTCGGAGCTTGGTGGGCCGAGCGCGTTTCAGCGATCGCCCTCGTGCCCCTGACGCTGTGGTTCGCGGCCTCGATCATCGCGCATACCGGCAGCGATTACAGTACCTCCATCGCTTGGCTCAGGACACCGTTCGCCACCGCCCTGATGATCCTGCTGCTGCTCGCCTTGTTTCATCACACCGCGCTTGGCCTGCAGGTCGTGATCGAAGATTACGTTCACTCCGGGGTTAAATTCGCCGCGGTTATCGCAGTGCGTTTCGGCTGCTTCGCGCTCGCGACCGTGGGCATCATGGCCGTCCTGAGTGTCGCATTCAGCGGTTAAGCGAAAAATCTGCGTTCGCAGAAAAATGAAACTGATGCAGCGGATCGGTTACAGGGCTGAGGCATCGGAATACGAAAGACCTGGAGACAAGACGATGTTCGTCGAACAATTGGAGTCATGACGAAGACGGACATCGTCAATCAAATCAGTCATTGTCAAGGCGCGAGCTGCATAACGGCCGCCGCAATGGCGATGACGAGCGAGGTTGTGCTCTGCCGGCCCAAAGACTCGTTATGCGATGTCTGAGCAAGCATGAAAGAGCGCGGCCTGAAAAACGTCCCCGTCGTCGATGAAGACTCACGACCCATCGGTCTTCTGCATGCACGAGATATTCTCCAAGTCCTTCTAAATGAGTCGGAAGACGAGGAAACACTGTTGCGAGACTATGTGATGGGTATCGGATATCGTTGACCGCTCGCCTCGGCGTGTTCGTTGGTACGCTCGACGACCGCTTGAACCGCCTGTGCTGAGGTTGAACTAGACGGTGGTCATCGCCCGCTTCCGCTCTTGCGGGCGGTATCGCGCGGGTTCCGTGGGCGACGAGCCAATCGCGGAAGAGTTCTTTCATTTATAGCGATATTTCAATAACGTACGTGTTCGCAGTTTTATTCTGACTGGCGCGCCAGTTTCTTCAAAGTTCGCAAAAGACGACGCGCCCGGCGCATCCGCCGAGTGCGAAAATTACTTCGCCAACTCAGGATATGGACAAACCTAACCCCATCCCGCTCTAGCGTCCCTGATAACTCGGCGTGCGCACGATCAGTCCATCGAGTTCGGGCGTTACCTTGATCTGGCAGGATAACCGCGAGTTCTCGCGCACCTCGAAAGCGGCGTCGAGTTCTTCTTCTTCGCTTGGACTAGGCTTGCCGACTTTTTCCATCCAGGCCTCATCGACATAGACATGGCAGGTCGCGCAGGTGCAGCCGCCGCCGCATTCGGCCACGATGCTCGACACGCCATGCCGCAGCGCAGATTCCATCACGCTGCGGTCCAATTCGGCTTCGACCGTGTGCACGGTACCGTCATGTTCGATGAACGTTATCTTCGGCATATCATTGCGACTCGCGTTATCCGGAGTGGCTAAGCCACGCCCAACTTCTTTTGCAAACTGGTGGACGACGTCGTGTACTGGAACACCAGCCGCTTTTCCGGGTGGACGTAGTGATGCGCCTTCTGCGCCATCAACGCGCCTTCGTGAAAGCCGGACAGGATTAGCTTGAGCTTGCCCGGATAAGTATTGATATCGCCGATAGCGAAAATGCCGGGGCGGTTGGTCTCGAAGGTGGAGACGTCGACCTCGATCAGGTCGTCTTTCATCTTGAGACTCCAGTCGGCGACTGGGCCGAGCTTCATGGTCAGCCCGAAGAACGGCAGCATGCAGTCGACCTCGACGCGGCTCGTCGCGCCGTCTTTCTCTTTAATTGTTGCCGCCTGCAAGACACCCTCCGCGCCTTCCAAACCGGCGACTTGGCCGATTTTCAAATCCAACGCGCCGGAAGAAACCAGCGCGCGCATCTTGTTGACGCTGTCGGGCGCGCCGCGGAATTCGTCGCGCCGGTGCAACAGCGTCAGCCGCTTGGCAATGGGCTGCAAATTCAGCGTCCAGTCGAGCGCGCTGTCGCCGCCGCCGACCACCAGCAGATTCTTGCCCTTGAACACGTCCATCTTGCGCACGGCGTAGAACACCGACTTTTCTTCGTAAGCTTCGATGCCGGCGATGGGCGGGCGCTTGGGCTGGAATGAACCGCCGCCGGCTGCGATCACGATGGCCTTGCATTCGAAAGTTTTGTCGGCGTCGGTCGAGACCAGAAACAGCGGGTCGCCGATGTTCTCGATGGACGTGATCATCTCGCCGAAATGAAATTGCGGATTGAACGGCTTGATCTGCTCCAACAGCGCGTCGGTCAGGCCCTGGCCGGTGACCATCGGAATGCCGGGAATGTCATAGATCGGCTTCTCCGGATAAAGCTCGCCGCACTGCCCGCCGGGCTTGTCCAGGATGTCGACCAGATGCGTCTTGATGTCCAAGAGGCCGAGCTCGAACACCGCGAACAGGCCGACCGGACCCGCGCCGATGATCAATACGTCAGTTTTGATGGGCTCACTCATTATCGTCTCATCCGGCGGCGGCCGGCTCCTTGGTTCGCGTCGGCAGCGCGATAGCGCCGAGCAATTCGCTCAGGTTCTGCTCCGGCGTCTTGCCGGTGGTGGCCAGCGTCGCCTCGGCCCTGGCATAAAGCGGTTCGCGGCTTTTGAGAATAGAAATCAGGTCGTCCATAGCGCGCGCGCTATGCGCCATCGGCCGCATGTCGCCTTGCGCCGTCACGCGCTTCATGTGGTCCTGCGGCTCGGCCCGTACCCAGACGGTGAAGCAAGAGGAGAGTAGAAGTTCAAGCGTCGCGGGCTCGGTGACGATCGAGCCCGAGGTGGCGATGACGAAATGTTTGTGCTGACGCAACACCTCGTCGAGCGCCTCGCGTTCGGCGCGGCGAAAGGTCTCCTGCCCGAACATGTCAAAAATTTCGGTGAGCGAAGCACCGGAGCGGCGCTCGATCTCGCGGTCGAGTTCGATGAAGGGGACGTTCAGCCGTTCAGCCAGGAGTGCGCCAAGGGTGGACTTGCCGCCGCCGCGCAATCCGATCAGCGCAATGCGCTGCCGGTGGCGATCCTCGGAGACGGTGCTGAAATGCGCGGTGACGAGCTTGCGGGCTTCCACCAGCATATCGGCCGGCAGCCGTTCGAGAAACTGTGTGAGCAGCAAGAGATCGAGCGGCGGTTCGGGCCCCTCCTGCACCAGTTGCGTCACCGGCAGCCCGATGGCGCGCGCGATCCGCCGCAACAGCACGATCGAACAATTTCCGAGGCCGGCTTCCATCTGCGCGATATAGCGCTCCGACACCTTGGCCTGCTTGGCCAGTGCCTTGCGCGACATGCCGCGCTGATGCCGCAACGTGCGCACGCGTTCGCCGAGGCGGTGCAGATAAACATCGGTCTCGCGGATGGGCGCGGCCTTGGCCTGCGCGGCGCGGACGGGCGCGGCGGCTTTGGCCGAGGAAGCGTGGACGGGGGCGGGTTTCATGGCTTTCGGTTACCATGCATTATAATGCGGAAGCAAGTGAATTTTCGACTAAGAATAATTGTGCCCCGTTGTGACGGCCTTTTATTGCTGCTATCATACTGCAAAATAATGCATGGCGGCATGGCCGCCGTTGGAAACGACCGACAAGGCGCGAAAATGTCGACGATGAATACAATCGATTTCCAGACCGACCCGTCCCGCTACAAGCATTGGCGCATCGAGCGCGACGGCGACGTCGCTTATCTCATCATGGATGTCGACCAGTCCGGCGGCCTCGGCGAGGGCTATGAGCTGAAGCTCAACTCCTACGACCTCGGCGTCGATATTGAACTGAACGACGCCGTGCAGCGGCTGCGCTTCGAACATCCGGGCGTCCGCGCGGTCGTCATCAAGTCCGGCAAGGACAACGTGTTCTGCGCCGGCGCCAATATCCGATATCTCGGCAAGGCCACGCACGGCCACAAGGTGAACTTCTGCAAGTTCACCAACGAAACGCGGCTGGCCATCGAGGACGCTTCGGCAAATTCCGGACAAACCTATATCTGCGCGATCAACGGCAATGCCGCCGGTGGCGGCTATGAACTGGCGCTCGCCGCCGATCACATCATGCTGGTCGATGATCGTCGTTCGGCGGTCGCGCTGCCGGAAACGCCGCTGCTCGCCGTCTTGCCTGGCACCGGTGGCCTCACGCGCGTCACCGACAAACGAAAAGTGCGGCGCGATCGCGCCGACGTGTTCTGCTCCATCGAGGAAGGCATTCGCGGATCGAAGGCGGTCGAATGGCGGCTGGTCGACGAGGTGGTGCCGAATTCAAAATGGGCCGACACCGTGACCAGGCGCGCGCATGAAATCGCCGCGCGCTCGGACCGGCCGAAGGACGGCAAGGGCATTGCGCTGACTCCGCTCGCCCGCAAAATAGAGGCCGACCACATTTCCTATCCGAACGTCGATGTCGAAATCGACCGCGCGCGCGGGTTGGTGACCATCATCGTGCGCGGTCCGTCCGACCCGGAACCGGTCTCGCTCGAAGCCGCACATGCGCTCGGCGACAAGTTCTGGCCGCTGGCGGTGGCGCGCGAACTGGAAGATGCCATCCTGCACCTGCGCGCTAATGAGGCCGCGCTCGGCGTCGTGCTGCTTCGCACCGAAGGCAGCGCGCTGGAAGTGCTCAACTATGACGCCTTTGTCAGCCAATACGACAGCGACTGGTTGATGCGCGAGATCAGGCATTACCTCAAGCGCACGCTCAAGCGCATCGATACCACGCCCAAGAGTTTCATCGCCTTGATCGAGCCCGGCTCATGCTTTGCCGGCACGCTCGCCGAACTCGCATTCGCCGCCGACCGCTCCTTCATGCTGATTGGCGCGCGTGAGGGCGACAACCGGCCGCCTGCTGCGATCACGCTCGGCCATGTCAATTTCGGGCTTTATCCGATGGGCAATGGTTTGACGCGGCTGCAAACGCGTTTTCTCGGCGAACCGGACTCGATCAAGACCGCGCAAAGCAAAATTGGCGTTGCGGTCGAAGCGGAAGAAGCCGACCAACTCGGCCTCATCACCACGGCTTATGAGAGTTTCGACTGGGACGAGGAGTTGCGCATTATGCTGGAAGAACGCACCAGTTTCTCGCCCGACGCCATGACCGGCATGGAAGCGAATCTGCGCTTCGCCGGGCCTGAGACGATGGAAACCAAAATCTTCGGACGCCTGACTGCCTGGCAGAACTGGATCTTCCAGCGCCCGAACGCGATCGGCGAGAACGGCGCGCTCAAGCTTTACGGCTCGGGCGTGAAACCGGAATACGCGAAGGAAAGGGTGTAGTCATGAACATCGCAGCGGTCGATTACGACGGCCTGATCCCGAACAATGTCGGTCTCGGCGGCGATACGCGCGTCAAGCACGCGCTGGAAAAGTGGCATCCCGGCTACATTAATTGGTGGAACGACATGGGACCGGAAGGCTTCCAGGAATCGCTGGTATACTTGCGCACCGCCGTCAGCGTCGATCCGAAGGGCTGGGCCAAGTTCGATTACGTGCGCATGCCGGAATATCGCTGGGGCGTGCTGCTGGCGCCCGCCGCCACCGACCGCAAGATTCCCTTCGGCCGCCACAAGGGCGAGCCGGTCTGGCAGGAAATTCCAGGCGAATATCGCGCCATGCTACGCCGTCTGGTCGTGATCCAGGGCGACACCGAGCCAGCCTCGGTCGAGCAGCAGCGTTATCTCGGCAAGACCGCGCCGTCGCTTTACGACATGCGCAATCTATTTCAAGTCAATGTCGAGGAAGGCCGCCACCTCTGGGCGATGGTTTATCTCTTGCAAAAATATTTTGGCACCGACGGACGCGAGGAGGCGGAAGCTTTATTGCAACGCCGCTCGGGCGATGCCGACACGCCGCGCATGCTGGGCGCCTTCAACGAGCAGACGCCGGACTGGCTGTCGTTCTTCATGTTCACCTTCTTCACCGACCGCGACGGCAAGATGCAGCTCGAAGCGCTGGCGCAATCCGGTTTCGATCCCTTGTCGCGCACTTGCCGTTTCATGTTGACCGAGGAAGCGCACCACATGTTTGTCGGCGAAACCGGAGTCACGCGCGTGATCCAGGCGACCTGCGAGGCGATGAAGACGGCCGGCATCACCGATCCGTACGAAATCGACAAGGTGCGCAAGCTTGGCGTCATCGATCTGCCGACCATTCAGAAAAAAGCCAATCTGCATTTCTCGCTGACGCTCGATCTGTTCGGCAACGAGATTTCGACCAATGCCGCGAACGCCTTCCATGCCGGCCTGAAAGGCCGCTATCGCGAAGACCGGCTCAAGGACGATCATCAATTGGAGAACGATACCTATCCGGTGCTTCGGCTGATCGACGGCCAGATCAAGGCCGAAGATTCACCGGCGTTGTCCGCGCTCAATATGCGGCTGCGCGACGACTACGTGGTCGATTGCAACATCGGCGTTGGTCGCTGGAACAAGGTGATCGAGGCGCACGGTATTCCATTCCAGATCAAGCTGCCGCACGTGGCCTTCCACCGCCACATCGGCGAGTTCTCCAAGGTCATCACCGACGCGAACGGCACCGTGCTGGCCGACTCCGACTGGAGCCAAAAGCGCAGCGATTACCTGCCCTCCGATGGCGACAAGGACTTCATCGAAAGCCTGATGCAGCCCGAATCAGAGCCGGCCAAGTTCGCGAGTTGGATCTCAGCCCCCAAGATCGGCATCGACAACAAGCCGGGCGACTTCGAATACGTCAAAATCGCTTAATCGAACAGGCATTTAAGGCCGGCGGCCGGTACCGACCTTTTTGCCACTAATTGCTTTAGAGTTAGATATTTTAAGCTTGTAATATCTGCCTTCTTGCACCAGTCTCAAGGCCTGATCCCCGATGACGGAGCGGGCCGATGCGTGCGGCAATTCTGGGCGGCGGCCCTGGCGGGCTCTATTTCGCGATTTCGCTGAAATTGCGCGACCCGTCGCACGAGGTCGTCGTCATCGAGCGCAACAAACCGGACGACACCTTCGGTTGGGGCGTCGTGCTCTCGGAAGACACGCTCGCCAATCTCGACGCCAACGATCCCGTCAGCGCGCAGGCGATCCGAAACTCGTTTGTCTATTGGGACGACATCGCGGTGCATTACCGCGGCGCGGTGATGCGCTCGGGCGGGCACGGCTTTTCCGGCATCGGCCGCAAGCGCCTGTTGAACATTTTGCAGCAGCGCGCGCGCGAACTCGGCGTCGATCTGCGCTTCGAAACGGAGGCGCAAGGCCAAGACGTCTACAAGGACTACGACCTGATCGTCGGCGCCGACGGCGTCAATTCGAAAGTTCGTGCGGCGCATGCCGACGTGTTCAAGCCCGACATCGAGGTGCGCGCCTGCAAATATGTCTGGCTCGGCACGCGCCAGAAATTCGACCAGGCTTTCACCTTCATCTTCGAACAGACCGAGCATGGCTGGGTCTGGGCGCACGCCTATCAATTCGACGGCGACACCGCGACCTTCATCGTCGAATGCTCGGAAGAAACGTGGCAGAGGTCCGGCTTCGACACGATGAATGTCGAAGAGACCATCGCGGCCTGCGAAAAAATATTCGTGCCTTACCTCAACGGCAATGCGCTGATGTCGAACGCCAAACATCTGCGCGGTTCGGCCTGGCTCAATTTCAATCGTGTATTGTGTGAGCGCTGGTCGGCCGGCAATGTCGTGTTGCTCGGCGACGCCGCCGCCACCGCGCATTTCTCGGTCGGCTCCGGCTCCAAGCTGGCGCTCGAAAGCGCCATTGCGCTCGCCAATTATCTGCACAGCGAACCGAGCATGGCTACCGCCTTCGCGCGCTACGAGGACGAGCGCCGGCTGGAAGTGTTGCGCCTGCAGAACGCCGCCCGCAATTCGACCGAATGGTTCGAGGATGTCGAGCGTTATCTGCATCTCGATCCGGTGCAGTTCAACTATTCGCTGCTCACGCGTTCGCAGCGCATCAGTCACGAGAACCTGCGTGAGCGAGATCGCGATTGGCTCGCCGCTGCCGAAATGTGGTTCGAGCAGCAAGCGATCGGCAAGCCGCCGAAAGAGGCGCGGCGGCCGATGTTCGTGCCGTTCCGTCTGCGCGGTGTTGAGCTGAGGAACCGCGTCGTGGTCTCGCCGATGGCGCAATACCGCGCCGTCGATGGAACGCCCAATGACTGGCATTTTGTGCATTACGCCGAGCGCGCCAAAGGCGGCGCGGGCCTCGTGTTCACCGAGATGACTTGCGTGTCGCCGGAAGGACGCATCAGCCCCGGCTGCACCGGTATGTATACGCCCGCGCACGAGGCGGCCTGGAAACGTATCGTCGATTTCATCCATGCCGAGACCGACGCCAAATTCGCCTTGCAACTCGGCCATGCTGGCCCGAAAGCCTCGACGCAGCTGGGCTGGGAAGAATCCGACGCGCCGCTTAAATCTGGCAACTGGGAGATCGTCTCGGCCTCGGCGCTGCCGTGGAGTGCGAGCAACCAGACGCCGCGCGCCTTGACGCGCGCCGACATGGACAAGGTGCGCGATGATTTCGTGCGCGCGGCGCAAATGGGCACGCGCACCGGTTTCGACTGGCTCGAATTGCACTACGCGCACGGCTACCTGATGTCGGCTTTCATCACGCCGCTGTCGAACAAGCGCAACGACGAATTCGGTGGCAGCCTGGAGAACCGCCTGCGCTTTCCGCTCGAAGTTTTTCACGCCGTGCGCAAGGTGTGGCCGGATGACAAGCCGGTCTCGGTGCGCATCTCCGCCAATGACTGGGTCGGCGAGGGCGGCATCACGCCGCAGGACGCGGTCGAGATCGCGCGCACATTCGCGGAAGCCGGCGTCGACATGATCGACGTGTCTGCCGGGCAGACCACGCTCGACGCCAAGCCGGTCTATGGCCGCATGTTTCAGACGCCGTTTTCGGACCGCATCCGCAACGAAGCCGGTGTCGCCACGCTGGCGGTCGGCAATATCTACGAGCCCGACCACGCCAATTCCATTTTGATGGCCGGCCGGGCCGATCTCGTGTGTTTGGCGCGGCCGCATCTCGCCAATCCGTACTGGACGCTGCACGCCGCGGCCGATGCTCATTATCAGGGCGTGAATTGGCCGAAGTCTTACTGGCCGGGCCGCGACCAGCTTCATCGCCTCAAGTCGCGGCCCGATGTTATGACGGGGAAGGTATGATGGGCATGCTTGACGGCCGTCATGTCCTGATTACCGGCGGCGGCACCGGCATTGGCGCCGCCATTGCGCGCGCGCTCGCGGTGGAAGGCGCGGCGCTCTCGCTGGCCGGGCGGCGCAAGGAGCCGCTGGAGGCGATGGCGAAGGAATTGCCGACGGCCACGGCGATTGTCGCCGATGTTACAAGCGAAGAAGATTGCGCGGCGATGGCGAAGGCGGCCCGCGAAGCACATGGGCCGATCGATATCGTTATCGCCAATGCGGGCATGGCAGCAAGCGCGCCGGCCGGAAAAATCGATCTCCAGCATTGGCAACAGGTCATCGATGTCAACTTGACCGGCGCTTTTCTCACCGTCAGCGCCGCGCTCGCCAACGTCACGCGCGCGCCGGGCGGTCGCATTGTCTTCATCGCCTCGACCGCCGGTTTAAAAGGTTACTCTTATGTCGCGGCTTACGTCGCCGCCAAACATGGCGTCGTCGGACTGATGCGCGCGCTCAGCCTTGAGCTTGCGGGCAAAGGCGTCACCGTCAATGCGGTCTGTCCTGGCTTCACCGATACGCCATTACTGGAAGCTGCCGCTGGCAACATCGCGGCCAAGACCGGCCGCAGCGCCGAGCAATCGCGCGCGGAGCTAGCAAAAGACAACGCACACGGCCGCCTGGTCACTCCGGAGGAAGTGGCGCAGTCGGTGCTGTTCCTATGCTCGCCCGGCGCTTCCTCGATCAACGGCCAGGCCATCGCCGTCACCGGAGGCCCGCTATGACCGCGCGGCCCGTCAGCAAGCAGCGGCTGCGGCTGTGGATCCGTCTGCTGCGGGCGGCGCGTGCCATCGAGGGCGAAATCCGCGAGCGGTTGCGCCGCGAATTCTCGATCACGCTGCCGCAGTTCGACGTGATGGCCGCGCTCGCCCGCCGCGAAACCGGCATCAACATGACGGAGCTGTCGCGCATGTTGATGGTGTCGAACGGCAATGTCACCGGCATCATCGATCGCCTCGCCGCCGAGAAGCTCGTGCTGCGGCAGGCGCCAGCCAATGATCGCCGCTCATTTATCGTGCGGCTGACGGCGAAGGGCGCGGCGCTTTTTGCGACCATCGCCAAAGCGCATGAAACGTGGGTCGACGAATTGCTTTCGGAATTCGACGCCGCCGAGGCCGAGGCCTTGATCGGTCATCTCGGCTCGCTGGCAAAAGGCATTCACACCGAAGGAGCGCACGCATGAATATGTCCGCCTTTAAGCCGGCGCATTTCAACTGGCGTGTCGATGGCAAGGTGGCGCTCATCACGATGCTGGGTCCTGAGCGCAAAAACCCGATGACCTTCGAGTCCTACGCCGAATTGCGCGACACCTTCCGCCAGCTCAATGAGGCCGACGAGATCAAGGCAGTCGTGATCGGCTCGAACGGCGGCAACTTCTGTTCCGGCGGCGACGTGCACGACATCATCGGGCCGCTGCTCGACAAGGACATGAAGGGCCTCTTGGCCTTCACGCGCATGACCGGCGATCTGATGAAGGCGATGCGCGCCTGTCCGCAACCGATTATTTCGGCTGTCGATGGTGTCTGCTTCGGCGCCGGCGCCATGATCGCGCTGTTCTCCGATCTGCGTATCGGTACTCCGGTGGCGAAGACCGCGTTTCTGTTCAACCGCGTCGGCCTCGCCGGCTGCGACATGGGCGCCTGCGCTATGCTGCCGCGCGTGATCGGGCAGGGGCGGGCGGCCGAGTTGTTGTTCACCGGCCGCGTGATGACCGCGGAGGAGGGCGAGCGCTGGGGCTTTTTCAACAGTCTCGCCGCAGCCGGCAAACTTGAGAGCGAAGCGCTCGCGCTCGCGCAAAAATTTGCCGAAGGCCCGACCTTCGCGAACATGATGACCAAGACCATGCTGGCGCAGGAATGGTCGATGCCGCTTGATCAGGCCATCGAAGCGGAAGCGCAGGCGCAAGCGATCTGCATGCAAACGCAGGATTTTCGCCGCGCCTACGACGCCTTCGTCGCCAAGGGAAAGCCGCGCTTCGCGGGGGATTGAGAAATGAGCGACAGAAGTTTTTTGAGTTGGCCATTTCTCGAGGAGCGCCACCGCGCGCTGGCGCAGAAGCTTGAGGGATGGGCCGCGAAAAATCTGGCGCATGTCGATCACACCAACGTCGACGCCGCCTGCCGCGGCCTGGTGACGAAGCTCGGCAACGACGGCTTTCTCGAAGCGACCGCGCCCGGCAAAGACGGCGAGCCGCTCGACGTGCGCACACTGGCGCTCACCCGTGAGACGCTGGCGCGGCATTGCGGGCTCGCCGATTTTGCTTTCGCCATGCAGGGCCTCGGCGCCGGGCCGATTTCGCTGTTCGGCACCCCGGCGCAGCGCGAGGCTTGGCTGCCGAAAACGCGCAGCGGCAAAGCCATCGCCGCCTTCGCGCTGTCGGAGGCGGCTTCCGGTTCCGATGTCGCCAATATCATAACGAACGCGCGCCGCGACGGCGACTCCTACGTCAT
The DNA here is from genome assembly GCA_035648715.1 of Pseudolabrys sp. Taxonomy (GTDB): domain Bacteria; phylum Pseudomonadota; class Alphaproteobacteria; order Rhizobiales; family Xanthobacteraceae; genus Pseudolabrys. The sequence goes on from DASRLA010000064.1 coordinate 20,760, forward strand.
CGACGGCGAGAAATGCTGGATCTCGAACGGCGGCATCGCGGACATGTATGTTGTTTTCGCCCGCACCGGCGAAGCGCCCGGGGCGCGCGGACTGTCGGCTTTCATCGTCGAGGGCAGCAATGCCGGTCTTTCGGTCGCCGAGCGCATCGACGTGATCGCGCCGCATCCGCTCGCGCGCCTTAACTTCAAGAATTGCCGCGTGCCCGCCGACGCGCTGATCGGCAAAGCCGGCGACGGCTTCAAGATCGCGATGGCGACGCTCGATGTGTTCCGCGCCACCGTCGGTGCCGCTGCGCTCGGCTTTGCCCGCCGCGCGCTCGACGAGACGCTCAAGCGCGCAACCAGCCGTCATTTGTTCGGTGCGCCGCTCGGCGAATTGCAGATGGTGCAGGTCATATCGCCGACATGGCGCTGGAGATCGACGCCGCCGCGCTGCTGGTGTATCGCGCCGCCTGGGTGAAGGACCAGGGCGCGGCGCGGGTGACGCGCGAGGCGGCGATGGCCAAGCTCTATGCCACCGAGGCGGCACAGCGTGTCATCGACACGGCGGTGCAAATTCACGGCGGTGACGGCGTGCGCTCCGGCCATCCGGTCGAGGCGCTCTATCGCGAAATCCGCGCGTTGCGCATCTATGAGGGCGCATCCGACGTTCAGAAAGTCGTTATTGCCCGGGCAGTCTTTTCTTCTGTGGAGCAGTAAGATGGCATCCTCCCTTCAACTCGGTCCCTCCGCGCATGTCGACACATTCGCGCGCGATAACCTTCCGCCCGCGGCGCAATGGCCGGAAATTCTTCTCGACCGGCCGGAATTCCAATATCCGGAACGGCTCAATGCCGCGGTCGAACTGACCGACCGCAATGTCGAGCGCGGCTTCGGCGACCGCATCGCGCTCATCGGCAACGGGCGCCGCCGCACCTATAAGGAACTCGCCGACTGGTCGAACCGTCTGGCGCATGCACTGGTCGAAAACTATGGCGTCAAGCCGGGCCATCGCGTGCTCATCCGCTCCGGTAATAATCCGGCGCTGGTGGCGGCTTGGCTGGCGGCCACTAAAGCCGGCGCGGTGGTGGTCAACACCATGCCGATGCTGCGCGCCGGCGAGCTTTCAAAGATCGTCGACAAGGCGGAAGTGAGCCTCGCGCTTTGCGACAGTCGCATCGTCGATGAGCTGACCGACTGTGCCAAGTCCAGCAAATTCCTCAAGCAGGTCGTCAACTTCGACGGCACCTCCAATCACGACGCCGAACTCGACCGCATCGCGCTCGACAAGCCGGTGAAGTTCGGCGCGGTGCAAACCGGCCGCGACGATGTCGCGCTACTTGGCTTTACGTCGGGCACGACCGGCGAGCCGAAGGCGACCATGCATTTCCATCGCGACCTCCTGATCATCGCCGACGGCTATGCGAGCGAAGTGCTCAACGTCACCGAAAACGACATCTTCGTCGGCTCGCCGCCACTCGCCTTCACCTTCGGCCTCGGCGGCCTGGCGATTTTTCCGCTGCGTTTCGGCGCTACCGCGACGCTTCTGGAAAATGCATCACCCGCCAACATGATCCAGATCATCGAAAATTATAAGGCGACGATCTGCTTCACCGCGCCGACCGCCTATCGCGCCATGATGGCGGCGATGGACAAGGGCGCCGACCTGTCGTCGCTGCGTATAGCGGTCTCAGCTGGTGAGACCTTGCCTGCGCCGGTGTTCGAGGAGTGGAATCGCAAGGCCAAGGTGCCGATCCTCGACGGCATCGGCTCGACCGAGTTGCTGCACATTTTTATCACCAACCGCATCGGCGATGCGCGCGCCGGCGCCACTGGCAAACCGGTCACAGGTTACATCGCCAAGGTGGTCGATACCGACATGAAAGAAGTCAAACGCGGCGAGTTCGGCCGCCTCGCCGTGCGCGGACCGACCGGCTGCCGTTATCTCGCCGACAAGCGTCAGGCAGATTACGTGAAAGACGGCTGGAACATCACCGGCGACACTTTCGTGCAGGACGAAGACGGCTATTTCCATTTCGTCGCTCGCGCCGACGATATGATCGTCTCGGCCGGCTACAACATCGCCGGCCCTGAGGTCGAAGCCGCGCTGCTGGCACATACGCATGTCGCCGAATGCGCCGTGGTCGGCACGCGCGACGCGGAGCGCGGTGAGATCGTCGCGGCCTACGTGGTGCTCAAGGCCAATGTCGCCGGCGACGATCTCTGCCGCAAAATTTTGCAGGACCACGTCAAGGCGACGATCGCTCCGTACAAATATCCGCGTGCCGTTCATTTCATCGACTCCTTGCCGAAGACGCAGACCGGCAAGATCCAGCGCTTCCGCTTGCGCCAGCCATAGGGTTCCGATGACACAGCAAATTCTGCAACCGAAAAACTGGACGGTGCCGAAGGGCTATGCCAACGGCGTGGCGGCGCAAGGCCGCCACGTCTACATCGCGGGACAGATCGGCTGGACCGCGCAAGCGCAACTTGCGAGCGCGGATTTCGTCGCCCAGGTCGAGCAGGCGCTCGCCAATATTGTCTCGGTATTGGCGGAAGCGGGCGGCGCGCCATCGCACATCACCCGCATGACCTGGTATTTGACCGACAAATCCGAATATATGGCGCGGCAAAAAGATATCGGCGCCGCCTATCGGCGCGTGATCGGGCGGCATTTTCCGGCTATGACGGCGGTGGTCGTGGCCGGCCTGATCGAGGACGGCGCCAAGGTCGAAATCGAGGCGACGGCGGTGATCCCGCCCAGGTAGATTTTCGGTCTGGCATTGCAAGGAAGTAAAGTCGAAATGTCAGACGCCATGTTCAAATACGAAGGCCGCCGCGAAGACCGGCGCTTTATCACCGGCGAAGGCCGCTACACCAACGACTTCAATCTCGACGGCCAGGTTTACGCCGCCTTCCGCCGCGCCGACCGCGCGCATGCCATTATTAAATCGATCGAGGTCACGGCGGCGGCCAATAGTGCTGGCGTGCTGGCGATCATGACCGGCAAGGACGTCGCCGATGCCGGCTTCAAGACCTTGCCGCCCATACCGCCGCCGCCCGGCCGTAACGGACAGGGCATCCTGATGCCGGAGCGTCCGGTGCTGGCGCGCGAGCGCGTGCGCTTTGTCGGCGAGGAGGTCGCCGTCGTGGTGGCGAATACGGCGGCGCAAGCACGCGACGCCGCCGACATGATCGAGATCGATTACGAGGATCTGCCGGCGATGATCGGCGTCGAACGCGCCAGCGCGCCGGGGGTGGCCGCGATTCACGATAACATTCCCGGCAATATCTGCTTCGATTTCGAATATGGCGACGAGCAGACAACCAAGGCCGCCTTCGCTCGCGCCGCCGGCAGCGTCAGTCTCACCGCGGAAAGCCCGCGTGTCGCGCCGACGCCGATGGAAGTGCGCGGCGCGCTCGTTGCCTATGACGAGAAAACCGAGACTTACGACTTCTATAGTCCGAACCAGGGCAACGCCGCCTTCGGGCATGAACTCTCCGTGATGTCCGGTGTGCCGCATGAAAAAATCCGCGTGCACAGGCTCGACGTCGGCGGCGCTTTCGGCGCGCGCACGGCGCCGTTTCCGGAATATCCGGCGCTGATGTTCCTGGCAAAAAAACTCAAGCGCCCGGTGAAATGGCTATCGACTCGCTCGGACGATTTCCTCACCGACAATCACGGCCGCGCGGTCTCGCTCAAAGGCGAGCTTGCTTATGACGCACAGGGCAAATTCCTCGCCATCCGCACCGAATGGCTGTGCGACTCGGGGGCCTATCTCACCACGGCCGGCGCCATGACCAATTCGGTCAATGGCCGCGTGGTCGGTGCCGGCGCCTATCAGGTCGAGGCCATGTACGGCCGCCACCGCCAGGTCATCACCAATACCGCGCCGACCAATGCCTATCGCGGCGCCGGACGGCCGGAAGCCAATTACATCGTCGAGCGTCTGGTCGATGAGGCGGCCGTCAAGCTCGGCGTCGATCCGCTCGAATTGCGCCGCCGCAATGTGCTCAAGAAGGCGCAGTTTCCTTATATGACGCTGACCGGCGCGCGTTTCGACAGCGCCGACTTCCCCGGCCTGATTTCGCGCGTGAAGGAAGCCGCCGACTGGAAGAGCTTTTCAAAACGCCAGCGCGCCTCTCGCAAGGCGGGGAAATTGCGCGGCATCGGCTGCGCGGTCTTCATCGAGCCCTCGGGCGGCGGCGGCATGAAGAAGGACGAAGTCGCGGTGCTGTTCGAGAAGGACGGCTCGTTGCTGCTGCATGGCGTTGCCGGGCCGAGTGGGCAAGGCCACGAGACCGTGTTCCCGGCCATGATCGGACGCTGGCTCGGCATCGACGCCAGTAAGATCAACTTCAGATCGGGCGATCCGGACGGCCCGCATCTCATCGGCCATCCTTCCATTGGTTCGCGCACCGGCATGTCGCAGGGCAGTGCTTATAAGGTCGCCGCCGACATCATCATCGAGAAGGCGAAGAAAATCGCCGCCGATGAACTGGAAGCGAGCGCCGAGGATATCGAATTCGCCGATGGCGTTTTCACCATCGCCGGCACCGACCGCAAGACGACCATGACGCGCGTGATCGAGAAAGCCGGCGCGCTGGTGCCGAACCCGCTCGACACCGTGGCCGAGCGTGCGATCTCGCTGGCATTTCCGAGCGGCGCGCATGTGGTCGAGGTCGAGGTCGATCCCGACACCGGCACGGTCGAGGTTGCGAGTTACACCGCGGTCGACGATATCGGCACGGTCATCAATCAGGTGCTGGCGGACGGGCAGGTGGCCGGCGGCATCGTGCAGGGCGCAGGGCAAGTGTTCGGCGAGAATTGCCAATACGACGAGAACGACGGCCAACTGCTCACCGGCAGCTTCATGGACTACTGCATGCCGCGCGCCGGTCTGATCCCGACATTCAATCTGTCGAATTACGGCGTGCCGAGCCCGAACAATCCGCTCGGCGTCAAAGGCGTCGGCGAGGCGGGTTCGACTGGCAGCATGCCGGCCTGCATGAACGCGGTGCTGAACGCGCTGCGCCAGGTTGGCGTCACGCATTTCGACATGCCGGCGACGCCGGCGCGGGTGTGGAGCGCGATCGCGGCGGCGAAAAAGCCGGGCTGATCGGGAGTTCAGGAGACGCTGCTACTCAGTTGGCGCGATAACGCGCCGGTTCGGAATTGCTGTCGCTGGAATAAGCGCCGGGCTCGCTGCCGTTCGGCTCTTCGGCATCGGCGAGTTGGAGGTAAATCCGCTCCAGCCGCAGGTATCGTTCACGGCCTTCGTCGTCGTGGGTGACGGCCGCCAATTCAGCGCAGGTGGCTGCTTGCCGCCTTAGACGTCTCGCAGTGGGCAATCGATGTCCCTCCGACTCTTCGTCTCGCGTGCATTGCAACATGAAATTTTTCGCATTGCAACAAAAATTCATATTTCATCCGCAATTTCGTTAAAAAGACGGCTAAAGCGTTTTCGAGCGAAGTGGGTACCGGTTCGCGTGAAGAAAACGCGCCAAAATAAAAGAGTCCGGCCTGCTACCTTATTTCACCGGCTCGTCCGTGACCGGAGAGGTGACGACCAGAAACACCAGATCGATCAGACCGGTATTGGAAATCGAGTGGTCGACGCCCGGCGGCAGAAAAATGTAATCGTGCTTGCGCACGACGTGGTCCTTGCCGTCGATCTGCATCAGTCCCTCGCCCTCGATGACGTGATAGACCTGCTCCTGCACTTTGTGCCGGTGCACTTTCACGTAAGCCATCGGTTGGTACATCGAGATGCGGTAGTCGATGTGGTGCGAGCCCGCCGTTTCCGGCATCACCAGGGGCTTCGACAGCGCGCCGCCGAAATGATCGGGAAATTACCGCCACGGCACCTCGGCGATGTTGCGGATGAACCACTTTCTCTCTGTCGCCATGGCGTTTTCTCCCTGATTGCTGCGCCTCTCAGGCTACCACATTATCAATTGACCTGCCGCATGGTGAGAAATAGCCTGCCCGCGCAACGAAAGGCCGGTCTCATGTCGACAAACAAACTCAACGGCGCGCAGGTCATTGTCGACTATCTGATCCAGGAGAAAGTGCCCCAAGTGTTCGGCCTGTGCGGCCACGGCAACATCCAGTTCATCGACGCGCTCTACGAGCGTTCAAGCGACATCAAGACGATTTCGGTGCACCACGAGAGCGTCGCCGGCTTCATGGCGGACGTCTATTACCGCGTCTCCGGCAGACCGACCGCGACCTTCACCTCCTGCGGGCCGGGCTCGGCCAATCTGCCGATCTCGCTCGCCACCGCCTACCTCGACTCGGTGCCGTTTCTGGCGGTGACCGGCAACGTGCCGACCAGCCAGTTCAACCGCGGCGCTTTCCAGGAAATGTACCGCCAGCAACAGGCCGACTTCCCCTCGACCGTGCGCAGCATCTGCAAGCGCGTGTACCAGCCGACGCGCGGTGAGATGGTGCCGCTCGCCGTGCGGCAGGCCTGGAAGACGATGGTCACCGGCCGCCCCGGCCCGGTCGTGCTCGACGTGCCGTTCGATGTGTTTCTCGAAGCGGCCGCCGAGGAAGCGCCGCATCCGCAGGAATGGTGCGCGAATATTTCCAGCCGCTGCGGCGCCGATCCCGACGGCATCATCAAAGCCGTCGACATGCTGCTCGCCGCCGAACGTCCGGTCATCTTCGTCGGGCAGGCCATCCGCCACGGCGGCGCGGCGGCGGAGCTGCGCCAGTTCGCCGAGCGTCTGCAAATTCCGGTGGCGGCGTCGATGAGCGGGCTGGGCGCGCTAGATACCCATCACCCACTTGCGCTCGGCATGGTCGCGCGCGGCGGCCATTATCAGGCCAACCACGCCACGCGCCAGGCCGACGTGCTGATGTCGCTCGGCGCGCGCTTCGACGATCGCACCTCGAGTTCGTGGATCCCCGGTTACTCCTTCACCATTCCGCCGACCAAGCTCATTCATGTCGATATCGATCCGGACGAGATCGGCCGCAATTATCCGGTCGCGCTCGGGCTTATGGCGGACATCCGCACGTTCCTGCGCCAGCTTCTAGCCGAACTCGACCGCCGTAAGGACGTCGATAAAAATCTCGTTGCGCGCAAGAAGTGGCTCGCCCAGATCGACGGCTACCGCAAGGAATGGGATGCGCTGGTTGCGCCCGGCTTCACCGAGGACACGCAGCCGGTCAATCCGCAGCGCGCGGCGCATGAAATCAACAAGGCGCTGCCGGAAGACGGCATCATGGTCAGCGACATCGGCGTGCATCACAACTGGCTGCTCGGCTATTGCAAGCCGCGCCGCCCGGATTCGATCATCGGCTGCATGGGCTTCGGCGCCATGGGCTTCGGCGCCGCCGGCGTGTTGGGCGCGAAGTATGCCGCGCCCGACCGGCCTTGCGTTTCGGTCTGCGGCGATGGTGCCTTCTTCATGCACGCCAATGTGCTCGGCACCGCGGTCGAATATAATCTTCCGGTCGTCTGGGTGATCTGGAACAACTACGCCTATGCCTCGATCCGTGGCTTGCAGCGCGGCTATCTCGACGGCCGCGAACTGGCGACCGATTTCCATTATCCGGAAACCGGCGAGCGCTACAGCCCGGACTTCGCCGCCATGGCGCGTTCCTGCGGCGTCGAAGGCGTGCGCATCGACCGCGCCGCCGACATCGGCGATGCGATCCGCAAGGGCATCGCCGCCAACAAGCCCTATCTGATCGACGTCGATATCGCCGCCGACATCAACCCGGCCGGCGCCGGCATCTGGGAATTGCCCGGCCTCGGGCGCAGCAAGCCGAGTATAGGCAAGCAGTATCAGCCGGAGTAACAATCCAACGCGCGCGACAAAGCTATTTCCAAGGCCCGCAAAAACTGACAAAGGGAAGGCGCGCTGCGTCGAGCGGCTTCCTGCCATCGCTGCTTCTGCCCGGGTTCCTTCGCATGATCGGCGGCCTCTTATCGCTGCTTTCCGCAGTCACCTTCGCCTATGCCAATGCCAGCGTGCGGCGCGGCGTGCTCACCGGCACGGTGTTGCAGGCGGTCGCGATCAGCTTGCCCGTAGCGCTGCCGTTCTTTCTGGTAGCGATGGCGGTGAGCGGCGGCATGGCCGCGCTCGCAACCTTCAACGCGCGCACGCTCGTTCTGCTCGCGCTCGCCGGCATCGTCCATTTCGCGCTGGCGCGTTATTGCAATTACCGCGCGACCAAGGCGATCGGCGCCAATCTGGTTGCGCCGGTGCAGCAGTATAGCCTGGTCATCACGCTGGTGCTGGCTATTACCTGGCTCGACGAGGCGCTTACGCCCTTGCGCATGCTCGGCATCGTCCTGGTTGTCGCAGGGCCGGCCTTCACGCTGCGCGCCGATGGTGAGGCAAAGCCCGCCGCGCTGCCGGAAGGCGTCACGCCCTTCGCGCCGCAATACCGCGAGGGCTATCTGTACGCGCTGTTGTCCGCGCTCGGCTTCGGCGTGAGCCCGATCCTGATCGGCATGGCGTTCCAAACCAAGGGACTCGCCATCGGCATAGCCGGCGGGTTCTTCTCTTACGTGGCGGCGACCTTGTTCATTGTGCTTGCCTTCATCTTGCCGGGGGAACGCAGAAGCTTCCGCGCCATCGACCGCGAATCGACCAAATGGTTCGTCATGTCCGGCATCGCCGTCGGCCTTTCGCAGATGACGCGCTACATGGCGCTTGCCGTTGCTCCGGTCTCGGTGGTGACGCCGATCCAGCGCCTGTCGATGGTGTTCCGCATTTATTTCGGCGCCTGGCTCAATCCGCACCACGAAGTCTTCGGCGGACGCCTGATCGCAGGCACGCTGATTTCGCTCGCCGGCGCGCTCGCGCTCTCGGTCAGCATCGACGGCATGATGAACGCGCTGCCGCTGCCCGCCTCGGTCATTTCGGCCATGACCTGGAGCTGGCATTTCACCTGGCCATAACCGCTATGCCTCGCGCGCCCGCTGCGCTAGAGCGTTTTCGAGCGAAGTGGTACCGGTTCGCGTGAAGAAAACGCGATAAAATAAAAGCTAGAGTCCCGGCTTTGATTCCATCAAAGCCGGAAAGGCTCTAGGTTTGCGGCGGACAAAAACAAGTTCGGAGGAATGCGTGGCAGCTCGCAGGCTCGGCATCGTCATGTACGGCGTCACCGGACGCATGGGGCTCAACCAGCATCTGGTGCGTTCCATCCACGCCATCCGCCAGCAGGGCGGCGTTACGCGATCAGGTCGCCAAGCTCGGCCTCGCTGAATCCGTGCGTATCATCAAAGACAACAACATGCGCGTGTCCGGTTATTGCCGCGGCGGCATGTTTCCGGCACTCGATGCCGCCGGACGGCAAGCGGCCATTGATGACAATAAAGCCGCCATCGAGGAGGCCGCCGCCCTCGGCGCCGAATGTCTGGTGCTGGTGGTCGGCGGTCTTCCGAAAGGTTCGCGCAATCTGGCGCAAGTGCGCCAAATGGTGGCAGACGGTCTTGCCGCCGTCTTGCCGCACGCCCGCGCGAACAAAATGCCGCTCGCGATCGAGCCTTTGCATCCGATGTATGCCGGCGACCGCGCCTGCGTGAATACGCTGGCGCAGGCGCTCGATCTCGCCGGCCAACTGGGCCCGACGTCGGCGTCGCCATCGACACCTATCACGTCTGGTGGGACCGGGAACTGGAAGCGCAGATCGCGCGCGCCGGCCGGGAAAAGCGCATCTTCGCCTATCACATCTGCGACTGGCTGATCCCCACGCGCGATCTTTTGCTCGACCGCGGCATGATGGGCGACGGCGTCATCGATTTCCCGCGCATTCGCGGGTGGATCGAAAAGGCCGGCTACCGGGGTTTTACCGAGGTCGAAATCTTTTCTACCCTGGACTGGTGGAAAAAACCGGGCGACGAAGTGCTGCGCACTGTTATTGAGCGCTACAACGACACCTTAAAATAATCGCCGCCATGCTGGCAAAACCGCCGGAACGCGCTACAAAGCCTCCACGCGCCCGTAGCTCAGCTGGATAGAGCATCGGACTTCGAATCCGAGGGTCGGGAGTTCGAATCTCTCCGGGCGCGCCATTCTTTGAAAGCAATCCTTATGCTCGAAGGCTTCAGGCGATCCGAAATCAAAACTTCGGGCGCGCGCATTATCACGGTCATCGGCGGCAGCGGCCCGCCGCTGTTGCTGATGCACGGCAATCCCTTCACGCATCTGTCGTGGGTTCACGTCGCGCCGGTGCTGGCGAAGGAATTCACCGTGGTCGCAACCGATCTGCGCGGCTACGGCGATTCGGAAAAGCCGCCGGGCGGCGAAAACCATGTCAATTATTCCTTCCGCGCCATGGCGCAGGACCAGGTCGAGGTGATGGCGGCGCTCGGCTACGACAAATTCATGGCCGCCGGTCATGACCGCGGCGCGCGCGTTTTGCACCGCATGTGCCTTGACCACCCGGAAAAGGTTACGCGCGCGGCCATCCTCGATATCATCCCGCAACATCATTTGTTCAGCTACATGAACAAGCGCTGGGCGACGTTTTCCTGGCACTGGTTTTTCAACATCCAGCCGGAGCCGATGCCGGAAAAAATGATGGGCGCCGATCCGGACTGGTTCATTGAAAAAAAACTGGCCAAGACCAAACAGGGCCTGTCGTTCTTTCATCCGGAGGCGCTCGCCGAATACAAGCGCTGCTTCCGCAATCCGGCAACCATCCACGCCATCTGCGAGGATTACCGCGCCTGCGCCGGCATCGACTTCGACATGGATACGAAGGATTTCGATGCCGGCCGCAGAATCGAATGCCCGGCGCTGATCCTGTGGGGCGCCACCGGCGGTGTCGGCCGTAATTCCGATCCCAGCCCGGGCGAAATCTGGCAGAGTTATGCGAAGAACATCGTCGATGCGCAGGCAATGCCGTCCGGCCATTACTTGATGGACGAAGCGCCCGTCGAGACGACCGCCGCGTTACGCGCGTTTTTCAAGGCGTCTTAGGTTTCGGCGTCTTAGGTTTCAGCGTCTTAGAAATGCGCAAGGCCGGAGCTGAAAGCTCCGGCCCAGCAATTCGCCGATAAGCGCGCCCCGGCCTAGTAATAGACCCGGTGGCCGTGACGGTATGTATAGTGCCGATGGCGGTGATGCCGATGGAAGCCGAGGCCGCGCGAGATGTGGGGGCCCGCCGTGTAGCCAATCACGCCACCCGCGACCAGGCCGACAGGACCGCCTACCATAGCCCCAGCGACGGCGCCGCCGGCCGCATCGCCAATACGTTCACCGGCATTTGCCATGGCCGGAGCCAACGCAATTCCGGCCGTTACCAAGGTAATTGCCAAGAATTTTTTCATCGCAAACTCTCCGTTTTCTACCGCATTTGCAAATTCTGAACGCTAACGTCGCGGAAGGCTAAAAGTTCCGCGTGGTCATTCTTGGGAATTGGCAGAGATTTTGACTTTTATTATGCCGCGCTTGGCTTCGGCTCGGCCAAAAATGTGCGCAGCGCATAATACAGCAAATGGCGGTTCTTGCTGTAGCCGGTCGAATGCGCGGTCTGCGGCAAAATGACGAACTGGCGGTCGCCGTTCGGCAATTGTGCGAAGAAATCGAGCAGGTCGGCATTGGTCGAATTACCGTCGAACTCGCCGCGCAGCATCAGCACCGGCGAGGTAATTTTCTTCGGATCGACGATCGGCAAATTCGCCGCCATGTCGAGATAGGTGCCGGAGGGAATCTCATCGCCGAATTTTAATTCCTCGGCGATGATCGCTTCAGCCACCGCCGGATCGTATTCATTGGCGTGGCCGTCGCGCGTGAAGATCGAGCGGATCATGGCGGCGTCGCGCTTGCGGCGCGGATTGGCGCGCAGTGCGTCGATGCGCTTGCGCCGCCGTTCGATCTCGGCCGCGCCGTTGCCTTTATAGGTGAAGGCCGACAGCATCAGCCGGTCGACGCTGTCCGGCTGCGCTTGCGCAAAAGCCGCGGCGCGAATGCCGCCTGACGAAGTGCCGTAAAAATGCACTTTCGAATGCCCGGTTTCCTTGGTGACCACCGGCATCGCCGCTTGCAAGTCCTCGACCCCGCTGGCGATGTCGGAATTATTGCCGGACGAGCCGGAATAGCCGTAGCCGTCATGATCCATGGTCCAGACGTCATAGCCGTCGCGCGCCAGCACGTTCATCAACGAATATTCCCCCTTGCCGGGCACCGTGAGATCGTAAGACGAGCGCGCCGAGTTGGACGATCCATGCACCAGAAAAACGACCGGCCGTGCCGGCTCACCCGTGCGCGGTACACCGGCGCGCTTGCGCCACAGATTGAGTTTCACAGCGCCATTCTTGCCGGGCTTTACGGCCCAATATTCCGCGCTCCAGATTTCACTTTCGGCCGCCATCGCAGTGCTCCCAAGCGCGGATAAAAGCCCGATGCCGACGCCGGCGCCGGCGCTTTTGAGCACGGTGCGGCGGGGCAGGCGGACAGGCGGCGCAGTCTCGGTCATGGACCTTGGCTCCCGGGGGCAAATTTTCAGGCAATCTAGCAGGTCTTTAAGCCCGGCGGCAGTCACTCGCGCGGACGAAAGAGTTCTGCTAGGGAAATAAAAAATCGCGCCGCCACGGCGCGCCGGCGGCACGGCCTCACATCCGGGGCCTGCCGTCAGGCCGGAGGAACGATGTTCAATTTGCTCCGCGGGCTGGCGCGATTATTCCAGACCTATATCGGCTGGAATCGCCTGGGTGTGCTGCTGAGCATCACGATCATCGGCATTGCGGTCTATGTGCTGGTCCATACGCTGCATAACATCGACTTCGATGAAGTCGTCGTCGCGGTAAAGGCGACGCACGAGCACAACATCGTCGCCGCCGCGCTATTTGTCGCCGGTGGCTATTTCACGCTGACCTTCTACGACTGGTTCGCCCTGCGCACGATCGGACGCGGCGAAATTCCCTATCGCATCGCCGCGCTGTCCGGATTCACCAGTTATTCGGTCGGCCACAATATCGGCGCCACCGTCTTTACCGGGGGCGCGGTGCGCTACCGCATCTATTCCCTGTACGGTCTCAACGCCATCGAGGTCGCCAAAATTTGTTTCGTCGCTGGCCTCACCTTCTGGCTCGGCAATGTCACTGTGCTGGGCCTTGGCGTTACGCTGCATCCGGCCGCGGCCGGCGCCATCGACCAACTGGGCATCGTACCCAACCGCCTCATTGGCATCGGGCTGCTGGTCATCCTTGCGTCTTATATTGCCTGGGTCTGGAGTGCGCCGCGCGAGATCGGGCGCGGCGGCTGGACCGTGCGGCTGCCGAGCGGGCCGTCGACGCTTTTGCAAATTTGCATCGGCATTATCGATCTCGGTTTCTGCGCGCTCGCCATGTATATGTTGCTGCCAAACGAACCCAATATCGGCTTCATCACGATAGCGGTTATTTTCGTGTCGGCGACCTTGCTCGGCTTTGCCAGCCATGCGCCCGGCGGGCTCGGCGTATTCGACGCCGCCATGCTGGTCGCGCTATGGCAATTCGACAAGGAAGACCTGCTCGCCGGCCTCCTGTTGTTTCGCGTACTTTATTATCTGACGCCGTTCGCCATCGCGCTCGTCGTATTGGGTGCGCGCGAAATCTGGTTGAACGCGAAAGGCGCGCGCCAGAAACTTGAATTGAGCGCAGTCAAAAAGGCTTCCGGCCCGATTCACACCGTTCCCGTGTCCGAGACAGAACGAGCCGCCGCCGATCATGAGCAATGATGACGACCGCCCCGACGACGGCCGCTCCGGCGCGGAGCCGGGCCGTCTGCGCGGCGCCTGGCGTGCGCTGGTCGGCGATCGCGGCGGCGAAAGCTATTCGCGCAACACCTTTGTCTCGGTGAGCCGAACCGGCGAACATCCGCAAGCCGCCTTGATCGGTCAATTGATCGGCGGCTTGCCGAACCCGACCATCGTACTCGACCGCGACGCGCGTGTGATAGCGTTCAATTCCGCCGCTGCTACGGTCGTGCCGGCTTTGCGCGCCGGCGAGCCCGCGCTCATCACCTTGCGTATGCCGGAACTGGTCGACGCCATTCGCCGCGCCGGCAAACGGCGCGAGCCGCAGCGCGTCGAGTTTTTCCAGCGCGTGCCGCATGACCGCTGGTTCGAGGCCTTCGTCACGCCGGTACGGCTGAATGGCCGCGGCGAAGGTGCGGCCGACATTCTGATAATGACTTTCAACGACCTCACACCCTTGCGCCGGGTCGAGGAAATGCGCGCCGATTTCATCGCCAACGCCAGCCACGAATTGCGCACGCCGCTGGCCGCGTTGCTCGGCTTCATCGAAACGCTGCAAGGCCCGGCCAGGAACGACACAGCGGCGCGTGAGAAATTTCTCGCCATCATGCAGCAGCAGGCCGCACGCATGGCGCGTCTGATTGACGATCTGCTGTCGCTGTCGCGCATCGAACTCAACGCACATTTACAGCCGTCAACGCCGCTCGATCTGGCGCCGATCGTGCGCCAGGTCGCCGACGGTCTGCAGACACTCGCGCGCGACCGCCAGGTCGAGATCAAAATGAGTGTACCGGCCGAACCGCTCACCGTGCGAGGCGATCGTGACGAGATGATCCGCGCGCTCGAGAACCTGGTCGAGAACGCGCTCAAATACGGCGCCGCGGGCAAGCGCGTCGACATTACGCTAAGCCGCGCGCAGACCCGCGCCGGCCAGCCGGAGGCGCGCATAGCGGTACGCGACTACGGACCGGGCATCGCGCCGGAACATCTGCCGCGCCTGACCGAACGATTTTACCGCGTCGATGTCGCCGACAGCCGCGCGCAAGGCGGCACTGGCCTCGGCCTGGCGCTCGTTAAACATGCGCTCAACCGGCACGCCGGAAGAGTGACCATCGAGAGCACGCCGGGGCAGGGCGCGACGTTCATCATGCATCTGCCATTACCCACCAGCATTTCCGGGCAATCCGAGTAATTTACAATAATATCAAACGTTTATCCTGTCATCCCGCTGTCACATAACCTTTATAGAACGGTGACATGCACCGCCTAAGCCTGACCTCGACTTCGGAACGTCTCGAGCCAACGCAAAAAACTCCCGTCCGAAGTTCAGTCTTGGAGTGCGTTTTAAAGCAACAGCGGTCGCCCCTTCGACGGGCATTTGGGCGGAGTTTCACGGGCGTGGCCTGTGGACGCCTGGACCGCAAACATGGAGATCTCCCTTGAAACACTGGACCGCATTGGTTGCCGCCGGCATGGTTGCCGCCGCCGCTTTCGTTCCGGCCAACGCCGCCGACATTTCGGGCGCTGGCGCGACTTTCCCCTATCCGATTTACGCCAAATGGGCCGACGCCTATAAAAAGGAAACCGGTAACGGACTGAACTATCAGTCGATCGGTTCCGGCGGCGGCATCAAGCAGATCACTGCGCGCACCGTGACCTTCGGCGCCTCCGACATGCCGTTGCAGCCTGCCGAACTCGACAAGATCGGCGTCATCCAGTTCCCGACCGTGATGGGCGGCATCGTGCCGGTCGTCAATCTCGACGGCATCAAGAGCGGCGACCTGACCATCGACGGCCCGACGCTGGCCAAGATTTTCCTCGGCGACATCAAGAAGTGGAACGACCCGGCGCTCGCCAAGCTCAACCCGAGCGCAAAATTGCCGGACCAGGCGATCGCGCTCGTGCATCGTTCGGACGGATCCGGCACCACCTTCATCTTCACCAACTATCTCTCGAAGGTGAGCGGCGACTGGAAGTCAAAGGTTGGCAGCAGCACCGCGGTGCAATGGCCGGCCGGTATCGGCGCCAAGGGTAACGAAGGCGTCGCCAACAACGTCGCCAACACCAAGGGTGCGATCGGCTACGTCGAAACCGCCTATGCCAAGCAGAACAAGTTGACCACCACCAAGATGATCAACAAGGATGGCAAGACGGTTACGGCGGATTCGGAATCGATCATGGCCGCTGCTGCTGGTGCCGATTGGGCAACTGCGCCCGGCTTCTACCAGATCCTGACCGACGAACCCGGCGCGAAGTCCTGGCCGATCGCCGGCGCGACCTTCATCCTCATCCCCAAGGAGCCGAAAGACGCGGCTGCCGCCGGCGAGGCGCTCAAGTTCTTCGGCTGGGCGTACAAGAACGGCGACAAGATGGCCGAAAGCCTCGACTACGTCCCGATGCCTGACAGCGTCGTGAAGCTGATCGAGACCAAATGGAAGAGCGACGTCAAGGCGTCGATGTAATCTTCTCGACGACGCGAAAGGGCGCCAAGGTTTAGGAAAATTTTGGCGCCCTTTCTTTGTCCACCGCCCGTCCACCGCGCGATTTTGGTGGCTTGTGTAATGGCCGGAAGGCCGCTTGAGTAGCTCTCCAGACAGCCGTCGAGGCCAAGGTGAGCCCTTATGAATTCTCCCCGGAGGCGACCCGTGGTCGATGTGGCGTATCAAGGTGGCGGCGCAATTACGGCGGCCGAAAAGGTCGATCGCGCCAAGGTCCTGCAACGCCTGCGCTTCTCGGATTCGTCGTTTCGCTGGCTGACCCGCGTAGCCGCCATCACCGTCCTCATCATCCTGAGCGGCATCATCATTTCGCTGGTGCACGGCTCCTGGCCGGCGCTCTCTAAATTCGGCTTTAACTTCCTGATTGAGGAAAGCTGGAACCCGGTGACCGAACAATTCGGCGCCATTGCGCCGATCTACGGCACCGTCGTCACCTCGATCATCGCCATGCTGATCGCCGTGCCGGTCGGTTTGTTCATCGCGTTGTTCCTTACCGAATTGTGCCTGATGTGGCTGCGCCGGCCCATTGGCATCGCCATCGAGTTGCTCGCCGGCATCCCCTCGATCATCTACGGCATCTGGGGCCTGTTCGTGTTCGCGCCGTTTTTGCAGCAGCACGTGCAGCCGTTTTTGATTTCGGCGTTCGGCCACGTGCCGGTGTTGTCGACCTTGTTCGAAGGCCCGCCTTACGGCATCGGCATTCTGACCGCCGGGCTGATCCTGGCCATCATGGTGCTGCCTTTCATCACCTCGATCTCGCGCGATGTGTTCGAGGCGGTGCCGCCGATGCTGAAGGAATCCGCCTACGGGCTGGGCTGCACCACATGGGAAGTCGCCCGCTACGTCGTGCTGCCGTTTACCCGCGTTGGCGTCATCGGCGGCGTCATGCTGGCTTTGGGTCGCGCACTCGGTGAAACCATGGCGGTGACGTTCGTCATCGGCAATGCGCACCGCATCTCCGGTTCGATCCTGGCGCCCGGCACGACCATCTCGGCGACCATCGCCAACGAATTCACCGAAGCGGTCGGCGACATCTACACCTCCTCGCTGATCGCGCTCGGCCTCATCCTGTTCGTCATCACCTTCATCGTGCTCGCCTTCGCGCGGTTGATGCTGATGCGGCTTAACGCTCGCTTGGGGAGTTGATCATGGCCGTCATGATTTCAGGCGCATCTTCGCCGCTCTACGCCAAGCGCCGCCGCAAGAACGTCATCACCATGGCGCTGTCTTACGCCGCCACCGGCTTCGGCCTGACCTGGCTGGCGCTCATTCTCGGCGTGTTGTTCTACGAAGGGTTCTCGGGTCTGTCGCTGGCGGTGTTCACGCAAATGACGCCGCCGCCCGGTTCTGCCGGCGGCCTCTTGAACCCGATCATGGGCTCGCTGGTGATGACTTTCATCGCCGTGCTCATCGGCACGCCGCTCGGCATCCTGGCCGGCACCTATCTCGCCGAATACGGCCGCTACGACAAACTCTCCACGGTAGTGCGCTTCATCAACGACATTCTCTTGAGCGCGCCGTCGATCGTTATCGGCCTGTTCGTCTACGAGATCTTGGTCGCTACCATGGGTCATTTTTCCGGCTGGGCCGGTTCGGTGGCGCTCGCCGTCATCGTGGTGCCGGTGGTGGTGCGCACCACCGAGGACATGCTGACGCTGGTGCCGGACACACTGCGCGAAGCCGCCGCGTCAATCGGCCTGCCTCGCTCGCTGATGATTCAGAAAGTCGCCTACCGGGCCGCGCGCGCCGGCATGATCACCGGCGTATTGCTAGCGGTCGCGCGCATCTCCGGCGAGACCGCGCCCTTGTTGTTCACGGCGCTCAACAACCAGTTCTGGAGCACTGATATGAACGCTCCTGTTTCCAGCCTGCCGGTCGTCATCTTCCAGTTTGCGCTCAGCCCCTACAAGGACTGGCAGGATCTGGCCTGGACCGGCGCCTTGATCATCACACTCGCGGTGCTTGCGCTCAGCATCACCGCGCGCTTTCTCGGTGGACAGAGTAAGAAATCATGAGCATGGCCACATTCACGGTGCCGACCGTTACGCAACAGCCCGGCAACAACGACGATCTCGTCGAAAAAGTCACGGTCAAGAACCTCGACTTTTACTACGGCGATCATCGCGCGCTGAAAAACATCAACGTGTCGCTCTATCACGGCAAGGTCACCGCCTTCATCGGTCCGTCCGGCTGCGGCAAGTCGACGTTTTTGCGCATCCTGAACCGCATGTACGACCTTTATCCGAACCAGCGCGCCACCGGAACTGTGCGGCTCGACAATGACGACATTCTCGCGCCGGGCCAGGACCTTAATCTGCTGCGCGCCAAGGTCGGCATGGTGTTTCAGAAGCCGACACCGTTTCCGATGACGATCTACGAGAACATCGCCTTCGGCATTCGTTTATACGAGAAGCTGCCGAAGTCCGAACTCGACGACCGCGTCCGCCACGCGCTGTCGCGCGCCGCGCTCTGGGACGAGGTCAAGGACAAGTTAGGGGCCAACGGCCTTTCGCTCTCGGGCGGCCAGCAGCAGCGCCTGTGCATCGCGCGCACGGTGGCGGTGCGCCCGGAAGTCATTCTGTTCGACGAGCCCTGTTCGGCGCTCGATCCGATCTCGACCGCCAAGATCGAGGAGTTGATCGACGAGCTGAAGGAAGATTACACTATCGCCATCGTCACCCATAACATGCAGCAGGCCGCGCGCGTCTCCGACTTCACCGCCTTCATGTATCTCGGCGAACTGGTCGAATATGGCGAGACCACCCGCATGTTCACGACCCCGAGCGACCGCCGCACGCAGGACTACATCACCGGCCGCTTCGGCTGACCTTATTCGCGCGAATAAGACGTAAGGATTCGCCACTATGAACGAACAACATACGACCAAGGCGTTCGATGCCGACTTGCAGGATCTTTCCCGCATGGTCGCCGAGATGGGCGGGCTGGCCGAGAAACAGGTCGCCGATTCCGTCAGCGCACTGGCCAAGCGTGACACCACGCTGGCGCAGCGCGTCACGGCTTCCGACAATGCCATCGACGTCCTGCAGCAGGAGATCGAGGAAAAGTCGGTACTCACCATCGCCCGCCGCCAGCCGATGGCAATCGATCTGCGCGATATCGTCGGCGCGCTGCGGCTGGCCAACGATCTCGAGCGCATCGGCGATCTGGCCAAGAACATCGCCAAGCGCGTGATCGCGCTCAACGCCGAATTTCCGCCGCCCAAGCTGATTCGCGGTGTCGAGCACATGACCGATCTGGTGCTCGAGCAGTTGAAAGCGGTGCTGGACGCTTACGCGCGCCGCGACGATGCCAAGGCGATGGCGGTGTGGCGCGGCGACGAGGAAATCGACGCGGTCTGCACCTCTGTGTTCCGCGAGTTGCTCACCTATATGATGGAAGACCCGCGCAACATCACCTTTTGCATCCATCTGATGTTCTGCGCCAAGAATATCGAGCGCATGGGCGATCACGCGACCAATATCGCCGAAACCGTGCACTATATCATCGACGGCAATCCGATCACCGAACGCCGCCCCAAGGGCGACACGACCACGATCCCGGCGCTTAGTGCGGCCGGGAAATAAGAAAGCATCATTTAGATGAGCGCGCGCATTCTGATCGTGGAGGACGAGGAGCCGCTCACCATGCTGCTCGTCTATAACCTCGAGAAGGAAGGCTACGAGGTAGATACCGCCGCGCGCGGCGACGACGCCGACACCAAGCTGAAAGAAAAGACGCCCGATCTGGTGGTGCTCGACTGGATGTTGCCGGGCCTGTCAGGTATCGAGCTGTGCCGTCGCCTGCGCGCGCGTCCCGAGACGCAGCAGCTACCGATCATCATGCTGACCGCGCGCGGCGAAGAAAGCGAGAAGGTGCGGGGGCTCGCCACAGGCGCCGACGATTACATCGTCAAGCCGTTCTCGGTGCCGGAATTGCTGGCGCGCGTGCGCGCGCTGCTGCGCCGCGCCAATCCGGAACGCGTCGCCACCATTCTTAATATCGGTGACATCGAACTCGACCGCGAGAAAAAACGCGTCACGCGCAACGGCCGAGCCGTCGAGCTGGGGCCGACCGAATACCGCCTGCTCGAATTTTTAATGGAGCGGCCGGGCCGCGTGTTCTCACGCGAGCAGTTGCTCGACGGGGTCTGGGGCTCCGACATCTATATCGACGAGCGCACCGTCGATGTGCATGTCGGGCGCCTGCGCAAGGCGATCAACCGCGGCCACGAGAGCGATCCGATCCGCACCGTGCGCGGCGTCGGCTATGCCCTCGACGACCGCTTCGGCAAGGCGGCCTGATTAGTTCGGTATCCTCAGTCGTTGTCCCCGCGCAAAAGCGGCAAGCGTGTCTCACCCAAAAAGCGGTGACCCAGCACTTGGCCAAGACCTGGATTCCGGCATTCCGCCTTCGCGCGCTGCTACCTCAAGAGCAAGATCACCCGCCCGCGCCACAAGCCGTGCTGTATTTTCGGCGTGGTGCGGTAGCGCTTACAACGCCTTGATACCGGCCTCGCGGACGACCCGGCTCCATTTCGTCAGTTCACCGGCGATTTGCGTTGCGAACTCTTGCGGCGTGCTGCCGACGCCGACATAGCCCAGCGAGCTCAGTTTTGCGCTCACGTCCGGCAGCGCGATGAACTTGGCGATTTCGCGATGAAGGACATCGACGATTTCGGTCGGCGTGCCGGCCGGCGCCAGCATGCCGGTCCACATCTCGCCTTCAATGCCGGGAAAGCCTGCTTCCGCCATCGTCGGAATGTCGGGCATCGTAGGCGACCGCATGCCGGAGGCTGGAATGGCGACCTTCAACGCCCACCTGAATGCTTATTTCCTGAAGAACGGATCGTTGCTCACCGTGCGACCGCGCTTTTGGGTTATTCAAGAGGGGCTGGCCGTGGTGCCGGTCAATGTGCCGATTGAGCCGATGCCGGTCGCCATCGTCACATTGAAAAACAGGACCTTAAGTCCCACCGTCGAACGCTTTGCCGAATGCGCGCGCGAGGTTGGAAAATCGATCGGGGGCCGCTCAGTTGGTTCGCAACGCAAATTGCGCTAGAGCCTTTCCGGCTTTGATTGAATCAAAGCCGGGGCTCTAGCTCCTTATTTTGTCGCGTTTTCTTCACGCGAACCGGTGCCCACTTCGCTCGAAAACGCTCTAGTCGCCGCGCTAATTCACCGCGCTGAAAAACCGCGCCAGCCGCAAGCCCTGCGGCCAGGTCCAGAGCGGCTGGTTCTTCATACCCAGATCCCAGGAGCCGACGATGGCATCGACGCGGCCGACCAGATTGTCGACCGGCAGCATGCCGACGCCGCCGGCGCGCAGCGGCACGCGCGAATCGGCGGAGTTGTCGCGGTTGTCGCCCATGACGAAGACATGGCCGGGCGGCACCACCGTCTCCGGAATATTGTCGAGCGGGTCGATCGACGAAAGCTTGAAGATGACATGGCTGCGGCCGCCCGGCAGCGTCTCGATATAACGCGCGGCTTTCGCCTGCGAGCCGTCTTCGTTTTCCGCAAAGCCCGTGCCGTCTGGCGCAATGCCGACCGGTTCGCCGTTGATGATGACGCGGCCATGATCGAGCGCGATCCTGTCGCCCGGCAGGCCGATGACGCGCTTGACCCAGACCTGGCTCGCATCGCCCGGCCAGCGGAACACGACCACGTCGCCGCGCTTGGGCAGCGATGCGAAAATGCGCGCGCTGCTGTGGGCCGCGATGAACGAAGGTAGCGAGGCGGTGCCGTAGCCGTAAGGGAATTTGGCCGCCAGCAATTCGTCACCGATCAGCAGTGTCGGCTCCATCGAGCCCGATGGCACATAGAACGGCTCGGCGATCGCGGTCTTGGCGGCGGCGACCACCAATACAATCGCCGCCAGTTCGGCGGCCGATTTGAGAAAATTATTTTTGCGCACCGGTTTCGTCATCGTGCTCTCGCTGTTCATCAGGCCGTCCCTCCGACCGTGATCCGGTCCATGCGCAGCGTCGGCTGGCCGACGCCGACCGGCACGCCCTGACCGTTCTTGCCGCAGGTGCCGATGCCGGGATCGAGCGCGAAGTCATTGCCAATCATCGAGATGCGATTGAGGTCAGTCGGCCCGTTGCCGATCAGCATGGCGCCTTTCACCGGCGCGGTGACCTTGCCGTTTTCAATTTTGTACGCCTCGGTGCACTGGAACACATATTTGCCCGAAGTGATGTCGACCTGACCGCCGCCAAAATTGACGGCGTAAAGACCGTTTTTCACCGAAGCGATGATCTCGGCCGGCTCCTTGTCGCCCGCCAGCATCGCCGTGTTGGTCATGCGCGGCATCGGTACATGCGCGTGACTTTCTCGCCGCCCGTTTCCGGTCGGTTTCATCTTCATCAGCCGCGCGTTCTGCCGGTCCTGCATATAGCCGACCAGAATGCCGTCCTCGATCAGCACCGTGCGGTTGGTCGGCGTGCCTTCGTCGTCGATCGAAAGCGAACCGCGCCGCGCGTTCATGGTGCCGTCGTCGATCACGGTGACGCCTTTGGCGGCGACCTGCTGGCCCATCAGGCCGGCGAAGGCGGAAGTCTTCTTACGGTTGAAATCGCCTTCGAGACCGTGACCCACAGCCTCATGCAGCATCACTCCCGGCCAGCCGGCGCCCAGGACAACATCCATCTCGCCCGCCGGCGCAGCGACCGCGCTGAGATTGACCATCGCCTGTCGCACCGCTTCGTCGACCGCGCCGCGCCACATGGAAGGCTCGATGAAACGCTCATAACCCTCGCGCCCGCCGACGCCGTAACTTCCCGACTCCTGCCGGTCGCCGTCGCCGGCCACCACCGAAACATTCAAGCGAACCAAAGGCCGAATGTCGCGATAGCTCTCGCCGTCGGCGCGCAGAATTTCCACCACCTGCCAGGTCGCGGCGATGCTCGCGGTGACCTGCCGCACGCGCGGGTCCTTGGCGCGCGCGTAGGCGTCGATGGTTTCCAAGAGTTTCACTTTGGCGTCGAAGGCCGGCGTGCCGAGCGGGTTCTCGTCGCCGTAGAGCTTGCGGTTGGTGCGGCCGGGCGCCTCCGCATATTTGCCGCTATAGCCGCCCTTGACCGCGCGCACCGCTTCGGCCGCGCGCGACAATGCGCCTTCCGAAAGGTCGGAGGCATGCGCATAGCCGACCGCCTCGTCTTTCACCGCGCGCAGGCCGAAGCCTTGCGTGGTGTCGTAGGTCGCCTGCTTCAAGCGGCCGTTGTCGAAAGCGAGCGCCTCCGTCTGCTTGTATTCCAGAAACAATTCGCCGTCGTCGGCGCCTTCCAGCCCGCGGCCGATGAGTTCCTTCACCTTGCTCTTGTCGAGCCCGGCGCGGTCGATGAGGGAGGAAATCGCGGGATCCATCAGGTCACTCCGAAAGGTGGGCGGCATTCCGCTTAACAGATAGGAACTTTGCGGCGATTTGGCGAGGGCAGGGCGACCCAAGGAAATCCAGTGAAAACGGGGGTGGACCGCGCAGGCCACCGCGTGTCTATATCGCGCGCGTCGATGGAGGAACTTTCATGAAAGCCATGCTGCTCACCGGCCACGGGGC
This sequence comes from Pseudolabrys sp., assembly GCA_035648715.1. Lineage (GTDB taxonomy): Bacteria > Pseudomonadota > Alphaproteobacteria > Rhizobiales > Xanthobacteraceae > Pseudolabrys. The sequence goes on from DASRLA010000064.1 coordinate 44,496, forward strand.
CCCGATATGCTGACATTCGGTGAAGCGCCGGCCCCGGTTGCCGGCCCCGGCGAGGTGGTGGTCGATATTCACGCCGCTTCCGTCAACGGCGCCGATCCGAAAGTGCGCACCGGCAAAGGCCGCTACCAGCTCAGTAAGTTTCCGCACATCCTCGGCCGCGACTTCTCCGGCGTGGTGAGCGCGGCCGGGCAGGGCGTCACCGAATTTAAAGTCGGCGATGAAGTCCTCGGCGTGACCGATGTCGGCATCGAAGGTACTTACGCGGAAAAAATCGCGATCAACGCCAAACTCGTCGCCCACAAACCCGCCTCGCTCAGCCATATCGAGGCCGCCGCGCTCGGACTTATCAGTCTCACCGCGCTCACGGCGATCGAAGACACCGCCAAATTGAAAAAGGGTGAGACCATTCTCATTCAAGGCGGCGCCGGCGGAGTCGCCGGTTTCGCCATCGAGCTTGCTAAGCATATCGGCGCGACCGTCATCACGACCGCCAGTGGCGGCAATCATGGCTATGTGAAAAAACTCGGCGCCGACCGCGTCATTGATTACAATAAGGAGGACTTCACGCAGATCGGCGCAATCTGCGACGTGGTGCTCGACACCGTCGGTGGCGCTTCCGTACGCGAAGGGTCTTACAAGGTGTTGAAGCCGGGCGGCCGTCTGGTCTGGATAGCGCCGGCGCCGGAAGGCATTGCCCGCGCCGACGTGCAAACGTTGCGGCCGGACGTGAAGCGCGACCGCGCGCATCTCGAACGCATGCTTTCGCTAATCGAAACCGGCGCGGTGCATGCTCCGGCAATCCACCGCTATAAACTTGAGGACGCGGCCGAAGCGCATCGCATCAGCGAAGCGCGCCACCTTCAGGGCAAGCTGGTTTTCGTCCTGCGCTGATACGCATATGCGGATGGGCATATATTGCGCAGCGCACGCGGAATTCGCAGCGTATGGTTGTAAATAATTTTATCCAAACGTTGGGCGGTTATATGCGTTTCTGCCGTATACCTTTTTAATAAATCTCAGGCAGAGTCGGCGGTGCAAGATCAGGGAGTCGCGCCGCATGTCTATTGATCAGCGCAAGCATCCCCGCCGGGCCGGGAATAATCAGGCGGCGGTTGTATACATCAGCGCGGAAGCGCCGCCGATCATGTGCACGGTGGCCGACATTTCGGATGGCGGCGCCGGCCTGACTTTCGTCAATACCGCGATCATTCCTAACCGGTTCAAACTCGAGATCAAAGGCGAAAGCAAGTTGCGCAACTGCCGCGTCGCCTGGAAGGCGGAGCCGCACCGCGTCGGCGTCGCCTTCGAGCCGAATTGATCGTGCAGGCTCGAGCCTTTATTTTATCGCGTTTTCTTCACGCGAACCGGTACCCGCTTCGCTCGAAAACGCTCTAGTTGCGCATCGCCATCCAGATGAGATGACGCGCGCCGCCGCGCGGACCCTTTGCGCGCAAAGGAATCTCCTCGGCGGCAAAGCGGCATTGCCGCAGCCGCTCGGTGAATTTCGGGTTTGGCTTCGACGACCACACGGCGAGCACGCCGCCCGGCCGCAGCGCCGCGTGCGCGGCGCGCAACCCTTTCACATCGTAGAGCCGGTCGTTCTCGGCGCGCGTCATCCCTTCCGGTCCGTTATCGACGTCAAGCAGGATGGCGTCATAAGCGGCGCGCGCCTTGCGAATCAATTCGCCGACATCGCCTTCATGCACGTGCAGGCGCGGATCGCCGAGAGCGTTGCCCGACATCTCCGCCATCGGCCCGCGCGCCCAGGCAATCACAGCCGGCACCAGTTCGGCGACTTCGATCTGCGCGAGCGGCCCCAGCACGTGCAGCGCCGCGCGCAATGTGAAGCCCATGCCATAGCCGCCGATCAGAATGCGTGGCGCTTCGCGGTCTTTGATGCGGTCGCAAGCGATGGTGGCGAGCGCCTGCTCGGTGGCGCTCAACCGGCTGCTCATTAATTCGTTGCCGTCGAACCGGATAGAGAATTCGGCGCCGCGCTGCATCAGCCGCAATTCGCCGCCGCCCGGCACCTTTGCCGTGTCGATGTGAATCCAGGGGATCATGGTTACAGCAAGCCTTTCACGAGGCGCGCGTTTTAGGCGCAGCCTTTGCCGGTTTTTTCGAGAACCGCCGGTACATCCTGCGCAAGCAATTTTTTGGCGTGCGCGCTAAGCCGCTTAAACCAGGCCAGCTTGTAGTCGAATTTCGGCCCCGGTCGCGGATTGCCGTTCGGCAGATAGATGCAGCCGACCAGCAAGCCATCGATTGCGGCTTCCAAATATCGGTCTTGCGTGTCTTTCGGGTCGCCCGGCAACGACGTTTGCGTGACGATCGGCGCTCCACCCCGCGATAAAATCGCGACGCCGTTCCAGGTTCGCTGCCCGCGCCAGACTGCGTAGCCGGTCTTTTCGATGGCCGCGGCGGGAAATTCCCAATCTGCCGCTTTCAACTCTTGCAGGCACACGACGTCAGGACGAGCCGATTTAAGCCATTGCAACAAGTTCGGCAGCCGCCGGTTGACGTTGTTGATATTGAAGGTCGCGATTTTCATGACAGACGATGGCGCGCACCGACACCGTCGTCAATCACGTGCGAAGTTCACGCTCACCTCGCCGATCGGGTCGAGTGCGTGGGTGAATTCGGTTTCATCTGCCTCGATCATCGACGGTGGCGTAATTGAGCCGGTGATGATGACGTCGCCGGCCGATAGCTTTGCGCCGAAGGCTGCAAGCGTATTGGCGACATGCGCGACGATATCGGTGAGCTTGCCGGTCAGCGCCTCGGGGTCGGTAGTGGTGTTGAATTCCTTGCCGCGCCGGATCACGCGCGAGGTCAGGCCATCAAGGCTGGCGCCAAACCGCGTATTGCCGCACAGCACGACTTGGCGCTGATAGATGTCACCTTCCAGTACCTTGTCGAGATTGCCGGGCGTCGGCACCGGATCGAGATCGGCCAGTTCAATCGCCGGCAATATCTCCTTGACCGCCGCCAGCACATCCTCGGCCGACGCGCCGGCCTTGAGGTCGCGCGCCATACGCACGCAGATTTCAGGTTCCGCCACCGGCTTGACGTAATCCTTCAGCGACACCGTCGAGCCCGACAGCAGCAATGCGCGCTGCATGAGGAAGCCGACGATCGGCGCCTTCAATCCAAGCTTTTCCATCGTCGCCGGCGCGCCGAGCCCAACCTTCCAGCCGAGCGGCCTTTCGCCGCCCGCGATGCGCGCCCGCCGCGCGGCGAGTTGCACCGGCATGCCCTTTTTGATGAGCGGATGATCCCAGGCGTTCATGCTCTTTCCTCCGTCATGCCCGGCCTTATGCCGGGCATCCACGTCTTTCTTATATTGATTGTAAGGCGTGGATGGCCGGGACAAGCCCGGCCATGACGACTTATGATTTATGACTCTCCGGATGCACTTCGTAGCCTGAGTCCTCGATCGAGCCCGCGCCCATCCAGCCCCAGACCAGCACGACGTCTTCGTTCGAGGTGTTGTTGAAGCCGTGCCAGCAGCCGCGCGGCGAATAGACCACGTCGCCTTCGACCGACGGCGTGTCGCCGTGGTCGGTGTAGATCATGCCGTGGCCCTTGAGCACGATGAAGAACTCGTCGCAATTGTGATGACGATGGTTTTCGTGCCGCGCGCCCGGCTTCAGCACGGTCCAGCCGACGACATGGTCGGCGTCGGCGCTTTTCTTGTCGATCAGGAATTGCACCTGCATGTCGACCCAGCCGTCGTCGCGCTTGAGACCCTCGACCTTCGGCACGTCTTTGATGTTGGTGCGGTACATCACCGGGTCTTTTTTGCCCTCATTCATCACATTGGCCGCGCTTTTCACGGCCTTGCCGAGCGCATTGCCGAATTTTTCAAATGACGATGTCATTCTTGTCCTCCCAAGCGCCGGTAGACCTGATGGGCCACGACAAAATCGTTGTGGTCAATGCCGAGCCCGCGGCAGGCATTCATCATCTCATTGGCCGCCGCCGCGAGCGGGGTAGGGCTGCCCAAGGTGCGGCCAAGGTTGAGCGCCAGCATCATGTCCTTCTGTTGCAGCGTCACGTCGGCGAGCGCCACCTTCGGCATTTGTCCGTCCAGAATGAAGGGCCCGCGATAGCCGATGACCGGCGATGCGGCGACACTTTTCAGGATTGCATCGACCGCCGCTTCGCGCGTGACACCGCCTTTTTCGGCCAGCGCCACCGCTTCGCCGAAACAGACGATCTCGACCATCAACAACAGATTGACCGCTATTTTCATCTGGCAGGCGAGCCCGTTCACCCCGATGCGCGTCACCTTCGGCCCGATAGCGAGCAGCACCGGCTTGACGCGTTCGAACGCCGCCTCGTCGCCGCCGATCATCACCGAGGCGTTGCCGGCTTTCACCGTTACCGGCGAACCGGAGAGCGGGCCGTCCAGCATGACCGATCCAGCCTTGGCGAATTCCGCGGCGACGCCGCGGCTTTCGTCCGGCTCGATCGTACTCATGTCGATATAGATGCCGCCCTTTTTCAGTCCCGACACAATGCCGTCCGGCCCGAGCGCGCAGGCGCGCACTGCTTTGGCGTCGGTCACGATCGAGAATACGATCTCGGATTGCTCGGCCACGGCGCGTGGGCTGTCGGCCCAGCGCATGCCTTCCTTGATGAGTGCGTCGGCCTTGTCGCGCGACCGGTTCCAGCCGGTGACCTGATGACCAGCCGCCATCAAGCGTGGGATGATGAGCTGGCCCATCGCGCCCAAACCGACAAATCCAAGATTCACGTTTGATTACTCCGGCTAAAGCGACGTCATGCCGCGCCGAGGCGGCCGGCCGTTATTATTGACCGAACGGTGTGTGAATGCGAGGGCGCCTTACGGCAGCTTGTCGTAGCCTTCACCGAAACCGGCCAGGCTCATCGGAAAGCCGATGCCTTCTTCCGGCGTCTGGAAAATAATAAAAGTCGCGGTTTTGCCGTTGCGCAATTTGCCGATGAGGGTGTCGTCCATCACCACTTCGGCGATGCAGCCGTTAGGCAGGCAGCGCACGAAGCCGGCGCGGCCGACATCGGCATTGTCGATCTTGAGCCCCAGGCCGGACGGCAGCAGCACGCCGAGCGGCGCCACCACCCGCATCAACCGGCTTTTGGCGTCGGCGGTCTTGAGCACGATCACGGTCAGCCCGACATTGGCGCGGTCTTCCGCCGTCACGCTCTGGATCAGCGCGCATTGTTCGGATTTTGCGCCGGGCGGGGTGTCGCAGCGGATCTGCCAGTCTTTGTGAACAGACCGCACCGCGCCCTGCGCCATGGCCTGGCCGCAGGGCAGGCCTGCGAGCAGCAACGCCAGAAACAACGGCGCGAGCCAGCACCGACCTCCAAGCGCTCCCCAGCCGTGCGTGAAACCCAGCATAATTCAATCCCTTAGCGTGCCTCTGGCGGCCGGCGTACTGCCGGGCGCCGAATCACTACCCCGCCCGCATGTTAGCCGCTGTTATCGCGTCATGCCCCGGCGGATGGCGGCAGGCAACCCCCGCGGGATCAGGCTAGCACCTCAGGGTAAAGCAATCCGCAGGGCTCGGCGCATGGGCGTAACTGGCCCGGCCGGAATTGGAATGTTCATCCAAAGCGCCGCCGCCGTGGCGTAAATACGGCATTCCAGGCGTGCTTGAGGATAAGCCGTTTGTCGCAGCCGACTTGTCATGAGGTGCATTGCGGCAGGCCCGGAATTGTGGTTTGAGAGGCCGGGATTTCCCCCCGTCCCGCTGCACCGCTCATCCTGCCACGCCCGTGGCAAACTGCCGTGCCAAGCGGGACCGAGCCGCTCATCCGCCCGTGGTGGACGGCCCGAAGGGGCCAGAAAAGGTGCCTTGTCCAAGGCCGTTTTTTCGTCGAGGAGCGCAAAAGAAATGCTGGTGCTCAAGCGGTTGATCGCTTTCGTGACCATAAGTTTGGCCCTTTTTGCCGTCGGTGGGGCTGCGTTAGCCGCGACCGGCCAGCCCTCGCCTTGGGAGCTTGGCCTGCAGGGTTCGGCGTCTCCGGTGATGGATGACATTGTCTGGTTTCACGGCTTCCTGCTCTGGATCACCGGTGCGATCACACTGTTCGTGTTGGCGCTTCTGGTCATTGTGATCGTGAAGTTCAACGCCAAGAGCAACCCGGTGCCCTCGCGCACCACGCACAACACGACCATCGAGGTGATCTGGACGGTGGTCCCGGTCCTCATCCTGGTCGCGATCGCGGTGCCATCGTTCCGCCTGCTGTTCTACGAACTCAAGGTGCCGCCCGCCGACATCACGGTGAAGGCGACCGGCAAGCAGTGGTTCTGGAGCTACAGCTATCTGGACAGCAAATTCGAATTCGACTCGCTGATGCTGCAAGACAAAGAGCGCAAGGCCGATCAGCCGCGTCTCCTCGCGGTCGATAACGACATGGTCGTGCCGGTCAACAAAGTGGTCCGGCTGATCGTCACCGGCGCCGACGTGATTCACTCATTCTCGGTGCCGTCCTTCGGCATCAAGATCGACGGCATTCCCGGCCGCGTCAACGAAACCTGGTTCAAGGCCGAGCGCGAAGGCGTTTATTACGGGCAATGCTCGCAGCTATGCGGTCGCGACCATGCCTTCATGCCGATCGCCGTGCACGTCGTGAGCGAAAAGGAATACACCGCCTGGCTCGACTCGGCGAAGAAGAAGTACGCGACCGTCGACGACGCGCCGAAGAACGCGGTGGCCTCGGCCGCCGCCGTCAAGTGACACGTTAGAATAATACCGGGCGACTAGAGAGACACTGGGTCAAAGGGAAATAACAATGGCCAGCCACGCAACAGCACACGGTGCTCATGAGCCCCACGAACACGCCAACCCGACCGGATGGCGCCGTTACGTCTATTCGACCAACCACAAGGACATCGGCACGATGTATCTTGTGTTCGCGTTGATCGCGGGCGTCATCGGCTTCTCACTGTCGATCGCCATCCGGCTCGAGCTGCAAAATCCCGGTCTTCAGTTCTTCCCGACACCGCACGAATATAACGTGTTCGCGACCTCGCACGGCCTGATCATGATCTTCTTCATGGTGATGCCGGCCATGATCGGCGGCTTCGGCAACTGGTTCGTGCCGCTGATGATCGGCGCGCCCGACATGGCGTTCCCGCGCATGAACAACATATCGTTCTGGCTGCTGCCGGCTTCGTTTGGCCTGCTGCTGACCTCGCTATTCGTCGAAGGCGAGCCCGGCTCGCTCGGCTCCGGCACCGGCTGGACGCTTTATGCGCCGCTCTCGACCTCGGGTCATCCCGGACCGTCGGTGGATTTCGTCATTCTGTCGATCCACCTTGCCGGCGCCTCGTCGATTCTCGGCGCCATCAATTTCATCACCACCATCTTCAATATGCGCGCGCCCGGCATGACGCTGCACAAGATGCCGCTGTTCGTATGGTCGCAATTGGTGACGGTGTTCCTGCTGCTGTTGGCGCTGCCGGTTCTTGCCGGCGCCATCACCATGCTGCTGACCGACCGTAATTTCGGCACCACCTTCTTCGCCCCGCAGGGCGGCGGCGACCCGCTGCTGTTCCAGCATCTGTTCTGGTTCTTCGGCCACCCGGAAGTTTACATTCTCATCCTGCCGGGCTTCGGCATGATCAGCCAGATCGTATCGACCTTCTCCAAGAAGCCGGTATTCGGCTATCTCGGCATGGCCTACGCCATGGTCTCGATCGGCGCGATCGGCTTCGTCGTGTGGGCGCATCACATGTACACCGTCGGTCTGTCGACTGGCGCGCAGGCCTACTTCATCGCCGCCACCATGGTGATCGCGGTGCCGACCGGCGTGAAGATCTTCTCCTGGATCGCCACGATGTGGGGCGGCTCGATCGACTTCAAAACCCCGATGCTGTGGGCGATGGGCTTCATCTTCCTGTTCACCGTCGGCGGCGTCACCGGCGTTGTGCTGGCGAATGCCGGTGTCGACCGGGTGCTGCACGACACTTATTACGTGATCGCGCATTTCCATTACGTGCTCTCGCTCGGCGCCGTGTTCGCGATCTTCGCCGGCTGGTACTACTGGTTCCCGAAAATGTCGGGCTACATGTACAATGAGACCATCGGTAAGCTGCACTTCTGGGTCACTTTCATCGGCGTCAACGTCATCTTCTTCCCGCAGCACTTCCTCGGCCTCGCCGGCATGCCGCGCCGTACCGTCGATTATCCGGACGCCTTCCACGGCTGGAACGAGGTGTCGTCCTTTGGCTCCTACATCGCGGCGGTCGGCGTGGTGATTTTCTTCGTCGGCGTCGCCGAAGCTTTCATGAAAAAGCGTCCGGCCGGCAACAATCCGTGGGGCGTTGGCGCAACAACGCTGGAATGGACTTTGTCGTCGCCGCCGCCATTCCATCAATTCGAGACGCTGCCGCGGATCAAGTAGCGCCGGTTAACGAAGGCGAACGTAAACGATGTCGCTGATCAGCGAAGGCGCCGATTTCCGAAAGGCCGCCGTCCCAGGCGCTGCCGAGCCGAGCCTGGCGAGCGTCGGCGACTACATCGCGCTGCTCAAGCCGCGCGTAATGTCGCTGGTGGTCTTCACCGCGCTCACCGGTCTGGCCGTCGCGCCGGGCCACATCCATCCGCTTACGGCCTTCACCGCGCTGCTCTGCATCGCGGTCGGCGCCGGCGCGTCCGGCGCGTTGAACATGTGGTACGACGCCGATATCGACGCGCTGATGACGCGCACCGCGCGCCGTCCGGTGCCGATGGGCCGCGTCCAGCCGGGTGAAGCGCTCGCCTTCGGGTTGACGCTTTCGGTCTTCGCGGTGGTCGTGCTCGGCCTCTTGGTCAACCTGCTGTCGGCCGCGCTGCTTGCCTTCACCATCTTCTTTTACGCCGTCATCTATACGATGTGGCTCAAGCGCTCGACGCCGCAGAATATCGTGATCGGCGGCGCCGCCGGTGCCTTTCCGCCGATGATCGGCTGGGCGGCGGTGACCGGCTCGCTCTCGCTCGAACCCGTGTTGCTGTTCGCCATCATCTTCTTCTGGACGCCGCCGCACTTCTGGGCGCTGGCGCTCTACAAGACGCAGGACTATGCGCGCGCCGGCGTGCCGATGCTGCCGGTGGTGTCTGGCGATGCCAATACCCGCCTGCAAATCCTGCTCTATACCCTCATCCTGGTGCCGCTCGGCATCGCGCCTTACGCCCTCGGCTACGCCGGCCTTCTTTATGGTGTAACCGCGGCAGTGACCGGCGCGATCATGCTGCTGCTGGCGGTACAGGTGCTGCGCGAAAAGCCGCCGCTCGAGCGGGCCTGCCGGAACCTTTTCGCCTTTTCGATCCTCTATCTCTTTCTGCTGTTTGCGGTTCTTCTGGTCGAGCGCGGCTGGGACGGGCTGATGGCCCGGTTGGCCGCGTGAATTTGGGAATGACGATGGCAAAGCGCGACGACGACAAAGGCATCGTGCTCACCGAGGCGCAGAAGCGTGCCCGGCGCTCGCGCTCGATCGCCATCGCGCTGGCGCTCGCCGCTTTGGTCGTTTTGTTTTACGTGATGACGCTGGTCAAGGGACCGGCGGTCCTGATCCGCCCGCTGTGAGAAACCGATGACCGAGCCCACGCCGCGTAAGAAAGCTTTGCTCCGCCGCGACATGATCGTGGCGGCGAGCTGCGGCGTTTTTGTCGCGGCCATGGTGGGCGCGGCTTACGCCTCGGTGCCGTTTTACAACTGGTTCTGCCGCACCACCGGCTTTGCCGGCACCACGCAGGTCTCGGAAAAGGCGCCGGATCACATTCTCGGCCGCAAGATCACCATCCGTTTCGATGCCAACGTCGCGCCGACACTGCCGTGGAAATTCATACCGGAGCAGAATGAGGTCACCGTCCGCATCGGCGAAGTAACCACGGTGCATTACAAGGTCATCAACGAAGCCGCGCGCCAGATCACCGCGCAGGCGTCGTATAATGTGTCGCCGCCGCAAGTCGGCGCCTACTTCGCCAAGATCAACTGCTTCTGTTTCACCAAGCAGACCATGAAGCCGGGCGAGACGCGCGAAATGGCGGTGGTGTTCTACGTCGATCCCAAAATCACGCAGGACAGCGACCAGGACACGCTCAATACGATTACGCTGTCATATACATTCTACCCGGTGAAAGACGCGGACAGTCCGGTCGCCGAGATTCCGGGCAGGAATTCAAGTAAGCTGTAACCGACAGAGATAGAGATAAAGGGCGCGGCTGACGCCCATAGCGAACGAGAATTGAACGGAGATGACGATGGCCGACGCCCACGCAAAGCACCACGACTACCACCTGGTCGATCCGAGCCCATGGCCTGCGGTCGGCGCCGTCTCGGCCTTCGTGGCCGCCGTCGGCGGCGTCAGTTGGCTGCATCATATGTACTCGGCCGCGCCGCTGGTGTTCGGCGCCGGGGTGCTCGGCATCCTCTACACCTTCATCGGCTGGTGGCGCGACGTCATCCGCGAGGCGCAATTCGAGGGCTATCACACCCGCGTGGTGCAGATATCGCACCGCTATGGCATGATCCTGTTCATCACCTCCGAAGTGATGTTCTTCGTCGCCTGGTTCTGGGCCTACTTCAATACCGCGCTGTTTCCGAACGAATTGCAGGAAGCGGGCCGCGTCGCCTTCACGCATGGCGTCTGGCCGCCGGCCGGCATCGAGACCTTCGATCCCTGGCATCTGCCGCTGTTGAACACGCTGATCCTGCTCACTTCGGGCACCACGGTCACCTGGGCGCATCACGCGCTTCTGGAAAACGATCGCCAGGGGGTGAAGTGGGGACTGATCCTCACCATCCTGTTAGGGGCTACCTTCACCTGCGTGCAGGCTTACGAATACAGCCACGCCGCTTTCACCTTCTCGGGCAACATCTACGGCGCGACCTTCTTCATGGCGACCGGCTTCCACGGCGCGCATGTGCTGATCGGCACCGTCTTCCTTATCGTCTGCCTCGCGCGCGCGCTCAACGGCCACTTCACGCCGACCCAGCATCTCGGCTTCGAATTCGCCGCCTGGTACTGGCATTTCGTTGACGTGGTCTGGCTGTTCCTGTTCGCCTGCATATATGTGTGGGGTTCGGGTGCCGAGCACGTGGCCGGGCACTGACCGCCCGCCGGTTCGTAATAAAAAGGGCGGCGGCAACGCCGTCCTTTTTCTTTGCCGCTTAAATTGAAAGGGAATCCGATGTCCGATTCCGTTGCGCCATTGCCGATCGGCCGCGGATTGCGCGGGCGCTGTCCGCGTTGTGACGAGGGCAAATTGTTTTCTGGCTTTCTCACGTTGCGCCCGCGTTGCGAAAGATGCGGGCTTGATTACAGCTTCGCGGACGCGGGCGATGGTCCGGCGGTGTTCGTCATTCTGCTCGGCGGCGCCGTTGTCGTCTTCGCCGCGCTCATCACCGAAGTCGTTTATCAGCCGCCGTATTGGCTGCACGCCGCGCTCTGGCTGCCGCTGATCCTGATCGTGACGCTGGCGCCTCTGCGCATGATCAAGGGCCTGTTGATCGCGCTGCAATTCCATCACAAGGCGGCGGAAGGCCGCTTGGTCGGCAGGCCCGATAAGGACGCCGCATGAACGCCGCGCGTGCAAAGCGTGGCGGCGTGCTGGAAGCGACGATTTTCGCCATCGTCGGTGTCGCTATTCTGATCGGGTTCGGCGTCTGGCAACTCGATCGCCTTGCGTGGAAAGAAAATCTGGTCGCGACCGTGAATGAGCGCATCGCGCAACCGGCGCAGCCGCTGCCGCCGCGCGAGAGCTGGTCTCGCCTGCTGCCGGCCGGCAGCGAATATGCGCGCGTCACGTTTCCGGCGGAATTTCTCGAAGGCCAGGAAGCGCTCGCTTACACCTCGGGCTCCTCGCTGCGCCCGGACGTGAAGGGGCAGGGCTATTGGGTATTCTCGCCGGCGCGCCTTGCTGGCGGCAGCGTCATTCTGGTCAATCGCGGCTTCGTGCCGTCTGACAAAAAAGACGCCGCGACCCGCGCCGACGGTGCGCCGCATGGCAGTGTCGATATCGTCGGCTACATGCGTTGGCCGGAAGCGCGCGGCCTGTTCACGCCGGCCGACGACGTGAAGGGCAATGTTTTCTTTGCGCGCGATATCAAAGCCATGTCGGACGCGCATCGTTGGGGGGTGGCCGCGCCATTTTATATCGACATGGAAGGGCCGGTGCCGCCCGGCGGCTTGCCCAAGCCGGGCAAGATTGACGTGCAATTGCCGAACAGTCATTTCCAATACGCGCTGACCTGGTTCGGCCTCGCGCTTGGCCTCGCCGGCGTCTACATCGTCTGGCTGGCCGGGCGATTGCGGCGGCGCGCCTGACCGGTAGCGATTGAGCCGCCCTGGGCTTTTCTTGTTAAAGCCGGCGCGCGCGGCTAGTGTGCGCTGAATTTACCGCGCATTCGCACAAATAATGAAGCTAAATTAATGCGTTATGTCTCAACACGGGGCGACGGCGCCCCGCTCGATTTTGTCGAGGTGATGCTCGCAGGTCTGGCCCGCGATGGCGGCCTCTATGTGCCCGAGACATGGCCGCAGCTTTCGCCGGCCACCATCGCAAGTTTCGCCGGCCGTCCTTACGCCGAGGTCGCGGTCGAGGTGCTCAAGCCTTTCGTCGGCGAGACCATTGCCGAGGCCGATCTGTCGCGCATGGCGCGCGAGGCCTATGGCACGTTCCGCCATCCGGCGACCGCGCCGCTCACGCAGCTTGGCGATAATCTGTTCGTGCTCGAACTCTTTCACGGGCCCACGCTCGCCTTCAAGGACCTGGCGATGCAGCTGGTCGCCCGGCTGATGGACCACGTCCTGATCAAGCGCGACGAGCGCACCACCATCGTGGTCGCCACTTCCGGCGATACCGGCGGCGCGGCGGTCGAAGCGTTTCGTGGCCGCGCGCAGGTCGACGTCGTCGCACTTTATCCGCATGGACGCATTTCCGACGTGCAGCGCCGCATGATGACGACCGCGCCCGACAATAACGTGCATGCGCTCGCCATCGAAGGCACCTTTGACGATTGCCAGGCGCTGGTGAAAGCGATGTTCAATCACCACGCCTTCCGCGACCGCGTGCGGCTCTCGGGCGTCAATTCGATCAACTGGGCGCGCATCGTGGCGCAATGCGTCTACTACTTTACCGCCGCCGTCGCCTTGGGCGCACCGCACCGCAAGGTCGCCTTCACGGTGCCGACCGGAAACTTCGGCGACGTTTACGCAGGCTTCGTCGCCTCCCGCATGGGGCTTCCCGTAGATCGTCTTGTCGTCGCCACCAACGTCAACGACATCCTCGCGCGCACCTTCGCGACCGGCGAATACGAAACGCGCGGCGTCATCGCGACCTCCTCGCCATCGATGGATATTCAGGTCTCGTCCAATTTCGAACGCCTGCTGTTTGAAACCTGCGGGCGCGATGCCGGCAAAGTCAGAGCGCTGATGGGATCGCTCACGCAATCCGGTCACTTCACGGTGCCGGGCGCGGTGCTCAAGGAAATGCGCGCGCTCTTTACCGCCGACCGGGCCGACGAACAGGAAGTCGCCGCCGAAATGCGCGCCTGGATGCGTGAGGCATCCTATTGCGCCGATCCGCACACCGCCGTTGCCCTCGCCGTCGTCGAGAAGGAAACGCGCGATCCGGCGGTGCCGATGGTGGTGCTATCGACCGCGCATCCGGCCAAATTCCCCGACGCGGTCAAAGCCGCTTGCGGCGTGACGCCGGCGCTACCAGATTGGCTGTCTGACCTTCCGAACAGGCCGGAGCGCGTCACCGTGCTGCCGGCCGATCAGGGTGAGATCGAGAAATTCGTATCGAATGCGTCGCGTGCGGCGCGTGAAGGAGCGGCCGTATGAGCGTTGAAGTAACCCGTCTGCCCTCGGGCCTGTCGGTGGTGACCGATCGCATGCCGCATCTTGAGTCGGCCTCGCTCGGGGTCTGGGCCGGCGCCGGCAGCCGCGACGAGGCGCTCGACGAACATGGCATTTCGCATCTTCTGGAGCACATGGCCTTCAAGGGCACCACGCGGCGCACCGCGCGCCAGATCGCCGAAACCATCGAGGCGGTCGGCGGCGACCTCAATGCCGCGACCAGCGTCGAATCGACCGGCTACTTTGCGCGCATCCTGAAGGCCGACGTGCCGCTGGCGCTCGATGTTTTGTCCGACATTCTTGCCGAGCCGGCCTTCGATCCGGAAGAACTGCGGCGCGAGCAGAACGTCATCGCCCAGGAGATCGGCGCCACCGAAGACGCGCCCGACGATCTGGTGTTCGACCGCTTGCAGGAGACCGCCTTCCCGAATCAGCCGATCGGCCGTTCGATTCTCGGCACGCCGGAAACCGTGCGCGCTTTTTCGGCCAAGAGCCTGCGCACGTATCTGGCGCGCAATTACCGCGCGCCTAATATGCTGGTGGCGGCGGCAGGCGCGGTCGATCACAAACAAATCGTCGCCGAAGCCGAAAAGCGCTTCGCCAGTTTCACCGGACCGGATGCGCCCGAACACGAACCGGCGCGTTTCGGCGGCGGCACCCGCGTGGAAACCCGCGATCTCGAACAGGTACACATCGCGCTCGCGCTTGAAGGCGTGCCGGTGCGTGACCCGCAGCTCTATAGCTTACAGGTATTCACCAGCGTCCTCGGCGGCGGCATGTCGTCGCGCCTGTTCCAGGAAGTGCGCGAGATCCGCGGCCTCTGCTACACGATCCAGGCTTTCCACATGACTTATTCCGACACCGGCATGTTCGGCCTTTACGCCGGCACCGACGAGGCCGATGCGCCCGAACTGATGCGAGTGGTGATCGACCAGATCGCCAACGCCACCGAGACGTTGAACGAAAGCGAGATCGCCCGTGCCAAGGCGCAGATGAAAGCGGGTCTGCTGATGGCGCTGGAAAGCTCGGAAGCCCGCTTGGGGCAAATTGCCCGGCAAATGCTCGCCTG
>DASRLA010000065.1:0-8756 GCA_035648715.1 Pseudolabrys sp.
AAACTTGTCCCCTACAAGATCAGCAAAGCCGGCAACGGCGATGCCTGGGTCGAGATCGACGGCAAGAGCTATTCGCCCTCGCAGATCTCCGGCTTCATTCTGCAGAAGATGAAGGAAACGGCCGAAGCCTATCTCGGGCAGAAGGTCGAGCAGGCCGTCATAACCGTTCCCGCATACTTCAACGACGCCCAGCGTCAGGCCACCAAGGACGCCGGCAAGATCGCCGGCCTTGAAGTGCTGCGCATCATCAACGAGCCGACCGCCGGCGCACTGGCTTATGGCCTCGACAAGACGAAGACCGGCACCATCGCGGTTTACGATCTTGGCGGCGGTACTTTCGATATTTCGATTCTGGAAATCGGCGACGGCGTGTTCGAGGTGAAGTCCACGAATGGCGATACGTTCCTGGGCGGTGAAGACTTCGATATGCGCCTGGTCAACTATCTGGCCGACGAATTCCAGAAAGAGCAGGGTATCGATCTGCGCAAGGATAAGCTTGCGCTGCAGCGGCTCAAGGAATCGGCCGAGAAGGCGAAGATCGAACTGTCGTCCACGACGCAGACCGAAATAAATCTGCCGTTCATCACGGCGGACGCTGCCGGTCCCAAGCATCTCACCATGAAGCTTACTCGCGCCAAGTTCGAAGCGCTGGTCGACGATCTCATCCAGAAGACGGTCGAGCCGTGCCGCAAGGCGATCAAGGACGCCGGCATCTCGGCGGGCGAGATCAACGAAGTGGTTCTGGTCGGCGGCATGACGCGCATGCCGAAGGTTCAGGAAGTCGTGAAGCAGTTCTTCGGCAAGGAGCCGCACAAGGGCGTCAATCCCGACGAAGTGGTCGCCATCGGCGCCGCCGTCCAGGCCGGCGTTTTGCAAGGCGACGTCAAGGACGTTCTGCTGCTTGACGTGACCCCGCTCTCGCTCGGCATCGAAACGCTGGGCGGTGTGTTCACCCGCATCATCGACCGCAATACCACCATCCCGACCAAGAAGAGCCAGGTGTTCTCGACCGCCGAGGACAGCCAGAGCGCGGTGACGATCCGCGTGTTCCAGGGCGAGCGCGAAATGGCGGCCGACAACAAGATTCTCGGCCAGTTTGATCTTGTGGGTATTCCCCCGGCGCCGCGTGGCGTGCCGCAGGTTGAGGTCACTTTCGACATCGACGCCAACGGCATCGTCAATGTTCAGGCCAAGGACAAGGCGACCAACAAAGAGCAGCAGATCCGCATCCAGGCGTCGGGCGGACTGTCCGAAGCCGACATCGATAAGATGGTCAAGGACGCGGAGGCGCACGCCGAAGACGACAAGAAGCGCAAATCCGAGGTCGAAGCCAAGAACCACGGCGAGGCGCTCGTGCACTCAACGGAAAAGGCGCTTGCCGAACACGGCTCCAAGGTCGCCGAAGCCGATCGTTCGGCCATCGAAAACGCCATGGCGGACTTGAAGGAAGCGCTCAAGGGTGATGATCCAGCCGCGATCGCGGCCAAGACCAACACGCTGGCGCAAGCCTCGATGAAACTTGGTGAAGCCATGTACGCGCAGGCGCAAGGCGACAAGCCGGCCGATACGAGCGAGAGCGCGACCGGCGCCGATGGCAAGAAGGAAGACGTGGTCGACGCGGAGTTCACCGAAGTCGACGACAAGGATGACAAGAAGTCGGCCTGAACCTGAGGCGCAAGCCGTGCTGTCATCTGCCAAAGAAAAATATGTCACCCCCGGGCTTACTCCCGGGGGTGTGTCTTTCCAGGGCGCGGCAACGGCCCGAATCAAGTACGCCTACAGCGCTCTGATCTAACGGCGGGTCCGGCATGTCCAAGCGCGACTATTATGAAGTCCTGGGCGTTACGCGCACCTGCGGCGAGGTCGATCTCAAGGCTGCGTTCCGCAAGCTCGCCATGCAGCATCATCCGGATCGCAATCCGGGCGACTCCGAATGCGTGCACAAATTCAAAGAACTCAACGAGGCCTATGACGTCCTCAAGGACGGCGACAAACGCGCGGCCTATGACCGTTTCGGTCATGCTGCGTTTGAGCAAGGCGGCGGCGGTGCGCACGGTTTCGGCGCCGATTTTGCCTCGACTTTCTCCGACATCTTCGAAGATCTGTTCGGTATGGGCGGACGCCGTGGTGGTGGCGGCGGCGGGCGCGGACAGGGCCGCGAGCGCGGATCGGACCTGCGCTACAACATGGAAATCAGCCTGGAAGAGGCATTCGCCGGCAAAACCGCGCAAATCCGCATTCCGACATCGGTGATGTGCGAAGCCTGCTCCGGCTCCGGCGCAAAGGCCGGCAGCAAGCCGAACGCGTGCGCGACCTGCGGCGGCGCCGGCAAAATTCGGCATGCACAGGGCTTTTTCACGCTCGAACGCACCTGCCCGGCCTGCCAGGGCCGCGGCCAGGTGATTGAAAATCCCTGTCCATCCTGTAGCGGCGCCGGCCGGGTGACGCGCGAACGCATGTTGTCGGTCAATATTCCGCCCGGCGTCGAGGACGGCACCCGCATCCGGCTTGCCGGCGAGGGCGAAGCGGGTTTGCGCGGAGGTCCGGCCGGCGATCTTTATATTTTCCTGTCGCTGCTGCCGCATGAGTTCTTCCAGCGCGACGGCGCCGACCTGCACTGCCGGGTTCCTATTTCAATGGTCACCGCGGCGGTCGGCGGTGAATTCGAAGTGCCTGCCATCGACGGCAGCAAGGCGCGGGTCAAAGTAACGGCTGGAACCCAGGCTGGCCGGCGTTTCCGGCTGACGTCCAAAGGGATGCCCGTCCTTCGTTCGAAACAAACCGGCGACATGTACGTTCAAGTATTGGTGGAAACGCCGCAAAATCTGACCAAGCGCCAGCGCGAATTGTTGGCGGAGTTCGAAAAGCTGTCATCCGAGGCCACTCAGCCGGAATCCTCCGGTTTTTTCAGCCGGGTAAAGGAGTTTCTCGATGGATTGGGAAATCGGGGCAGCCATACCGACGAGCCATCTTGACCCTCCGCCCTTCCCCCTATACCCCTGAGTTTCTGGGCTAATTCCGCCCGCTCCCGCCCGCGTGACATTGCAGCAATGCCATCACAGACAGCAGTCCGCGTCGCCAAGAAAACCCTGCGTCTCGATGACGAGATGCAATTCATTCGCTCATGGTTCGAGAAGCCGCTGTCCACTGGCGCGGTAATGCCGTCGAGCAAAGCGCTGGCGCGCACCATGGCGCGCTACGTCGATACCAAGGCGAGCGGACCGGTCATCGAACTCGGGCCCGGCACCGGGCCGGTGACTGAGGCGCTAGTTCAGCATGGCGTCGATCCGGCGCGGCTGGTGCTGGTCGAATTCAATCCGTCCTTCTGCCGCCTGCTGCGCTCGCGCTATCCGGCGGCCACCGTGGTGCAGGGCGACGCCTACAGATTGCGCCGCCTGCTCGAAACCTTCGTGCGCGAACCGGCAGCCGCGGTGGTGTCGGGATTGCCGCTGATCACCAAGCCATTGCGCACGCGGCTGCGCTTGATTGCAGACGCCATGGGCCTGTTGGCGCCGGGCGCGCCTTTCATCCAGTTCACGTACGCGATGGTGCCGCCGATCCCGAAGGCTTTGTCCGGCATCAAGGCCGAAGCATCCCAGTTGATATGGCGCAACCTGCCGCCGGCGCGCGTGTGGGTTTACCGCGGCCGTTAATCGCAGCGATGTGATATTGGTGGCCGGTGCTTTACGGAGCCGCCAATGGCCACGCCGAAAATCCTCGTACTACCCGGCTCGACCCGCACCGGCTCGCATAATATGCGGCTGGCGGCGCTGGCAGCGAAGGAGCTGACGCTGATCGACGCCGACGTGACCAGCATTTCGCTCGCCGATTATCCGCTGCCGCTCTATGAAGGCGATCTCGAAGCCAATGCCGGGGCACCCGAGAACGCGATCAAGCTCAAGCAGATGATCATGGCGCATCATGGCGTGTTCATCGCCAGCCCCGAATATTCCGCTTCGGTCACGCCAATGCTCAAGAACGCCATCGACTGGGTGTCGCGCGTGCGCGAGCGCGGCGATCCGACTTATGCCGCGTTCAAGGGCCGCGTGTTCGCGATTTCCTCGGCCTCGCCCGGTCGCTCCGGCGGCTTGCGTTCGCTGATGGCGCTGCGGCAGATTCTCGAACTCGGCTGCGGCGCGCTGGTGGTGCCCGAACAAGTAGCGATTCCGCAGGCCGACAATGCTTTCGACGACATGGAAAATATCATCGACACGGGTACTGCCAATTTGTTTCGCGCGCAATTGACCCGGCTGGTCGATCTGGCGCGGCTGATGATGTAACGCGCATGATCCCCAAAAGCGGGAACCGGTTTCCCGCCTTCGCGAAGCCCGCTTCGGCGGGCGAAGTAAGGTCGGATAAGATCATGCGCAATAATGGAGTTCGTTGATGGATGCACGCGAACGCTTGATTGTCGCTCTCGACCTGCCTTCTGTGAAGGCGGCGGAGAGCATGGTGAGCAAGCTTGGCGAGTCTGCCTCGTTCTACAAGATCGGTTACCAGCTCGCTTACGCCGGCGGCTTGCCGTTCGCGGCCGGGCTGATCGCGGCCGGCAAAAAAGTGTTCCTCGATCTCAAGCTGCACGACATCGGCAATACCGTCGGCAAGGGCGTCGAGAGCGTGGCGCAACTCGGCGCGACGTTTCTCACCGTACACGCCTATCCGCAGACCATAAAGGCGGCGGTCGCGGCCAAATCCAATTCCGGCTTGAAAATTCTCGCCGTCACAGTGCTCACTTCATACGACGATTCCGATCTGTTCGAGGCCGGCTACAAGCTCGGCGTTAACGCGCTGGTGACGCAGCGGGCGGCGCAAGCACGCGCTGCCGGCGCCGATGGCCTGGTGTGCTCGGCGGAGGAGGCGGCGAACTTACGCAAGATCGTTGGTCCGGGCATGGCGCTGGTGACGCCAGGCATTCGTCCTGCAGGCAGTTCACGCGACGACCAGAAACGCATCATGACGCCGGCCAAGGCCATCGCTGCCGGCGCCGATTATCTGGTGGTCGGCCGGCCCATCGTGGAAGCTGCCGATCCGAAGGCGGCGGCGGACGCCATTGTCACTGAGATCAAACAAGCAAAATCATAAGGGAGACTTCGATGCCGAAGGGTTACTGGATCGGCCGCGTCGATGTGACGAACGATGAAGGCTATAAGCCTTACGCGGCGGCCAATGCGGCGATCTTCAAGAAATTCGGTGGGCGCTACGTCATCCGCGCGGGCAAGTTCGAATCCGTCGAGGGCGGCGCCCGTTCGCGCAACGTGGTGATCGAATTTCCCGATTATGCCGCAGCGCTGGCCTGTTATCGCTCGCCGGAATATCAGGAGAACATGAAGCTCCGGCTGCCGCATTCGACCGCCGATATTCTGGTCATTGAAGGCTACGACGGCCCGCAGCCTTAAAGCTTTTGAGCATGATCTTTTCCGACCTTACTTCGCCCGCGGAAGCGGGCTTCGCGAAGGCGGGAAACCGGTATCCACTTTTCGAGACCATGCTCTAGTCGCCTTTTCCAGCCTTCCGGGCTATACCCTCGGCCCAGTTTGGAGTTGGTCCCATGGCCGAAATGCGGCTCGTGGTCGCCGGCGCCGGCGGGCGGATGGGCCGCACGCTGGTCAAGGCGATCACCGACAGCAAGGATTTTGCGCTGGCGGGTGCGCTGGAAGACGCGCGCTCGCCCCTGATCGGTTGGGATGCCGGCACGCTGGCGGGCCTTGGCGAGAACCATATCAAGCTCACCGGCGATGCCGGGCCGTTGATGGAGAAGATCGATGGCATCATCGATTTCACCATTCCGGCGGCGACGATCGGTTTGGCGACGCTCGCTGCCAAAAGCCGCAAGGTTCACATCATCGGGACTACGGGCCTTTCCGCCGCCGAAGAGGCTAAAATCAAGGAAGCCGCCAAGACGGCAGTGATCGTGAAGTCGGGCAATATGAGCCTCGGGGTCAATCTGCTGGCGGCGCTGACGCGACGCGTGGCCAAGACGCTGGATAATTCCTTCGATATCGAAATCCTCGAGATGCATCACAACCAGAAGATCGACGCGCCGTCCGGCACCGCGCTCATGTTGGGCCGCGCGGCGGCGGAAGGCCGTGACATCGATCTCGACAAGAATTCCGTGCGCAACCGTGACGGCCATACCGGGGCGCGCAAGCCGGGCAATATCGGCTTTGCGAATTTGCGCGGCGGCAGCGTCGTGGGCGAGCACAGCGTCATTTTCGCAGGGCCGGCCGAGCGCATTGAACTGGTGCACAAGGCCGAGGACCGCATGATTTTCGCGCGCGGCGCTCTGCACGCGGCGCTCTGGGCGCGTGATCAGAAGCCGGGTCTGTATTCGATGGCCGACGTGCTCGGCCTTGGAAACTTTTAGAATTGCGAATTTTTAACTGGGGGACGGCATGACACCGGAACATGTTACCAAGCGTATGGGTTGGATGTACGCGATGATCGGCGGCGGCATCGCTTGTCTCATCACGGCCTATCAATACGCCCAGCCGACGGTGGGAATCGCGGAACCGCCGCCGGAATGGGCGCAATATCTGTTTGGCGGTCTTGGACTTGTCTTGTTGATCGTCGGCGGTGTCCTGGCGCTTCAATTGAAGAAGCAGCCGAAACCCGCCGCTGTCGATCTTAAAAATCCGCAGGGTAAAAACGTCATCCGCCTGATGGTTGCCGGCGGCATTGCTCTTTTAGCGCTAACTCTCGTCAATATATTTGCGCCGAATGGCGACCCGGTATGGCTGACCGCTTCGGTGGTGTTGCTGATCATTATGGCTGTCTGTTTCGTCAGTGCCGGCCGCATCACGCGTAAACTGCGCGCCCCGGCGTCAGGGACATAATGATTAATGGCTGAAATCGACAAAGCCGCTGCCGAGCCTCGTGCCGTCGCCATCTTTTGGTCGATCGGCGCTGTTGTGCTGGTTGTGGCTATTGCCACCGACTGGATCGTTTCCGGCTCGCTCCTCGGCGAAAGCTGGTATGGCGGCGGCCTCTTTGTGGTGGCCCTGCTCTGTTTCGGCATCGCCCAATATATGACGCCGAAGAAAATCAAATCGGGACCGGGCGCCAATGGCTGAACTCGATCGCCTTCTCGTTCTTGTGCGCCACGGCCAGAGCGACTGGAACCTGAAAAATTTGTTCACCGGCTGGCGCGATGTCGATCTGACGGAGAAGGGCGTGGCGGAAGCGCGCGAGGCCGGCCGCAAATTGAAGGCCCAAGGCATCACGTTCAACACCGCCTTCACCTCGGCGCTCAAACGTGCGCAACGCTCGCTCGATCTGATCCTGGCCGAGATGGGCCAGAGCAAAATCCCGGTGTTCAAGGATCAGGCGCTCAACGAGCGCGACTACGGCGATCTGTCGGGGCTCAATAAGGATGAGGCTCGCAAGAAATGGGGCGAGGAGCAGGTGCATATCTGGCGCCGCTCTTACGACGTGGCGCCGCCCGGCGGCGAGAGCTTGCGCGACACAGCCGCGCGCGTGCTGCCTTATTATCTGGTTGAGATTTTGCCACGCGTGTTGCGCGGCGAACACGTGCTGGTGTCGGCGCATGGCAATTCGTTGCGCGCGCTGGTGATGGTGCTCGAAAAGCTCGACAAAGAAAGCATCCTCAAGCGCGAGATCGGCACCGGCGTGCCAATCATCTACCGGCTCGATGCCGATTCATCGGTGAAATCGAAGCTCGATCTGGCGACGTAGCACGATCTACGTACCCCGGACGCGGCGCACATATAGCGAAGCAGAATGGTGCGACGCAGATCCGGGGCCTGCCTTAAAAAACCGTTGTTTGGTTCCGCAGCGCCCTCAAGTGACGCTGCGCTGCGCCCCGGGACAGAGGCAATCAGGCCGCTGCGATCCCCGCTTCCCAGCCGAGCATCGCGCGTTTGCGGGTGATGCCCCAGTGATAGCCGGTGATGTCGCCGTTCTTGCCGATCACGCGGTGGCACGGCACCACGAAGCTGATTGGGTTCTTGCCGACAGCTGCGCCGACCGCGCGCGCGGCCTTCGGCGAACCGACTTTTGCGGCGAGGCCGGAATAAGTATCGAGCCTGCCCACCGGAATGGTCAGCAGCTTCTCCCACACCCGCACTTCGAAATCGGTGCCGATCATTACCACGCGCAGCGGCTGATCCTTGCGCCATAACGCCGTATCGAAAATGCGGCGCGCGGTGGCTGCGGTGGCGGCAAAGTCCTCGACGTATTTTGCTCGTGGCCAGCGCGAGCGCATGTCACTGAGCGCCTTGCGCTCCTTGCCGGCATCGGCAAGCGCCAGACCCGCGAGGCCGCGCGGCGTCATCATTACCAGCGCCATGCCGAACGGGCTGGGATGGAAGCCATAGGTCATGGTGAGCCCTTCGCCGCCGGCCTTCCATTCGCCGGGCGACATCGCTTCGTGCGTCACGAATAAATCATGCAGTCGGCCGGGTCCTGACAGGCCTACTTCGTAGGCGGTGTCGAGCACGCTCGCCGACGAGCGCAGCAACTCGCGCGCGCTACTGAGGGTGAGCGCTTGCAGGAAGGCTTTCGGCGTCAGGCCGCACCAGCGCCGGAACAGATGATGCAGGTCCGTCGGGCTGACACCGGCGGCGTCGGCGATGGCGTTAATTTCGGGCTGCGATCGCCAATTGCCGCGGATATGTGCGATGGCGCGGCGCACGATGTCGTAATCCGCCGCAGCCGTTGGCAGCGGAGCGAATTCGGTGAAGCGGTCGGTCAAAGCCGTCGTCTCGGTCATGTTCATCATGGGTCGTATTTAGGCTCGT
>DASRLA010000066.1:0-50178 GCA_035648715.1 Pseudolabrys sp.
ACGTGTTCGGATGGACCATCGGCAACGACGTCAGCGAACGCGGCTGGCAAAAGGACGACCGCACGCTCTGGCGCGCCAAGAACGCCGACACTTTCAAGCCAATGGGGCCGTGGATCATCACTGGATTGGATCCGGCCAAAATGGAGACGGTGATCCGCGTCAACGGCCAGGTCGTCGGCCGCGATCCCGACCCCAACGTGCGCCTGATGTTGCGGCGCGACCCCCGGCCGGACGGCAATTAATAAGCCCGGCGCCACCCGCTAACGCAAAGCCCGGCCTCGCGCCGGGCTTTGTGCGTTTGGACCACGCGCGAGGCCGCTTTCGCGCTCAATCGTTGCCAATCGACCGGGGCCGATTAAGGTGGCGGCGGACGAGACGTGCAAGGGGACAGGCAATGGCGACGTGGTGCCGCTTCGAGAAGGATAATGTGACCCGCTACGGCCTGGTCGAGGGCGGCCAGGTGACCGCCGTCGACGGCATCCCATGGGGCGACAACAAGCGCACTTCCCTTGCCTTCCCGCTCGCAAGCGTGAAACTGGCGATCCCGGTGGTGCCGCCGACTTTCTATTGCGTCGGCATCAATTACGCCGACCACATCCGCAAGATGGCGGCCAAGCGCAAAACCGAGCCGGTGTTCCCCAAAAAGCCGGACATCGGCTACCGCGCCAACAACGCCCTGATCGCGCACGAGGAAAACATCGTGAAGCCGGCCGACGCCGGCGAGGCGTTCCAGTACGAAGGCGAGCTGGTGGCGGTGTTCGGCCGACGCTGCCGCAACGTCGCCCGCGAAAACGCCCTCGATTACGTGTTCGGATGGACCATCGGCAACGACGTCAGCGAACGCGGCTGGCAAAAGGACGACCGCACGCTGTGGCGCGCCAAGAATGCCGATACCTTCAAGCCGATGGGGCCGTGTATCGTCACCGGATTGGATCCGGCCAAGATGGAGACGGTGATCCGGGTCAACGGCCGGGAAACCGACCGCTTCGCCACCAATAATATGATCTTCGACACCGCCACCTACATCGCGGAGGTATCGAAATATTGCACCATCGAGCCCGGCGACGTGATGTGGATGGGCACCGACGGCGTGCCGGCCAATATGAAGCCGGGCGATACGGTGGAGATCGAGATCTCCGGCATCGGTGTATTGCGCAACAAGGTCGTGCAGGGGTGAACCACCTTTTCTGTCTTCGGATTCTGTTTTCAAACAGCCCGCCTTCGCCAAGGCTTCGCGCGGCAAGCAGACGCGCATCATCGCCCGTGTTCTGCGTCGGCCCCGGGCAGGCCGTTCATTCCCTTTTCTTTTCCCCTCACCGGTGACGATGAGGGAATGGCGCACCGAAGGGCGCTACGAATCCTTATCGTGCCGCGTTCCTCGCGGAACGCGGGCGCCTCTCGGCGCGCCACGCGGCGTCTTCCGGCAGCCGGGCCGCGCTTCCCGCAAAGGGTTTCCCCCGCGCGATCAGCGAGCTCCTCGCAGGAGGTCTTATTGCCTCCGGGCGGTGCCCCGGCGCCGCCCGGGCGCGATGAGTGCGTGTCTCTCACCGCTCGCGGGCGCCGCATCCCACCCCGCTTCACGACGCCTCATGAGAGCGGCGCCCCTCGTTGAGTGAAACGGCGATAGGATTATATAGGTTGGGAATTTAGTCAAGAGCGATGGGGAATATTTTCTTGGGCTGGGCCGGGGCCTTTCCCTTTCCATGGGAGAGGGAATACGAAATTCCGCCATGCTTATGCTAATATTTCGCGCTCAGGAGAACCGCCATGCCTGAAACCAGCATCGAAATCGAGTCCGCCCTGCATGCGCGCCTTGCCCAATGGGCGAAGGAACAGCAACGACCCCTGCCCGCGCTCGTCCAAGACATTCTGATTGCCGCCGAACGTGTACGAGCGGGCTACGACCCGACGACGAGTTGGAGCACCCGGATCATTCGACGAGACCGCGATGGAGGCTGCGGCTTGTGCGAGGGCCTTGAGCCGTTGTTTGCGACGGGTAAGACGGAAGCGCCGACGTATTGATTTTGCAGAGTAGCTCAAGCGAAAGCGAAACCCACCGCAACGCCGGCACCAGCCGAAATGAAGCGATGGATTTCGCTGCGCTCAACACATCCCTACGGGCTGCCGGTCACCCTGCCCCGCCGTATCACGCTGCCGGCATTATTCGAGGTTCTTGCTCGGCGGGAAATCGCGCGAGAAGACCGGCTGTTCGACCGCCTTCTTGGGGTCGTAGGTCCAAAACTGGCTGACCTGCGGATAGGTCTTGATGATGGTATTGGTGAGCTTGCCCTTCACCCGCGCCACCTTCCGAATGTAGATGTCGAGGACCGGCGTGCCGTATTCGTCCAGCCGCACCGGGCCGATCGGGCCGTGCTCCAGGCGCACGTCGCGCATCGCCTTGAGGAACGCCGCCGCGTCGTCGGTTCGCCCGCCGGTCGCCTTGAGCGCTTCCTCGATGATGAGCAGCGCGGTGTAGGGACCCGCGGTGTAGAAACCGGGATCGTGCTTGTAAGCCGCGTTGATGCCGGCAACGAATTTCCCATTGTCCGGCGTGTCGAGACCGGCCGCGTACCAGCCCGCGGTGAAGACGCCGACCGCTTCCTCGCCCATCACCTTGAGGATACCCTCGTCGGTGCTGGTGGTGTTGCCGAGCACGGCCACTTTGCCCTTGAGCCCGAATTCGCTGAACTGCTTGAGGAAGCGCAACGGGTTGCTGCCCGCAAAACCCATGTAGATGGCGTCGACATCGGGTTTGATCTGCGCCAGATAGGCTCCGTATTCCGGCGCGTTGAGCGGCGGCCAAAGCTTTTGCACGATCTTGCCGCCGGCCGCTTCGAACGCCAGGTGGAATCCGCCGGCGCCCTCGTGCCCATAGGTGAAATCCTCGGCGACGATGGCGATCTTCTTGAAGCCGAGCGTCTTGGCCGCGTAATCGCCCAGCGGATAGGTGACCTGCGGCGCCGTGCCGAACGCATGCAGGACGTAAGGATTGGGCGCGCGGCTCTTCAAGTCCACCGTCGCGGCGGAGGTGGTGGTGATCAGCGGCACCTTCGTGTCGTGCACGTAGCCGTCCATCGCCAGAGCTTCGTTGGTCGCGAGCGGACCGATCATCACCGCCACCTTGTGGCGCTCGACCAGTTCCTGGGTCTTGGTCTTGGCCAGCGCCGGGCTGCCGGCCGTATCCTGGGTGATCAGCTCGATCTTGCGCCCGGCGAGCATGCCGTTGCGCTCCTTGAGAAACAGCGCCGCGCCCTCCTCCTGCTGCTTGCCGCCGGCGGCGAGCGGGCCAGTAAGCACGGTGAGAAAGCCGATCTTGAGCGGCTCCGGCGATTGCGCGAAGACCGCCGGCGCCGGCAGCACGCTGATGGCCGCACCCGCCTTGAGCAGCGTGCGGCGTGAGATTCCAGATCGGCTGTTTTTGCCGGATCGGCTGTTTTTGAGTGACATAGGCGCTTTCCCCGTTTGCTTTGACGTTTCCCTTATCGCCGGGAAATCGGCTGCATGATGAGCCGGTCCATGGGGCCGGACAAGGTGGGTTGCTCCGCCTGCCGGCTATCCCGGCGACGAGGGACCGCGGAGGGATTTTTTACGGACAGCCGATCACACCGGCAAATTGTCGTGCTTCCGCCGCGGCCCTTCGACGTGCTGGGGCCTGAGCATTGCCAGACTGTAGGGCGCAATAGCGAAGCGTATTGCGCCGAGAGAATACAATGGCGGATTACGCTTCGCTAATCCGCCCTACGGGCTATCCTCTGCCGCGAACGGCGCAGCTATTGTTCACGAGCCTATTCCCGGTTGACCGACATGAGCCGTAGCAGGCCGCATTGGGCTTGCACTTATCGCACCACGCAGTGCATGGAATTTTATTTCCGGCTCTTACGCACGCGTCGTTGCCACCCTTTTTGTGCTCACAAGTATCGCCTGGGCCAGTCAGACAACCGGGGCCCGACTTATATTTGGCGCACCAAGCCGCGCACGTGATTTTTCCCTCAGGGCAGCTTGCCGCGAAGCCCGGTGCAGCAGCCCAAATACAAATCGTTGCCGCGATTAACGCGATGAGTAATCTCATGTGTCGCCCCCCTCGATGAAACTCTCACACCGGCAAATTGTCGTGCTTCCGCCGCGGCATCTCGACATGCTTGTTCTTCAGCATCGACAGTGCGCGCGCGATGCGGCGGCGGGTCGAGTGCGGCATGATGACGTCGTCGATATAGCCACGCTCGGCGGCGGCGAAGGGCGACAAAAAGCGGTCCTCGTATTCCTTGGTGCGGACGGCGATCTTGTCCTTGTCGCCGATGTCGGCGCGAAAAATGATCTCGACCGCGCCTTTTGCGCCCATGACAGCAATTTGAGCCGTCGGCCAGGCATAGTTCACGTCGCCGCCGATGTGCTTTGACGCCATCACGTCATAGGCGCCGCCGAAGGCCTTGCGCGTGATGACGGTGACCAGCGGCACCGTGCACTGACTGTAGGCGAACAGAAGCTTCGCGCCGTGCTTGATCAGGCCGCCATATTCCTGGTCGGTGCCGGGCAAAAAGCCGGGCACGTCGACGAAGGTGACGATCGGAATGTTGAAGGCGTCGCAGAAGCGCACGAAGCGCGCCGCCTTGCGCGAGGCGTCACTGTCGAGGACGCCCGCGAGCACCATCGGCTGGTTGGCAACAAAGCCGACGGTGGAGCCGGCGATGCGGCCAAACCCAATGACGATGTTTTTCGCGTAGGCCGTGGAGATTTCGAAGAAGTCGCCTTCGTCCGCCACCTTGGCGATCAGTTCCTTGATGTCGTAGGGCTTGTTCGGATTGTCGGGGATGAGCGTGTCGAGTGACTCGTCGATCGAGTCCGTGTCCTCGAGCGTCGGCCAGCTTGGCGGGCCTGCTTCGTTGTTCGACGGCAGGAAGTCCATCAGCCGCCGCATCTGCAACAGACAGTCGACGTCGTTTTCGAATGAGCCATCGGCGACGCCGGATTTCGTCGTGTGGATCGAGGCGCCGCCAAGTTCTTCGGCGGTGACCACTTCGTTGGTCACGGTCTTCACCACGTCCGGCCCGGTGACGAACATGTAAGAGGTGTCGCGCACCATGAAGATGAAATCGGTCATGGCCGGCGAATAGACGTCGCCGCCCGCGCACGGCCCCATGATGACACTTATTTGAGGAATAACGCCGGAGGCCATGACGTTGCGCTTGAACACTTCGCCATAGCCGCCGAGGGCTGCGACGCCTTCCTGGATGCGCGCGCCGCCGGCGTCGAACAGGCCGATCACAGGACAACGCGCCTTCATCGCCATGTCTTGCACCTTCATGATTTTCTGCGCGTGCGCTTCCGACAGCGAGCCGCCGAACACGGTGAAGTCCTTGGAGAAGAGATAGACGGCGCGGCCGTTGACCGTGCCCCAGCCGGTGACGACGCCGTCGCCGGGGATTTTCTGCTTCTCCATGCCGAAGTCGGACGAGCGGTGCTCGACGAACATGTCGAGCTCCTCGAACGAGCCCTTGTCGAGCAGCAGTTCGATGCGCTCGCGCGCGGTCAGTTTGCCTCTCGCGTGCTGCGCCTCGATGCGCTTTTGCCCGCCGCCGAGGCGGGCCTCGCCGCGCCGCGCTTCCAGCCTGTCGAGAATGTCCTTCATGCCCGCTCTTTTACCCCTGCCGCCCGTGCGAGCTGAGTTTAGCGACTTTGATGCGCTGCAAAAGACTTTCTTCTCTCTCCCCGTCCCCATCCTCACGGGGACAGGGAGGCAAGGCTTGGCACCAGCAAGGCTTGGCACCAGCAAGGCTTGGCACCAAGCAAGGCTTGGCACAGGCAAGGCTTGGCACCGCCGCCAAACCCCAATAGAAGCCCCCTATGAGCTCACAAGACACCGCCGGTCACCAGACCATCGCCCAACTGCTGCAACAGGGGCTTTTTCACCACCGCCAGGGCGATATTCCGACCGCTATGGAGCGCTACGCCGAGGTGCTGGGCAAAGACCCGAAAAACGCCGAGGCGCTCTATTACGTGGCAGTGATCGCCTGCCAGGAGAACCAGTTCAAGCAGGGCGTCGACCTGGTGCGCCGCGCCATGTCGTATTCCGAGCCGCAGGCGCGCATGTTCAACGTGCTCGGCCAGGCGCTCGACCGCCTGGGCGAGCCGCTGGAGGCGATCAAGGCGCTCGACGAGGCGATCAAGCTCGATCCAAATCTGGCCGCCGCGCACGGCAACCGCGCCAATATTCTGGTCGATGCCGGCATGCCGGGCGAAGCGCTCAAGAGCTTCAACCGCGCGCTTGAACTCATTCCGGATTCCATCCCCGATCTCCTGAACCGCGGCGCCTTGCTCGCCCCGGCCGGGCGCTATGAGGATGCGCTGCGCGACTACGACAAGGTGATCGCGCTCGAGCCGAGCAATCCGGAAGTACACAGCAACCGCGCCAACGTTCTGAAAGATCTCGGCCTGTTCGAACTCGGCCAGGGCGCGGCCGACAGCCCCCGCTTCGACGAGGCGCTCGCCTCCTATAACCGCGCCATCAAGATTCAGCCGGGCCTGCACGAGGCCTATCTTGGCCGCGCCATGCTGCAACTCGCGCGCGGCGACTTTGCCGGCGGCTTTGCCGATTACGAACATCGCTCGGAAGTCGGCCGGCCCGGCTTTACGCCGCTGGCCCAACCGCGTTGGGACGGCGCACCGCTCAACGGCGAGCGACTGGTGCTGCTGGCGGAGCAAGGGCTCGGCGATACGATTCAGTTCTGCCGCTTTGCGCCGGTGCTGGCGGCGCAAGGCGTCGAGGTGACGCTGCTGGTCAAGAAGGCCATGGCGCCACTGATGCGCACGGTGAAAGGCATCACGGTCACCGGCGACATCAGCGAAGTCGAAGCCGACACGCGCCCATTTCGCTGGCTGCCGCTGATGAGCGCGCCGCACCTGCTCGGCACCACATTGGAGAGCTTGCCGCACGAGATTCCCTATCTCAGCGCCGAACCGGCTCGCGTCAAAGACTGGGCCGGCAAATTAGGCGACGGCAAGTTCAAGATCGGCATCAACTGGAATCCGGGCAATCCCGATCACACAGTGACCTCGCGCCGCGACATTCCGCTCGCCGCCTTTGCCGAACTGGCGGCGCTGCCGGGCGTCGAATTGATCTCGCTGCAAAAGGGACCGCAGGTGGGACAGATCGCGGCTGTACCCTTTGGCGGCCAGATCCGGCAAATCGACGCCGACATGAACGCGGAGGCCGATCTCTTTCTCGACACCGCCGCGGTGATACAAAATCTCGACCTGGTCATCGGCTGCGACACCTCGGTGGTGCATCTCGCCGGCGCGCTGGCGCGGCCGGTATTCACCGCCGTGCCGCTGATTTCCGACTGGCGCTGGATGCTCAAACGCGACGACACGCCCTGGTATCCGTCGATGCGGTTGTTCCGCCAGAACGCCAGCCGCGACTGGGGGCCGGTTCTGGCCCGGATGGTGGACACCGTGCGTCAGATGATGGCGGTCTAAAAAGGCGGCCTCGCCCAAATGGAACTTTTGTCCCCACTTGTGGATTATTCCGCGAGGGGACCTGAATTCCATTTGCGAGGACGAATAATGACCACCGCAAGCAAGCCCACTGCCCGCCTCAAAACTCCGACCGATCTCGGCGCCAACGCCTTCAAGGATCTCGCCGGCGCGCTCAACGCGATCCTGGCGGATACCTTCGCGCTCTACGTAAAGACCAAAAACTTCCACTGGCACGTCAGCGGCCCGCATTTCCACGACTATCATCTGATGTTCGACGCGCAGGGGGCCGAGCTGTTCGCCGCCACGGACGTGCTGGCAGAACGCGTGCGCAAGATCGGCGGCAATACACTGCGCTCGATCGGCGACATTTCGCGCCAGCAAACCATCGAGGACAATGACAAGACCTACGTGTCGCCCGACGACATGCTGGAGGAACTGCACGAAGACACGATGACCACGATCAAGGCAATGCGCGAAGCGCACAAGAAGTGCGACGACGCCGAGGACGTCGCGACCGCCAGTATCCTGGAAAACTTTATCGACCAGGCCGAACAGCGCGCCTGGTTCCTGTTCGAGACCGCGCGCAAGGGCGCGCCGACCGGACACTGACCCCTTAGACGAACTTCAACACCGCCACCGCCGCGTTGAATTCGGCTCGGCGGGAGGCGCGGCGTTTAAGCGCTTCATCGTCGCTGCCCCAATGCGACATCTGCCAGTCTTCGTCGACATTCGCGGCCGCCCACACGCTGTCGGCGTCGAACGCGCCGGCGTTGAGCGCCAGCGCAAGCAGCGCCGAGCCGGTGAGCATGGTGACAGAGGCAACCGCGCCGAGCCGCCAGACGTTGGTAGGGATTACCCCACGCGCGGCGGCAATCGCTTCCGCAGGTTGCTGTGTGAACACCACGCCTTCGACCTGCACAAAGCGCGCGCCCCGTTCATCGCGCGCCCAGTTTAGAACCGGATTCCAACATTTCGTCTGTCGTTCAACCAACGCGGGCGGTGCATCGGCGCGATAGCACAATAAATCGGAGCCGAGATATTTCTCGATTTCGTCGGAGACTTTAGTAGGCGCGTCGGCAATGCCGTCGAGTATCACGTTGGCGAGCCGCGTCAGCGGCATGCGCGCCGGATCGATCACCTCGCTCTGCTCGTCCCATTCCTGCGCGATCAATTCGGCGAGTGGCTTGACCGGCGCGGCGAGCGCGCGGCGCGCCGGGGTCATTACCTGCTTGCCATCGAGAAGCAGCAGGAAGCTTTCGCCCGCGTCCTCGCCAGCATTTGGGCCGACTTGCACCTCTTGATAGAAGCGCTTGCGCAAACTGGCGCGCGCGCCCTGACGCGCCGACACCATCGGGTCGAGCGGCTGGTTTTCAAAGAGGTCGGCAAAAATGTCGCGCATTGCGCCCAACTCATTGCCAGCCATTGTGCGTCGCAGCAAGGCGGAACTTGAATGTCCTGCCCCCGGCGCCACCGCGCGCGCCCGCAATACCGCCATTTTGCAGGTCATAGTTAAATGCCGGGCGATGCGGAATGCCATGCTTTCAGGGAGCGAAAGCCCCAATGCATGGTTGAAAGGCTGCGGCCCCGACGGAAGGATAGGTAGCCTAACGGCGGTCGAGGTCATATTATTGACGCTGGATTCGAGCTGGATCACAAGGCCGAACCGGGGGAAATGTCAGCCGCAAACCGGCTGTGACGCGTGGCCGTAGAGTCGCTTTGTTGTGCGGGCGCGTTTTGAGGACGCAATGAAGAATACCGACATTTCCGACCCGCAATATTTCCACAAGGTCGTGGATTGCCAATACGCATGTCCGGCGCATACGCCCGTGCCCGAATATATCCGCATGATCGCGGCCGGGCGTTACTCCGACGCCTATATGCTGAACTGGCAGTCGAATGTTTTTCCAGGCGTGCTCGGGCGCACCTGCGATCGCCCGTGTGAGCCGGCCTGCCGACGCGTGCGCGTGGATCAGGAACCGGTGGCGATCTGCCGGCTCAAGCGCGTGGCGGCCGATTTCAAGGACGACGTCACGGCGCGCATGCCAAAGCCAGCGGCGCGAAAGAACGGCAAGCGCATCGCGCTGATCGGCGGCGGCCCCGCCTCGCTCACAGTCACGCGCGATCTCGCTCCGCTCGGCTATGAATGCGTGGTGATCGATCAGGGCCCTAAAGCCGGCGGCATGATCCGCACGCAAATTCCGAAATTCCGATTGCCCGATAGCGTCATTGACGAAGAGACCGATTACATCCTCAATCTCGGCGTTGAATTCCGCGGCGGCACCGCGGTCTCCTCGATGAAGGCGCTGCTGTCGGAAAACTGGGACGCGATCTTTGTCGGCACCGGCGCGCCGCGCGGCCGCGACCTCGATATTCCCGGTCGCAAAGAGGCTGCGGCGAACATTCATATCGGCATCGACTGGCTGTCCTCGGTGTCGTTCGGTCATATTAGCAAAATCGGCAAGCGCGTGATCGTGCTCGGCGGCGGCAATACCGCCATGGACTGCTGCCGCTCCTCGCGCCGGCTTGGCGGCGATGAAGTCCAGGTCGTCGTGCGTTCGGGCTTTGAGGAAATGAAGGCGTCGCCTTGGGAAAAGGAAGACGCCATGCACGAAGGCATTCCGATTCATAATTATCTGGTGCCGAAGGCGTTCACGCATGAGAGCGGCAAACTCACCGGCGTGGTGTTCGAGAAGGTGAAGGCCGAGTTCGACGCCAAAGGCCGCCGCAAGCTGGTGCATGCCGGCGAACCCGATCAGCACTTCCCGTGCGACGACGTGCTGGTCGCGGTCGGCCAGGAGAACGCCTTCCCCTGGATCGAGCATGACGCCGGCATCGAGTTCAACGACTGGGGCCTGCCCAAGCTCGACGAGAAGACATTCCAGTCGAGCAATCCGAAAGTGTTTTTCGGCGGCGACTCGGCTTTCGGCCCGAAAAACATCATCTGGGCGGTGGCGCATGGCCACGAGGCCGCCGTTTCGATCGACAAAATGCTCAATGGCGAAGACATTTCCGACCGCCCGCTACCGGCGGTCGAAGTGATGAGCCAGAAGATGGGCATCCACGAGTGGTCCTACGACAACCGGATCGAGCCCGATCTCCGCTATAAAGTGCCGCTGCGCGACAAGGTGGTGGCGCTCAAAGACATCAAGGCCGAGGTCGAACTCGGCTTCGACGTCGAACTCGCGCTCAAGGAAGCCGGGCGTTGTCTTAACTGCGACGTCCAGACGGTGTTCTCGGCGCAACTTTGCATCGAGTGCGACGCCTGCGTCGACATCTGCCCGATGGATTGCATCACCTTCACGCCAAACGGCGAGGAAGCCGACCTACGTTCCCGGCTCACCGCGCCGGCCAAGAACCTCACCCAAGAGCTCTATGTGCAGGACGGTCTGAAAACCGGCCGCGCCATGATCAAGGATGAGGACGTTTGTCTGCACTGCGGTCTCTGCGCCGAACGCTGCCCGACTGGCGCCTGGGACATGCAGAAGTTCTTGTTGGAAATGACCCACGCAGGAAACTCATGCCGACCGCCAAACCAGTCGCCGCGCCGATCAGCCGCGTAAACGATTTCGTCGTTCGCTTCGCCAACGTCAACGGCTCGGGCTCCGCCAGCGCCAATGAGATGTTCGCCCGCGCGGTCATGCGCATGGGCATCCCGGTGGCGCCGCGCAACATTTTCCCGTCTAACATTCAGGGCCTGCCGACCTGGTACGAGGTGCGCGTCACGCAAGACAACCACCTCGGCGCGCGCGGCGGCATCGACCTGATGGTGGCGATGAATCCGCAGACCTTCGACAAGGATATTTCCTCGATCGAGCCGGGCGGCTATCTGCTCTACGATTCGACCAAGGAACTGCCCGCCTCCAAGTTCCGCGACGACATCACCGTCATCGGCGTACCGCTGACCGCGATCTGCAATCGCGAATATATCGATCCGCGCCAGCGCCAACTGTTCAAGAACATCATCTATATCGGCGCGCTCACGGCCCTGCTCGAACTCGACGTGGCGGTGGTCGAAAAGCTCATCGGTGAGCAGTACAAAGGCAAGGAAAAGCTGATCGATCCCAACATCAAGGCGCTGCATATCGGGCGCGATTACGCCATTCTCAACCTCGCCTGCCCGCTCGGCATTCGGCTGCAAAAGTCCGACAAGGTCGGCGACCGGATTTTCATCGAGGGCAATGCCGCCGCCGCTTTGGGCGCGGTCTATGGCGGAGCGACGGTCTGCGCCTGGTATCCGATCACGCCATCCTCGTCGGTCGCCGACGCCTTTACCCGGCATTGCGCCAGGCTGCGCATCGACCCGGAAAGCAAACAGGCGAAATACGCCATCATCCAGGCTGAGGACGAACTCGCCTCCATCGGCATGGTGATCGGCGCCGGCTGGAACGGCGCGCGCGCCTTTACCGCTACTTCCGGCCCCGGCATTTCGCTGATGCAGGAATTCATCGGCCTCGCCTATTTCGCCGAAATCCCCGCGGTGATTTTCGATGTGCAGCGCGCCGGGCCTTCGACCGGCATGCCGACGCGCACCCAACAGTGCGACATCATCTCCTGCGCCTATGCCTCGCATGGCGACACCAAGCATGTGCTCCTGTTCCCGGAGAATCCGGCGGAAGCGTTTGAGTTCGGCGCGCTGTCGTTCGATCTCGCTGACCGGCTACAGACGCCGATTTTTGTCATGCTCGATCTCGATATCGGCATGAACCATCATCTATCGAAGCCATTCACCTGGGACGACACGCGCGCTTACGATCGCGGCAAGGTGATGACGGCGGAAGAACTGGAGGCCGGAAAGGATTTCGGCCGCTATCTCGACGTCGATGGCGACGGCATCCCGTACCGCACTTATCCGGGCACGCATCCGACCAAGGGCTCATTCTTCACGCGCGGTACCTCGCGCGACCGCTACGCGAAATACACCGAAGAAGGCGCGCCTTACGTCGACAACATGCAGCGCTTGGTGCGCAAATTCGACACCTCAAAGGACCTGGTGCCGCGCCCCTTGCAGGCGACCTCGACCAACCGCACCAAATACGGCGTGATCTATTTCGGTTCGACCGCGCCGGCCATGGACGAAGCGATCCATATGATCGAAAGCCGTGGCCATGCGATCGACCGCATGCGCATTCGCGCTTTCCCGTTCCATTCGTCGGTCAACAGTTTCGTTGCCGACCACGATTTCGTTTTCGTGGTCGAACAGAACCGCGATGGCCAGATGCGCTCGCTGATCGTGAACGAATGCGGCATCGATCCGGTGCGGCTGGTGCCGGTGCTGCATTACGACGGTACGCCGATCACTGCCCGCTTTATCGCCAAGGCCATCGGCGACCATCTCGATGCGCTGAAGGTGACGCCCGTAAAGGTGAAGACATGACCTATCTCGCCAAGCCGAAATTCCACCACCCCGGGCTGCCGAAGAACGATCTCGGCTATACCCACCGCGATTACGAGGGCACGGTATCGACACTGTGCGCCGGTTGCGGGCACGACTCGATCACGGCCGCCATCATCCAGGCCTGTTTTGAGCTGTCGATCGAGCCGCATCGGGTGGCCAAGATTTCCGGCATCGGCTGCTCGTCGAAGACGCCGACCTACTTCCTCGGCAATTCGCACGGCTTTAACTCGGTGCATGGGCGCATGCCGTCGGTGCTCACCGGCGCAAATCTCGCCAATCGCGATCTCATTTATCTGGGCGTGTCGGGCGATGGCGACTCGGCGTCGATCGGCTTCGGCCAGTTCGCGCATGCGCTGCGGCGCGGCGTCAACATGACCTATATCGTCGAGAACAACGGCGTTTACGGCCTGACCAAGGGGCAGTTCTCGGCCACCGCCGACCGCGGCTCGAAATCGAAGCGCGGCGTGGTCAATACCGACAATTCCATCGATCTCGTCGCCATCGCCTTGCAACTCGGCGCGTCCTTTGTCGCGCGTTCGTTCTCAGGCGACAAGCATCAGTTGGTGCCAATCATCAAAGCGGCGATCGCGCATAAAGGCGCGGCTTTCATCGATATCATCTCGCCTTGCGTTGCCTTCAACAACCACGCCGGATCGACCAAGAGCTTCGATTTCGTGCGCGAGCATAACGAGGCGGTCAACCGGCTCGACGTGATCTCCAGCCGCATGCCGATCGAGGTGAAATACGGTCCCGGCACGGTCGAGGTGGTGGAGCAACATGACGGTTCGACCATCGCGTTGCGTAAGCTGGATGCGGATTATCAGGTACACGACCGCACGGCGGCGCTCGGTTTCCTCCAACATCATGCCGCCAAAGGTCAGATCGTGACGGGTCTTTTGTATATGGACAAGGACGCCGACGACCTGCACGGCCATCTCGACACCGTGGCGGCGCCGCTCAACACGCTGGGAGAAAAAGAGCTTTGCCCCGGCCAGGCCGCGCTCGACAAGTTCAACGCGAGCATGCGGTAACCGGCGCGGCATGCAATTCCGCCCCCTCGGCCAATCCGACATTGAAATCGCAGCCATCATGCTGGGCGGCAATGTATTCGGCTGGAGCACCGATGCGGCAACATCGTTCAAGCTGCTGGACGCCTTTGTCG
Source organism: Pseudolabrys sp. (assembly GCA_035648715.1). GTDB lineage: Bacteria > Pseudomonadota > Alphaproteobacteria > Rhizobiales > Xanthobacteraceae > Pseudolabrys. The sequence goes on from DASRLA010000066.1 coordinate 14,031, forward strand.
ATGCCGGTTTCAACGCGGTCGATACCGCCAACAGCTATTCGCGCTGGATTCCCGGTCATAGCGGCGGCGAATCGGAAACCGTCATCGGCAATTGGCTGAAGCATAGCGGCAAGCGCGACAAGGTCGTCATTGCCACCAAGGTCGGCGCCGACATGGGCGACGGCAAGAGCGTGCGCAAGGATTACATCTTGCGGCAGGCGGAAGCTTCCCTCAAGCGCCTGCAAACCGATTGCATCGATCTTTACCAGACCCATTTCGACGACGAGGTGACGCCCGTTGAAGAGACGCTTTCCGCCTACGCGCAACTGATCGCCCAGGGCAAGGTGCGCGCCATTGGCGCCTCGAACATCTCCCCTATCCGGCTGAAAGCGTCGCTGGCGGCGAGCGCGCGCGGACTGCCGCGCTACCAAAGCCTGCAACCGCTTTATAACCTCTATGATCGCGCGACCTTCGAAACCGACTACGAGCCGATCTGCCGCGCCGAAAAGCTCGGCGTCATTTCCTATTATTCGCTCGCCGCCGGTTTTCTCACCGGCAAATACCGCTCGGCAGCGGACGCCGCCAAAAGCAACACGCGCGGCGGCACGGTGAAGAAATATCTCGACGCGCGCGGGATGGCGATCCTCAAGACGCTCGATCAGGTGGCGGCGGCGCACGATGCGACGCCGGCGCAGGTGTCGCTCGCCTGGCTGATCGCGCGCGAAAGTGTGACCGCGCCGATCGTCTCGGCGACCGACATGAAGCAGCTTGACGATATTCTGAAAAGCGCGCGGTTGGCGCTGTCGGCTACCGACATCGGCGCGCTCGATAAAGCGAGCGCGTAAGCTTTAAGCCGCGCGCGCGTCCGAGGTGGGCGCAAGTTGCCCGGTCTTGACCTGGTTGCGGCCGCTATCCTTGGCGGCATAGAGCAATTGGTCGGCGAATTCGACCAGCCCTTCCGGCTCGCCGGCCAAGCTATTGGCGGTAGCGACGCCGATGCTGACGGTGAGCCGCTGGTGATCCACCGGCGATTGCGGATGCATAATATTGGCCTGGCGCAAGGCCGCCATGGCGCGATTCGCCACGGCGAGCGCACCGGCGGCGCCGATCTCCGGCAAGAGGCAGACGAATTCCTCGCCGCCATAGCGCGCGGCGAGATCGCCCGGCCGCCCGACCGCCTCGACCAGAACCTGCGCGACCTGGCGCAGGCAGGCATCGCCCTGCGGATGGCCGCAGTGGTCGTTATAAGCCTTGAAGTGGTCGACATCGATCATCAATAGCGACAGCGGTGCGCCAACGCGGCGGCAGCGCCGCCATTCGCGCGTCAACGCGGCGTCGAAGCGGCGGCGGTTGGCGATGCCGGTCATCGCATCGGTCGACAGCAAATGCTGCAACACCAGCCGCTGCGCGAATTGCATGCGCTGGCTGCGGTGCAGGCTATTGGCGGCGACACAGCCGACCGCGTTTGACATCATCAGGCAAATCACGCCGCGCGCGAACATCGCCGCCGGCAAGGCGCCGCCTTGCGCCAGCCACCACCAGCTCAGACCGACGACCGAAAGGCCGACCGCGAGCGCGACCGCGATGCCGAGACGGATCGGTAGATAGAGGTAGATCACGAACACAATGCCGACCATCAAGGTCGTCCACAGGTCGGTGAATTCCGGATGCAAGGTCAGTTGGCCGAGGCGCGTCACCATGCCGACGACAGCGGCGGCGATGACCAACACCTCCAGCATGATCGGCGTGCGCACCAGTGCCATCGCCGCGAAGCCGCAGAGCGGCACAACGATCGCGGCGAAGGCCGCGATCGTTGCCACAGTGGAGCTATTGCCGCCAGCGAAACGGGAGAGCTCGAGCAGGCAATTGAGCGCACCGGCGGCGAGCGCCAAAACCATCAGCATGACCACGCGGCGGCGGTCGGCTTCGAAACGGTCGAGCCGGTAGTCGCGCTCGGACGCCGGATCGGCGAGCTGGGCGCCCCAACGTGTGACCGCGACCGGCATGAGGGCGGGCACGCCGGCCTCGGGCAGTGGCAAAAGTCGCGGCGCGTGCGTGTCGGTTGACTGCTCTTTCAGCTCCGGCATGAGCAGGGGTATAGGTCGGCAGCCGTATATAAAGCCCTAGCAAATGCGAGCATGTGGCGGCGTTAATGCCATTTGACAGCGGAACAATGCCGATGCTTAGCGGAGTGTGATGCTTACCAAAGAATTAGCCCTGCATCGCCTTAAGCACTTCCAGCATCTCCTTTGGCGGAGCCATGGCGATTTTGAGCGCCTTTCCGGTCTCCAACAGGCTCTTGAGGCTGGAAAGGATTGCCGGCCAGCCGGAGCGGCCGCCCGACAGCAACGCGTCGGAAACATCCCACTGGTGGGATTCGGTCATGGTCAGCCGCACGCTCTCACCGGCCGGTTCGATCTCGTAGGTGACGAGGCAATCCGGCAATTCCCGCATCTGCGGCAGCCAGCGCACGCCCCAGGTAACTGAGAGCCTGCGCGGCGGCGACCATTCCACGACTTCACCCGACACATCGACCGTGCCGTCGGGCTTGCGCATGGTAAATGCACCACCCTGCTTAGGCTAGATCTCGACCGACGTGCCGAAGAAATAAGCCCTGGTGAATTCGGATTGCGTCAGCGCCGCCCAGATTTTTTCCGAAGTCGAGGCGATGTAAGTGACGTAGACCGTTTTCGGTTTGAATTTCGCGGTATCGATCATGCGCCAGTTCCGGCGGCAGCATCGCGCTTTTTGATTTCATCGTCCCAGGACGGTTCAAGCGCTTTGCCGGTTTCGAGGAAGCTCTTCAGGCTCGACAGCACTGCCGGCCAGCCATTGCAGATCATGCCGAAAATCTTGCTGCCTTCGTCGAAGTCGTCATGCACGACTGTGAGCCTGGTGTCGGCTTTGGTGAGTGCTTCCCACACCTTCTCGGGCGGCGCCGCGATATAGGTGACGTAGACGAAATTCGGTTTACTCATCACGACTCTCCTGCTTCCAAAGCTTTTTTCAGATCGCTCAGCGCCTGTAGCCGCGAGCATTCGAATTTTCCGATCCAGCGTTCGCCGATCTCATGGATCGGCACCGGATTGAGATAGTGCAGCTTCTCGCGCCCTCGTTTGACGGTGGCGACCAGATTGGCCTGCTCCAGCAGCGCCAGATGCTTGCTCACCGCCTGCCGCGTCATGCCGGCAAGGCCAGCGCAGAGTTGATTCAGCGTCTGGCCGTTCTCGGCACGTAGGCGGTCGAGCAGATCCCGTCGGCTCGCATCCGCCAGCGCTTTGAATACCGCATCCATCACTACAATATGCAACCTTTTGGTTGCCTGTCAAGACGTTCCGGTTCCGCGAGGGGAACTCAGCCGACGCCAGGCGCGTTAGCGCGAGGCACCACCCAAGCGACAGGCGCAAAGCACACATGGCCCAGCGAGACACCGCCCGCCGCAACGGCGACAACGGCGGCAAAAAAGGCGGCGGCAGCAAGAAAAGCACCGGCCGCGGCAAAGGCATTTCCGAACGCGAAATCGAAGACGTCGAGGAAATGTCATCGCCGCGCTCGCCGGTAATCTACGAAGTCGTGCGCCGGCTCGGCGACGAGGAAATGCAGCGGCCGAATACGTCGCTGTGGTGGTCCGGCATCGCCGCCGGGCTTTCGATCAGCTTTTCGCTGCTGGCGCAGACGATCCTCGAAACGCATTTGCCGGACGCGCCGTGGCGGCCATTGGTGTCGGGCTTCGGTTACAGCGTCGGCTTCCTGATGGTCATTCTCGGCCGCCAGCAATTATTTACCGAGAGCACCATCACCGTGGTGCTGCCGCTATTGAAGGATCTCACCTGGGCCAACTTGTGGCGCATGACAAGGCTGTGGGCCATCGTGCTCGCCGCCAATCTCATCGGCTCATTGTTCGCGGCGCTGTTCTGCCGCTATACGCCGGTGCTGCCGGACGATCTTCTGCACGGCATGCTTTTGATCAGCCGATCTTTGCTCAAACTGACCTGGTGGGAGATGCTGTTCCGCGGCGTCTCGTCCGGCTTCTTGATCGCCGCCATGGTGTGGATGATTCCGAGCGCGGAAAGCGCCAAGTTCGCGGTCATCACGCTGATGACTTATTTGATTGCGATCGGCGGCTTCACCCATATCGTGGCCGGCAGCGTCGAAGCCTTTCTGCTGGTGCTGTCGGGCGACTGGGAATGGTGGCGCATGATTTTGCAATTCATGGCGCCGGTGCTGATCGGCAATATCGTCGGCGGCACCGCCTTGTTCGCTGTGATCTCCTACGCGCAGGTGATGGAGGAGATTTGATCGCGCGCCTTACCTTACTGGTTGATGCACGAGCCGATATAAGAATTGCGATCGCCGGCGGCCGCGCCATAGGCGCCGGCCTGATGCGCGCAACGCAGCGCGCGATCCTGGCCGGTCTCGGCGCCGCCCGGCCCCGCCCCCGGCATCGCCATGTTCGGCAGCACGCGCCCGGTTTCCGGCACATAGATGGACGGCGGTGTTTGCGCACGGACTTGCGGCGGCGGCGCCGCAGCGCGCGGATGAACGACATGCTCGCGTGTGCCGCGCGGCGATTTATATTTCGGCGCCAGCCAGGGCTCTGGCTTCTCACCGGGCTCCGGCCGCATGATGGTATAAGGATCGTCGCGAGATTGCGCGCACGCCTGCGCCGAGGCGGCGATTGCGCTCAGCGCGACAAGAACGATCGAATAAATTTTGTGTGCCATGCTGTTCACTTGCGGGCGGTACGGCCTGCCGATCCGGGCCTCACTGCATCTGGCAACGCTTGATGTAATCGTCCATGCGGTCGGGCGGCACGCCGATCGAGGTTCCGAACTGCATGCAACGCGTCACCCGGTCGGAATAGGCACTGGCACGGGCCGGCATGTCGACGCCGCTCGGCGCGGTGATCGCGGACGGTTCCGGCGGCGGCATGGGAAAGACCTGCGCCTGCGACGGCGAAACGCTGTCCTGCACGATATTCTGGGCCAGAGATTGGGCCAAAGACTGGCCCAGGGCGGCGCCGCCCGACAGGCTCAGGACGGCGGCGATGGCAATGAAGGCGCTCGTCTTCACGATCGAACCTCCGTATTTAATCCTCCTCCGGCGCATCGACGATCGGATCGTACCGGCTGATGTCAAAGCCTAGCAGGTTCCACGACTGTTCCATATGGGGCGGTAACGGCGCCGATACGTCAATGGTTCCGCCGCGCGGGTGCGGCACCACGATACGGCGCGCCAGCAAATGCAGCTTGTTCTGAATACCGCCGGGCAGTTCCCAGTTCTCAATATTGAAATATTTCGGATCGCCGACAATCGGATTGCCGACATGGGCCATGTGCGCGCGCAATTGATGGGTGCGGCCGGTCACGGGCTTGAGCGAAATCCAGGCGAGCTTCTGCGCCGAGGTCTCGACCACGGCGTAATAGGTGACGGCGTGCACGGCGTCCTTCTCGCCATGCTTGGCGACGCGCATGTATGAATCTTCCTCGTCCTCGTGCTTGGCGAGATAAGTCGAAATGCGGCCCTGCTTCGGCTTCGGCACGTGCGCGACCAGCGCCCAGTAGATCTTGCGCGCCGAGCGGGTGCGGAAGGTCTTGGCGAGCGCCGCGGCGGCAAAGCGCGTCTTGGCCACCAGCAGACAGCCGGAGGTATCCTTGTCAAGGCGGTGAACGAGGCGGGGACGCTGCGCATCGACACCGGGTCCGCGCAAGGCTTCCAGCAATCCGTCGATATGGCGCACGGTGCCGGAGCCGCCTTGCACGGCCAGCCCCATCGGCTTGTTGAGCACCAGCACGTCGTCGTCTTCGGCGAGCGTGATCGACTTAATATAGGCGCGGTCTTTCTGGACCTGCGGCGACTCTTCGCGGATTTTCGGCGCCGCCAGTTGCAACGGCGGAATGCGCACCGCCTGCCCCGCCTCCAGACGATTCTTCGGCTCGGTGCGTTTGCCGTTCACGCGCACTTCGCCTTTGCGCACGATGCGCTGGATGTGGCTGAAGGAAAGGCCGGGGAACCGCTGTTCGAAGAAGCGGTCGACGCGCATGCCGCCTTCGTCGGCCGTGACGGTGACGGTCTGGACTTTGGTGGCTTCCTTCAAAGCTTGCGAGATCACGGGCGCGGACGAGATTGGCGCACTTGCGCTCGAGGCAAAGCTCTGGTCGCGCGGCGGGCGGCCGGTGTCCGCCCGCTCTTTTCCGCCGGGGCGAAAGGACGAACGCTTGTCGCCCCACGCTTCGGTGCCGCCGAAACTGGAGCCACGCGAAGGCTTGCCGCGGGCGGGGCCGCGCGTGCCATGGCCCGGACGCGTATTGTCCGGACGCGCATTGTCCGAACGCGCATTGTCCGAACGCGCATTGTCCGAACGCGCTTGGGCCGGATGGCCTTTGCCGCGCACTTCGCTGCGCTTTTCTCCGGGCACGCGCTGCCGGTCCTGCCGGCCGCCCCTGCCCTTCGAGCGCGGGCCATTGCCACGGGGACCGGCGGTTTGCTTGCCGCCGCCGGGCTGGCGTGGGCCGCCTCTGCCGCCTCTCATAAACTCGCTCCACTCGTCATTCGATTTCGCTCTCTAACACAGGCCGGCCGCATCTGCCCACGTCTTGCGCCGGTCGCGGCTTAACGGCCCTTGGTTTAAGCGCATCGGGAACCTACACTGGCGCCATGGCGCAAATGCCCCCCGACATCGCTGAAAAAATCGCCGCGATCGGCCGGATGGTCGATCCGCCCAAAACCTATGCGGTTTACACCGCGCTGCATGACAAGGAGCCCTACCCGAACGCCGTGGTGACGCGCGACGTCAAATACGGGCCGGACGGTTTGCAGGCGCTCGACGTGTTCACGCAAGACGGCGCGAGCGGGCGGCCGGTGCTGGTGCATCTGCATGGCGGCGGCTTCGAGCGCGGCGACAAACATCCTGCCGGAACGCCCTTTGGCGACAACATTGTGCTGTGGGCGGCGCGCAACGGCATGGTCGGCGTCAATGTGAATTATCGTCTGGCGCCGAAGGCGCAATGGCCATCGGGCCCGGAAGACGTCGCGGCCGTGCTGGCCTGGATCAAGGCAAACATCAAAAGCTTCGGCGGCGATCCGGCGCGCGTCTTTCTGCTCGGCTGGTCGGCCGGCGGTAATCATGTCGCGTCCTATATCGCCTTCCCGCAATTCCAAAAGGCCGACGCCAGCCCGGTGGCCGGTGCGATCTTTTTATCCGCCACGCCGTTCGACACCACGGTCTATCCGATGGAAACTTTCGCACGTTATTTCGGCGCCGATGCGTCGAAATACGCCGCGCTGTCGCCGATGCCGGGCCTCGTGAAGTCGCAAGTGCCGACCATGATCGCCTATGCCGGGCTCGACCCGCCGGCGATCGAGGCGCAATCGGTCGGGCTAATTGCCGCGCTGAAAAAGGCCGGCCGCCATCCGCGCAGCGTCTTTATGAAACCGCACGGTCATATGTCGGGCGGCGCTTCGATCGGCACCCAGGATACCGAGTTGAGCGAACAGATTCTGGCCTTCGTCACGACCGGGCAATAATTTTTTGTCTTGTCGCGTTTCCGGACGGCGAACCGGTTTCCACTTCGCCTGGAAACGCTCTGGCGCTATTCGCAGCGCCGCAAGTCGCCGGGCCGGCCGCGGTCCCAGGTGAGCGCCAGCTTGCCGCCATGCGGGCGCAATGAAACCGGCACCGAACGCTCGCCGGCATTTCCCCAGCACAACGCCTGGATGTGGACGGTGTCGCCGGTCTTGTAGACGCGGGCGATACGGCAGGCATCCTCATGCCAGCGCACGGCGCTGTCGGTGACGATCAGCGGCGATTGCGCGGCGTTGCCAAAGAATGCGCAGGAGGCCGGATCGGCTGCCCAGCGCCCGGTGACGGAGGGCTCGGCCAGTGCCGGAGCAAAGCCAATGCCCGCCAGCCAAGCCAGCGTCACTACGCATTTTACGAAATTCATTCCCCGCCCCATTCTTCCCGCGACTTGGCCCAGTATTCGAGGCGTTTGCGAATCTCGCGTTCGAAGCCGGTGGTAGCAATGCTGGCGCAGCAGCCGGTCAATCCCGGCGATTTCGCGATGTGTGAAAAACTGCGACAATCTTGATTACATCCGCGCCAACTCGATGAACGACGATGTAAGGCAAATGAGGCACCGCGAGAAGCCTAATTCCGCCCGGGCCGGAGCGGCCCGACATCGGCAAAGTGGATAAACGCGCAATGGATCGTTCTATCCGAGCGATTACTTGCCGGCCGGCCTCCCGATCGTCGCGCGCAATATAAGTACGGATGGCCTCCATATCCCTCAGCGCGCCTCTGAGGTATGTAGTCTTCATGACTTCAAGCGATCAAAGACGTCCTTTACCTCCTCATCGCTCGCAACATCGTCTTCGTCCAACCGCCGTTCAATTTCCAAAATCTGTTCGGCGGTCAGCCAGATGCCTGCTTCACGCGCCTCGATATATTCAAAAAGGAGTTCGGCGGCCTCCTGTTGAAGCTCATCAGACAGATCGAGAACTTTAATCAAGGCTTCGTCAAGACGTTTGTTCATGACTGGATTTCTCCCGAGCCATTCTAGCCAAGGCCTTCCGACAAATCGATAGTATCGTTAATCTTGCGCCCCGCCCCGTTCTTTCCGCAACTTGGCCCAGTATTCGAGGCGTTTGCGGATCTCACGTTCGAAGCCACGCTCGGGCGGATTGTAGAACTGCTGGCGCGGCAGCGCATCGGGAAAGTAATTTTGTCCCGAGAAAGCTTCCTCGCTGTCGTGGTCGTAAGAATAGCCGCGGCCGTAGCCTTCCGATTTCATCAGGTTAGTGGGCGCGTTGAGAATGTGCTTGGGCGGCAGCAGCGAGCCGGCTTCCTGGGCCACGCGTTTGGCGGCGCCATAGGCGGCATAGCCGGCATTCGATTTGGGCGCGGTGGCGACGTAAATTACAGCCTGCGCGATGGCCAATTCGCCCTCCGGGCTGCCCAGGAAATCGTAAGCCTCCTTGGCCGCATTGGCCATCACCAGTGCCTGCGGGTCCGCAAGTCCGATATCCTCGATCGCCATGCGTACCACGCGGCGCGCGATATAAAGCGGCGGCTCGCCGGCGTCTAACATGCGGGCGAGATAATAAAGCGCCGCGTCCGGGTCGGAGCCGCGCACAGATTTGTGCAATGCGCTGATGAGATTGTAATGACCGTCCTGCGCCTTGTCGTAGATCGGCGCGCGCCGCTGCACGATCTCCTGCAACTTGGCAGAGTCGAAGATTTCACCCGGGCGCGCGGCCCGCCATACTTCCTCGGCCAGCGTCAGCGAAGCACGGCCGTCGCCGTCCGCCATATTGGTAAGGGCCTCGCGCGCCTGCTTATCAAGGGGAAGCGGCTTGCCTTCCAGCGCTTCGGCGCGTTTGAGCAGTTTCTCGATAGCCTCGGCGGCGAGCGAACGAAACACCAGCACGCGCGCGCGCGACAGCAAGGCGGCGTTGAGTTCAAACGATGGATTTTCCGTGGTGGCGCCGACCAGCACGATGGTGCCGTCTTCCATCACCGGCAGAAACGAATCCTGCTGCGCGCGGTTGAAGCGGTGCACCTCGTCTACAAACAGCAGCGTGCCTTTGCCGATCTCGCGCCGCAGACGCGCGGCGTCGAACACTTTTTTCAGATCGGCGACGCCGGAAAAAACCGCCGAAATCTGCTCGAAATGCAGTTCGGTCGCGTCCGCCAAAAGCCGCGCCACCGTGGTCTTGCCGCTGCCGGGCGGCCCCCAGAAAACGAGTGAGCCGAGCGAGCGCGTCGACAGCATGCGGCTAAGCGCGCCATCGGGGCCGAGCAGATGATCCTGCCCCACGACTTCGTCGAGCTTTTGCGGCCGTAGTTTGTCGGCAAGCGGGCGCGGCGCATTCTTGTCGAGGCCGGCGGCGGCAAAGAGCGTCACGCCTTGTTTGCCGCGCGCCGTCATTCGCCTTACCCCCCAAACACCGCGGAAATCTTCTGCCCGTGCCGCAGGATCACGATACGCCAGACATTGCTCGGCGTCTTGCTGGCCTCGGCCAGATCCTGCGTCTTGTGGATCGTCGTGCCATTGACCGCTTCGATCACGTCGCCGCGCTGAAATCCGAGATTGCTGGCATAGGAGCCGTTATCGACGTCGAGAATGGCGACACCGTGGTCGACATTTTGCAACTGCAATTCGTCGGCCAGTGCCGGCGACAGATTGGCGACCTTGGCGCCGAAGAAGGGCGAGCGCGAGCGGATGGTGATTTCCTCGCGCGGCAGATCGGGCGCGGTCTGCAACGCCACCGACGCGACCATGTCGCGCCCGCCGCGCACGATGCCGAGCTTGGCCTGGCCGCCGAGCGGCTTGGTGGCGAAGCGATAATCGAACGCGTTGGTGTCGTCGACCGGCTGGCCGTCGATGGAGACAACCAGATCGCCCGCTTTCAGGCCGGCCTGCGCGGCAGGGCCACTGGGAACGACATTGGCTACCAGCGCGCCGGCCGGCCGCTTCAGGCTCATGCTCTCGGCGATGTCGGGCGTCACCGTCTGCAATCGCGCACCGAGCCAGGGCCGCTTCACCGCGCCGCCGCCGGATTTTGCCGAAGCTGCCACCACCCGCACCATGTTGGCGGGAATCGCGAAGCCGACGCCTTGCGAGCCGCCCGAGCGCGAGAAGATCATGGTGTTGATACCGACCAGCTTGCCGGTGAGATCGACCAGCGCGCCCCCGGAATTGCCCGGGTTAATGGCGGCGTCGGTCTGGATGAAAAACTGATAATCGGACACACCCACTTGCGTGCGCGCCAGCGCCGAGACGATGCCATGCGTCACGGTCTGCCCGACGCCGAAAGGATTGCCGATGGCCAGCACGACATCGCCGACTTCCAGCGCGTCGGAATTGGCGAAGTCGAGAAACGGGAATTTTTCCGCCTTATCCTTGATGCGCAGCACGGCCAAATCGGTGCGCGGGTCTTTCAAAACGACGCTCGCTTCGAACTCGCGCTTGTCGGCGAGCGCGACCTTGATCTCGTCGGCGCCTTCGATGACATGCACGTTGGTGACGATCAGCCCGGAGGCATCGACGATCACGCCGGAGCCGAGCGAGCGCTGCACCTGGCTGCGACCGCCGCCCGGCACGCCGAAGAAGCGGCGGAAGATCGGATCCTCGAACAGCGGGTTGCGCACCTGCACGGTCTTGGCGGCATAGACATTCACCACCGCCGGCGCGACGTGCTGCACCACCGGCGCATAGGACAGGCGCACCTCGGCGGCGTTGGGGACGTGCCTCTCCTGCGCCATGGCCGGGCCGGCTATAACCCCGCAGGCGAGTATCGAAGCCGTCAGAACAACCGCCAATTGCGGGCGCAAGCTAATCCATATGCGCAAAGCAAAAATCATCGCGAATCTCTTTCCCGGAGCTAAGCACCCCCGATATAGGCCGCCGCCCCGGCCGATTGAAGGCATGGTGGCCAAATCCGCCGATTTTACGGTATGATTTTGCGTATCCGCCATGGCGCGCCGGAGCGCGGCATGGGACGTTCCACGCCGTTTCCTCCCTGCCACCCGATTTTCCACCCCTTATTTGCCAGCCAGTTTGGAGCGCGCGCATGAAAGCCGTTGGCTACTACAAATCCTTGCCCGCAAGCGAGCCGGAATCTCTGGTCGATATCGACGCCGAGACGCCCGCTCCCAAAGGCCGCGACCTGCGCGTGGCAGTCAAGGCGGTGTCGGTCAACCCGGTCGACACAAAAGTGCGCATGCGCGCCGCTCCCCGCGCCGGCGAGCCCGCCAAGATCCTCGGCTATGACGCCGCCGGCGTGGTCGAAGCCGTTGGTCCCGATGTGACGCTGTTCAAGGCGGGCGACGAAGTGTTCTACGCCGGCTCAATTTTGCGCCCAGGCACCAATGCCGAACGGCATCTGGTCGACGAACGCATCGTCGGGCGAAAGCCGAAGTCGCTTTCGTTCGCGCAAGCCGCGGCGCTGCCACTCACCGGCATCACCGCTTGGGAACTGTTGTTCGACCGCTTCGGCATTGCGCCGCGCCGCGCCGACCCGCGCACGCTGCTGGTGGTCGGTGGCGCCGGCGGCGTCGGCTCGATCATGATCCAGTTGGCGCGCAAGCGAACCGGGCTGACCGTCATCACGACTGCTTCACGCCAGGAAACGCGCGACTGGTGCATCAAGATGGGCGCGCATCATGTCATCGACCATACCAAGCCGTTCGCCGAGCAATTGAAATCGATCGGCCATCCGCAGGCCGCCCTGGTGGCGGGCCTCACCGGCAGCGAACAGCATTATCCGGCGATCGCCGCGATCATCGCGCCATTCGGCAAGTTCGCGTTGATCGACGCCCCCAACGCGCTGGACGTCAACCTGCTCAAACCGAAGGCCGCGTCGTTGCATTGGGAATCGATGTTTACCCGCTCGTCGTTTCAGACCGACGACATGATCGAGCAGCACAATCTGCTCAACGAAATCGCGGCGATGGTGGACGCCGGCGAGATCGTCACGACCGCGACCCGGGAGCTTTCGCCGATCAACGCCGCCAATTTGCGCAAAGGCCACGCACTGGCCGAAAGTGGCACGATGATCGGCAAGGTGGTGTTGAGCGGGTGGTGAATATAGTCTCTTGTACGGCAGCGAATTCAGGTGAACTCCCTCTCCCAACCCAACTCGGGTTTACCCGAGTTGGGCATTCAAAATGCCAAAGTCGGATATATCCGACTTTGGATGGGGAGAGGGCTGGGATGAAGGGGATTAAATCTTTCGTTAGACCCTAACCCCTCACCCGGACCGCGTGCCGCGATCCGACCTCTCCTATGGGAGAGGTGAAAAAAGAGCCCTACTCCTTCGCCGGCACCGTGCGCAGATAGGCGATTACGTCGACAAGATCGCTGTCCTTCATGTGATCGTAATAGGGAAAGCCCATCGGCGGATTGAGATGGCTGCCGTCCTTGGAGACGCCCTTGGTAATCGCGGTCCTGATCTGCGCATCGGTCCACGCGCCGATGCCCTTGGCCTTGCTGCTTGTGATATTGCGCGACACCGACTTGCCCCATGGGCCGGGGAATTCCATGCCGCCTTTGCCGAGATCGCCGACGAAGTCTTTGCCTTTGGGCCCGAACGGCGTGTGGCATTCCATGCAATGGCCGATGGTCGCGAGATAGAAACCGTTCTTCTGTTTGTCCTTCAGCATCGCCTCGGTGTAGGGCTTCTCGGCGCCGGGATATGAATGGTGCGGCAACGCGATCTTGTAGATCGGTGCCGGCACTGTGTTCTTGACCGGCTTGATCGTGCGCAGATAGGTGACGATGGCATCCAGGTCACGCTCGGTAATGATGCCGTAAAACGCCGTCGGCATCACCTCGGCAATCTGCACGCCGTTCGGCCGCTTGCCGGTGCGTAGCAGCGTCTTGATCTGCGCGTCGGTCCAGTTGCCGATGCCGGTTTCCTTATCCTGCGTGATGTTGGAGGCCGTCACCTTGAACGGTGGCTCGTCCCAGGACAGGCCGCCGGAAAAATCCTTACCCGCGACGATGGCCGGCGGCCCTTTCGGCGAATGGCAATTGCCGCAGGTCATAATCGTATTGACGAGATAGCCGCCGCGCTCGACCAGCGGCGATTGCGCCTGCGCGCTACCGGCCATCACGAACAGTGAAAGACAAAGCGTTGCAAAGCGAATCATCGCATTCCCCCTTAATTGACGGGGGGATTATACATCGCTCGATGGCGGCGGCGAGTGGGAAACAGCGCGGGGGCCCGCGCCGGACCGGCTCAGTTGGAGGAAAATCGGCAAAGGACAGCCGTCTCGCATAGGACTTTGGGATGTTCAGCGGGCCACGGCCGTCAGGATTTCGACGATTTTCGCAAATCCGCGCCGGCGTGCGTGCGCCAGCGGCGTGATGCCGTCGCGGTCGGCAATATTTACATTGGCGCCGGCAGCGGCAAGCTGGCGGACAATCTCGGTATGCGCCGGCCCACCGTCGCCCAGAATGACCGCCTCCAGAAGCGCGGTCCAACCGAGCTTGTTGACGTGGTCCTTGTTGATCTTTGTGGCCAGTAGAATGCGCACCGTCTCGACGTGGCCGTGATGGGCGGCCGGAATAAGCGCAGTGCCGCCATAGCGGTTGGTGCTGGCGAGATCGGCGCCGGCGGAAAGTGTCATTTTTAGAATTTCGTCGCGGCCCTCGGCGCTGGCATAGAGGAATGGACTGTCGTCGATATGGTCCTTGGCATTTACGTCGGCGCCGGCGGCAATCAACACACGGACCGCCTCAACTCGATTGCCATGCGTAGCGGCAAGCAACGCCGAACGCCCTTGCGCGTCGCGCGCATCGACGCTGGCACCCTGCCCGATCAGCTTTCGCACTGCGCCAGTGTCGCCGCGTCCGGCGGCTTCGATCAGCGCCCGGTCGGCCGCGACATCGGCGAATGCGGGAGCGGCGAACGCGCAAATAAAAAGGGCGGCGCCAAGCGCCGCCCTTAAACAATGTCGCCGTGCGGGCACGATTACACCGCCGCGGTCGCCTCTTCCGAGACCTTCTTTTCCTGCACCGGACCTGAGTCCTTGCCCTTCGCTTCAAGGTCGCGGTCGACGAATTCGATCACCGCGACGGCGGCGTTGTCGCCGTGACGGAAGCCCGCCTTCATGATGCGGCAATAGCCGCCATCGCGATCCTTGTAGCGCGGCGCGATCACGTCGAAGAGCTTCTTGACCATGTCCTTGTCGCGCAGTTCGGAGATCGCCTGCCGGCGCGCGGCGAGATCGCCCTTCTTGCCGATGGTCACCAGCTTCTCGACGATCGGACGAAGCTCTTTCGCCTTCGGGAGCGTCGTGACGATCTGCTCGTGCTTGATCAGTGAGGCCGCCATATTGGCAAACATGGCCATACGATGCGACGAATGTCGCCCTAACTTGCGATATACTTTTCCGTGACGCATCGCGAAACTCCCTGCCTCTATCCTGTATATCCCTGAGACCACCTCAGGAACGCCGCGGAAGGCGGCTATAAAAAACTCGAACCTAGTAATGATCCTCGAAGCGCTTGGCGAGCTCTTCAATATTTTCCGGCGGCCAGCCCGGCACTTCCATGCCGAGATGCAGGCCCATCTGCGCCAAGACTTCCTTGATCTCGTTGAGCGACTTGCGGCCGAAGTTCGGCGTGCGCAGCATTTCTGCTTCGGTCTTCTGAACGAGATCGCCGATATAGACGATGTTGTCGTTCTTGAGACAGTTGGCCGAACGCACGCTGAGCTCGAGCTCGTCGACCTTCTTGAGGAAGGCCGGGTTGAAGGCGAGGTCCGGGATCGCTTCCGCGGCCTGTTCCTTGCGCGGCTCTTCGAAGTTCACGAATACATTGAGCTGGTCTTGCAGAATGCGCGCGGCATAGGCGAGCGAGTCATCCGGCGACAGCGCTCCGTTGGTTTCGATGTTCATGGTGAGCTTGTCGTAGTCGAGGATTTGCCCTTCGCGGGTATTCTCGACCTTGTAGGAGACTTTGCGCACTGGCGAGTACAGCGAGTCGACCGGGATCAGGCCAATCGGCGCGTCTTCCGGACGGTTACGCTCGGCCGGCACATAACCCTTGCCGGTGTTGACCGTGAACTCCATGCGAATTTCGGCGCCCTCGTCGAGGGTGCAGAGCACGAGGTCGGGGTTGAGCACGACCACGTCGCCGACGGTCTGGATGTCGCCGGCGGTGACGGTGCCGGGACCCTGTTTCTTGACCACCATGCGCTTGGGGCCTTCGCCCTGCATCTTGATGGCGATGTCCTTGATGTTGAGGACCATGTCGGTGACATCCTCGCGCACGCCGGCGATCGAGGAGAACTCGTGCAACACGCCGTCGATATGCACCGACTGCACCGCCGCGCCTTGCAGCGAGGACAGCAGAATGCGCCGCAGCGCATTGCCGAGCGTCACGCCGAAGCCGCGTTCGAGCGGTTCGGCAACGACGGTGGCGAGCCGCGCGGCGTCGTGGCCCGCGGTCACCTGGAGCTTGTTCGGCCTGATCAATTCCTGCCAATTCTTCTGGATCACATCTTCACCCGTTGAGCGGCGCTGGAGGGGTGGCCAGCGCAATCCCACCCGCCATGTGGGGAAAAATCCGGCGGCAGCGGACGCAGCATGGGCGCATCCGCTTTGAATAAAACAATCAGACGCGACGACGTTTACGTGGACGGCAACCGTTATGCGGGATCGTGGTCACATCGCGGATCGAAGTGATGGTGAAGCCGGTCGCCTGCAAGGCGCGCAGCGCCGATTCGCGGCCCGAACCGGGGCCCGACACTTCGACCTCGAGGGTCTTCATGCCGTGTTCCTGCGCCTTCTTGGAGGCGTCTTCGGCCGCCATCTGCGCGGCATAAGGCGTCGACTTGCGCGAACCCTTGAAACCCATCGTGCCGGACGACGACCAGGCAATCGCGTTGCCCTGCGCGTCGGTGATGGTGATCATGGTGTTGTTGAACGACGCGTTCACATGCGCCACGCCCGACGCGATGTTTTTGCGTTCGCGCCGGCGGACGCGGGTGGCTTCCTTGCCCATCTCTTCAAGTCCTTTCGAGGCCCGCCAGCCCTCACGAGGCGCGGGCGATTTCTAAAACTGTTAGGCTGTGGTCTTTTTCTTGCCGGCGATGGTCTTGGCCGGGCCTTTGCGGGTACGCGCATTGGTATGGGTGCGCTGGCCGCGCACCGGCAGACCCTTGCGGTGACGCAGACCGCGGTAGCAGCCGAGGTCCATCAGGCGCTTGATGTTCAGCGAGGTCTCGCGGCGCAGATCGCCCTCGACCATGAAATCATGATCGATCATTTCGCGGATTTGCAGCACCTCGGCGTCGGTCAATTGCGACACCCGACGTTCCGGCGGCAAATTAAGCTTAGTCACAATATCCTTGGCGATCTTCTGGCCGATGCCATGGATATACTGGAGCGCGATGACGACGCGCTTGTTGGTGGGCAAATTCACGCCCGCGATACGAGCCACGGATAGTCTCTCCTATGATCGGCCGAAAGCGCTTGATGCGCCGAATTATCTTGTCCCTGTAAGGGAATAGCGCAAAGCGTAACACGACACCTGCCCCCGCCTTTTGGGGGACCGGCATCGCGTCAAAACTCTGAATGCGAACCTTATTAAGGGATTCATGACGGCTTCGTCAACCTCCGCCTGCTACCCGGAAATGCTTGTCCAAGCTTGCTTTTGCGTCCCTTGACGCGGCCCGCCTTGGATTTCGACTTCTTCTGGACGGCCTTCTTGGCAGTCCTTTTGGCGGTTTTTTTGGCCGATTTGGCGGCCTTTTTGGTACTTTTGACAGACTTTTTGGCTTTGGCGACCGGTTTCTTCGTGGGCGGCTTCGCTTTGACCGGCACGCTGCGCAGGATGCGGTCGATGGCAGCCGTCACATCATCGACCGGCGCCATGCCATCGACGCCCTTGAGCATGCCCTTGGCGTCGTAATAGCCGGCGAGCGGCGCGGTCTGCGTGCGATAGGCCGCAAGGCGGCCTTTCAGCACTTCCGGATTGTCGTCGGCGCGCACCTTCTCGCCACGCGCGGTCATTTGTACGACGCGCGTTTCAATGCGTTTGATCAGGATGCCTTCATCGACCTTGAGTTCGATCACGGCGTCCAGCCTGAGGCCGCGTTCGGCTAGCAAGCGATCAAGCGCCTCGGCCTGCGGCACCGTGCGCGGGAAACCGTCGAGCGCAAAGCCGCGCTTGGCGTCGGGCTGGCCGATGCGGTCAGCAATGATCGCGACCACCACCTCGTCCGGCACAAGCTGGCCGGCATCCATGATGCTTTTGGCGCGCAGGCCGACGGCTGAACCGGCGGCAACGGCGGCGCGCAGCATGTCGCCGGTCGAGAGTTGGACGATCTTGTGCTTCGCGACCAGACGCTGCGCCTGCGTGCCCTTCCCCGCCCCCGGCGGGCCGAGCAGTATCAACCTCATCGATTGCGCCCCCGCAATTTCGAGCGCTTGATCAGACCTTCATATTGGTGCGCGAGCAGATAACCCTGCACCTGCGCGACCGTATCCATGGTGACGCTGACCACGATCAGCAGCGAGGTGCCGCCGAAGTAGAATGGCACCGCCGCGTAAGAGATCAGCACTTCCGGGATCAAGCAGACGATAGCGAGATAAAGCGCGCCGATCACCGTGATGCGCGAGAGCACGTAGTCGATGTATTCGGCGGTGCGCTCGCCGGGGCGTATGCCGGGCACGAAGCCGCCATGCTTCTTCAGGTTGTCCGCCGTCTCGGTCGGGTTGAACACGACCGCGGTGTAGAAGAAAGCAAAGAACACGATCAGCGCGATGTAGAGAATGAGGAACAGCGGCCGCCCGTGACCGAGCAGCGTCGTCACGGTGGTGAGCCAGCCCGGACCCGAACCCGCGTTGAAGTTCGCGACCGTCGTCGGCAGCAGCAGCAGCGACGAGGCAAAGATCGGCGGAATGACACCCGAGGTGTTGAGCTTGAGCGGCAGGTGCGAGGACTGGCCCTCGAACATGCGGTTGCCTACCTGGCGCTTGGGATATTGAATCAGCAGCCGGCGTTGCGCGCGCTCCATGAAGACGATGAAAGCGATGACCGCGACGCACATGACGATGACCAGCAGGATCAAGCCAGTCGAGAGCGCGCCCTGACGGCCGAGTTCGAGCGTGCCGGCGATTGCTGCCGGCAATTGCGCGACGATGCCCGACAAGATGATGAGCGAAATGCCATTGCCGATGCCGCGCGCGGTGATCTGCTCGCCCAGCCACATCAGAAACATAGTGCCGCCGGTGAGCGTGATCGTGGTCGACATCAGGAAGAAGATGCCCGGGCTCGACACCACGCTGCCGGTGCCTTGCAGACCGACCGCGATGCCGTAAGACTGAAATGCCGCCAGCACCACCGTGAGATAGCGCGTGTACTGGTTCATGACCTTGCGGCCGGCTTCGCCCTCTTTCTTGAGCGCTTCCAGCGAGGGCGATACCGTCGTCATCAACTGAATGATGATCGAGGCCGAGATGTACGGCATGATGTTGAGCGCGAAGATCGCCATCCGGTGGATGCCGCCGCCGGAGAACATGTTGAACATACCGAGAATGCCGCCGGACTGGGTATTGAAAATCTGTTCCCAGGCGGCCGGATCGATGCCGGGCAGCGGAATGTAAGTGCCGAGGCGATAGACCAGCAGGGCGCCGACGGTGAACCAGATGCGCTTCTTGAGCTCGTCTGCCTTGGCGAGCGCGCCGAAATTCAGATTGGCCGCTAATTGTTCCGCTGCCGAAACCATTCGCTCGCTCCTGCCGCCGTCTTCGCCGCTCCCCGGATCGCCGGCTTATAAACGGCGCGGCGCGCTTTAAGTTTGGTCTCGCCCAAAGCCCTAGATAGGCGCTGCAAGCAAAACCGGTAGTCACATCCTGGCCGCAGCGCGCCCGTAGGCGGACCGCTCAAGCGGCTGAAATCACTCGGCTTCCGCCGGCTTCGCGTTAGCCTTGGCGGCGGGCTTGTCGCCGCCTTTGGCCTTGCGTTTGTTCTTGCCGCGCGGCGCCTCGTCGGCGTCCACTTCCACTTTGGGCTTCAATATCTTGACGCTGCCGCCGGCCTTTTCGATCGCCTCGACCGCCGACTTCGACGCGCCGTAAACCGCGAAATTGGCCTTAGCCTTGAACTCGCCGCCGCCCAAAATCTTGACGCCGCCCTTGGCGCGCCGCATCAGGCCGGCTTTCACCATCGCCTCGGCATCGACCGCCGCCTTGGCGTCGAGCTTGCCGACATCGATCGCGGCCTGCACCTTGGCGAGCCCGATCTCGTTGAGCTTGACCGCGAACGAAGTGTTGCGGAAACCGCGCTTCGGCAAACGCCGATGCAGCGGCATCTGGCCGCCTTCGAAGCCCTTGATGCGCACGCCCGAACGCGCGGTCTGGCCCTTGCCGCCGCGGCCGCCGGTCTTGCCTTTGCCCGAGCCGATGCCGCGGCCAATGCGCATGCGGTTCTTGCGGGCGCCGGGATTGTCGGCGATCTGGTTGAGTTTCATAGCAGCCGTCCTTTAATCGAACCGTCCTATTTCGCGTCGACGATGCGAACCAGATGTTGAACCTTATGGACCATACCACGGGTCGCCAGCGTATCCGGCAGATCCTTGACACGGCCGATCTTGTTGAGGCCAAGCCCGACCAGCGTTTCGCGCTGATCGTGGTGACGCCGCAGCGGACTCGCAATCTGCTCGACCTTGATCGTTTTTTTTGCCGTTGCCATCGTGCTTTTCCTATTTGCGCGTGATCTGATCCGAAAACCGGTTCCCATTTTTCGGGATCACGCGCTCAGCTTCCTATTTTCTTATTCAGCCGTGGCCGTTTCGTCGGCGCCTTCGCGGCGGCGCGCCTGCAAGGTCGAGACCTTGAGGTTGCGGCGGCCGGCGACCGAACGCGGCGAGTCCTGATGCTTGAGCGCATCGAAGGTCGCGCGCACGACGTTGTACGGATTGGACGAACCGAGCGACTTTGCAACGATGTCCTGCATGCCGAGCGTTTCGAACACGGCGCGCATCGGGCCGCCGGCGATGATGCCGGTGCCGGGAGGCGCCGCGCGCAGGAACACCTTGCCGGCGCCATGACGGCCGGCGACGTCGTGATGCAGCGTGCGGCCTTCGCGCAATGCGACGCGGGTGAGCCCGCGCTTGGCGGCTTCCGTCGCCTTGCGGATGGCTTCCGGCACTTCGCGCGCCTTGCCGTGACCGAAACCGACGCGGCCCTTCTGATCGCCGACTACGACCAGCGCGGCAAAGCCGAAGCGCTTGCCGCCCTTCACCACCTTGGCCACGCGATTGATGTGGACCAACTTGTCGGTGAACTCGCTGTCGCGCTCTTCGCGGCCGGGGCCACGCGGGCGGTCTCGTCGGGGTTCATGTGCCATATTCAAATCATCCTTTGCGCATCATCTGATCCGAAAACCGGTTCCCACTTTTCGGGGTGATGCGGCCCGTTTTAGAAGTTAAGTCCGCCTTCGCGGGCAGCATCTGCCAGCGCCTTGATACGTCCGTGATAGAGATAACCGCCACGGTCGAACACCACGTCCTTGATGCCCTTTTCCTTGGCGCGTTCGGCGATCAGCTTGCCGACCGCCTTGGCCGCCTCGATGTTGGCGCCGGTCTTGGCGCCTTCGCGCAACGACTTCTCAAGCGACGAGGCGGCAGCGACCGTCACGCCCTTCTCGTCGTCGATGAGCTGAGCATGGATATGCTGGGACGAGCGAAACACGGACAGCCGCGCACGCCCGCTGCGGGCGGTCGCCTGCCTGACCTTGCGTCGCACTGTCGCCGTCCGCCGCGCGGTCCGGTCACTTAATCTCGACATGGCGTTAAGCCCTCTACTTCTTCTTGCCTTCCTTGCGGAAGATATATTCACCGGCGTATTTCACGCCCTTGCCCTTGTACGGTTCCGGCGGACGATAGCCGCGGATTTCGGCGGCGACCTGGCCGACGACCTGCTTATGCATGCCGGAGATGTTGATTTCGGTCGGCTTCGGCGTCGTGATCGTGATCCCTTCCGGGATCGGGAACGTGACGTCGTGCGAGAAGCCGAGCTGGAGGTTGAGGCTCTTGCCCTGCACCGCGGCGCGATAACCGACGCCCGTGATCTCAAGCTTTTCCTCGAAGCCTTTGCTGACACCGGTCACCAGATTGGAGACCAGGGTGCGCGCGGTACCCCACATGGCGCGGCCGCGCTTGTCCATCTTGCGCGGGTTGACCGCGATGGCGCCCTTGTCCATGGCGACCGTTACGTCATCGACCAGCGAAAGCTGAATGGCGCCTTTCGGCCCCTTCACCTTGACGGTCTGCCCTTCGACGCTGGCGGTAACGCCAGAGGGAACGGCGATCGGTTTTTTACCAATGCGTGACATTAGAACACCGTACAAAGGATTTCGCCGCCGACATTGGCGTCGCGGGCGTCGTGGTCGGCCATCACGCCTTTCGGCGTAGAGACGATGGCGACGCCGAGACCGTTATTGATACGCGGCAGCGCCTTGACCGAGGCGTAGACGCGCCGGCCGGGCTTGGACACACGCTCGATTTCGCGGATCACCGGCTCGCCGTCGAAATATTTCAATTCGATCTCAAGTTCGCTGCGGCCGGAGGCATGCGCCACCGAGGCATAGCCGCGGATGTAGCCTTCCGTCTTGAGCACTTCGGCCACGCGCTCGCGCTGGCGCGAACCGGGCATCGAAACCTTGGACTTGGCGCGCATCTGCGCGTTGCGGATGCGGGTGATCATGTCGCCGATCGGATCGTTTACCATCTCGGCCCCCTTACCAGCTCGACTTCACAAGGCCCGGAATCAGGCCCTTGTTGCCGAGGTCGCGCAACGCAATACGGCTGATACGATGCTTGCGATAATAGGCGTGCGGACGGCCCGTAATTTCGCAGCGGTTATGAATGCGCGTGGCCGACGAATTGCGCGGCAATTCGGCGAGCTTGAGGGTCGCGGCGAAACGATCCTCCATCGGCAGATTCTTGTCAGATACGATCGCTTTGAGCTTCGCACGCCGGCCGGCGAATTGCTTCGTCATCCGCTTGCGCCGGTTGTTCTTCTCGATCGAACTCTTCTTCGCCATAAATCTAGCTCCTTGCGGTTCCGCGTATGAGGGACAGTTAGTCGCCCCTCACTGCCGGAACGGGAAGTTGAATGCCGCCAGAAGCGCGCGGGCTTCTTCGTCGTTGCGCGCGTTCGTGCAAACGGTGATGTCCATGCCCCAGGTGTCGGTGACCTTGTCGAAGTCGATTTCCGGGAAAACGGTGTATTCCTTGATGCCGATCGAGTAATTGCCGCGCCCGTCGAAGCTCTTCGGGTTGAGCCCGCGGAAGTCGCGGATGCGCGGCAGCGAGATGTTCACCAGCCGGTCGATGAAGTCGTACATGCGCGTCTTGCGCAGCGTGACCTTACAGCCGATGGCCTGACCGTCGCGCAGCTTGTAGTTGGCGATCGACTTGCGGGACTTGGTGATGACCGGCTTCTGGCCGGCGATCAGCGCCAGATCGGCGGCCGCGGAATCGACCTTCTTGCGGTCGGCGACGCCTTCGCCGATGCCCATGTTGAGCACCACTTTGGTGATCATCGGCACCTGCATCTTGTTCTTGTATTCAAACTTCTTGGTCAGTTCCTCGCGCACCACCTGTTCATAGTGCGTGCGCAAGCGCGCCACGTAGTCGGAGGCGACGCGCGGCTTCTTGACCTTGGGCGCCTCGGCGCCAGCGGCGGGCTTGGCGGCCTTCGGCTTTTTCGGTTCGGTATTGGTTTGCGTATCAGCCATCGATCTCTGCTCCGGAGCGCTTGGCGACGCGCACTTTCTTGCGCGCTTCACCTTCGCCGATGAATTTGAAACCGACGCGGGTCGGCTTGCCGTCCTTGGGATCGGCCAGCGCCAGGTTGGACAGGTGGACGCTGCTCTCTTTCGAGATGATGCCGCCTTCCTGCTGCGCGCTTTGACGCTGATGGCGCTTGACCATGGCGATGCCGCGCACCAGCGCGCGGTCGTCGGCCGGACGCACTTCGATGACCTCGCCGGAGCGGCCCTTGTCGCGGCCGGTGAGCACGATCACCTTATCGCCTTTGCGGATTTTGGCAGCCATTACAGCACCTCCGGCGCGAGCGAGAGAATCTTCATGTGGTTCTTGGCGCGCAATTCGCGCGGCACCGGCCCGAAGATGCGGGTTCCGACCGGCTCCATCTGCGCGGTGATCAACACCGCCGCGTTCGAGTCGAAGCGGATGACCGAGCCGTCGGCGCGCTTGATGTCCTTGCGGATGCGCACGACCACCGCCTTCATCACTTCGCCTTTTTTCACACGTCCGCGCGGAATGGCTTCTTTCACCGAGACGACGATGATGTCGCCGATGGTGGCGTATTTACGCTTGGAGCCGCCCAGCACCTTGATGCACATGACGCGGCGCGCGCCGGAATTGTCGGCAACGTCGAGGTTGGTTTGCATCTGAATCATGATGCGGCTCTCATTCTTGTCGGGCGTTCGGCGCGAGCGGCCGCGAAGCCCAGGGTCCTAAAAAACATGACGGCCTACAGTACTTTCTGCTTCTTCTCGCCGCGGATGACTTCCCAGCACTTGAGCTTGGAGAGCGGACGGCGCTCTTCGATCCACACCTGATCGCCGACCGAATATTGGTTGGTCTCGTCATGCGCGTGATATTTCTTCGAACGGCGCACGACTTTTCCCATCGTCGGGTGGGAAAAACGCCGGTCAACCCGCACGACCACGGTCTTGGCCTGCTTGTCGCTGACGACGACGCCCTGGAGCGTACGTTTAGGCATCTAAGACCCCTTACTTCTTCGTCTTGTTCGGTTTATGGGCGACGGCGCGCTTGGCGGCGCGCGGCGGCGAACTCTTGGCGGCCTTGCGGCGTCCGGTTTTGGCTGCGGGCTTGGCGGCCTTCGGCGCGGCGTCAGCCTTCACGGCCGGCTCACTGCCAACGCGCTTCTGACCGGCAATCGTCTTCATGCGCGCGATGTCGCGGCGGATGACGCGCACGCGCGAGGTGTTCTCAAGCTGGCCGGTCGCCCGCTGAAAGCGCAGGTTGAACTGCTCCTTCTTCAGCTTGAGCACTTCGTCGTCGAGCTGGTCGAGCGTCATCGCTCTTACGTCTGCGGCTTTCATGTTCGTTACTCGGCGATACGTTCGATGAAACGGGTTTTGACCGGCAGCTTGGCCGCGGCGAGCGTCAGGGCTTCCTTGGCGATGGCCTGCGAAATGCCGTCGACTTCGAACAGAATGCGGCCAGGCTTGACGCGGCACACCCAAAGCTCAGGCGTGCCCTTGCCTTTGCCCATGCGCACTTCGATCGGCTTCTTCGACACCGGCACGTCCGGGTAGACGCGGATCCAGACGCGGCCAGCGCGCTTCATAAAGCGGGTGAGCGCGCGGC
Organism: Pseudolabrys sp.; assembly: GCA_035648715.1. GTDB lineage: Bacteria > Pseudomonadota > Alphaproteobacteria > Rhizobiales > Xanthobacteraceae > Pseudolabrys. The sequence continues at coordinate 38,892 of DASRLA010000066.1, forward strand.
GGGCCGCTTCAATCTGGCGCGCGGTAACGCGATCGGGCTCGAGCGCCTTGAGGCCGAACTGGCCGAAGGCAAGCTGGGCGCCGGAGGTCGCGGTGCCGTGGATGCGGCCCTTGAATGCCTTGCGGAATTTTGTTTTCTTCGGTTGCAGCATGTTCTTGTCTCTTTAAGCCGCGTTATCGCGACGCGGACGGCCGCTGTCGCCTTCGGCCAGTTTCTTGTCCTGCGCCATCGGATCGTGCTCCAGTATCTCGCCCTTAAAGATCCAGACCTTGACGCCGCAGGTGCCGTAGGTGGTGAACGCTGTCGAGACGCCGTAATCGACGTCGGCGCGCAGCGTATGCAGCGGCACGCGCCCTTCGCGATACCATTCCATGCGCGCGATTTCCGAACCGCCGAGACGGCCGGAGCAGTTGATGCGGATACCTTCGGCGCCGAGACGCATGGCCGACTGCACGGCGCGCTTCATGGCGCGGCGGAACGCGACGCGGCGCTCAAGCTGCTGCGAGATCGACTCGGCCACCAGTTGGGCGTCGAGTTCGGGCTTGCGGATTTCGACGATGTTGATGACGACGTCGCTGTCGGTCAGCTTGGCGACCATTTTGCGCAGCTTCTCGATGTCGGCGCCCTTCTTGCCGATCACCACGCCCGGACGCGCCGAGTGAACGGTGACGCGGCATTTCTTGTGCGGGCGCTCGATGATGATCTTGGAGACCGCGGCCTGCTTGAGCTCCTTCATGAGCGCGGCACGAATTTTGATGTCCTCGTGCAACAACTGGCCGTATTCCTGCTTGCCCGCGAACCAGCGCGAGTCCCAGGTGCGGTTGATGCCGAGGCGCAGACCGATCGGATTGACTTTCTGACCCACTCTACTCTCCTCAGGCGTTCGCCGCGGTTTCGACCTGACGTACGATGATCGTCAGGTGCGAAAACGGCTTGAGAATTTGGCCGACCCGGCCGCGACCGCGCGGCGAGAAGCGCTTGATCACCAGCGCCTTGCCGACATGGGCCTCGGCGACGATGAGATCGTCGACGTCGAGGTCGTGATTGTTCTCGGCGTTGGCGATCGCCGATTCGAGGCACTTGCGCACATCCTTGGCAATGCGCTTGCGCGAAAACTCCAGATCGGCGAGCGCGCCCGCGACCTTCTTGCCACGGATCATCTGCGCGACCAGGTTCAGCTTCTGCGGCGATATCCGGATCATCCGGGTGACCGCCTTGGCTTCGTTTTTCGGGAGATCCCGTTCGCGTGCGCGCTTGCCCATGACGTTTCTCTTCTAATCCTCAGCTTGCCGCCGCGGCGGGAGCCGCCGTCGTGCGTTTGGCTTTGCGGTCCGAGGTGTGGCCGTAGAACATGCGGGTCGGCGCGAATTCGCCGAACTTGTGGCCGACCATTTCCTCGGTGACCGTCACCGGAATGTGCTTCTGGCCGTTATAGACGCCGAAATTCAGGCCGACGAACTGCGGCAGAATGGTCGAGCGGCGGCTCCATATCTTGATGATGTCGTGGCGGCCGGACGCGCGCGCGGTTTCCGCTTTCTTGAGCAGATAACCATCGACGAACGGACCTTTCCATGCGGAACGAGTCATAATTCAGTTCCTACTGCTGCTTTTTCTTACGGTCATGGCGGCTGACCATGATGAATTTGGTGGTGCGCTTGTTCTTGCGGGTCTTCTTGCCCTTGGTCGGGAAGCCCCACGGCGTGGTCCAGTGACCGCCGCCCTTGGTGCGGCCGCCATGCGGATGGTCGACCGGGTTCATGGTGATGCCGCGGTTGTGCGGCAGACGGCCGCGCCAGCGCTGGCGGCCGGCCTTGCCGATCGTCGTGTTCATCTTGTCCGGGTTCGACACCGCGCCGATGGTGGCCATGCAGCGGCCATGCACCAGGCGCTGCTCGGTCGTCGACAGACGAAGAATGACGTAATCCTGATCGCGGCCGACGATCTGCACATAAGTGCCGGCCGAACGGGCGAGCTGACCGCCCTTGCCGATTTTCAACTCGACGTTATGAACGATCGTCCCGACCGGAATATTACCGAGCGGCATCGCGTTGCCCGGCTTCACGTCGGCCTGCTCGGCCGAAATCACCTTGTCGCCGGCGGCCAGACGCTGCGGCGCCAGGATGTAGGCAAGCTCGCCATCGTCGTATTTGATGAGCGCGATGAACGCCGTGCGGTTCGGATCGTATTCAAGCCGCTCGACCGTCGCCGCCATGTCCTTCTTGGTGCGGCGGAAATCGATGACGCGATAGGCCTGCTTGTGGCCGCCGCCGCGGAAGCGCGAGGTAATGCGCCCGTTATTGTTGCGGCCGCCGGTCGAGTTCTGCCCCTCGGTCAGCGACTTCACCGGCGCGCCCTTCCACAACGTCGAACGATCGACGGTGATGAGATGCCGCTGGCTCGGTGTCGTCGGATTATAGGTCTTTAACGCCATCGATCCGCTCCCTTACAGCCCGGTGGTCACGTCGATACGGTGACCTTCTTCGAGGGTCACGACCGCGCGCTTCACATCAGACTGCTGTCCGACCTTGTTCTTGAAAATCTTGACCTTGCCCTGGCGGATTAGCGTGTTGACGCTTTTTACTTTCACGTCGAACAGCTTTTCGACCGCATTCTTGATCTGCGGCTTGGTCGCAGTGCGCGCTACCTTGAAGCTCACCTTGTTGAACTCCGAACCCATGGTCGCCTTCTCGGTGATCACGGGCGAGAGAATGACGTCGTAATGACGCGGATCGCTGGTGCTCATTTGAATCGCGCCTCCAGCGCATCGAGCGCGGCCCTGGTGAGCACCAAGGTCTTGCGCCGCATGATGTCGTAGACGTTGATGCCCTGGATCGGCAGCACGTCGATATTCGGAATGTTGCGCGCCGCCGTGGCGAAATTCATCTCCAGCTCGGCGCCGTCGATGATCAGCGCATTGGCGAGGCTGAGCTTGCCGAACTGCGAGAGCAGCGACTTGGTCTTGGCTTCCTTGAGCGAAGCCTTGTCGATGACGATGATGCCACCATCCTTGGCCTTCGACGACAAAGCGTGCTTGAGCGCGAGCGCGCGCACTTTTTTCGGCAGGTCGGTCGCATGGCTGCGCACGACCGGACCGAAAGCGCGTCCGCCGCCGCGGAACTGCGGGACGCGGGCCGAACCGTGGCGGGCGCCGCCGGTGCCCTTCTGGCCATACATCTTTTTACCGGTGCGCCAGATTTCGCTGCGGTCTTTGGTCTTGTGCGTGCCGCGTTGACGGCGCGCGAGCTGCCAGTTGACGCAGCGCTGGATGATGTCGGCACGCGGCTCGAGGCCGAAAATGTCGTCGGACAGGCTGACGGAGCCGGCCTCTTTGCCTTCGAGCGTGGTGATCTTCATGTCCATGTTATGCGCCCTCTTTCGCGGCGGGTGCATCGGCGGCAGGCGCTTCGGCCGGTTTCGCCTCGGCGGTTTCAGCCAGACGGAATTTGCCCGGCTTGGCCACTTCCTTCGGTAGCGGCTTCTTCACCGCGTCGCGCACGGTGATCCAGCCGCCCTTGGAGCCCGGCACGGCGCCGTGCACCATGACCAGGCCGCGCTCGACGTCGATCTTGGCGACCTTGAGGTTGAGCGTGGTGATGCGGGTCGCACCCATGTGGCCCGGCATCTTCTTGTTCTTGAAGGTCTTGCCCGGGTCCTGACGGCCGCCGGTCGAACCGATCGAACGATGCGAGACCGAGACGCCGTGCGAAGCGCGCAGGCCGCCGAAATTCCAGCGCTTCATGCCGCCGGCAAACCCTTTACCGATCGAGATGCCGCAGACATCGACGAACTGACCTTCGAGGAAATGATCGGCGGTGATTTCGGCGCCGACCGGGATCAGGGCGTCATCGCTGACGCGGAATTCGGCCAGCTTGCGCTTCGGCTCAACCTTGGCCTTGGCGAAATAGCCGCGGTCGCCCTTGCTCATGTTGCCGGCGCGGCGTTCGCCGGCGCCAAGTTGAAGCGCGACGTAGCCATTTTTGTCTTTGCTGCGATGAGCGACGACCTGGCACTGCGCCAGACGCAGCACCGTGACCGGCACGTGTTCACCGGCATCGGTGAACAACCGGGTCATACCCATCTTCTGTGCGACGACACCCGAACGCATTTCTATGTCCTCACCCGGCCTTACAGCTTGATCTCGACGTCAACGCCGGCGGCGAGGTCGAGCTTCATCAGCGCGTCCACGGTCTGCGGCGTCGGGTCGACGATGTCCAGGAGGCGCTTATGCGTGCGCATCTCGAACTGTTCGCGGCTCTTCTTGTCGACGTGCGGCGAGCGGTTCACGGTGAACTTCTCGATGCGCGTCGGCAGCGGGATCGGACCACGCACCTGTGCGCCCGTGCGCTTGGCGGTGTTGACGATCTCGCGCGTCGACGCATCCAAGATGCGATGGTCGAACGCCTTGAGCCGGATCCGGATATTCTGGCCGTTCATTTTTGTTTCTCTCATCCCCGTTCGTCCTCGCGAAAGCGGGGACCCAGGGCTTAAGCACGAATTATTCCGTAGCTCTGGGCCCCCGCTTGCGCGGGGGCGAACGGAGCTTGCTTACTCGATGATGCTCGCAACCACGCCGGCGCCGACGGTGCGGCCGCCTTCGCGGATCGCGAAACGAAGCTTTTCTTCCATGGCGATCGGCACGATCAGGTGCACTTCCATCGCCACGTTGTCGCCCGGCATCACCATTTCGGTGCCGGCCGGCAGATGCACGACACCGGTCACGTCGGTGGTGCGGAAGTAGAACTGCGGACGGTAATTGGTGAAGAACGGGGTATGACGGCCGCCCTCTTCCTTGGTGAGGATGTAGGCTTCCGCCTTGAACTTGGTGTGCGGCTTAACCGAACCGGGCTTGCAGAGCACCTGGCCGCGCTCGACTTCCTCGCGCTTGGTGCCGCGCAACAGCGCGCCGATGTTGTCGCCCGCCTGGCCCTGATCGAGCAGCTTGCGGAACATTTCGACGCCGGTGACGACGGTCTTCTGCGTTGGCTTGATGCCGACGATTTCGACTTCTTCGCCGACCTTGACGACGCCGCGCTCGACACGGCCGGTGCAGACGGTGCCGCGGCCCGAGATCGAGAACACGTCTTCTACCGGCATCAGGAAGGGCTGATCGATCGGACGTTCCGGCTGCGGGATGTATTCGTCGACCGCCTTCATCAGCTCCAGAATGGCGTCGTGGCCGAGCTTGGGCTCCTTGCCTTCGAGCGCCATCAGCGCCGAACCCTTGACAATCGGAATCTTGTCGCCCGGGAACTGGTACTTGGACAGGAGTTCGCGGACTTCGAGCTCGACCAGTTCGAGCAGTTCCGGATCGTCGACCATGTCGACTTTGTTCATGAACACGACGAGGGCGGGGACGCCAACCTGACGGGCGAGCAGGATGTGCTCGCGGGTCTGCGGCATCGGGCCGTCGGCGGCCGACACGACCAGGATCGCGCCATCCATCTGCGCGGCGCCAGTGATCATGTTCTTCACATAGTCGGCGTGGCCGGGGCAATCGACGTGGGCGTAATGGCGGTTGGCCGTCTCGTATTCGACGTGCGCGGTCGAGATCGTGATGCCGCGGGCTTTTTCTTCCGGCGCCTTGTCGATCTGGTCGTAGGCGGTGAAGACCGCGCCGCCGGTCTCGGCGAGCACCTTGGTGATCGCCGCTGTCAGCGTGGTCTTGCCGTGATCGACGTGACCGATCGTGCCGATGTTGCAATGCGGCTTATTGCGGTTGAATTTCTCTTTGGCCATGGATCTCTCCGTTCAGAACTTTAAAGTTACGATCGTCACGCGGTTTTAAGCGAATTTCTTCTGCACTTCCGCCGACACGTTGGCGGGCAGCTCGGCGTAGTGATCGAATTGCATGGTGAAAGTGGCGCGCCCCTGGCTCATCGAGCGCAGGGTGTTGACGTAGCCGAACATGTTCATCAGCGGGACCATCGCGTTGATCACGTTGGCGTTGCCGCGCATGTCCTGGCCTTGAATCTGGCCGCGGCGTGAATTGAGGTCGCCGATGACCGAGCCGGTATAATCTTCCGGCGTGACGCACTCGACCTTCATGATCGGTTCGAGCAGCACCGGACGCGCGCGCTGCATTGCTTCGCGTAAACCGGCGCGCGAGGCAATTTCGAAGGCCAGTGCCGACGAGTCGACGTCATGATAGCGGCCGTCGACGAGCGTGACCTTGATGTCGACGACCGGGAAGCCGGCCAACGGGCCGGAGCCCAGAACCGACTCGAGGCCCTTCTCGACGCCCGGGATGTACTCTTTCGGCACCGAACCGCCAACCGTATCGTTGATGAACTCGAACGGAGCGCCCGGCTCCGACGGCTCGACTACGAACTTGACTTCGGCGTACTGGCCCGAACCGCCAGACTGCTTCTTATGAGTGTAGGTGTGCTCGACCTTCTGCGTGATCTTTTCGCGGAAGGCGACCTGCGGCGCGCCGATATTGGCGTCCACTTTATAAGTGCGCTTGAGGATGTCGACTTTGATGTCGAGATGCAGTTCGCCCATGCCCTTGAGGATGGTCTGGCCGCTCTCGTGGTCGGTCGAGACGCGGAAGGACGGATCCTCGGCCGCCAGCTTGGCGAGCGCGACGCCGAGCTTTTCCTGGTCGGCCTTCGACTTCGGCTCGATCGCGATTTCGATGACCGGATCGGGGAATTCCATTTTTTCAAGGATGACCGGCTGCTTGGGGTCGCACAGCGTATCGCCGGTGCGGGTCTCCTTGAGGCCGGCCAAAGCGACGATGTCGCCGGCATAGGCTTCCTTGATGTCTTCGCGGTTGTTGGCATGCATCAGCAACATGCGGCCGATGCGCTCTTTGCGCTCTTTGGTCGAGTTGATGACGCCGGTGCCTGAGGTCAGCGTGCCGGAATAGATGCGGCAGAAGGTGATGGTGCCGACAAAGGGGTCGTCCATGATCTTGAAGCCGAGCAACGACAAAGGCTCGTTGTCGCCGGGCTTGCGGATGACGTCTTCGCCATTGTCGGGATTGATGCCGTGGATCGGCGGCACGTCGAGCGGCGACGGCAGGAAATCGACGACCGCGTCGAGCAGCGGCTGCACGCCCTTGTTCTTGAAGGCCGAGCCGCACAGCACCGGGAAAAACGCGCCGGTAATCACGGCCTTACGGATCAGGCCCTTGAGGGTCGTCTCGTCCGGCTCCTTGCCTTCGAAGTAAGCGGCCATCGCCGTGTCGTCGAGTTCGACGGCGGCCTCGATCATGATCTCGCGATACTTCTTCGCGTCCTCGATCATGTCGGCGGGAATATCGATGTCTTTGTAGTTGGCGCCGAGATTCTCGTCTTCCCAGACCACGCCCTTCATACGCACCAGATCGACGAGCCCTTTGTAGTTCTGCTCGGAGCCGATCGGCAGCTGGATTGCGATCGGCTTGGCGCCGAGGCGGTTGACGATGTCTTCCATGCACTTGAAGAAGTCGGCGCCGATCTTGTCCATTTTGTTGGCGAAGACGATGCGCGGAACCTTGTATTTGTCGCCCTGACGCCAGACGGTCTCGGTCTGCGGCTCGACACCCTGGTTTGAATCAAGCACGACGACGGCGCCATCGAGTACGCGCAACGAACGCTCGACTTCGATGGTGAAGTCGACATGGCCGGGAGTGTCGATGATGTTGAGGCGCTTTTCTTTCCAGAACGCGGTGGTCGCGGCCGACGTAATGGTGATGCCGCGTTCCTGCTCCTGCTCCATCCAGTCCATCGTCGCGGCGCCTTCATGCACCTCGCCGATCTTGTGGCTCTTGCCGGTGTAATAGAGGATCCGCTCGGTGGTCGTGGTCTTGCCGGCATCGATGTGAGCCATGATGCCGAAGTTGCGGTAGTCCTCGATGGGATGGAGACGGGGCATAGCTAATCTGTTTCCTGGAAAAGGTCGCCGCTGTTACCAGCGGTAATGCGAGAAGGCCCGGTTGGCTTCCGCCATCTTGTGGGTGTCCTCACGCTTCTTGACGGCGTTACCCCTGTTGTTCGACGCATCGAGCAGTTCGGCGGAGAGCCGCTCGGTCATGGTGCGTTCGTTGCGCTCACGCGCAGCGGAAATGATCCAGCGGATGCCGAGTGCCTGGCGGCGCGAGGTGCGCACTTCAACCGGCACCTGATAGGTGGCGCCGCCGACGCGGCGCGAGCGCACTTCGATCGAAGGCATTACGTTGTCGAGCGCCTGCTGGAAGACCCCAAGCGGGTTGGCCTTGGTCTTGGCCTCGACGGTTTCGAGCGCGCCGTAGACGATGCCTTCGGCGACCGACTTTTTGCCATCGTACATGATGGCGTTCATGAACTTGGACACGACGGCCGACTGAAACTTCGGATCGATCGTGATTTCGCGTTTTTCTGCGGCGTGGCGGCGAGACATGGGCGCTCTCTATAATCTCTTCTGTTGCTTTGGCGATCCCGGGTCTCGCCCGGGATAACCTTCGCTTCGCTCAGGTTACTTCGGACGCTTGGCGCCGTATTTCGAACGGCGCTGCTTGCGGTTCTTGACGCCCTGCGTATCGAGCACGCCGCGCAGGATGTGGTAGCGCACGCCCGGCAAATCCTTGACGCGGCCGCCGCGGATCATGACCACGGAATGCTCTTGCAGGTTATGGCCTTCACCCGGAATGTAGCCGATCACCTCGAAGCCGTTGGTCAAGCGCACCTTGGCGACCTTGCGCAGCGCCGAGTTCGGCTTCTTCGGCGTGGTCGTATAGACGCGCGTGCAGACGCCGCGCTTCTGCGGGCTCGCCTGGAGCGCCGGCACCTTGTTGCGCACCTTGAGCGGATGGCGCGGCTTGGCAATCAGCTGATTGATCGTCGGCATCGTTCGCCTTCGTTACTTGCTGGGCCGAAAGGCCCGAATTGTTGTGGGCTTATCGCCCGGCATTGTTGGGCATCACGCCCGGCGCGTTCATCATCCGTGCGTCGCCCGCACGCAAAACGAAATCGCGCCATCCGCTTTAATCGCGGGGGCGCTCTTACCGTTCTGACGGTCGCAGCGTCGGTTGAACCGACAAGCGGCCGTTCACCTCAAACCTGACAGTGGCTGTCAGCGGCAGCGTCTGAGCTTCATTCATCGAGGCGATTGCGCCGATCAAAACCGTGAGAAAAATCAACAATCTCAGCGATTTAACCGGGCGGCCGTTCCGACTAAGTAAAGCTCACCGCCTGCCGTAAAGTGTCGCGTATGTATCGGCCGGATACACCCAAGTCAAGGCGAAAAGGACCTGCAAATCCGGGGTTAGTGGGGCTTGCGGCCTATCCTTAAGCGTCCTTCCCCGCTTATCGGCGCAAACGGGAGAAACGGAGCATTCGCAAGCAAAGGCCGCCCCGAAACAGCCGGGGCGGCGTTTTTTCGTTCCAGCCAGGCCGGTGGACCGCACGAATCGGCCACTGGCCGACCCGTCCGGTCGCTTCCGGTTTACTCCGCCGCCGGCAGCGCCGGCGCCGCAAGCGCCTCCTGCGCAGCCTGTTGCTTAGCCGCGTCCTTTTCGCGCTCTTCCAGAATGAGCGCGTCGCGTTTGACGGCGATCTCGCGCAACTGGTTCATCATCGCGCCGGTGCCGGCCGGGATCAGGCGGCCGACGATGACGTTTTCCTTGAGACCATCGAGCGTGTCGGCCTTGCCGTTGACGGCGGCTTCGGTGAGCACGCGGGTGGTCTCCTGGAACGACGCCGCCGAGATGAAGGAGCGGGTCTGCAACGACGCCTTGGTGATGCCGAGCAGCACCGGGTGACCGGATGCCGGCTTCTTGCCGTCGGCAATGGCGCGGACGTTGATCTCGTCCATCTCGCTGCGATCGATCTGTTCACTGGCGAGCAATTCGGTTTCGCCGGCGTCGTCGATCTCGACCTTTTGCAGCATCTGGCGAACGATCACCTCGATGTGCTTGTCGTTGATCATCACGCCTTGCAGGCGGTAGACCTCCTGGATTTCGTTGACCAGGTAAGCCGCCAGTTCCTCCACGCCCTTGATGGCGAGAATGTCGTGCGGGGCGGGATTGCCCTCGACGATATAGTCGCCCTTCTCGAGCACGTCGCCGTCCTGCAAGTGGATGTGCTTGCCCTTCGGGATCAGGTATTCCTTCGGCTCCTCGCCCTTGTCGGTCGGCTCGATCGTCAGACGGCGCTTGTTCTTGTAGTCCTTGCCGAAGCGCACAACGCCGCCGATTTCGGCGATGATCGCCGCGTCCTTCGGCTTGCGCGCCTCGAACAGCTCCGCCACCCGCGGCAAACCGCCGGTGATGTCGCGGGTCTTGGCGCTTTCGGTCGGGATACGCGCGATCACGTCGCCCGCCTTCACATGGCTGCCGGGATCGACCGAGATGATCGCATCGACCGCGAGCAGATAACGCGCTTCGCCGCCGCGCGCGAGCTTGAGGATCTTGCCGTCCTTGCCCTTCACGATCATGGCGGGGCGCAGGTCGGCCTGGTTACGGGACGAACCCGTGCGCCAGTCGATCACCACGCGCTTGGCGATGCCGGTCGACTCGTCGAGCTGTTCCGACATCGACAGACCGTCCACCATGTCCTCGAAGGCCACTTCGCCGTCGACTTCGGTGAGGATCGGCCGGGTGTAGGGATCCCATTCGGCGATACGCTGGCCGCGCTTGATCTTGTCATTCTCGTCGACCCGCATACGCGCGCCGTAGGGAATGCGGTGATGCGCGCGCTCGGTCCCGTCGGGATCGACCACCGCCACCACCATGTTGCGCACCATCGCCACCGTGTCGCCATCCGAGTTCTTGGCGATGTTTTTGTTCTTGAACTTGATCTGCCCGTCGAAATTCGACTCGATGAACGACTGATCGGAGATCTGCGCCGCGCCGCCGATGTGGAACGTGCGCATGGTGAGCTGGGTGCCCGGCTCGCCGATCGACTGGGCGGCGATGACGCCCACCGCCTCGCCCATGTTGACGGGGGTGCCGCGCGCCAGATCGCGCCCATAGCAGGCGCCGCAAACGCCGACTTTGGTCTCGCAGGTGAGCACGGAACGGATTTTCAGTTCCTGCACACTGGCCGTGACGACCTGATCGACTTCCGGCTCGGTCATCAAGGTGTGAGCCTTGAGCACGACTTTGCCCGAGGCCGGATCCTTGACGTCCTCGGCCGTGGTGCGGCCGAGAATGCGGATCGCCAACGGCGCAACCACGGTGCCGGCGTCGATGATGGCGCGAACCTTGATGCCGTCGGTGGTGCCGCAATCCGGCTCGGTGATGATGCAGTCCTGCGCCACGTCAACCAGACGTCGCGTCAGGTAGCCCGAGTTCGCGGTCTTCAAGGCGGTGTCGGCCAGCCCCTTG
>DASRLA010000067.1:0-2585 GCA_035648715.1 Pseudolabrys sp.
ACCTTAGCCGCCGGTGCGGCATAGCGCCATAGGCCAAGCGTTAAATTTATGCGCAAGTCTGTGCTAACAATAGACAATTCACGGTCTGGCCAGCGCGGATTGTTGCATTTATAACCCCGGCCAGCGTTCTCCATTCCGCGCCGTCCGGGAGTTCATGAAAAATGCCGAAGCCATTGGCAGGTCTGCGCGTCCTCGAACTTGCCCGCATCCTGGCTGGACCTTGGGCGGGACAGATTTTGGCTGACCTCGGCGCCGATGTCGTCAAGGTCGAGCGCAAAGGTACCGGCGACGATACCCGCGGTTGGGGCCCGCCTTTCGTTGAAGGCGCCGACGGCAAGCCGATCGGCTCCGCTTATTTTCATTCCGCCAACCGCGGCAAGCGATCGATCGAAGCCGATTTCGAGAACGAAGAAGGCCAGCGCATCGTTCGCAAACTCGTGCAGCGCTCCGACATTCTGATCGAAAACTTCAAGGTCGGCGGGCTCGCCAAGTTCGGGCTCGACTACAAAAGCCTGGCGCCGGAAAATCCGCGGCTGATTTATTGCTCGGTGACCGGCTTTGGCCAGGACGGTCCTTACGCAAAACGCGCGGGCTACGATCTGATGGCGCAAGGGATGGGCGGCATCATGGATCTGACCGGCATGGCGGACGGCGAGCCGACCCGTATCGGCATTCCGATGTCCGACATCTTCACCGGCTGTTATTCGGTGATTGGCATCCTGGCGGCGCTGGCCGAACGCGAAAAAACCGGCAAGGGCTGCTACGTCGATACCGCGCTGGTCGATTCCACCGTCGGCGTGCTGTCGAACCAGGCGATGAATTATCTGGTCTCCGGCAACGTGCCCAAGCGCATCGGCAATGCACACGCCAATATCGTGCCGTATCAAGTGTTCCCGGTTGCCGACGGTTTCGCCATCGTCGCCACCGGCAATGACAATCAGTACGTCAAATTCTGCAATGTGCTGGGCGCCCCGGAGCTGGCGGAAAACCCCGAATACAAAGGCAATGTCGGAAGACTCAAGCACCGCGAAGAATTGATCGGCAAACTGTCGGCGCTCACCTCGAAGTTAAAGCGCGACGATCTGCTGGCCAAGCTCGAGGCGCAAGGCGTGCCGGCGGGGCCGATCAACGATCTCGAACAGGTGTTCGACAATCCGCAGGTGAAATTTCGCGGCATGCAGATCGATCTGCCAAGCAATGCCGCCAAAGCGGGCCACATCCCGGGTGTGCGCACGCCGATCGTGATGGATGGCTGGCGAGCGGCCTCCGAGCGTTCAGCGCCGCTGCTCGGCGAGCACACCGCGGAAATATTGAAAGAGATCGGGGAAGGCTGAGTACGCTACTTCACCGACGGCGCCGATTGCCGGCTGCGCGCCTTGCTGCCCTCGATCGCCTCGCGGATATTGCGCTTCAGACTTTCGAGATCGTAAGGCTTTTGCTGCACGACGACACCTTGGGCCACGGCTTCCTGGGCGCTTGCGCTGTAGCCGGTCGTCAACAGCACCGGAATAGCGGGGAAGCGCGTGGCGATTTCGCGCGCCAGATCGAGGCCGTTCATGCTGCCGGGCATCAGGATATCGGAAAAGACCAGGTCCACATCGCTATCCAACCGCAGGGCGGCCAGCGCCGCTTGCGCATTGACGACGCTGCGCACCCGGTAGCCGAGTTGGCTGAAAAAGCCGGCGCCGACCTCGGCCACGTCGGCATTGTCCTCGACCAGCAGCACGGTGCCGGCCGGCTCGACTGGCCCCTCGGTCACCGTCTGCGCTGACGGCATCTGCGGCGTCTCATGGCTGCGCGGCAAAAAGATCGTGATAGCTGTTCCGCGTCCCTCCGCGCTGGTGATGGTCACGGTGCCGCCGGATTGCTTGGCAAAGCCGTAGACTTGGCTCAACCCCAGCCCGGTGCCCTTGCCGACCTCCTTGGTGGTGAAGAACGGCTCGAACACCCGCGCCAACACGTCGGGCGGGATGCCGTGGCCGGTGTCCGTCACACGGGTGGCGACGAATTCGCCGCTCAAGCCCTCTTCTGTCGCGTCGCCTTTAAGGGTCACCGGCTTGACGCGGATCGACAGCGTGCCGCCTCCCGGCATTGCGTCCTTGGCATTGACCGCAAGGTTGATAATGGCGAGTTCGAACTCGCCGGGATCGACACGGATCGCGCAGACGCCGTCCGGCACATCGACCTTGATATCGATGTCGGCGCGCAGCGAGCGTGTGAGCAATTCGCGCAACAGCGGTAGCCGCTGAGTCAAATCGATGACCTGCGGGCTTAGCGTCTGCTGGCGCGAATAAGTGAGCAACTGGCGGGTGAGCGATTCACCGCGCTGGGTCGCGGTCGCCATCATGTCGAGAAGACGCGTTTGTTTCTTGTCGGTTAGTTCGGTGCGCAACCGCTGCACGCTGCCGCTGATGATCATCAGCAAATTGTTGAAATCGTGCGCCACGCCGCCGGTCAACTGGCCGATCGCCTCCAGCCGTTGCGACTGGCGTAGCGCGCCTTCCGCCGCCTCGCGGCGGTCGGCTTCATCGTACAGGCGATTGGTGCGCCGCAAGGCCAGCCATAACACCGAAAAGAGCACCGCG
>DASRLA010000068.1:0-48436 GCA_035648715.1 Pseudolabrys sp.
TCAGCATCGGAAAGAAGCGCGGCAGATGCTCGGCTGCGAGCAACACCGCTTTGTATCCGCCGATATTCGCTTGCGACGACAGCACGTCCATCGACTGCGCGCGCGTGATGCGCGGCATCAACTCCATGGCGAAGCCGACCAGGCCTGCTTCCGCCATCTGCTTGAGCGCGGCCTCGTTGTCATACGGATCCATGATGGCGATAACGAGCGCGCCTTTTTTATACGACGCGAGTTCGTTCGGCGCCGGGCGGCGCACTTTCAACACCAGGTCGGCGTTCTTGGTGACGTCTTCGCCGATCTCGGCGCCGGCGGCTTCGTAATCCGCATCCGGAATGCCGGAGGCGGTGCCGGCGCCGCGCGCGACCGCTACTTCGGCGCCGAGCGCCTTGAATTTTTTGACGGTTTCCGGCGTAGCCGCGACCCGCGGCTCTTGGCCCTCGCTCTCGCGCGCTACGGCAATCCGCATTCACATTTGTCCCGGCTCTGCCGTCGAGTACGGCGGCGTATCCAACATTCCGGGGATTATGCGCTAGTGCGACAGCCCGGTGAAGGCGAAGATCAGGAAACAAATCACGAAGGCGACATAGCTCGAGGTCTTCGAGCCGCTCACCAGACCCGGCACCAGGCCCAGCACCGCGATGATGAAAATCGGCAGCGCCGAGAACCAGTGGCCCATCACGCCGCCGACGGCGAGGCCGAGCAGCAGGTTGATGATGTGGACCGAGACGACGAAGGCAAATTTCACGAAGGTTTCGTAGGTGTTCTCGTGCGCCGGATAATCGTTGCCGGCGGCGGTGGCGTATTCGACGGTGCCGTGGTCGGCCATGGGGATCAGTCTCCGAAAGGGTCGCAAAAGCCTAGCGGCTGAGAGGTTAGCGCAAATGGCCGGTCAGGGCAACGGTCGCAAGACCGGCCGGCGGCAAGAAAGCCGGCCAATCCCCGTTTATCAGCCGCCGGCGCCCTGCCCTCAGAGCCCGACTTTGGCCAGAGCGGCGGCCTGACGCGCGGCCACTTCGGCGGCGTCGAAATTCTCGATCGCCTCGTTGAACAGCCGGTAGAAATTCAATTCCGCCGCCAGGTGCAAAAACACCGCGCCGAGACCGATGGCCGCGCGGTCCATGAAGACGAACTCGCGCGGCACCCGGACGGGTCCGAGCTTCTTGAGCGCCTGGTGCACCTGGAACGCCTGCTTGCGGCCGTAATCGGACGGCTTCACCCCATCGGCGATGGTGCGGACGCGGTCGTCGAGCAGCGGGCCATAGATAAAGCGCGCCCAGATGTTGAGCGCTTCGATCAAGGGCACATTGAGCCGCTTGAAGCCCCAGGTCTCGTAAGCATGCACCACGCGCGCGTCGTCGCCTTCTAGCAGGCCGCGATAAAGATCGACCACGCCGCCGACAAAGCTCTGCGGGAAAATGCGCACGCAGCCGTAATCGAGCAGGTTGATGCCGGCTGGCTTGCCTTTCGCATCGCCGAACACGGAATAATTTCCGAGATGCGGGTCGCCGTGAATGACGCCGAAGCGGCTGAATGGAAACCACCAAGCGGTGAACATGGCGGTGGCGAGAAGGTTGCGCGTTTCGAGCGGCGCGTCCTTGTGGGCGAGCATTTTGGAGCCTTGCATCCACTCCATCGTCAAAAGACGGCCGATGCAAAGCTCGGAGAAAACTTCCGGCACGCGGATGGCGGGCTCGTCCTTGAGCATCAGGCGATAGAGCGCGATGTGCTTGGCCTCGCGCGCATAGTCGAGTTCCTCGCGCAGACGCGCGCCGATCTCGACCGCGATCTCGGTGGTGTCGATGGCCGGATCGAAGCGCTTGCGCAACGAGAGCAAAAGATTGAGCTGTCCGAGATCGGCTTCGACCGCCGACTGCATGTCGGGATATTGCAGCTTGCAGGCCAACTGCGAACCGTCGAGCGCGGTGGCGCGATGCACCTGGCCGAGCGAAGCCGCGGCGGCCGGGTGATGGTCGAAGCTTTTGAATTTCGACGGCCAGTCGGGCCCGAGTTCCGCAGCCATGCGGCGTTTCACAAAGGCCCAGCCCATCGGCGGCGCCTGACTTTGCAGTTTCATCAACTCGGTCGCGTATTCGGCCGGCACCGCGTCCGGAATGGTGGCGAGCAACTGCGCCACCTTCATGATCGGACCTTTCAGCCCGCCGAGCGCCGAAGCAAGCGCCAGGGCATTGCCGGCGCGGTCGGGCGTCGCGCCCAGAAAGCGCTGCCGCGCCACGCGCGCGGCGACGCCGCCGACTTTAGTGCCGACGGATGCGTAGCGCTTGGCGCGGGCGGAGAAACGGTTCTTTTCGCGGTCGGTGGGCATGATTACTCACGCAGTGACCAGTAGATAACTACGCTAGGGCTGAATGCCAGGCGCATCGAGCGCCTTAATATGGTCGGCGATCCAGCGGGCCAGCACGTCCTCGCCAATTTCGCCGGCCGCCAAGGCAACGACGATCGCGGTCGCCGCTTCTTGTGGCGCATCAAGGTCAAGCTTGTTGAGATTGAGAAACACGATCAGCGATGCCAGCGCGGTTCGCTTATTTCCGTCAATAAACGGGTGATTACGCGCAATCCCGAACCCATACGCTGCCGCAAGCGCGGCGAAGTCGACTACGCCATACGCAAATTTATTCTGCGGTCTCGTCAGAGCGGACTCGAGAAGCCCCAGATCACGAATTCCATCCGGGCCGCCAAACAGCGCCAGTTGCTCGGTGTGGAAGTCCAGGACGATGTTGAGATCGAGCCAACGCGGCTCGGTCATTTCGCAAGCGCCTTGTAGGTATCGGCATATTTTCGGAACGAACGGCGCGCGAATTCCATGGCTTCCGCGTGTTTGGGATCGTAGGGACTAAGCTTAATGCCACGCTCGGTCTGTTCGACAACGTGAAGCTTGTCTCCTTCTTGAAGCTTCAAACGAGCAAGCAATTCCTTCGGAATAATAAGGCCGAGCGAATTGCCGATCTTTTTGACCTGAAGAAGAAAGCCTTCGATCTCGGGATTTTGCGGCTTTTCGTTCATGGGCGCGCTCCATCGTTATACAGATGTATAACATAGATTTCACATCTATACAACGCTTAGCAGCCCTAACCCAACCCCTCCAACTCCGCGATCAAATCCGCAATCACGCTTAACCCCCCGTCCCAGAATTTGGGATCGCGGGCGTCGAGGCCAAAGGGCGCGAGCAGTTCGGAATGGTGCTTGGTGCCGCCGGCCGCCAGCATCGCGAGGTAGCGCTCGGCAAAGCCGGAGGCCGATTTCTCGTAGACGGCATAGAGCGAATTCACCAGGCAATCACCAAACGCATAAGCGTAGACGTAGAACGGCGAATGAATGAAGTGCGGGATATAAGTCCAGAAGGTCTCGTAGCCTTCCTTCAGTTCGATCGCAGGCCCTAGGCTTTCCGCCTGTACCGACATCCACAGCTCGCACAGTTTATCGGACGTAAGTTCGCCATTGCGGCGTTCGGTGTGCACCTTGCGCTCGAAGGAGTAAAACGCGATCTGGCGCACCACCGTGTTGATCATGTCCTCGACCTTGGCGGCAAGCATGGCCTTGCGCTGTTTGGCGTCGGTCGTGTTGGCGAGCAGTTTCTTGAAGGTGAGCATTTCGCCGAACACGCTCGCGGTCTCGGCAAGCGTCAGCGGCGTCGGCGCCATCAGCGGACCGTTCGGCGCCGCCAGCACCTGATGCACGCCATGGCCGAGTTCATGCGCTAAGGTCATCACATCGCGCGGCTTGCCTTGGTAGTTGAGCAGCACATAAGGATGCGCGGACGGCACGGTCGGATGCGCGAAAGCGCCGGGCTGCTTGCCGTCGCGCACGCCGGCGTCGATCCAGTTCTTTTCGAAGAAACGGTCGGCCACCTCCGCCATCCTGGGCGAGAAAGCGCCGTAAGCGGTGAGCACGGTCGCGCGCGCGTCGGTCCAGGGGATCGTGCGCTGCTCGACCTTGGGCAGCGGCGCGTTGCGGTCCCAATAAGGCAGGCTCTTCTTGCCGAACCATTTGGCCTTTAGGGCATAGTAACGATGCGAGAGCTTCGGATAGGCGGCGCGCACCGCCGACACCAAAGCTTCCACTACTTCCGGCTCGACCCGGTTCGACAAGTGCCGCGACTCCGCGACATCCTTGAAGCCGCGCCAGCGGTCGGAAATTTCCTTGTCCTTGGCGAGCGTATTGGTGATCAGCGTGAAGGGGCGCAGATTCGCCTTGAAGGTTTTTGCCAAGGCCGCGGCGGCTTCCTTGCGCTTCTTGCCGTCTGAGTCCTGGAGCAGATTGAGCGCCAGTTCGATCGGCAAGTCCTTACCGCCGACCTTGAAGCGCAGCGCGGCGATGGTGTCGTCATATTGCCGGTTCCAGGCGGAATAACCGGTGAGCGACTTCTCGTGAAAAAGCTGCTCAATACGGTCTTCGAGCTGAAACGGCTTTTCCTTGCGCACGTCCTCGATCCACGGCCGGTAGTGGCCGAGCCCGCCACCATGCATGGCGGTCTCAAGCACGGCATCGTCGATGCGGTTAAGTTCGAGATCGAAGAATAAAAGATGCGAATAGGCGGCGGTGATACGCTCGCTCATGTCGCCGTAGAACTTGGCGATGGTCTGGTCGGTGCTGTCGGTCGCGTGCATCAGCCCGGCATAGGAACCGATACGGCCGAGCACGTCGCCGAGCGCCTCGTAGCGCTTGACCGCTTCCAGCAATCCGGGCGCGCCCGGCTCGGCCGCCAAAACCGCCAGCCGGCCTTTGTAGTCTTTCTCGAACTGCGCGCTTTGCTTTTCGGAAATGGCGAGGTCGCGCTTGAGCTCGGCGCTCTCCATGCCCGGATAAAGATCGTCCAGGTTCCACTGCGGCAACGTGCCGAGCTTGACGTCGGATCTGGATTTGGCGGCGGGTTTGGAGGCTTTCGCGGCAGTCTTACGGGCAGCGGAGGGAGGCATGGGGACAATTCGCTATGAGGGAGAAATCGGACGATGGGAAAGAATAGCCAGTGTTGCCCCCATGTAGGGGCGCCCAGGTGGCGATGCGATGGCGGGGAGGCAAGTTTTCAACATGCCCAAGGCCGGTATGAGCGACGCCCGGTTCCCCATTTAAGGGCCCATTAAGCCCAATCGCGGACACTGCACCAAATCGGCACAACCGGCGCGCGCCCGCGCTTCGGCTGCCGGCCTGGAAGTCTTTGGGGGCCTTGAGAGAAAACATGTCCGAAGTTGTGTTGATCGTCGATGACGATCCGGTTCAGCGGCGTCTGGTCGAGGTCATGGTGACGCGTTTCGGCTACCAGGCGCTGACCGCCGAAGGCGGCGACGCGGCGCTAGTCCTCCTGATAGGCGAAAATCCCACCCCGGTCGATTGCGTGGTGCTCGATCTGGTGATGCCCGACCTCGACGGCCTCGGCGTCATGGCGCGCATGCGGCAGGCGGGACTGGAAACTCCCGTCATCGTGCAGACCGCGCATGGCGGCATCGACAATGTCGTCTCGGCCATGCGCGCCGGCGCCACCGATTTCGTGGTCAAGCCGGCCGGCGCCGAACGGCTTGAGGTCAGCTTGCGCAATGCCATCGCGACCCGCGCACTCGCCGGCGAATTGCAGCGCGTCAAGCGCAGCCGCGACGGCACGCTGACACTAAAGGATGTCATCACGCGTTCGCCGGCGATGCGGCCGGTGTTGAGCGCGGCCGAGAAGTCGGCGGCCTCCACCATCCCGGTGCTAATCGAAGGCGAGAGCGGCGTCGGCAAGGAATTGATGGCGCGCGCGATCCACGGCTCGGGCGCGCGCCGCGCCAAGCGCTTCGTCGCGGTCAATTGCGGCGCGCTGCCGGAGAACCTGGTCGAGTCGATCCTGTTCGGGCACGAGAAAGGCGCTTTCACCGGCGCCACCGAAAAGCACAGCGGCAAGTTCGTCGAGGCCGACGGCGGCACGCTGTTCCTTGACGAGGTCGGCGAGTTGCCACCGGCGGCGCAAGTCAAATTGCTGCGCGCCTTGCAGGAAGGCGAAGTCGAACCGATCGGCTCGCGCAAGACCATCAAGGTCGACGCGCGCATCATCTCCGCCACCAACCGCGACCTGATCGCCGACGTGAAGGCCGGGCGCTTCCGCGAAGATCTGTTTTACCGCCTGCACGTATTTCCGATTTCGATTCCGCCGCTGCGCCAGCGCAAAGAAGATATCGGCGAACTGGCACGTCATTTCCTCGCCCGCATCGCCGCCGAACACGGCAAGCGCCTGCGCGGCTTCGACGGCGCGACTTTAGCGCGGCTCGCGGTGTTTCGCTGGCCGGGCAATGTGAGGCAACTCGAAAACGCCATCTTCCGCGCCGTCGTGCTGGCCGAAGGCGACACAATCGGCGTCGACGAATTCCCGCTGCTGATGGCGCAAAGCGATAGCATGAACGAGGAATTCAGCGGCGTCCCGATTGCGTTCGATGGCACGCCCGACAATGCGCCGAATACTGCGCCTGACATGCATGCCGGCCTGTCGATGAGCGAGCATCACCGAAGTCCGCCGTTAACGATGTCGCGGCCGCAACTCGCGTTAACCGACAGCCACGACGAAGTGAGGCCGCTTGAGGATATCGAGCGCGAAGTCATCCGCTTTGCCATAGCCCATTACCGCGGGCAGATGTCGGAAGTGGCGCGCCGCCTGAAAATCGGGCGCTCGACGCTGTATCGCAAGCTGGAAGGCCTCGGATTGGACGAAGAAGCCGGCAAGCTTTCGGTTAACGAGACGGTGGCGGTGGAGTGACCGTTAAAATTTTAACGATTACCCGACGCAGATCTGCCCGTTAGCCGTGATGCAAAGTAAGGCGTTGAAACGATCGAAATTCATTCGTAAACCGCCATGTGCGGCCGCATAATGGCGACAGTTTTAAGGTTTCGAGTAACCGGATGCCGGTGGAGCTATGTGTGATGCGTAATGCGGGTTTGAACTATCTCGTGGCCTGCGCGATGCTGGCTTTGATCGCCGCAACGCCGGCGCAAGCGCAGCAGGGCGGCATTAGCCAGATCATCGCTCCGCCGCCGCCGGCCTCCAACAACGCGCTCATCATTCATCGCGCTGAGCCAATGCCGGTTGCGCCGCCGCGCGCCATCGCCACGCCGGCAGCGCAAGCGCCGCAGGCAGAAAGAGTGCCACAGGCTGAAAGAACAACGCCGGCAGAGAAACCGCCGCAAGCTGAAAAAAAACAGGAGGCCGAGAAAACGCCGCCGGTGGATGAACCGAAGGCACAGGCCAAGGCCGACGATCGTATCGAAGTACTCGGCACGCTCAACGCCGTACTCACCGCCTCCGACGCGCAGATTACCGACAAATTGCGCGCCGCCCTCACCGCCAAGCAGGTCAACCGGCACAGCGAGCACGCCGATGAACACAAGGCGATCGAGAGCGTCTACGCCGCGCATGGCTATGCGCCGCTGTGGCTTCATGACGGCCGCCAGACCGCGCAAGCCAAGGCCGCCATCCTGCGCATGAAAAACGCCGGCGCCGATGCGCTCGACCCTGCCGATTATCCGGTGCCGGAATTCGGCGAATTCCATAGCGCGGACGCGCTCGCTTTGGGCGATCTCAAGCTCACCCATTCGGTGCTGACTTTCGTCCACCATCTCGCGGTCGGCCGCATCGCGCCGACGCGCGTGTCGGCGGAGGTCGATTACGGCGATCACACGCCGGATGCGGCCGATGTCCTGCGCAAGATTTCCGAGGCGCGCGACGTCAACGCCGCCTTCGACAACTTCAATCCGCCGGACAAAGGTTTCCGCGCGCTCAAGGCCAAACTCGCCGAGTTGCGTGGCAAGGACGCGAACGCGCAAGCCGACGACCGCATTCCGGCAGGCCCCGCGATCAAGCCGGGCAACAAGGACACGCGCGTGCCGCTACTGCGCGCCCGCCTCAACGTGAGCTTCCCGCCGGCGCCGGAAATGGCGCGCGTGCGCGACCGCCAAACCGGTCGCATCAAAACGGTCAAGTTGCCGCAACCTGGCCCGGCCGACGAACTTATCTATGACAAGGCTCTGTTCAACGCGATCAAGCAAGTGCAGGCGCGCGCCGACATCAAGCCGACCGGCGTGATCGACAACCACACACTCGCCGCCATCAACGGTCCGTCGCTGCCGCAGAAGATCGAGCGCGTCGCCGCCAACATGGAACGCTGGCGCTGGCTACCGCGCGATCTTGGCAAGACCTATGTGATGGTCAATATCCCGGACTACTCGCTGAAAGTGGTAAGCGACGGCAAGCTGGTCTGGCGCACCAAGATCGTCGCCGGCAAACCGCAGACGCCGACGCCGCTATTGACCGCGACGATGGACAACGTGCTGGTCAATCCGTCCTGGTACGTGCCGCAGTCGATCATTCAGAACGAATTGCTGCCGGTTTATGCCAGCGACCCGAATATTTTCGACCGTATGGGCCTGGAAGTGAGGCGCGGCGCGGATGGCCGCATCAACGTGGTGCAGCCGCCGGGCGCGGCCAATGCGCTCGGCCGCATCAAGTTCAACTTTCCGAACAAGTTCCAGGTCTATCTGCACGACACGCCAGAAAAACGGCTGTTCGCCGCCGACAAGCGCGCCTTCAGCCACGGCTGCATGCGCGTCGAGGACCCGACCAAGTTCGGTGAGGTAATGTTGCGTCTGGCGATGAACGGCCCGATGCCGAATTCGCGGCAGCTTCAGGGCATGTTCGGGCGTGACGAGAAAACCTTCAAGCTTGAGAAGCGGCCGATGGTGCACCTGACCTATCAGACCGCCTTTGTCGACGAAGACGGCAAGCTCGAACTGCGCGACGACGTCTACGGCTTCGACGCCCGTATCCGCGCCATCCTGCATTCGGACGAACGCCGCGTCGCCGACATCGCGCCGCCGAAGGACCCCAAGCGCGAGCTGGCGACGATGAGGAGCAATCAGGAAATCCTCGCCCGCGTCGAAAGACGCGAGGCCGGTAATCCTCTTATGTTCTTCGAGCGCCTGTTCCGCTGACCGGCTCTCACAACGCACCCTGAAAAGCCGGGCCGCTGCGCCCGGCTTTTTTATTTGGACCGCAAAGTTCCATGCGCGCGCCGCGGGCCTGCCGGGTTTCCGCCCACTTTATGGTTTAACCACACAGTCTCTCCGGGGGGATCCCGTTCCGCGAAAGGATCGGTTAACCAATCCCGACAACACTGTCGGCTGTCGATCGCGACGGCCTTAACCGGACGTGCGATGGCTCTGGGGCTGCGAATAGAGCGGGTTGGTGTTGTGCCGGTGAGTAGCGCGCGCGCGTATGATGTTGTCTCCTCGCTGGCACGCACCGGTGCCCGCTATGGCGTCGCCGCTCTTTTTGCCGGCCTGTTCCTGATCGGCGCCAACGATTCGTTGCAGACCGCGTCGGCCGAAGGCGACACCCGCACGATCTCTTTCCACCATTTGCATACCGGCGAGACCATCACCATTACCTATAAGCGCGACGGCCGCTATGACGATGCGGCGCTCAAGAAACTCGACTGGTTCATGCGCGACTGGCGCAAGGAGCAGTCCACCCACATGGATCCGCATTTGTTCGATTTGTTGTGGGAGGTCAATCGCGACGTCGACGGCAAGGCGCCGATCGAGGTGATCTGCGGCTACCGCTCGCCCGGCACCAATGCGATGTTGCGCGAGCGTTCCTCCGGCGTCGCGCAGAGCAGCCAGCACATCAACGGCCAGGCGATGGACTTTGAAATTCCGGGCGTGCCACTTGCCAAAATTCGCGAGATCGGGCTGCGCCTGCAACGCGGCGGCGTCGGATTTTATCCGACCTCCGGTTCGCCCTTCGTGCATCTCGATACCGGTTCGGTGCGGCATTGGCCGCGCATGTCGCGCGAGCAATTGGCGAAGGTGTTCCCGGACGGCCGCACCGTGCACATCCCCTCCGATGGAGAACCATTGAAAGGCTATGCGCTGGCGTTGGCCGATATCGAAGCGCGCGGTGGCAAGCCGAATAACGTATCGCTGGCCGCGGCGCGCGACGCCGGCATCGATGTCGCGGGCGTCGAAGCGGGCGCGGGAAAAGACAAGCGGAGCTTTTTCGCGCGCCTGTTCGGCATCGGCAAGGAACCGGATGAGGCCCAAGATGATGCTGCCGATGCCGAAGCCAGCCAGAAGCCGGTTAGCGTTGCCAGCCTGAAGAGCACCAGGCCGCCTACGAAGCTGAAGCAAGTCGCGGTGCAAACGATTGTGCCCATACCGGCGGCGCGGCCGAAGCTCGTTGCGCTGGCGCAGGCGGCGCCTGCTGGAGGCAACGTTATCTTTGATACGCGCGGCGTCTGGACGCGCGCGGTCGAGAGCGGCGAGTTGTTGCCGCTCACGGCCGACGCCGATCCGGTCACTACCGCCAGCACCGGCCGGCAGGCTTTGGCTTATGCGCCGCCCGATGCGGACGAAACGCTGGCGCGGCCCTCGCTTGCGCCGCCGCGTGCCGAAACACCGCGCGCGCAAGCCTTCGCACCGGAGCTTATCGGCGGCGGACAAGGGCCTGATAGCCCCTGGCTGCGCGCCGCCATACTGACGCCGAGCATCAGTAAATTCATGAGCACGACGCCGCTCGGCGCCATGCCGATGCGCCCGCTGGCCGAGTTAATGCACAAGCCCGATCAGTCGCTGGTGATGACTTTCTCGGATGACCCGCATTTAGGGATGGTCAGCGAGCGCTTCACCGGCACGGCGGTGGTGTTCCTGGCAACCGCGACCTTCACGCATCAGCAGACGGCGGCGCTGCGGTAAGCCACGCTGCTACTGCAACATTCCGAGCGCGTGCATGTAGGTTTCCAGGATTTCTTCCTGCTCGCGGCGCTCGTCCGAATCCATCTTGCGCATGCGCACGATGGCGCGAAGCGCTTTGGCGTCAAAGCCGTTGCCCTTGGCTTCGGCATAGACGTCGCGGATGTCCTCCGAGGTCGCCTTTTTCTCTTCTTCAAGACGCTCGATGCGCTCGACGATCGCCTTGAGTTGATCCTTGGCGAAGCGGGTCGCGGGTTGTTCTTTTTCGGCGGGCATCGACATGGCCGGGCACTCCTTACGGCGGCGCGGCTTAAAGGCCACGCCAGATTGACAAGGAGCTTTCGGAATTTAGCGCCCTCGGGTCAAGGCAATCGGACGGTCATCCACGCTGTTCACAGCGTTATTTATTTTTGGCGCATGATCTTGTCCGAAAACCGGTTCCCACTTTTCGGGATCATGCGCCTTAGTGTTTCGGGCTTGCCTTCTCGAAAGCGGCCTTCTGGTCAAGCGATGCCTCTTTCTGGTTCTTCTTGCGCCATTCGTCGTAGGGCTCGCCATAGACGATCTCGCGGCTCTCGTCCTTCGACATGGACAAGCCCTTGGCGTCGGCGGCGTCCTTCATCCAGTTCGACAGGCAATTGCGGCAGAAGCCGGCCAGATTCATCAGGTCGATATTCTGCACGTCGGTGCGCGTGCGCAGGTGCCCGACCAGGCGCCGATAGACGGCGGCTTCCAGTTCGGTGCGGGTTTCGTCATCCAAAACCTTGCCGGCCAATTTCTTGTCGCCCATGAGCAGTATCCTTCGCTTGTTCGTCCGCTAAGATAGGCACAGCAGCCGCCCTGTTCCATAGCTACAAAAGGGCAACCAGGGAAGAACCGATGAAATTCGCGCATTTTTCGCATGTCTGGGCCAAACCGGGCATGACCCCGCACCAGCGCTATGAAGAACTGTGGCGCGAACTCATCCTGTGCGACGAACTCGGCTACGATTATTCGTTCTGCGTCGAGCATCATTTCCGTCCCGACGAAAGCTGGATTTCCAGCCCCAGCCTTTACGCAGTCGGCGCCGCCGCGCGCACCAAGCGCATGCGCATCGGACCGATGGGCTATATCGTGCCGCTCTACCATCCGCTGCGGCTGGTTGAGGAGATCGCCATCGTCGACCAGATGATGGGCGGACGCATGGAATTGGGTTTGGTGCCGGGCATCAGCCCGGATTATTTCAAGCCCTTCGGGCTCGATTATGGCTTTCGCAAATCGCCGACGCTGGAATTCGTCGATTACCTGCGCGCGGCCTATGGCGAGATCCAACCTTTTTCGTTTCACGGCGACAACCACCATACCGACCAGGCGCAGATATCGGTGCAGCCGATGCAGAAGCCCTACCCGCCTATGTGGATGATGAGCCGCGATCCGCAGACGCTTGAATTCTGCGCCGCCAACGGCATCAATCCCGGGTATTTTTTGGTCTATCCGCGCGCCGACGCCGCGCCACGCTACAAAGTGTTTCTGGAGCAATGGAAAAAGGCCGGCTGGCCGCGCAAGCCCAACATCGCCTACTGCACCATCGTCTACGTCGACGAGAGTGACGACAAAGCCATCGACATCGCGCTCAAACGCGCCGCGCGCGCCTATGAGGGATTCCTGCCACCGCCGAAGCCGGGCGAGACATTCGAGGAGCGCGTGACGGAATACGCCAAGCGCTTCATCGGCCGCGGCGAGCCGGGCGCTTCGGAGATCATGGCCAACCTGTTCGATGCGGATTACCTGATCAAGAACGATCTGGTCTTTATCGGCTCGGCCAGAACGGTCGCCGAGAAGATCCACAAAAGCGCCGAAGCCGGCCTGTTCAACGTCTTCATGGGCGAATTCAATTTTACCGATCTGCCGGAAGACGACTTGTTGCGCTCGATCCGGCTGTTCGGCGAGGAAGTCATTCCGGCATTGCGGAATTATGAGCCGTTCTGACAAAAAAACCCCCGGCGATCGGCCGGGGGTTTTCGTGTGGAGGCAAGCGCACTATTGCGCGTCGCGCAGTTCCGGACGCGCTTTCAAGCGCGCTTCGTTCAGGCGGTAGATAATAAAACAGATCACCGCGCCGGCGACGAAAGGCAGCGCCGACCACATGTAAAGCCGCTCGATCGGCAGCCCGACCAGCGCGGCGCCGGCCAGCGGGCCGACAATTGAGCCAATACGGCCGACGCCCAATTGCCAGCCCGAGCCGTTGGCGCGCAGCGAGGTCGGATAAACCATCGCGCCGATCACATTGATGCCGGACTGGATGCCGAGCACCAGAAAGCCGGCAAAGAAGATGGTCACCAGCAATACAGTCTTTGAGGTCAGGCCGGCATAGCCGATGGCAGCAACGACCGGCACGGCGATCACGAACATAATCGTGACGGCAAGGAAACGGTGCTTCTGCAGCCACCAGCACAAGAGCAGCGCACCCACGGTGCCGCCGACCTGCAAGCTGGCGCCCGCAAGCGCAACCGTCGTCGGCGGCAGCTTGGCCGCGGTCATCAAGGTCGGCGTCCAACTGATGAGGAAAAAGTAGCCCATCAAATTGAGCGCAAACAGCAGCCACAACAATGGCGTGATCAGCGCCAGCCCCTGCTGGAATAGATAAGACGGGTTAAAGCCGGGAAACTGCTTCTCGTCCTCGATGATGTAGGTCGCATTCGGCGGCGCGACGAAGCTTGGATCAATGGCGGCAATCGACTTCTCCAGTCTGCCGCGCAGGCCCGGGCGCAACGTCATGTATTTAATTGATTCCGGCAGCCCGACCATCGCCGCGACCGCGATGACGATCGGCGCGACGCCGCCGATCAAGAAAATAATCTGCCAGCCATGCGCCGGCACCAGCGCCGCCGTGACAAACCCCGGAATGGCGCCGCCAAGCGGCACGAAGCCGACGGCGATGATCGCCAGAGTCGCGCGCAACCGGCGCGGCGCCGATTCCGCGTTGATCGCGACCACGTTGGGGATCACACCGCCGATGCCGAGACCGGCGAGCAGGCGCAGCCAGAACATCTGGTCGAGGCTGGTCGCGTAGGCCGCGGCGAGCGTGAAAACGCCGAACAGCAAATTCGACCACACCAGCGCAGCCTTGCGGCCATAGCGGTCGCCCATCCATCCGAACAGACCGGAGCCGAACAAAATGCCGACCAGGCTGGCGCTGAAAACCGGGCCAAGATCTTTCGGCGACGCACCCCAGGCTTTCACGAGATGTGGCGCGGCGAAGGCAATCGCGGCGATGTCATAACCGTCGATCAGGACCAAAAAGAACGACCAGATGAGCAGTGTGATTTGGAATGAAGTCAGGCCGCGCTCGTCGAGCAGACGCGAAACCTGAACGACTGGTTGATCCGCCATTATTGCCTCCCCGGGGCTATTTTAGTTTTCGGTTGCGCGAGCCTTTGCGGCCCTTTTGCAGTGCTTGGCAACAAGGCTATGCCGTCGTGACGCCGGTGGAAAGCCGTGTGTCCCGTATCTCAGGTCGGAAATCGAAGACCGCGACGGTTACTTGTCAGATGCGATATACCGTTTACAGCGGAATTCGGCCCGGAAGCGGTGCGCTGGCAATATGGATGAACAGCTACGAAAGTTTCTCGCGGACCTCTATCGCACTGCGGTAGACGCCGCCCACCCGGCCACCTGTCTGCCGCCGCTGCTGCCGCCGCCGCCGGACAATGGCCGCGTCATTGTATTGGCGGCCGGCAAGGCGGCCGGCTCGATGGCCGAGACGGCGGAAGATTTCTATCTCAAGCAATTGAAATTGCCCGCCGAACGGCTCACCGGCGTGGCGGTGGCACGGCACGGCTACGGCCGGCCGACGCGTGTTGTGCGCATGATCGAGGCCGGCCATCCGGTTCCCGATGCCGCCGGTCTCGATGCTGCCCAGGCGGCATTGGACCTCGCCGATGGTGCGGATGCCGACGATCTGGTGCTGGTGCTGATGTCTGGCGGCGCCTCCGCCAACTGGATCGCACCTGCCGACGGGGTATCGTTCGCAGACAAACAAGCGGTGACGCGTGCGCTGCTGCGCTCGGGCGCGCATATCGGCGAGATCAATACCTTGCGCAAACATCTTTCGCGCATCAAAGGCGGAAGATTGGCGCGGCACGCCTATCCCGCGAAACTTGCGACCATCGCGATCTCAGATGTGCCGGGCGACAATCCTTCTGCGATCGGCTCCGGGCCGACGGTGCCCGATCCGACTACGCTCGCCGATGCGCGCGCCGTTGTTTCGAAATTCAAGCTCGCACTTCCGGAGAGTGTCATACGCGCGCTCAACGATCCGGCTAATGAATCGCCAAAACCCGGCGACGCTGCTTTCGCCGGTACGACGTTCGCGCTCGCGGCGCGGCCGGCCGATTCACTTCAAGCGGCGGAGCAAGCGGTGCGCCGGGCCGGCTACGAATGCATCTCGCTCGGGCCCGACGTCGAGGGCGAGGCGCGCGAAGTCGCGCTCGCTCACGCGACGATGGCGCGCGAATTGAGGGCGCAGGGAAAGCGCGCCGTCATCATCTCGGGCGGCGAATTGACCGTGACCATTCGCGGCCAGGGCCGCGGCGGCCCCAATCAGGAATATGCGCTGGCACTGGTCGAGCCGCTCGCGGGCATGACAAATGTCGCCGCGCTCGCGGGCGACACCGATGGTACCGATGGAGGCGCGGGATCGGCCAGCGACCCTGCCGGCGCCCTCGTCGATGGCGAAACCGCCGCGCGCGCCAAGGCGCTTGGCCTCGATCCTGCCGCGTTCCTGGCCGATAATAATTCGACCGGATTCTTTGGCAAATTGGGCGATTTGCTTGAGCCGGGCCCGACCTATACCAACGTCAATGATTTTCGTGCCATCGTCGTCGATACGCTCTGATGGGAAACCCACCAAGCCATAGCGCAAGCCGAAGCCCACCGACGCCGTGAACGCATTGCCTTTCCCCACCGCCCAACGCCAAGTTTCCAACACGCTCACGCGCGCCGCGCTGTCGGTGCTGATGCTGCTCGGTTTGGCGCATCCGGCACTGGCGGACTTTCGCCTGTGCAACAATACCGGCAGCAGGGTCGGCGTTTCGATCGGCTATAAGGATGCCGAAGGCTGGAATACCGAAGGCTGGTGGAATATTTCGGCGCGTACCTGCGACACGCTGCTGCGCGGCGCGCTGGTTGCGCGCTACTATTACATCTATGCTGTCGACTACGACCGCGGCGGCGAATGGTCCGGCCACGCTTACATGTGCTCGCGCGAGAAGGAGTTCACCATTCGCGGAACCGAAAATTGCCTGGCGCGCGGCTATGACCGCACCGGCTTCTTCGAAGTTGACACGCAAGAACAGCGCTCCTGGACGGTGCAATTGACCGATACGGCCGAACAGCCGCCCGACAGGCCACTCACGCCGCGCAGCCCGAGCGGACCGTCGCGCCAGCCTTTGGCCGTGCCGACGGCCCCCACCGATGGTGGAAGAAAACAATGAGACGGCTACGCCGCGCCAAGATCGTCGCCACGCTTGGGCCCGCCTCCTCCAGCCAGGAGATGATCGCCAAGCTGTTCACGGCCGGCGCCGACGTATTCCGCATCAACATGAGTCACACCACGCACGACCGCATGCGCGAACTTGTCGCCATGATCCGCGCGGTCGAAAAGGACAGCGGCCGTCCGATCGGCATTCTGGTCGATCTGCAAGGCCCGAAGCTGCGGCTCGGCACCATCGCCGGCGGCGCGGTGACGGTGAAGGAAGGCGACAACGTCGTCTTCGACAGCGATTCGGCGATCGGCGATGCGTCTCGCGTTTATCTGCCGCATCCGGAAATTTTCGCGGCGGTCGCGCCCGGCCACACGCTGTTGATCGACGACGGCAAGGTGCGCCTGACGGTGACGCAAGCCGAGCCCACGCGCATGGTGACGCGGGTCGTGGTCGGCGGCAAATTATCCGACCGCAAGGGCGTCAGCCTGCCGGACTCGACCATTCCGTTTTCGGCGCTGGCCGACAAGGACCGCTCGGATCTGGAAGCCGCGCTTGAGACCGGCATCGACTGGGTGGCGCTGTCCTTCATCCAGCGGCCGGAAGATATTGCCGAGGCCAAGAAGCTGACGCGCGGGCGCGCGCTGCTGATGGCCAAGATCGAAAAGCCGCAAGCCGTACATCGGCTGGCCGAAATCATCGAGCTCGCCGATGCGCTGATGGTAGCGCGCGGCGACCTCGGCGTTGAAATGCCGCTCGAGCGCGTGCCCGGCGTGCAGAAGCTGATGACCCGCATGGGCCGCGCCACCGGCAAGCCGGTCGTCGTCGCGACGCAGATGCTGGAATCGATGATCACCTCGCCAGTGCCGACGCGCGCCGAAGTCTCCGACGTCGCCACCGCGATTTACGAGGGCGCCGACGCGGTGATGCTGTCGGCGGAATCGGCGGCCGGGCAATATCCGGTCGAGGCCGTCGCCACCATGAACCGCATCGCCGAAGAGACCGAGAAGGACCCGCTTTATCGCGGCATTCTTGACGGCCAGCGCGCCGAGCCGGAAGCAACCGGTGCCGACGCCATCGCCGACGCCGCGCGCCATATCGCCGATACGCTCGATCTCGCCGCCGTTATTTGCTGGACTTCGTCGGGCTCGACCGGCTTGCGCATGGCGCGCGAGCGGCCGCGCCCGCCGGTGGTGGCGCTGTCACCGAATATCTCCACCGGCCGCCGGCTCGCGGTCGTGTGGGGCGTGCACTGCGTCGTCACCGAGGACGCGCAGGACCAGGACGACATGGTCGAGCGCGCCTGCCGCATCGCCTTCAAGGAAGGCTTCGCCAAAACCGGCCAGCGCGTAATCGTAGTCGCCGGCGTTCCACTCGGCACGCCGGGCGCGACCAACATGTTGCGCATTGCCTTTGTCGGGGCGGAGATGCCGGCGGGGGATTGAAACCAGCATTCGCGCACGATTGTTGCGTATCGCTTTTTGGAACCGAACGAAGTGCCGCGTCTGGTATTGCCACCTATGTTTGATAACCCACGGAGGCGGCCATGGGACAGGCGACGACACCCTTCAAGCCAATCGCTCTCGTGGTCGAAGACGACGTATTACAGCGTGAAATCGTCGTCATGCTGCTGGAGGAAAGCGAAATGGGCGTGATTCAGTGCGATAACGGCGAAGACGCCCTTGAAGTCATCGAGAAGTTGGGACCGTCGCTATCACTGCTCTACACCGACGTCAATCTGGCCGGGCGGATCGACGGCGTGGAACTCGCGCATTTCGCCAACGAGAATTACCCCAATATCCACGTCCTTGTGGCATCGGGCTTTGGGTTGAAAAAAGCGCTACCGGAAAATGCGCTGTTCATGCCCAAGCCGTGGCAGGCGCTTGATCTGTTGCGCGAGGCGGAGCGCGCGCAGCATTGAGTGAGGTCAGCGTGCCGCCGCCGCGATCCTATCGATTGCCTCTACCACCTGCGCAGTCGCGGCGTAATGCAGCATGTGACCTATGCCGGGCAGTATGGTGAGCGTGGCCTGCGGAATTTGCTTCACGATCGCGCGCGAATGGATGTCGGTATAGACGATCGGATCGACGTCGCCTGCGACAACCGCCACCGGGGCCTTGATCTCAGCGTAACGCGGCGCCTGCGCACGCACGAAATCCTTTAAGCCGGCAAGGTCCTGCGCATTGGCGATGAATTCATTCGGCCGCAGCACCATGGCGGCGCCGGTCCGTTTGGCATAATCCCGTGGCGGCAATTGCGGGCGGAACACGGCCTTGACGCCGGACTCCAAGAGAAAATAGCCGACCGGCAGGATCAGCGTATGCGCGATCAGCGGTCCTATCACTGGTACAGCCACGACGTCGTTGATCCAGCCGATGCCGCCCGGCCAGGGATGCGTGACGGGCGCAAGCAGAATGAGGCCGCTGACCGCTTCGGGATAGGCCAGCGTGTAAGCCGTGGCGAGAGCGCCCGACCAGGAATGGCCGAGCACCAGCGCGCGCGTGACCCCGATCCGCCCCAGCGCCTGATGAATAAGCGCGGCCTGGCGCGCCGGCGAAGCATCGGCAGCGCCGCCCGGCCGATCGCTCCAGCCGTGACCTGGACGATCGATCAGGATGACGCGGTAACGCTGCGAAAGTTTATCGCCGAGCGCCAGCCGCATATCGCCGAGATTGCCGCTGGCGCCATGCAGCAGCACGAGGGGTGGCGCATCGGTACGTCCGAGTTCGACAATGTGCAGGCGTCCGCCATCGACCGCGACAAAGCGTCCGGCCGGCGGGTAACCCGCTTCGATGCGCCAGACACCAAAGAGCGTGACGGCATAAAGCAGCGCCAGCGCGGCAGCGGCGATGACAAAGATCATGAGGGGTAAGCGCAATGGACCGGACACATCGTTAGATACGGTCCAGGCGACGGATTAGATGTCGCGGCCTTCGACCTTTTCCTGCAACGATTTCACCAGGTCGGGAATGCGTTGCAGCTTGGGATAAACCGCGAGCGCGCGGCGATAGACTTCGAGCGCCTGCTTGTCGTCGCCGACGTCCTGTAAAATCATGCCGAGGCCGGAGAGCGCGCCGAAATGGCGCGGCTCGCGCTTCAAGACTTCGCGGATGTCGGCAAGCGCGCGACCGTAATCTTTTTGCATGTAATAAAGCGTCGCGCGCCGGTTCCAGCCTTCGATGTAGTCGGGTTTGATCTTGATGATGCTATCGAGAAGCTTGATCGCCAGGTCGAGATCCTTGGCTTCGACCGCGGTGCGAACCCGCGTCATCAGAAGATTGGCGGTATCGCTGCGCGACACCACCCAGGCTGCCCAGATGCGCTGCTCAACCGCCTTGGCGGTCTCTTCGTCGGGCGCGGCTTTGAGCGCACCGAACAGGAATTCGAGATTATGGCTGCGGTCACCGCGCGGAACCTTGGGCAAGGTCTTCGGCGCTTCAAGCCAGCTTCCCAGTTCGGCAGAAGCGGGCGCAGGCAAAGCTACGGTGAGAACCGCGGCAGCGAGACCGAGATAGAGGACGGGCGCGAGGAATCGTGTGCGCATGGGCGGAGATTATGCTCTCCGACGGTTAAGGCAAATATAGGGCTATGGCGGCGGGTTAAGGCCGGCGCAAGACGCCGGCCCAGCTTTAGCCCTGGCGGGCCTTAAAGCGCGGGTTGGTCTTGTTAATGATATAGACGCGCCCCTTGCGCCGGACGATCTTGTTGTTCCGGTGGCGACCACGCAATGATTTCAACGAGTTACGAACTTTCATCTCAGTCTCTCAAAGCTGGATTTGGCCGGTTCATACGGGGCTCGAGCCCCCCTGTCAACGCGACCGGGGGCCGGTAGCGGTAGCGGAACCCGTGCCCTAAAGTCCGCCCCGCCCAGGACGTTTAAAAGCAAAAAAGAGTGCCAGCCATGCAGCGCAGCCAAGATCGCTTTCTGACCACGCATACCGGAAGTCTCCCCCGCCCGGCAGACCTGATCACCATGATGTACGCCAAGGAGGAAGGCGTTCCGGTCGACGCCGCGGCGCTGGCGGCGCGGGTGAAGTTGGCGGTGGCCGAGGTAGTCAAGAAACAGGCCGAGGCCGGCGTCGATCTGATCAATGACGGCGAAATGTCGAAGCCGAGCTACGCGACTTATGTGAAAGATCGGCTGGAAGGTTTCGGCGGCACCGGAAATACCTTCGTCTATCAGGACGTGCACGAATTCCCGGCGCTGGAGAAAAAGGTTTTCGGCGATCCCGGCCGCTCGCGCCGCAAGACTCCCGCCTGCAACGCGCCGATCGGCGTGCGCGACAGGCATGCGCCGGTGGCGGATGCGGATAATTTGAAGGCGGCGCTGGCGGGCGTGAAGTCGGTCGGCGGCTTCATGAGCGCTGCCTCGCCCGGCGTGGTCTCGCTG
Source organism: Pseudolabrys sp. (assembly GCA_035648715.1). GTDB lineage: Bacteria > Pseudomonadota > Alphaproteobacteria > Rhizobiales > Xanthobacteraceae > Pseudolabrys. The sequence goes on from DASRLA010000068.1 coordinate 20,578, forward strand.
TTCTTCCGCAACGATTACTACAAGGACTTCGAGACTTACATTTTCGCCATCGCCGACGCGATGAAATACGAATACGAAATCGTAGCCAAGGCCGGCTTCGTGTTGCAGATCGATTGCCCGGATCTCGCCATGGGACGGCACATTCAATATGCCGATCTCGATCTGCCAGCGTTTCGCAAGCGCGCGCAATTGCACGTCGAAGCGCTCAACCACGCACTGTCGGGCATTCCACCCGAACAGCTGCGCATTCACGTGTGCTGGGGCAATTACGAAGGACCGCACCACCGCGACGTGCCGCTCGCCGATATCATCGACATCGTGTTCAAGGCCAAACCGAACGCGATTTCGTTCGAAGCCGCCAATCCGCGCCACGCCCACGAATGGGCGCTGTTCGAAAAAGTGAAGTTGCCGGACGGCAAGGTGCTGATCCCGGGCGTGCTCGAGTCCAAGTCGAATTTCATCGAGCATCCCGAACTGATCGCGCAGCGCATCGGCCGCTACGCCAAACTGGTCGGGCGCGAGAACGTCATCGCCGGTTCGGATTGCGGCTATGGCACCTGGGTCGGCCAGGCGGCGGTCGATCCGCAGGTTGTATTCGCCAAGCTCGCCGCCATGGCGGAAGGGGCACGCATGGCGACCGAGCGGTTCTGGTAGGGGCGGTTTGACAAAGCAATTCGGCGGGAGGATCATTGCACCGCTGACGAACAACAAAACCAATCAATTTGCCCCCGGGGAGAAAACGATGCCGCGCTACCTATCGCTCGCATTCGCTTGTCTGCTTGCAATGGCCGTTGTCGTGCCGGGTTCGGTGAAAGCCGCCGACGTGAAATTGGCCGACGGCGCGGTGCTGCCGGACAAGCCGTTTTATATCGTCACCTATGTCGAGGCCGATCCGGCAAAAGCCGGCCGGGCGAAGAATCTGATCCAGGATCACAGCGCCGCCAGCAAGAAGGACGCCGGCAATCTGCGCTTCGAGGCATTGCAGCGCATCGGACAAAAAAATCATTTCATCATTCTGGAAGCCTGGGCCGACCAGGACGCGCGCAATGCGCACGCCAAGGCCGCGCATACGGTCGCGTTCCGCAAGGCGCTACAGCCTTCGCTCTACAGCCCGTTCGACGAACGCGCCCATGTCGGGCTGGTCGCTGCCGATCCGAAAAAGGAAATGAGGGCCGGCAAACGCGCGGTCTATGTCCTGACCCATGTCGACATCATCCCGACCGAGCAAATCCCGCCCTGCAAGCGCCAGGCGAACGAGAATGGGCCGTGCGGCATCGCACTGGTGAAGAACCTGGTGGCGGAAGGGCGCAAGGGCGCCGGCAATCTGCGCTTTGACGCGCTCACGCAGGCCAACCGGCCGAACCATATGGAAGTGGTCGAGGTCTGGAAGTCTGCCGCCGCGCAAAACAAGCACACCGTCAGCAAGGCGGTGAAGGATTTCCGCGACGAGTTGTCCGGCATTGCGCCGGCTAGCGGCGTGGCAGCCGATCCGACCGCACTGTTGAACCCGCTGACCGGCAGCCTCTATGACGAGCGCCTATACCGTTCGATCGATTGATCAGTCCGGGCTGCGCAGCCGCTTGTAAAGCCGCGGCGCAAAGATGACGATGGCGATGAGCGCGAACATAAACAACGCATAGCGGATGTTGTTGGTCTCGCCGTTTAAGGCCTCGCTGCCGGCATGGCCGATCCAGGTATAGGCGATCGTCGATGGCAACATGAAAACGACGGTGGCGAGCAAATATTGGTGAAACGGAATGCGCGTGACGCCGAGCAAATAGTTGGCAAGCGTATAGGGAAAGATCGGCACCAGCCGCACGAAGGCGACGAATTGCCAGCCGTCGGTCTCGACGCTTTTGATCACCTTCTGCACGCGCGGCCCGGCGCGCCGCTCGACCCAATCGGCGGCGACATAGCGCGCGACTAGGAACGCCGCCGCCGCGCCGAGCGTCGCACCGGCGAGATTTATCATGCTTCCGTAAATCGGTCCGAATAGGACGCCGCCAGCGACGTCGAAGACGCCGCCCGGGATGAGCGCCACCGTCCCAATCGCGTAGAGCAGGACGAAGCCGACCGGCGCCCAGACGCCGAGCGAAGCGATGCGCGCCTGTATGCCGTCAATGCTGCGGACGCCATCGAACAGCCACGCCAGCGCCAGCCCGCCGGCAAAGACAAGCAAAACGATCAGTGCAAGAAGCCATCGTCGACGCGTCATTGCCCCGGCAGTCGGTGGAGACAAAGGGCTAAAGGGATGGTGGGCGCGACAGGGATCGAACCTGTGACCCCCTCCATGTCAAGGAGGTGCTCTCCCGCTGAGCTACGCGCCCTTTAGTAAAATGGTCTTATCGGCTCCCCCGTGGGGAGGCAAGCGGGGGAATGGGCGTGGCGGGAAAAGAACGTTTGATTCCGTTATGCGCGGCAGCGGCTCGATCCCGTTTCGGGACCTGGAACGTCTGCTTACCAAGCTCGGCTTCCGGCTTGATCGGACCGCCGGCAGCCATCGCATCTATGTCCACCCGAACGTACCGCGTCCGGTCAGCGTTAAGCCGATTGGCAAAGACGCGAAGCGGTACCAAATTCGCCAAATTCGCGATATAATCGATGAGTTCGGTTTGTGGCTTGAGAGCTAGGCTTGAAGCGAGATGCAGCATTACGCCATCAACGTATTTTGGTCGGATGAAGACGGCGCCTGGATCGCTAACGTCCCCGATCTTAAGTCGTGCTCGGCAATAGGCGAGACGCCTGAAGCTGCGGTAGCTGAGGTGCGCGTCGCCATGGAAGCTTGGCTTTCTACCGCCCGCGATAGAGGCATGCCGATCCCCATGCCGAATAACACAATTCGCCAGTCCTGTTCGGCGACGCTTCAGAACCCTCAGGCCGCCAGCATCTTATGCACTTCGTTGACCAGGTCGCGCAGGTGGATGGGCTTGGACAGCACCTTGGCCTGCTTGGGCGCGGTCGAATCCGCGTTGAGCGCGACGGCGGCAAAGCCGGTGATGAACATGATCTTGATATCGGGGTCGAGTTCGGCGGCCCGGCGGGCGAGCTCGATCCCGTCCATTTCCGGCATCACAATATCGGTGAGCAGCAGCTCGAACGGCTCTTCGCGCAGGCGCTGGTAGGCCGACAGGCCGTTGTCATAGGAGGTGACGTCGAATCCGGCGTTTTGCAGCGCCTTAACCAAAAAGCGCCGCATATCGGTGTCGTCTTCAGCCAGGAGAATTTTCGACATCGTTCCAGCAGGCCCCTTACCATCCGGCCCAATGCCGGTCTTAAGCCGCCCCATAAGACTTGTGCCGGGTAAATAACGGGTGAACCAAAACCAAGACTTGGCTTTATCCCCCGGCGCATGGACAATAGAGGGTATAGTGCGCCCAAAAAATGGCCTTTTCTCAATGGGTTCAAGCCCCGCCGGAATGACCGCAACCGTCCATGACCCACACCCGTAGTCCCCACCCAGAGCCCGAGGATCGAATTCCGGAGCGGCAAGATCGCCGGGACGAACTCGATCCACCCTTTGAAATTCTCGAGCCGCAGGCTTGGCGCGGCCCGGCTCTGTTCAACTCGCCGCATTCCGGATCGACCTATCCGCGCGAGTTCCTCACCGTGTCGCGGCTGGATATCGGCACCCTGCGCCGTTCCGAGGACAGCTTTGTCGACGAACTGATGGCCGGCGTGGTCGCGCACGGCTATCCGCTGATGCGGGCGCATTTCCCGCGCTGTTATATCGACGTCAACCGCGAGCCCTATGAGCTCGACCCGCGCATGTTCGAGGGTAGGCTCCCCTCCTTCGCCAATACTCGCTCGATGCGGGTGGCGGGCGGCCTCGGAACCGTGGCGCGGGTGGTCGGCGACGCGCAGGAAATTTACGACCGGCGCATCCCGATCGACGATGCGCTCGCCCGTATCGAGGCGCTCTACAAGCCCTATCACCGCGCCCTGCGGCGGCTTTTCACCAAGCTACACCGGGATTTTGGGACGGCGATGCTGATCGACTGCCACTCCATGCCCTCGACCGCCGGTCATAAAGACGAGCGTCCGCGGCCGGAATTCGTGCTCGGCGACCGCTACGGCACCAGTTGCACCGGCGTGGTGGCGGAGACGGCGGAACAGACCCTGCGCGCGCTCGGCTATACGGTCAGCCGCAACAAGCCCTATGCCGGCGGCTTTATTACGGAGCATTACGGCAACCCGGCCGCCGGCCTGCATGCCATCCAGCTCGAGATCAATCGCGGGCTCTATATGGACGAGCGCCGCTACCAGCGCTCGCCCAGCTTCGACCGGCTGGCGGCGGATCTGGTCACGCTGGCCATGCGCCTGGGCGAAATACCGCTGGAGGAACTGCGGCCTTACCGGGCGGCGGCGGAATAGCCCCGCTTCCCTTGATGCCTGCAAAAGCGCCGTTGCCAAAAAAAAGGGCCGCCCTTATGGAGCGGCCCAAGTCTAGGGAGGAAACGCCCAAGGAGGGCAACGATAGCTCTCGCTATCGCATTGCAATAATCTACATCGCAACGCACAAAAATCAAGTTACGGAAGGCGTTTTCTCATGCATTTTTGCATAACTGGGCGGTGGATTCGGAGATTAGCCAAAGGGAATGTGACGACGGACTCCGAGGTAGCGAGTGGCCGGATGGGTTTGAGACGGCGGCGATAGCACGGCGCAGTTGCCGCCAACGCCGGTCTCCGATAGGTCGAAGCCACCCGGCAGCCGGCGTTTGCCGGCCCGCGAGCGGACGGCAAAAGGCGGCAATGAGCGCATGACGGCCATCGATTTCGCCAGTTTCGTCGACAAGCTCGCTTCCGCCTCGGGCGACACCATCCTACCGTTCTTCCGCACCGCGCTGGCGGTCGAGAATAAGCAGCAGCGCGGCTTCGATCCCGTCACCGCCGCCGACCGCGCGGCCGAAAACGCCATGCGCACGCTGATCCGCAAGAATTTCCCCGAGCACGGCATCCTCGGCGAGGAATACGGTTCCGAGCGCACCGATGCCGAATATGTCTGGGTGCTCGATCCGATCGACGGCACCAAATCCTTCATAGCCGGCATGGTGGCCTGGGGCACGCTGATCGGCCTGATGCGCCTGGGCGAACCGGTCTACGGCATGATGCACCAGCCGTTCACGCGCGAACGCTTCGCCGGCGATTCAGGCGCCGCGCATTATCGCGGGCCGGCGGGAAACCGCGATCTGCACGTGCGCAAATGCGCCGAGCTTAAAGACGCCCTGCTGTTCACCACCAGCCCGCTGCTGATGAACGCCGATGACCGTGCCGCTTTCGGCAAGGTCGAGAACGCCGTGAAACTGTCGCGCTACGGCGGCGACTGCTACGCGTATTGCATGCTGGCGGCAGGCCAGATCGATCTGGTGATCGAGACCGAGATCAAGCCGCATGACATCGTGCCGCTGATCCCGATCATCATGGGCGCCGGCGGCATCGTCACCACCTGGGAAAACGGCGCGCCGCAGGCAGGCGGACGCATTATCGCGGCCGGCGACGCGCGCACGCACAAAGCGGCGCTGGAGATGCTGAAAAGCTAGCGGAAATTTTCGAGCCCGGCGCGCGGGCGATCAATGCACCGTCGTTGGTACGACCAGCAGCTCGCCTGAGCGCAGCCGCGCATTCTCGCTCATCCGGTTGACGGATGCGATGTCGGCCACGCGGGTCCGGTACATGCGCGCGATCGAATAAAGCGTCTCACTCTGTCCGATGGTGTGGACCAGAAACCGGGTCTGCGCCGGCTGCCGCGGCGGCGCGGGCGGCCGCGTGCGCGGGATCGAGGCCGTCACTTCGTACCGGCGCGGCGCGGCGCAAGTGCAAGCCTGAACATTCTGCGGAGACACATAGCTTCCCTGCGCGACCTGGCGCGGCGCGTAGGCCGGCACGGGCACGTAGGTAACCGGCTGTGCGACGGGAACAGTCGCCGGCGCCTGGATGACCGGCGGCAATGGTGCCGCGCTACCATATTGCGCGGGTCGCGAAATCGAACCGGTTGTTTCCTCGCGCGGCGACGAACTGCAAGCACCGACGAGACAGGGAAGCGACAATAGTAGCGCCACCGTCGCCATCGCTTGTCCGTTTGTCCGTCCGATCGCCAGCGCCATTGTTTGCCTCCCTCGATCCGCGCGACCAATACAGCGGCATTGTCAGCACGCAGAGCGCAACGCGCAACCTTGCGCGCGGCGTTAAGCGTATTCTCGTGAACAGTCCGCTAAATTTACTTGGCGAGATTTTTAGCGAACTCAGTCGCGCATCAAATCGCAACGTTTCAAAGCCAGTTTCGCGTCGGGTGGTATCGGCGTCCAACGCCCCGCGCGGCGTGAAAATTTACCGCGTCAAAGCGCATCTTTAGATTTCGTCAGCGGCGGCAAGGTTTTCAAATGGGGCAGACGAAAAACTTAAACTAGGTCACACAAAAATTTAAAGCAGCCTTTACTGCGCAAATGTTTCTCACAGGTTTTACAGGTTCTTTTTACCCAAGACGCTCATAACGAATTGGAACGCGCGGGCGGAGCGCGAACACAACAGGGGACGTTATGACCAAACCATCCGAACTTACGCTTGTCATGGTCGATGACAATGCGGACGAAATTTTTCTGACGCGGCGGCAAGTGCGCAAGGAAGGCATCGTCAACAACTTCGTCTCCGAACGCAAGCCGGAACGTTTGATCGAGACGCTCGGCGAACTTTCCGAAGCCGGCATCGACAAGAGCAAGATTCTTATTCTGCTCGATATCAAAATGCCGCGCGCCAACGGCTTCGAAGCGCTTGGTGCGTTGCGCGCGCACCCGCAATATAAGGATGTGCCGGTTATCATGCTTTCGGTATCTGACGACGAGACCGACATGTTCGAAGCCTTCGATCTCGGCGCCAACGGTTATGTCGTCAAGCCGTTCAAGGCCGATGAATTCTTCGCGGCGCTTACCAATATACCGGGCATCAAACACCAACTGGTGCAGTGAAACATAAATCGCCGGTTCGGCGCGCGCTCCCGAACCGGCGAGACATGGCGAAGTCTGGCGCGCCTCCCCAGGCAACTTAATACGCCGCGCACCACGCAACGTATTTTTCATCTGGTGCGATGACACCACGCCTTCTCGCAATGGTAAAATCTTCGATAAACTAAATTACAGCTTAAATAGTCATCGTCTTAAGCGCGCACTCGCTACAACCGCATTTACTCGATGCGGAATTCCCACCTTAAAAGATAGTCCCAATGATCGGCCTTGCCGAAATCGCACAAGCGGACGAAGTGGACTGGCGCAATTTGATGGGGGCCGTTCCCGACGCGGTGATCATCAGCAACAACGACGGGCGTATCGTCTACGTCAACCCGGCGGTGGAAGGTTTTTTCGGCTACAGACCCGAACAACTGCTCGGGCAGCCCGTGGATATTCTGGTGCCGCGGCAATATCAAGAAGGTCACACGGCCCATCGCGCCGAATTTTGCGCGGCACCGCGGCGCCGATCGATGGGCTATGGCTCCGACTTGCGCGCGATGCGCGCCGACGGCACGGAATTTCCAGCCGCCATCAGTCTCGGCTTTTCGCCGACCAGCCATGGCAACCTGGTCATCGCCATCGTTCAGGATTTGAGTGAACTGCGCAAACGCGACAAGTCGATTCAAGCGTTGCATGAGCGCGCGGCGCGCAACTCAAAGCTCAAAGAAGTCAACAAAGAGTTGGAGGCCTTCAGCTTCTCGGTCTCGCACGATCTGCGCGCGCCACTGCGGGTCGTCGACGGATTCAGCCAGGTGCTACTGGAAGACTATGCGCCGCAGCTCGACGCTTACGGAAAAAACTGTCTGACGCGCATTCGCACGGCCGCGCAGCGCATGGGCCAATTGATCGACGATCTGTTGAAATTGGCGCGCATCACGACATCCGAGTTGAACACCACGGATGTCAATCTCACGGCGATGACGCAGGAGGTTATCAAGACGCTCAAGTCCGCGTCGCCCGAGCGGCAAGTTGAATACATTGTCGCCGACCATATGACGGACGCCGGCGATTCCGGCCTGTTGCGGATCGTGCTGGAAAATCTCCTCAGCAACGCATTGAAATTCACCGCCGGCCGGACGCCGGCGCGAATTGAAGTCGGCTTTCACGAAAGCGCGGGGCGCAACGTTTTTCACGTCTGCGACAACGGCGCCGGCTTCGACATGGCCTACAGCAGCAAACTTTTCGGCGCATTTCAACGGCTGCACAACGCCAAGAATTTTCCTGGCACCGGGATCGGGCTTGCGACCGTGCAACGTATTGTCACGCGGCACGGAGGAAAGGTCTGGGCGGAAGCTGAGCCCGATAAAGGCGCGACGATCTACTTTACCTTATTCCAGGAGACTCTGGATGAATAAAGCGACCATTTTGCTTGCCGAGGACAATTACGACGACGAAGTGCTGACGCTTCGCGCGCTTCGCAAGAAATTGACTGACGTTAACATCGTCGTCGCCCATAATGGCGTCGAGGTCCTGGATTATCTGTGCGGGACCGGCGCTTTTGCCGGGCGCAACCCCGCCGACATGCCGAATTTGCTGCTGCTCGATCTTAAAATGCCGATGATGGACGGACAGGAAACTTTGCGGCGTATCCGTGCAAATGCCCGGACCAGCCTGCTGCCGGTTGTCATTCTAACATCGTCGGACGAACAGCGCGATCAGATCGAGTGTTATCGGCTGGGCGCAAACAGCTACGTATGCAAGCCGGTCCGCTTCGACGATTTCGTCAAGGCGGCGACCAGACTTGGCGTTTATTGGCTAGAGATCAATAGGTCGCCGCCGCCGCCCGCACTATCCGGTTAACCTCATGCGTTTTCGAGAAAGGCAGCAAACTTGAGCAAGCTCTTCCTAAATGTTTTAATCGTCGAGGACAGCCAGGATGACGTTGATCTGCTCCTGCGCACGCTCCGGCGCGGCGGTTACAAGGTAAATCATCAATGCGTCGATAATGCGAAGTCGCTTGCCGATGCGCTCAATGCCCAGGATTGGGATATTGTCCTGACCGATTTCAATTTGCCGCAATTTAGCGGGGCCAGCACCGTCAACCTGATACGCGAAACGCTCGGCCTCGACATTCCAATCATCGTGGTCTCGGGCGCAATTGGCGAGGAAACCGCCGTGCAGTTGATCAAGGCCGGCGCACAAGACTACGTTCTCAAGGACAAGCTTGCGCGCCTGCCGCTCGCGATCGAGCGCGAGGTGAGCGCGGCTCAATCGCGCCGCGAACGCATCGCGGTCGAAAATCAGCGCGTGATCGAGCGCGAAAATTTCATTTCAATCGTCGCGCATGATCTGCGCGCGCCTTTGCAGCGGGTCGAGACGATGGTGCACCTGCTGCGCTCGGAATATCAGCACAAATTCGACGAGGAAGGTAAGGACATCGTCTTCCGCATTGAGCGGTCGGCGGCGCGGCTGCGGCTGATGCTGTCGTCGCTTTTGGCATATACCCGATACGGGCACAAAGCGACCAAGAACAGAATCGCCTCACTCGCCAGCGCAATTGAGGAAGTTCTCGAGAATGTCGGGATCGACCATACCAATTCCGAATTACGCATCATGCTAGGCGACATTAACTGGGTCAAGGGCGATGCCGTGCTGATCGGCCATGTCATCCAGAATCTGGTCAGCAACGCGTTCAAGTTCCGCAAGAAGGACAGGGCGTTCAAGATTTCATTCGAGGCGGCTCCGGTCGGAGACGGTAAGGTGGAAATTTCGGTGACCGATAACGGCATCGGAATCGAGCCGCGTTTTTCGGAGAAAGTGTTCGACATTTTCTATCGGCTGCATGACGATGAGGAGTTCGAAGGAACCGGCATCGGCTTGGCGATTTGCAAGAAGATCATCGGCGATCATGGTAGTACCATCTGGATCGACAAAAATTATCGCGATGGAACGCGGGTGGTATTCACGCTCGAAACCGCCGATAACTTGAATTTCGATATCTCCAGCGTTCCGCAGAACGCGACATCGCCGGCGTTCGCGCCGCACTGATCCACAACTTGGTTAAAAGCGCGGCGTGCCCGGCACGAAGGCGTCGAAGGCCGCCCAGAACTGCGCGCGATACTGATCCTGTTCTTGCAGGATTTCGTGCTTGGCGCCGGGCAAAATGAGATGGCGCCCGGCCAAGAGCTTCATGCCGAATTCCTCAATCGCCGCCGTCGAGACGACTTCATCGCGTCCGGCCGCCACCAGCAGCATCGGCTGGCGAATGCGCGCTGCATAGGCCGGCTCGGCAAATAGCTTCATCTGGCGGATGGCGGCATCGGCCCAGGCGATGGTTGGTGCGCTCAGCCCGAGGGCCGGCTCTTCCTCCAGCACCGCCGCGTTGCGCGCATAGCGTACCGGGTCCGAGGTTAGAACATTGCCGATGAAATCCTCCGAACCGATGGCCTTGGCGTGATCGGTCGGCACGTAAGCCGAGCCGCGCCCGAGCAGGCATAACAATCTCGCCAGCGGTCCGGCGATATGCGTGAGCTTGCCCGGCCGCAGCGCGATCAATGGCGCCGACAGGACGACGCGCTCGAACCAGCGGCTACCTTCATGGCAGGCGCGGATGACGATGGCGCCGCCCATCGAATGGCCAAGCGCGAAATACGGCGGCGGGCAATCGGGCAGCACCACCTGTTCCATGATCGCTTGCAGGTCGGTGATGTATTGCGAGAAATTGCGCACATGGCCTTTTTGCGGATCGGCGAGTGCGCGCTGCGATGCGCCCTGTCCGCGCCAGTCGAAGGTCGCCACCGCGAACCCGCGCGCGCGCAGGTCGCGCACGGTCTCGAAATATTTCTCGATGTATTCGGCGCGCCCTTGCAGCAAGACCACGGTGCCGCGCCGGCCTGGCGGCGGATCCCAGCGCGCAAAGCGCAACGCTACCCCGTCCGGGGTCTTGATGGCTCCGGCCAAGCCGTGATCGGGCACCGGATTGGCGGGGATGGAGACGAGTTTCATGAGGCCGAGAATAGCCGGTGCGCGAGGGCTGGAACGCGTTATAGGGCAAGCTTGCGCAAAAGTGTGTAGCCGATTTTGCGTCAAAAAAACCCATTTTATTTCAGATATTTAGAGAATGGGCTCGGCCTCTTGCGAGGCCAAAAAGCCGTTCCCATATCAGCCTGGTGCGAGGCCAATCAGGCTCGCTCTCGGGCTATCGGTCCGGCCATTCGGCGGACCACCCGCATGTCGCTCAACTTTTGGAGGACTTGCCAATGCGTACGTTCGATCTCTCTCCCCTTTATCGTTCCACTGTCGGTTTCGACCGGCTGTTCTCGATGATGGACGGCTTTGACGCCGCCCCGGGCTATCCGCCCTACAATATCGAGCGCACCGGCGAAAATGATTACCGCGTCGCGGTCGCCGGATTCGGCGAGGACGAGCTTTCGATCGAATCGAAAGAAAACACCCTGACCATCAAGGGCTCCAAGCAGACCAAGGACGAGCAGGACGGCGACGTGCTCTATCAGGGCATCGCGGCGCGCGCTTTCGAGCGTGTGTTCCAGCTCGCCGACTACGTCACGGTCAAGAACGCGGCGCTTGAGAACGGATTGCTGCACGTCGACCTCGTGCGCGAAATTCCGGAAGCCAAAAAGCCGCGTCAGATCCCGATCGGCAAGGCCGCTCAGGTAAAGCCGCAGGTGGTCGAGAACAAGGCCGCCGCCTAGAGCCTTTCCGGCTTTGATGGAATCAAAGCCGAGGCTCTAGCTTTTACTTTATCGCGTTTTCTTCACGCGAACCGGTACCCACTTCGCTCGAAAACGCTCTAACGGCGCGACCGCCAACACGAATAGCGAAAACGCCCCGGTTTTGCCGGGGCGTTTTTTATTCCGCGAAGCTTTGACGCATCAGCGCGGACGAAGAACGTTGCTTGTCACCAGGGGTGGCCGTGGTTTCAGCTCATTCCGGCTGCGGCGAAACGGCCGGTTGCGCGTTGGGCGAGACAGCCGGTTTGGCCGGGAGCGAGACGGTCGGCGGCGTATAGCCGGGCGGGGGGTTGGTCGCGCTGACCACAGGCGTTGGCGTTGCCGGATCGCCTGGGGCAGCAAACTTTTCAGCCGAATCGGTTACCGCCTCCAAACGTGGCGTCAAATGATGCGGCGACAACCCGCCGGCAGGCGGCGGCGCATTCAAGACAGCGCGGCGCGGGCCAGATGGTGGCGGTGGCGGCAGCGCGCTGTAAGGTTTGCGCCGCGGCGGCAAATCGGCATGGCGCTTTGGCGCGGGCTTTTTGTGCTGCTGCGGCGGCGCAGCATCGCGATAGACGTGACGGCGCGCGCGCGGCGGGTCTTGCCGATCGAGGTCGACACGGACAGGCACCCTCTCGTCAACCTCGTCCGCACGCGGCACGTGAATAATGCGCGGGCCCCGCTCGTAATAAGGTGTGAGGCCGGCATCGGCGGGGCTCGCTTGCGCGTCATCGGCCCACGCGGCCAGCGGCATAGCGGCGATCATCGCCGCCGCCGCCAACCCGATGGTGAGCGCTTTGTTCATCGTCTTCTCATCTTTTCGCAATTAGCCGGATGATGTAATCGAACGAAATCTGTCCCGGTCCGAGCGTCAGCAGCACAGCCAGAATCGCGATCCAGTAGATATGCACGCTCCACAGCAATTCCGGCGCGGCATACAGCTGGATGATGGCGGTCACGCCAATAAGTCCGAGCGCGGCAAAGCGCGCACCGAAGCCGAGGATCAGCATGATCGGCAGAATGAATTCCGCATAGCCAAGGCCATAAGCGGTCAAGGCCCCCGGCAACGGCAGCACAGGGTTATGCGCACTCAGGGCGGCGATCGCCTCGGCCTTGATCCCCAACGGCAACATGGCCGACAGATTGAAATCGCCGTAGGACAAGGCGTAGCGCGGACCTTCGATCAGGCCCTGGCCATCGAAGAAAAACACCCGCGCCATGGTCAGACGCAACGCCAAAGCCACCACCGCGTAAGGAATAAAACTGCAAGCCGAGACAAAACTATCAATGATCGTGCCGATGATCGAACGCGAACGGCGCGCGCGCTCGTCGGCGCGCTTGACGATGGCCGCGCCCGTGGTCAAAGCGGCACGAACGCCGAGCGAAGGAAACACAATCGGGCGCGGCGAAAATTCGGCCGCCGTTGGCGCCAGTGCGGTCAGGCGGTCAGCCAGACTGGCCATCGCCTCTTCGCCGTCGTGCTCGGCAAGCGGACTTTGGGTGCCGGTGGTAATATCGGTCATAGCAACGCCTCCTGATAAATTTTCACGAGCATAGCGAACCGCCGCAGGACCGCCGCTAAATCTCGATTCCACGGTTAAACGGTTAATCGGGCAGGCGTTTTGGCCCAGAGCGCCCGGGGCGCAACAGGATTGCGTGAAATGCTCCGCCATGGTCCTCTTCTTGCTCAGGGTAATGGCGCGGCCGCAACAAAGCAGAAGCTTCCGGCAAATCCGGCGTGGACCAGTCTTGTGCGGCGGTGCAAAATTTGGCATGGTCCATTAGGACAGTAATGCTGTCCTAATGGCGGCGACCACGGTGCAGGCCCTGGAAGCGTGGGGCAAACGCCTGTGTCTCCCGATTGGGAGCAGCCTCGGCGACCGGGCAAGGCTGGCCTTCTTAAGATTGGTTGCGCTTTCACCGCGGCACCCACGGCTTTAGCGTTGGGCGGCGGCGGAAGTAACGGGTACGCCGGCAGCGCCGGCGAGGGTGGACGACATGACCGAGCGGAACAACAGCGCGGACCTGATACGGACGGCCGGCAATAAGGCCAGCAAGTCCGCGCCGACCGATGCGCCGTTTATGGGCTCGACCGCCGACCCCGGCGTTCCGGCAGCCGAGGGTCTGTACGATCCCGCGCGCGACAAGGACGCCTGCGGCGTCGGCTTCGTCGCCAACATCAAGGGCGCGAAGTCGCACCAGATCGTGCAGGACGGTTTGCAGATTCTCTGCAACCTCGAACATCGCGGCGCCACCGGCGCCGATCCGCGCATGGGCGACGGTGCCGGCATCCTGGTGCAGATCCCGCACAAGTTTTTCGTCAAGGAAGCAACCAAGCTAGGCATCACCTTGCCCGCGCCCGGCGAATACGCCGTCGGCCAGTTGTTCATGCCGGACGAAGCCAACTGGCAGCAGATCATCCGCGACATCTATGCCGACGTGATCGCGCGCGAGGGCCTCAGCCTGATCGGCTGGCGCGACGTACCGAAGGACAATTCCTCGCTCGGTGAATCGGTCAAGCCGACCGAACCCAGGCACATGCAGGTCTTTATCGGCCGCGGCAAAAAGAAAATCAGTGAGGATGAGTTCGAACGCAAGCTCTACATCCTGCGCAAGTCGATCTCGAACGCGATCTATCGCCGGCGTGAGCGCCGCACCTCGAGCTATTATCCGGTGTCGATCTCCTGCCGCACCGTGGTCTACAAGGGCATGTTCCTGGCCGATCAGCTCGGCAAGTATTATCCCGACCTGCACGATCCGGATTTCGAAAGCGCCATTGCGCTGGTGCACCAGCGCTTTTCAACCAACACCTTCCCAACCTGGTCGCTGGCGCACCCCTATCGCATGGTCGCGCATAACGGCGAAATCAACACGCTGCGCGGCAACGTCAACTGGATGGCGGCGCGGCAAGCTTCGGTTTCTTCGCCGCTGTTCGGCAAGGACATCAAGAAGCTGTGGCCGATCTCCTATGAAGGCCAGTCCGACACCGCCTGCTTCGACAACGCGCTCGAATTTCTCACGCAAGGCGGCTACTCGCTCGCGCACGCCGTGATGATGATGATCCCGGAGGCCTGGGCCGGCAATCCGCTGATGGACGAAGAGCGCCGCTCGTTCTACGAATACAACGCCGCGTTGATGGAGCCGTGGGACGGGCCGGCCGCGATCGCCTTCACCAACGGGCGCCAGATCGGCGCCACGCTCGACCGCAACGGCCTGCGGCCGGCGCGCTATTTCCTGACCAATGACGACCGCATCATCATGGCGTCGGAAATGGGTGTGCTGCCGATTGCCGAAAAGGACATCATCAAGAAGTGGCGACTACAACCGGGCAAGATGCTGCTCGTCGATCTCGACGAAGGCCGGCTCATTCCCGACGAGGAATTGAAGGCGACGCTGGCCAAGAGCCATCCCTATCGCGAGTGGCTGACCCGCACCCAGATGGTGCTGGAAGAAATGCCCGGCACCGGCAACAGCTCGCCGAAGTCGAACCTTTCACTGCTCGATCGTCAGCAATTGTTCGGCTACACGCAGGAAGACATCAAGCTGTTGATGACGCCGATGGGCGCGACCGGCGAGGAAGCCATCGGCTCGATGGGCAACGACACACCGATCTCGGCGCTGTCGGCCAAGCCGAAGCCGCTGTTCACTTATTTCAAGCAGAATTTCGCGCAGGTGACCAACCCGCCGATCGATCCGATCCGCGAAGAGTTGGTAATGAGTCTCGTCTCGATCATCGGGCCGCGCCCGAATTTGCTCGACCACGAAGGCATGTCGAACACCAAGCGGCTGGAAGTTCGCCAGCCGATCCTGAGCAATGCCGACCTAGAAAAGATCCGTTCGATTCACGAATTGACCGGCGACCATTTCAAGTCGATGACCTTCGACATCACTTTTCCGTCCGAGCACGGCGCCGACGGCATGGACTGGGCGATCGACGAATTGTGCGTGCGCGCCGAGGAAGAGGTCAACGGCGGCTGCAACATCATCATCCTGTCCGACCGGCGCGCCAACGCCGAACGCATCCCGATCCCGGCGCTGCTCGCCTGCGCCGCCGTCCATCATCATCTCATTCGCAAGGGCCTGCGCACCTCGGTCGGCCTAGTGCTGGAAACCGGCGAGCCGCGCGAGGTGCACCATTACGCGTGCCTGGCCGGCTACGGCGCCGAAGCGATCAATCCCTATCTCGCCTTTGAGACGCTGACGGCGATGAAGGACACGCTGCCGCAGAAGGTCGACGACTACGAAGTAGTCAAGCGCTACATCAAGTCGATCAACAAGGGCCTGTTGAAGGTGATGTCCAAGATGGGCATCTCGACCTACCAGTCCTATTGCGGCGCGCAGATTTTCGACGCCGTCGGCCTGCGGCAGGAATTCGTCGACAAATATTTCACCGGTACGCATACGCAGATCGAAGGCGTCGGCCTGCCGGAGATCGCGGAAGAGACCGTGCGCCGCCACATCGACGCCTTCTCGGATTCGCCGATCTACCGCAGCATGCTCGACGTCGGCGGCGACTACGCCGTGCGCGTGCGCGGCGAGGACCATGTCTGGACCGCCGAAACGGTGTCGCGGCTTCAACACGCCGTGCGCGGTAATTCGCAGGATCACTATCGCGCCTTCGCGCAGATCGTGAACGACCAGAACGAGCGCTTTCTGACCATTCGCGGGCTGTTCAACGTCAAGTTAGCGGAAGCCGCGGGCCGAAAAGCCGTGCCGATCGATGAAGTCGAGCCGGCCAAGGAAATCGTGCGGCGTTTCTCGACCGGCGCCATGTCCTATGGTTCGATTTCGCGTGAGGCGCATACCACGCTTGCGATTGCCATGAATCGCATCGGCGGCAAGTCGAACACCGGCGAAGGCGGCGAAGAGAGCGACCGCTTCAAGCCGATGCCGAACGGCGATTCGATGCGTTCGGCGATCAAGCAGGTCGCCTCCGGACGTTTTGGCGTTACGACGGAGTATCTCGTCAACTCGGACATGATGCAGATCAAGATGGCGCAGGGAGCCAAGCCCGGCGAAGGCGGCCAGTTGCCCGGCCACAAGGTCGACAAGACCATCGCCGCCGTGCGCTATTCGACGCCGGGCGTCGGCCTGATTTCACCGCCGCCGCACCATGACATTTATTCGATCGAGGATCTCGCGCAGCTCATCTTCGATTTGAAGAACGTCAATCCGACCGGCGCGGTCTCGGTCAAGCTCGTCTCCGAAGTCGGCGTCGGCACGGTCGCTGCCGGCGTCTCCAAGGCGCGCGCCGACCACGTCACCATTTCAGGCTTTGAAGGCGGGACCGGCGCTTCGCCCCTCACCTCGCTCAAGCATGCCGGCAGCCCTTGGGAAATCGGGCTCGCCGAAACCCACCAGACGCTGGTGCGCAACAAGTTGCGCGGTCGCATCGCGGTGCAGGTCGACGGCGGCATCCGCACTGGACGCGACGTCATCGTCGGCGCGCTTTTGGGCGCCGACGAATTCGGCTTTGCCACCGCGCCGCTAATCGCGGCCGGCTGCATCATGATGCGAAAATGCCATCTCAACACTTGCCCAGTCGGCGTCGCCACGCAAGACCCGCGCCTGCGCAAGCGCTTCACCGGCCTGCCCGAGCACGTCATCAATTATTTCTTCTTCGTCGCCGAGGAAGTGCGCGAGGCGATGGCGGCGATGGGCTTCCGCAAATTCGACGACATGGTCGGCCAGATGCAGCTACTCGACCAGCGCAAGCTGGTGGCGCACTGGAAAGCCAAGGGCCTCGACTTCTCCAAGCTATTCCACAAGCCGACGGCGGACGCACAGACCGCGATCTTCCATTGCGAAAAGCAGGACCACCATCTCGAGCATGTCCTGGATCGCAAGCTGATTGCGGAATCGCAGGCTGCGCTCGACCGCGGCGCGCCGGTGCGTCTGCAAACCGCGATCAACTCGACCAACCGCGCCTGCGGCGGCATGCTGTCGGGCGAGGTTGCCAAGCGTTACGGTCACGAGGGCCTGCCGGACGGCACCATTCATGTGCGTTTCACCGGCACCGCCGGGCAGACCTTCGGCGCGTGGCTGGCCAAGGGCATCACCTTCGAACTCGACGGCGACGCCAACGACTATGTCGGCAAGGGCCTGTCGGGTGGCCGTATCGTCATCCGGCCGCCGGCCGATTCAGGCATCGTGCCGGAAGAGTCGATCATCGTGGGCAATACGGTGATGTACGGCGCGATCGCCGGCGAATGCTATTTCCGCGGCGTCGCCGGCGAGCGCTTCGCCGTGCGCAATTCCGGCGCCATCGCCGTGATCGAAGGCGCAGGCGACCATTGCTGCGAATACATGACCGGCGGCATCGTGGTCGTTCTCGGCCAGACCGGACGCAATTTCGCCGCCGGCATGTCCGGTGGAATAGCTTACGTGATCGACGAGGACGGCACGTTCGAGAGCCGCTGCAATATGGCGATGGTGTCGCTCGAGCCGGTGCCGGAGGAAGAAGCAATCGCCGAGAGCGAATACAACGAGAAGAACGATCTGACCTCGCACGGCCTGGTCGACATCATGGGCGATCTTACCGCCAAGGATGCCGAGCGGCTGCGCAAGCTGATCGCCGATCATGCGCGCTATACCGGTTCCAGGCGCGCGGAAGAAATTTTGGCGAACTGGGATCGCTATCGTCCGCTGTTCAAGAAAGTGATGCCGGTCGAATACGCCCGTGCGCTCGCCGAGATGGCCAAGAAAAAGGCCGCCACCATGCAGGCGGCGGAATAAGAAGAACATGGGTAAGATCACCGGGTTTCTCGAAATCGATCGCCACGACCGCAAATACGCACCGATTGAGGAGCGTATCAAGCATTGGCATGAGTTCGTGCTGCCGCTTTCCGACAAGGAAGTGCGCGACCAGGCCGCGCGCTGCATGGATTGCGGCGTGCCCTATTGCCACGGCACCAGCCGCATTACCGGTGCGCCCACCGGCTGCCCGGTCAACAACCAGATTCCGGACTGGAACGATCTGGTCTATCGCGGCAACTGGGACGAGGCCGCGCGCAACCTGCATTCGACCAATAATTTTCCCGAGGTCACCGGACGCATCTGCCCGGCGCCGTGCGAAGCCTCCTGCACGCTCAACATCGACGAAAATCCGGTCACGATCAAAACTATCGAATGCGAGATCGCCGACCGCGCCATCGCGCAAGGTTTGAAGCCCGAGGCTACCGCGCCCAAAACGAGCAAGAAGGTCGCCGTGGTCGGCTCCGGGCCTGCCGGCCTTGCTTGCGCGCAACAGCTCGCGCGCGCCGGCCACGACGTGCATGTCTATGAGCGCTGGGCGAAAGCGGGCGGCCTGCTGCGCTACGGCATCCCGGACTTCAAGATGGAGAAGATTCACGTCGACCGCCGCGTCGAGCAGATGCAGGCCGAGGGCGTGCATTTCCATTACGGCGCCGACGTCGGGGTTAATCTGCCGATCGAGAAACTGATCGGCGGCTATGACGCCATCGTGCTGACCGGCGGCGCGGAAAAGCCGCGCGACCTGCCGATCCCCGGCCGCGACTTGAAGGGCATCCATTTCGCCATGGACTTCCTGCCGCAGCAGAACCGGCGCTTGTCGAACGAGCCGCTGGGGCCGGTCGAACCGATCCTGGCGACAGGCAAAAAGGTTGTGGTCATCGGCGGCGGCGACACGGGTTCGGACTGCATCGGCACCTCGATCCGTCAGGGCGCGGTTTCAGTCGTCAATTTCGAGATCATGCCGCAGCCGCCGGAGCACGAGAACAAGCTTTTGACCTGGCCGGATTGGCCGCTCAAGATGCGCACGTCCTCCAGCCACCAGGAAGGCGCCGAGCGCGACTTCGCGGTCGGCACGCAGAGCTTTTCCGGCGAAAACGGCCAGGTGAAAAAGCTGCGTTGCGCGCGGCTGGACGCCAGGTTCAAGCCGATCCCCGGCACCGAATTCGACATCGAGGCCGATCTGGTACTGCTCGCCATGGGCTTCTTGCATCCGCTGCACGAAGGCATGCTGAAGGCCTTCGACGTCGCGCTCGATCAACGCGGCAATGTCTCGGCCGACACCGATTCGTACGTAACTTCCGTGCCGAAAGTGTTCGCCGCCGGCGACATGCGGCGCGGCCAGTCATTGGTAGTGTGGGCGATCCGCGAAGGCCGCCAATGCGCGCACGCGGTCGACGAGTTCCTGATGGGATCGACGACGCTGCCGCGCTAATGCGCGCCGCCAGTTTTAATCAACGCATCCAGCCGAATGGCCCTTTCGGGCCGAACAGCTTTTCCGAGGAACGCTGCACCGGTTGCGACGGGCGCGGCGCTTCCTGTTGCGGCCGCTGCTCGGCTTGATTATTGACCGGTTTTACTGCCGGCTTTTTGGCCGGCTTCGGATTGGCGACGGGATTCCCCGGCAATGCGGCCGCTTCGAGCTTTGCTTCCGGCTTTGCCGCCGGGACGGCGGAGCGCGCGGCGTCGTTGCCGCGTGGCCAGATGAAATCGTCGGCGCGGCCGGCTGGCGCCGCCACGGAATCGCCCTTGACCAGCACGCCAGCAGCCGTTGCATCCGCGCGTGCGGAAACCGCACCGGCCCCGCCAAGTAGTTCCTCTGAATTTCCCGGTGCCATGGTCAAGGGCACGACCGGCCCGGCCAAAGGCCGCGCCGTCGGCTTGCTGTCGCCGGGCAACGGACCGAGCGGTCCGGACGGCAGTGCCAGCAATCCGCGATTGCCCATGTAGCGGCGAACTTCGCGCTCGACATAATGCGCCAGCTTGCGCGCGCCGTATTTCGTGAAAAAGACGCCGTCGCCCGAGCGCAGGCGGCGCGTCTGGCCTTCATAGTCGGGACCGTAAGTGGCGTACTTGCCGGCCTCGTCAACGAATCCATCCCATACATCGATGTAGATTGCGCCGGCGCGCTCGGCGCGTACGCGATAAAGATCGTTGAGATAGACGGCGTCGGCGGTCGACTTGGCGCCGCGGATCGATGGCAGCCCGACCCAGAACACGGGCACGCCCTTGCTCTTGAGCGCAGCCACCGTTTCGTCGATGCGCCGCGAATAGACCTTCTCCCATTGATCGCTGCGGAATTCGACAATGCCATTCGATTTTTTGCCGGGCGGCGGCTCCGGCGCAACGATCGAGGTGTCTTCGGCGGGCTTTTTGCCGTCCTTTCCCTGATCTTTCTTGTCGGCGTCTTTCTTATCGACTTCCTTTTTGTCGGCTTCCTTTTTGTCCGCGTCCTTCTTCTCGGCTTCCTTGGCGATGTCTCTTTCGCGAATGTTCTGACGGTCGCCGACGCCCAGCATCATCACGACGTAATTCGCCTTCTCGCCGCTGAGAATATCGCGCGCCGCGTGCCACCAATCGATATCGCTCTTGGCGTCATAGCGCAGCAGGCCGGAATAAATCTTGCTCTTGCGCACGATGGCCACTTCGGGCGTGTCCGCGAAAGCATCTTCCAGTCCGTAGGCCAGCCAGTCGGCCATGCCGTCGCCCATCACGACGATTGACGTCGTGGCTTCGACCGGTTCGGCTTTCGGATCTGGCTTGCGCGGCGCCGGCGCGCGCGAACTTTCGACCGGAGCAGAATGCTCGACGTCGCGTTGCTGCTGTTCGGTTGGGCCGAATAATTGCTGAAAGAATCCTCCGCGGCGCTGCCGGCTGCCGAGTGAATAGCGGTCGTCGTAGCGCTGGGCCTGCGCCGGTCCGCTCAGCGAAATTTCAATCGCGGCGACGCCGGCGCACTCCGCCAGCGTCAGTATGACCATGCCGGCCAGCCAGCGCATATAGCGAGTCTTGTATCCAGCTTTGCCACTCATGCTGAACGTCCGTGCTTCCTGATCCGCGCCGCTAAGGTAACGCTCGGGCGCCGATAGCGCATGGACTATTAGCCCCGAAAAAATGTCAACTCGAAGGTCTAAGGCGTGGCTAGGTTAACGGCTGCGCAGGCGCTGCAACAGGCTGGCGGAGGCAAACCCATCGGGAACCCGGCCGATGCGGGCCTGGAAATCGCGCAATGCGGCCCTGGTTTTGGCGCCCAAACGGCCATCCGGCTCGCCGACGTCGAAACCGCGCCGCTCCAGCAACTGCTGAAGCTCCAGCCGTTCCTCACGGGTCAGCACCCGCTCGTAGCGCGGCCAGCCTTGCGCGAAAGTGCCGCCCCCGCGCAACCGGTCGGACAGATGGCCGATCGCCAGCGCATAGGCTTCGGCCGGGTTGTAGCGCATGATTACCCGGAAATTCGGCAGCATCAGAAACCCTGGGCCCTGCACGCCGGCCGGCACCAACAGGAAGGCCGAGCTGTTCGGATGCGGGAACGGCTTACCTCCCGGACGCACAATCCCTTGCCGCTGCCAGTCTGCGATTGTCATTTCGCGACGATGGTCGGCCAGCCGAAAATCAAAATTCGCCGGGATGACGACTTCGTAGCCCCAGGTTTCGCCGCTGCGCCAGCCGACCATCTTCAAATTGTTGGCGGTCGAGGCGATCAGATCGGGCATGGAATCGACCACGTCGCGACGGCCGTCGCGGTCGAAGTCGACGGCATAGCGCTTGAAGGCGGTCGGCATGAATTGCGTCGGCCCGAATGCGCCGGCCCAGGAGCCGACCAGCTTGTCCGGCTTGACGTCGCCGCGGTTGAGAATATCGAGCGCGGCGATGAATTCATCGCGGAAGTAGTGTTGACGGCGGCCGATACAGGCGAGCGTCGCGGTCGAGCGCAGCACCGGTCGGTCGCCGCCGATCTCGCCGTAATTGGTCTCGACACCCCAGATCGCGGCGATGGTATAGCGGTCGACGCCATAGGCTTTTTCCGCAGCATCGAAAGTGCGACGATATTTTTCCAAGAGCGCGCGGCCAGTTGCGACGCGGTCGTCATTGACCAGCACGTCGAGATAGTCCCAGACCGGCTTGGTGAATTCCGGCTGGCTGTCGAGCAGATCCATGATGCGCAAGTCGGGCGTCAGCCGCGAAGTCATCTGCTCGAAGACCGGGCGCGAGACGCCCTTGTGCGCCGCCGCCGGCCACAAACCTTCAACACAGCGGTGGAAATTCGCCGCCGCCTGCCGGATCGCCGCCGCGGTCATCAGCGGATCGCCGGAGCCGCCGTCCTCGCCACTCCATTCGTTGATAGTAGGTCGCTCGACATAGGTTCCTGAGCGAATAGCGCCGGTGCGGTCACCATTGCCCTGTGCCGCCGCTACGCCCGACGCCGCGACCGCCAGAACCACACCGGCGAGCGTCAGTTGCGTTTTGGCTCGGGTCATTCCCATGAAATTACCGGTCTCGCCCGTTACGGTTTCGTCCCGCACCCCTCTATGGGTCGCGCGATATCGTTTCGGGGACGTTAATAGGCTACGATTACCGCCATAGTTGGACCTCTCCAGCCGCAATCTGGACCTTTGGTCGCAGCCATGCTTTTTGCTTCGCTAGGCGCCATTACCACTCCAACGAGCCGTCACGTCCATGAAACGCATTCGCAAAGCCATTTTTCCCGTCGCCGGTCTCGGAACCCGGTTCCTGCCCGCCACCAAGGCCATGCCGAAGGAAATGATGCCTGTCGTCGATCGCCCGCTGATCCAGCACGTGGTCGATGAGGCGCGTCAGGCCGGCATTGAGCATTGCATCTTCGTCACCGGCCGTAACAAGAGCGTGATCGAGGACCATTTCGACCGTCAGTTCGAACTGGAATTGACGCTGATGGAGCGCGGCAAGAAGGCCGACCTCAAGCTCTTGAAAGAAGATCTGCCGGACGCCGGCGGCACTGCCTTCACCCGCCAACAATCGCCGCTCGGCTTGGGCCACGCGGTCTGGTGCGCGCGCGAACTGGTCGGCAATGAACCCTTCGCGGTCATCCTGCCGGACGTGCTGGTGCAACATCCGCGCGGCTGCCTGGCGCAGATGATCGACGCTGCAAAAGATCTCGATGAAAAGGCCAATATCATCGCCGTCGAGGAAGTGCCGAAGGACCGCGTTCACATGTACGGCGTGGTCGGCATCGGCAAGCCCAAGGGCAAAGCCTTTGCAATCACACAAATGGTCGAGAAGCCGAAGGCGGCGGACGCGCCATCCAACCTCTCCATCACCGGCCGCTATATCCTGCAGCCGGAATTGTTCGACCTGCTCGGCAAACAGGCGGCCGGCGCCGGCGGCGAAATCCAGTTGACCGACGCGATGGTGGCGCTGGCGAAGAAGCAGCCCTTCTATGGCTTGAAGTTCGAAGGCCGCAGTTTCGACTGCGGCTCGAAGATCGGTTTTCTCACCGCCAATATCGCCTATGGTCTGGAACGGCCCGACATCGCACCGGAACTGCGCGCCGAACTGGAGCGAATGCTCGGCGCAAAATAATCCTCAGCGCTGCAAGCGCAGCCCGAGCATGAATATGGTGGCGGTGTAGTCGTTGCCGGTGACGTTGGAGCGCGTCCAATCCTGGCGGATGTCGCCTTTAATCTGCGCGAAGCGGTTGAGCTTGTAGGTCAGGCCAACGCCGGCCGAGAAATGTTTATCGTCGCGATCCATCCCATCGTAGCTGTCGAGCCCGAAGCCGAGCTTGACGCTGCCTATCAGCCAGCGCCGGAAGGCCTGGTCGACCTGTAGCGCCGCGCTGCGATAGAGCACGCCGGACACTCCGGGCACCGTCGTTTCGCCGACCGAGGACGACGCCGTGAATTTGACGGTGGTGAGCGCGCTGGCGGTCCAGACGAGCGACGCGTCGCCGATCAGGCCGCTGAGGTTTTCAAGCCGCGCGTCCTCATATTTGCGCGTGGTGTAGCCGAGCGCTATTTCGCCGGTGAGCAGGCGTGACAATTCGAAGGTGCTGCCCGCCTTGACGGTAACGCCGTTCGAATTGCGCTGGAACCCCGACAGATCGGCGGCGAGATCGTGCTTGCGGGTGTCGGCGCGCGCTTCCACAAACGGCGTCACGCCCGGCGACAGTTCGTAAGCCCCGCGAACGATGCCGCCATATTGATTGTAATTGCGATCGTCGTTGCTGGCGGTCGTGCCGTCGGTGAGTGACGAGGCCTGGTAGAATGTGCGCTCGGCATCGGCTTTCACCGATAAATCGAAGCGGTTGAATTTCTGCCCGATGCCGGCGCTGCCGCCATAGGTCGTATAAACCGGCAGCTTGGCGAGCCCGGCCTGCAAATCCGGACTGCCGGGATTGTCGGTGCCGACCGTCAGGCGGCCACCCAGGTCGAGGCGCGTCGACCTGGTGACGTCGATGCGTCCATCGATTTTGCCGTTGGCGGCGGGAGCCGACAGACTAGGCTCAGGGTCCGGGCTGTAGCCGGTATAGCTGCCACGCAGGTCGGCCTTGAGTTCGTGGCGCGACCAGTTCGATTGCGCGCGCAATTCCGGCGCGACGGAGTAAAGCGAGGCGCCCTTGGGATTTGAGCTTTGCGACGGATTGGTGTTGTAGCCGCCGCTTAATTCGATGGCCGGAAAAAGCGTGAAGGCGCCGGCCTGCACGCCGAGTTGCGCGTACGGGTCGTCGGGTTCGCTGTGTGCCTTGTGTTTGGTCGGCTTCTTGCGAATCGGACCGGCCTCAACCGGCGGCGTATTGGGCGCCGATGCATAGGCGCCGTTGAGCGGGAACGGCTTCTGGTAAGGCGAGACCGCCGGCTCCGCCGGCGGAGCAACGGCGGCGGCATCGGCGGGTTTCGGATTAGTCTTGGATTTTGATTTCGCGGCGTTCGCCTTTGCCTTTTTCTTCCGGCTGTTGGTCGAATCGAAGCCGGTGTCGCCCGAAGCCGAGGGCGGCTCGGTGAAGGTCGGCGTTGTTGCCAGTTGCGCCTGCTCCGGCGGGGAAAACTTATGAAACAGCGGCGGCGGCTTGCGCGGGTCGGTTTGCAGCGTCGGCGTCAGTGGGTCGGAATTATCCGGCGTGACCATCTGCGCAGCTGCCACGCCACAGCCAAGCGCGGCCGCGCAGGCGACCGCGATCAGGCCGGCGCCGAGGAGCGCGGCCGGATGCAAGGGTGGAAGGCGCGGCACGGTCAGCCTTAAGCCTCCTTGAGCGGCCGCGCAGGCACGCAACAGCGCGCCCCGCAGGCGGCGGGAAGTGGTTAACGGACGTTAAAGGCCTATGGTTAACGAGGTGTTGATTGCCACCGGGGTGGCAAAAGTCGCCGATTAGGGCCTAAATCCAGCCCTGAAGCTCGCGCGTGACGACATCGCGAATCACCGCCATGCCACCCTCGCTGTCGTTGAGGCAGGGGATGGCGGCAAAATTTTCGCCGCCGGCGTGGCGGAAAATCTCGGCATTCTCCATCGCGATCTCCTCCAGGGTCTCCAAGCAATCGGAGGAAAAGCCCGGAGTGATAATGGCCAGATTTTTCACACCGCGCTCGGCCAGAGATTTCACGGTGGCGTCGGTATAAGGCTTGAGCCATTCCGCCGGACCGAAGCGTGACTGGAAGGTCAGCATTAATTGCTGGTCATCGAGTTGGAGGCGCTGACGCAACAACCGCGCGGTGGCGGCGCATTGGCAGTAATACGGATCGCCCTTTTCGAGATATTCCTGCGGCATACCGTGGAAAGAAGCGATGACGACGTCCGGCTTGAATGAGAGCTTGGTCAGGCTTTCTTCCAGCGATGTCGCCAGTGCGTCGATATAAACCGGATTGTCGAAATAAGCGGGCGCGACGCGCAGCGCCGGCTGCCAGCGCATCCTGGCCAGCATCTCGAAGGCCTTGTCGCAGACAGTGGCGGTGGTGGCGGCGGCATATTGCGGATAAAGCGGCACGATCAGAATGCGGTCGCAACCGGCTTTCTGCATCGCGTCAAGACGCGATCGAATCGACGGGTTGCCGTAGCGCATGGCCCAGTCGACCAGAAGACGCGGGTCGCTCGCCAAAGCCGCTCCGAGTTTGTCGGATTGCGAGCGCGTGATGGTCTTAAGGAATGACTCGTTGCGTTGCTTGTTCCAGATTTTGTCATAGTCGCGGCCTTTGCGGCCGGGCCGGAACGTCAGGATGATGAGGTTGAGCACCAGCCACCACTTGACCGGGTTTTCCTCGATCACGCGGCGGTCGGAGAGGAATTCGGAAAGGTACCGCCGCATCGACCAATAGTCGGTCGCATCCGGAGTGCCCAAATTGACCAGAAGCACGCCGATGCGGCGCGGCGGCAAAGCCGGATGCCCGGATGGCAACTGGGTGGCAGTGGTCATAGGCACTATCAGCGGGAAATGGCGAGTGGGGTCAAGAGCGCCCTAACCCACCGGCCTCTCATCCGCGATGACCTTCCCGTCATTCGGCAACGTCCCGGTTGCTACCAGCTTGACCGTAGCTTTGAGCTTGGTGACCGACTGCACGGTGGCGGCGACGGCATTGGCGAGCGCGTCGTCTTGCGACGTGCTTTCGGCCTGCAAGGTCATGGTATCCTGTTCGGATTCGCGGCCGACTACGAGGCGAAGCTTATTAAGTTCAGGATGGCGCGCCGCCACCTGCGCGATCTGTTTCGGATGCACAAACATGCCCTTGACCTTGGCGGTCTGGTCGGCGCGGCCCATCCCGCCTTTGATCCGCACATTGGTGCGCCCGCAGGGCGAGATGCCCGGCAGCAGCGCCGACAGATCGCCGGTGGCAAGCCGGATCATCGGGTAATCGGGATTGAACGAGGTGACGACCACCTCACCGACCTCGCCTTCGGCCACCGGCTCGCCGGTGCCGGGGCGCACGATTTCAAGAATGACGTGCTCATTCACAATCATTCCCTCACGCGCGTCGCTTTCGTAAGCGATGACGCCCAGTTCGGCGGTGGCGTAGCATTGCAGCACCGCGACGCCGCGTTTTCCCAACTCATCGCGTAGCGAACCGGGCAGCGCGGCGCCGGACACGAGTGCGCGCTTGAACGATGACGCGTCCTTGCCGGTCTTCGTCGCGGTGTCGACCAGGATCTTGAGGAAGTCGGGCGTGCCGACATAGCCGGACGGCTTGTAGTGCGCGATCGCCTCGAGCTGCTGCTCGGTATTGCCGACGCCGCCGGGAATGACGGCGCAGCCGAGGGCAAAGCAACCGGACTCCAAAATGAATCCGCCCGGTGTGAGATGATAGGCGAACGAGTTGTGCACGATGTCGTCGCGGCGAAAGCCCGCCGCATAACAGGCGCGCGCCGCGCCGTAACCATCGGCGCCTTCGGCCTGCGGCTCGAAGATCGGACCCGGCGACATCAGCAGACGGTGGAATGTGCCGGCCGGCTTTGTGCTCAAGCCGCCGAACGGCG
>DASRLA010000069.1:0-34386 GCA_035648715.1 Pseudolabrys sp.
ACCCGCTTGCCGCGAATATCGTAAGCGAACGTCAAATCCAAAGCTCCACTAGCAACAATAACTTGCTAGTGGTCCTTTGATTCTAACATTCGCAAAAGTGCCTCCACAGACGGGATGCGAATGTTAGAATCGGACCACTAGCCGGTGATTATTTGGTGTCTGCTGACGGCGGCGGTGTTTTGCCGGCCTCAGGTGCGGGCGTCGCAGGGATCGAGCCGCTGGTGGTGCGGCCGGACGGCACGACCGGCTGCGTGGGCGTCCCCGAGCCGGTTGTCATCGGCGGCCTCGAAGTCACCGGTTGCTGCGTCATTTGATGCGTACCGGTCGTGACGGTGACAAAAGCTAGAATAGCGATCGCCGCCAGAAGCCCAAACGCAACCCAACTCCAGCGCGGGCCGCGTTGACCTTCGAGCAGAAGCGGGTCGGCTTGCAATTTATCGGCGCGCTTTTTCGGATCGTTGTCGCTCATGGGTCTGCCTCCTGAAAAGATAAACCCTTGGCTGCCTTGCGGTTCCGATAAAACGAAATCCGGCGCCCTGCGGCGCCGGATCAATTCGTCGTAACGGATCAATTCGTCGTAACGGAACGTCGCTAAATGTTACTATGTCCCGTTTTTCGCCGGGGGCGGCGACAAAGGCTGCGGCGCAGGCGAAGTAGCGCCCGAGCCGGTTGTCGACGGCGGCGTGACGTTGCGCATTGGCGCTCCGGCGCCGGTGGTCATCGGCGGTGTGTTGCCGGCACCGTTATTGGCGGTATTGGTGCCGCCGCTATTCCAGCCGGCAATTACGATGAACGCGATCAAAGCCACAACGGCGAGGCCGGCAATCCAGCCCCAGACGCCGCCGACATTCTCGCCTCGGCGCAGCACGGGATCGCTGATACGCGGATCGTTAAACCGGGGATCGGTAAAACGCGGGTCGCTCATGACGAATCCTCCTTGGTTCCAAGACGGATGTTGTCGTCTCGCAAGGAGAAAACCCTCGAACGCCATAAAAGTTGCGCCCGGCTGGGTTGCGTATATCGCGGGCGGGATCCGGGTTCCCGTTACCTGAGCAGCACGACACCGGCGCGGAAAGAAGGAAGCCATCCGGCCCCGAGAATGTTATAGGGCCTTCTACCGCCCGCCTGATTCACGCCACATTCTTTTCCGGATTGCCAATGCGCCTGACCAAACTGGCGATTGCTTGCGCGCCGATGCTGTTCGTCCTGCTCTGGAGCACCGGTTTTATCGGCGCGCGGTTCGGGCTGCCTTACATCGAGCCGATGATGTTTCTGGCCGTGCGCATGGTCTTCGTCGTCCTGATCATGGCGGCCATCGCGGTGATCGGCGGCGCGCGCTGGCCCAACGCACCGGAGGCTGGCCACAGCCTACTGGCCGGTTTCATGGTGCACGGGCTTTATCTTGGCGGCGTCTTCACAGCCATCAGCCAGGGCGTGCCGGCGGGCATCTCGGCGCTGATCCCCGGCATGCAACCGATCCTGATCTCGACCATCGCCAGCCGCTTCATGGGCGAGACGGTGACGCGGCTGCAATGGTTCGGACTGGCGCTCGGGCTCGCCGGCGTCGCGCTGGTGCTGCACGACCGCCAGATGGTGGCGGAAGCGAGCGTGCTCGGATGGAGCGCCAGCTTCGTCTCGCTCATCGGCATTACCTTCGGCACGCTCTATCAGAAGCGCTTCTGCGGCAAGATCGATTGGCGCAGCGGCAACACGGTGCAATATGCCGGCGCCTGCGTGCTGTTTTCTTGCGCCGCCTTTGTCTTCGAGACGCGCGTCATTCATTGGAGCGGCGAGCTTGTTTTCGCCATCGCCTGGCTGGTGCTGGTGTTGTCAATTGCCGCTGTGGGTTTGATGTATTGGCTGATCCGCCGCTCGGCCGCGACCGGTTTTGCCAGTCTGTTTTATCTGGTGCCGGTGGTGACCGCGCTGATGGCCTTTGTGCTGTTCGGCGAAACGCTCGATGCGCTTTCGATTGTCGGCATGGTGGTCTGCGCCGCCGGGGTCGTGCTGGTCAATCGCGGCGCTCGCGTGGCGTCAGCCGCCGGCAACGCGGTCGCGTCGGTGACAGCGCAACGCTAGAGCGTTTTCGAGCGAAGTGGATACCGGTTCGCGTGAAGAAAACGCGATAAAATAAAAGCTAGAGTTCCGGCTTTGATTCCATCAAAGCCGGAAAGGCTCTAGCCTTTCTTTTTCGGCTCCAGCACCATCTGCGTCTGCGTCACCAGCGCACACAATCGCCCGTCGCCGCGGGTGATGCGCGTCTGCCAGACCATAGTGCTGCGACCGCGATGCAGCGGCGTGCATTCGGCATAGGCGACATCGCCAATCGGCACGCCGGCGAAAAAATTGGTCTTGCTTTCGATCGTCGTAGTCGACTGGCCATCTTTCAAATTCGCCGTGGTGGCGGTGCCGCCGAGATTGTCGGCCAGCGCCATAATGGCGCCGCCATGCATGATGCCGAAACGGTTGTTCAGTTCTTCGCGCACTGGCAATTCGGCGGTGACGCGCTCGGGCGAGACGTGCGTCACTTTGAGGCCAAGGAAATTTGCAAAGGGCGGCTGCTGATGCGCCGCCTCGTTGACGTCGGACATAGTGTCAAGGCTCCAGTGCGGTCTTTAGCCAATGCGTGGCGATGGTGAGATCGTTTTGCGTGAAATTATGGCCGCTGGGAAGGATTTTGTAGGAAAGCGCTGCACCGGCTTGTTGTAACGTCGCCACCAACCGGTCGCGCCCGGCGGCGGAAATCATGGTGTCGCTGGCGCCGGATAGCAGCAGCACCGGCTTGCCGTTGAGCGCCGGCATTGGCGCTGGCTCGACTGCCAGCATACCGCGCAACAAAATCGCACCGGCCAGCACCTCCGGCCGCGACAACAACAGCGAGGCGGCGATATTGGCGCCATTGGAAAAGCCGACCGCGACAGGCCTGTCGATGCCGTAAGCTTCACGCGCGGATTGGATAAAGTCGGCCAGTTCGGCGGTACGAGTTTTGAGATCGTCGAGGTCGAATTGGCCCGGCCCGAGCCGACGGAAAAAGCGCGGCATGCCGTTTTCCAATACCTTGCCGCGCGGCGACAAGAGCGCGCTGCCGGGCGACAAAGCTTGGCCGAGCGGGATGAGATCGTTCTCGTCGCCGCCGGTGCCGTGCAGCAGCAGCAAGGCCGGCAGGCCCGGCGCGCTGGCGCGGATGAAACGGTGGATGAAGCCGAGGTCTGGCATAAAGGGCGTTGGCTTGCATAGCAAAGGGCGCGGAATGACCCGCGCCCTTCACATAGCACAAATTTGGCACAAATCTGGCACAAATCTGGCACAAATCTGGTTTGAGCCGCTCTTCGGAAGTTACTTCGGCTGCGGCGCGATACGCATATAGGGTTTCGGCTGCTTGTAGCCGCCCGGGTAGAGCTTTTTGGCTTCATCGTCGCTGATGGCGCCGGTGAGGAAGATGTCTTCGCCCTGCTTCCAGTTCGCCGGCGTCGCGACGCGGTGCTTGGCGGTGAGCTGGAGCGAGTCGAGCACGCGCAGGACTTCATCGAAGTTGCGGCCGGTAGTCATCGGATAGACCAGGATCAATTTTATTTTCTTGTCCGGCCCGATGATGAAGACGTTGCGGACGGTCTGATTGTCGGCCGGCGTGCGGCCTTCCGAGGTGCCGGAAGTCGAGGCCGGCAGCATGCCGTAGGCTTTCGAAATCGTGAGATCGGTATCGCCGATCATTGGATAGTTCGGCGCAAAGCCGACGACGTCCTTGATATCGATTGCCCATTTCTTGTGGTTGTCGACCGGATCGACCGACAGTCCGATGATCTTGGCGTCGCGCTTGTCGAACTCCGGCTTCATGCGCGCCATGGTGCCGAGCTCGGTGGTGCAGATCGGCGTGAAATCCTTTGGGTGCGAAAACAGCACGCCCCAGGAATTGCCCAGCCAGTCGTGAAAGCGGATTTTGCCTTCGGTGGTTTCCGCCTCGAAATCCGGTGCGGTGTCGCCAATCGCTAAAGCCATGGGAGTCTCCAAATTGATGCGTCTAAGCGTTCGTCGGTAATATAGGGGCGGACATGGAGGCGGAAAAGAGGCGCACATAAAGAGTAACGCTGTGCCGCGGCGGCGCGCGAGCGGAGGACAAAGCTTTGGCCGTCGCCTCGGCGCGCGGAAGGATATTCCGGGGAGCGGCGCGGGCTTGCCTAAAGCGTGGTCATTGACTTTTCGCTGCAGTGCCGCAAAGTTCGCCGTGCCGGCTCGCGGCGGGAATAAAGCCTCGCATGTTCAAGCGCATCCTGATCGCCAACCGCGGCGAAATCGCCTGCCGCATCATCAAAACCGCCCGCAAAATGGGGATCGAGACGGTCGCCGTCTATTCGGAGGCCGACAAGGACGCGCTGCACGTCGACATGGCCGATACGGCCATTCTGATCGGCCCGCCGGCGTCGGCCCAAAGCTATCTGGTGATGGAGAAGATCGTCGCTGCCTGCAAGGAGAGCGGTGCGGAGGCGGTGCACCCTGGCTACGGCTTTTTGTCGGAGCGCGAGGCCTTCCCGAAGGTGCTGGAAGCCGCTGGCATTGTCTTCATCGGGCCGAACGCCAAGGCCATCGCCGCCATGGGCGACAAGATCGAATCCAAAAAAGCGGCCGCCGCCGCCAAGGTTTCGACGGTTCCCGGCCACCTTGGCGTCATCGCCGATGAGAAGGAAGCGGTGAAGATTGCCAACGACATCGGTTATCCGGTGATGATCAAGGCTTCCGCCGGCGGCGGCGGCAAGGGCATGCGCATCGCCTGGTCGGTGTCCGAGGTTGCCGAAGGCTTTGCGCGTTCGAAGTCGGAGGCGAAGTCGTCCTTCGGCGACGATCGCATGTTCATCGAGAAATTTATTGTCGATCCGCGCCACATCGAAATCCAGTTGCTCGGCGACAAGCACGGCAACGTCATCTATCTCAATGAGCGCGAATGCTCGATCCAGCGCCGCAATCAGAAAGTCATCGAAGAAGCGCCGTCGCCTTTGCTCGACGCGGCCACGCGCAAAAAAATGGGCGAGCAGGCGGTCGCGCTCGCGCAAGCGGTCGGTTACGACAGCGCCGGCACCGTTGAGTTCGTCGCCGGTCAGGACAAGAGCTTTTTCTTTTTGGAAATGAATACGCGGCTTCAGGTCGAACATCCGGTAACGGAGCTCATCACCGGCATCGATCTGGTCGAACAGATGATCCGCAGTGCCGCGGGCGAGAAGCTTTCGATCAAGCAGAGCGATGTGAAGCTCGATGGCTGGGCGGTCGAAAGCCGCGTTTACGCCGAGGACCCGTATCGCAATTTCCTGCCGTCGACCGGGCGGCTCACGCGCTATCGCCCGCCCGCCGAACGCGTGACCGGCGGCGTCACCGTGCGCAACGACACCGGCGTTTACGAAGGCGGCGAGATTTCGCTGTTCTACGATCCGATGATCGCCAAGCTGGTGACGCACGCGCCGACGCGCGCCGAGGCGATTTCAGCGCAGGGCGCGGCGCTCGATGCCTTTGTCATCGATGGCATTCGCCACAACATTCCGTTTTTGTCGGCGCTGATGGCGCATCCGCGCTGGAAGTCCGGCAAACTCTCGACCGGCTTCATCGCCGAGGAATTTCCCGAAGGATTCCACCCACAGGTGCCTGACGGCGAACGCGCGGAGGTGCTGGCTTCGGTCGCCGCGGGCATCGATCACGTTCTCGGCGAGCGCAAGCGCAATATCTCCGGTGAGATGACCGGCCGCACGGTCACGCGCGAAAGCCAGCGCGCTGTGTGGCTCGGCGACCGGGAATACAAATTGGAAGTCAAACGCGAGAATGGCACCATCGGCGTGCGCTCGCCCGACGGCAAGACCGGCATCCGCCACATGGCGTCGGACTGGAGGCCGGGCGATCCATTGTGGAGTGGCTCGATCAACAGCCAGCCGGTGGCGGTGCAGGTGCGCAACATTCCGAATGGCTTTGCGCTCTCCTATCAGGGTGTCGAAACCAGGGCTTACGTCTACACCGAGCGCGAAGCGGCTTACGCGCGGCTGATGCCGGTAAAAAGAGCCGCCGATACCGGCAAGCTGGTGCTGTGCCCGATGCCGGGTCTGGTGGTGTCGATCGCGGTCAAGGAAGGCCAGGAAGTCAAAGCTGGCGAAACCGTCGCCGTGGTCGAGGCCATGAAGATGGAAAACGTGCTGCGCGCCGAGATCGACGGAACCGTCAAAAAGGTCAACGTCAAGCAGGGCGACAGCCTGGCCGTGGACGCGGTGATTCTCGAATTCGCCTGAAACAAGTTTCCGCTAAAACTCGCTTTCATGGCCACTTGCTCGGCTCTTGGGCGGAACCGGCGGATGATCGGTGTGGAGACGTAAATGGACGACGAGCCGCGCATTATTCGTCACATTTTGGTGCGCGGGAGTGTGCAGGGCGTGGGCTTCCGCGCTTTCGTCGAGCACCACGCGCGCCAGCGCGATCTGGCCGGCTGGGTGCGCAACCGGCGCGACGGCTCGGTCGAAGCGGTGTTCGCAGGCCCGGCGAAATCGGTGGAGGGAATGATCGCGGCTTGCGGCTATGGACCGCTCAGCGCCCGTGTCGATCAGGTCGATCAGCGCGAGGGCATCGAGGCGGATCTCAAAGTCGGCGCTTCAGCCGGTGAATTCTCGCTGCTGCCGACCGCCTGACCGAACAACTCGGCGAACGTCCCTTTCAGCGCCATATCGACTTCCGCCATCGACACATGAATGCCGAGATCGGCGAGGCTAGTCACGCCATAACGCTGTGCACTCACGCCGCATGGCACGATGCCGGAAAAGTGCGACAAGTCCGGCTCGACATTGATGGCGATGCCGTGCAGCGTCACCCATTGTTTCACCCGAATACCAAGCGCGGCGATCTTGTCTTCATAGACTTGACCGTTTTCTTGGCCCTTGTCAGGCCTTCGCACCCAAACGCCGATACGGTCTTCGCGCCGCTCGCCCTGCACATTGAAGCGCGCCAGCGTGCGGATGATCCATTCCTCCAGCGTCGCCACGAAGCGACGCACGTCCGGGCCGCGTTTTCGCAGATCGAGCATGACATAGCCGACGCGCTGGCCCGGCCCATGATAGGTCATCTGGCCGCCGCGCCCGCTCTCGAATACCGGAAAGCGCGCGTCCAGCACGTCGGCCCGGTTGGCGCTGGTGCCGGCTGTATATAACGGCGGGTGCTCGACCAGCCAGACCAGTTCGGGCGCGGTGCCGGCGGCGATTTCGGCGACGCGGGCCTCCATCGTGGCGACGGCTTCCTCATACCCGACAAGGGAATCGCTCACGCGCCATTCGACGGCGGCTGTATCCAGCGGCCCCGGCATGCCGAAAATCAATTGATCGCGCACGTTAACCACTCGTTCACCATACCATGGTGGTCTGTTCGTCAGCCCCGTGTCCGAGAGGGCAATGACAGGAAGTTGGGAACTTGGCCACATTCGACAAGGTCGAAATCGACATCACCGTCGTGCTCGGCACCACCACCATGCCGATTCATCAGGTGCTGCGGCTTGGCCGCGGTGCCATCATCGAGCTTGAAAGTTCGGAAGACGACGCCGTCAATATCCTCGCCAACAACCTGCCGATAGCCAAGGGGACGGTGGTGGTCAACGGCAACCGCATCGCGGTCGAAGTCGGCGAGCTTTTGTCGCGCCCGCTCGATATGCGCTGACCGGGACGTTTCCGGCCGCGTCCTAACGGTTTGACGGCACGCGCAAATTTCGGCCCACCCGAGGCGGAAGAACCGCGCGCGGGCCTTGTCCGGCCTGACCCTATTTGTTACACGGACCGCCGCTATGGGGCGGAACGTTTCCGTCTTTTTCAGTCAAAGAGCATGATTCCGAAAAGTGGGAACCGGTTTTCGGATAAGATCATGCTCAAACTATCTAATGCGGCCGTGGCGGAACTGGTAGACGCACTGCCTTGAGGTGGCAGCGGAGCAATCCGTGGAGGTTCGAGTCCTCTCGGCCGCACCAGACTGATACTAACCAGCATGCCCGACGCGGCGAATGCTGCGCCGGTGGCGCGCTCCTGACAATCGCGGAAAAAGCGATTTTGTTAGAGCGTTTTCGAGCGAAGTGGGTACCGGTTCGCGTGAAGAAAACGCGATAAAATAAAAGCTAGAGCCCCGGCTTTGATTCCATCAAAGCCGGGGCTCTAGTTGCGCCAGAACCAAAGGGATTCGGAAGCGGCGGTCCGCTTCTTGGACAACTTGGCGGAGACGCGAGTGACCAGCGCATGGTGGCTCGCGCGTTTGTGCGGACGGGCGTGGTGGACGGTCGCGCTCGCCTTGATCACGCGTGGCCGGCCGTCGTGGTCAGCCACCAGCGGCGCCGGCCGCTCCGGCACCGAGTCCGGCCGGTCGCCGGCAGGCACGGCATGGACGATGCGATAGCCCTTGTCTTTGAGTTCTTTCAGCAAGGCCGGCAGCGCCAGGGCGGTCGTCTGATGGATGTCGTGCAGCAGTAATACGCCGCGATGACCGCGTGCCTCGATCCGGTTCATGGCCCTGCGCACGATCTGCTCCGGTGTGATGTGCCTGAACCAATCGTCGGCGACTTCGTCGGCGCTCCAGACCGCCAGGTTCTCCGAGGCGAGGAGGGCTTCGGCCTGGCGCGAACGCGCAAGTCCCGGAATGCGGAAGAACGGCGCCACCGCGCGCGCATCACCGGCCGCCGCCTGCACCGCGGCTATGCCGCCATCGACTTCGCTGGTGATGCGCGGCAATCCCATATGGCCGAAGGAAAAAGGATGATGCTGGCTATGGGTGCCGATGCTGTGGCCGGCGTTGTAAACGCGCCGCACCGCGTCGGGATAGGCGCGCGCCATGGTGCCGACCATGAAAAAAGTTGTCTTCACGCATTGCGAGGCTAGCGTCGCCAGAACGCGGTCCGTGTAAGGCGGAAGCGGGCCGTCATCGAAGGTAAGGACCACTTCATGGTCGCCGAGGGGCAGCGAGGTCTTGTATTGCATAATGCCGATCAGCGGGAATTGCGCCGCATCGACAATGAAGTTGCGGCTGGTGCCGAGCGCGTCCGGGTTACCGGGGCAGGTCTCGGCCGCGACCGCCTTTAACGTGACTGGTAGCATCATACCGATCAGCAAGCACAGCCCTACCACGAACTGGCTGACACACTTTCGACGCATACGATCCCCCCCGGCCTTCGTCCCCGCGGCGCTTCAAGGCGCAGCCGCTCTGGACGTGGCACCTACGCTTACCGGGCCGAATATTAACGGAAAATTAACCATGCGGAACCGCGACACGGCGTGTTTTCTTGGAATAATTCGGATTGCCGGCGGGCTGCGACAAAAATGGAACATTTTATGGCGCGGCGCCGGAACGCCGCTTGAGCGCGCTAGAGCCTTTCCGGCTTTGATGGAATCAAAGCCGGGGCTCTAGCTTTTATTTTATCGCGTTTTCTTCACGCGAACCGGTACCCACTTCGCTCGAAAACGCTCTAATTGATCGCCCGCCCGCCGCTGGCGGGCTCGACATGCACGATATGGTAGCCGCGCTTTTTCAGCGCGCGCAGCAAAGCCGGAAGCATATTGGCGGTCTGCGCTTTGGTGTCGTGCAAAAGGACGATACCGCGCCGCGCCTTTTCGATGCGGCCGAGCAGCGTTTCGAGTTCTTGCGCCGGCGTCATTGGATTCCAGTCGCTGGCCCAGACATCGGCGCCGAACACGACGATGCCGCGGTCTTGCAAGCGGCCGAGCAGCGCCGGGCTCGAGGCAAATCCCGGAAAACGGAAAAACGGTGTGGTCGGCACCTTGCGCGACTGGCCGTAGATGGCGAGTTCGTCGCGGCTGATGCCGCGATCGATCTCGGCCTCCGCTTTAGCCGGCGGCATGTGGTTCAGCAGCGGATGCGAATAGGTGTGGTGACCGAGCGAATGGCCCTCTGCCAAAGCGCGCCGGACGAGGGCCGGGTGGGCGTCGACATTGCGCCCGAGCAGAAAGAAAGTCGCGCGTACGCACTCGGCTTTCAGCGCATTGAGCACCCGCGGCGTGGTGGTCGGCCAGGGCCCGTCGTCGAAAGTCAGCACCAGTTCTTTGTCGGCCAGCGGTAACGTCGTGGGAAACTGCTTGTGGCCGACGCGCGGCGTCGATGAAGCAGTCACCGTCAACACCCGCTCGGTGCCAAGCGCATCGGCATTGCCGGGGCAGGGCGCGGCGGTCGCGGCGCCCGGCGCAAGCGCCGCGATCAGGCCAATGGCGAAAATGTGTAACCGCATGACCCGTCCTCGGCTTCACCATTGCCGATCCCGCCCGGCCCGGCAAGGCTGACCTGACAAGCCCGAATACTCAACTGGATTTACGCGTTTAACATTTGCTTCGCCCGCGCCGGCGAGCGTACAAGCGCGTGACCCTTCGATGTCTGAGAGCCGAGGTCCCGGCAGAACTGACGTCATGACCGATCCGATCATCAACCCGCCGCCACTGCGCGATGAGGACGGCGCCATTCGTGCCGATTTTGTCGCCGAGGCCGTGCGCGCCATCGAGGCCGGCAATGTGCCGGCGCTGCGCGAACTGGTCGGCGACCTGCATGAATCCGATCTCGGCGCCTTGCTGGAAGCGCTCAAACCGGACGACCGGCCGCGTTTGGTCGAACTGCTCGGCATTGACTTCGACTTTACCGCGCTCACCGAAGTCGCCGACACGGTGCGTGAGGAAATCCTCGAGGAGCTCAAGCCGCAAACGGTCGCGGAGGGTGTGCGCGACATCGAGTCGGATGACGCCGTCGCCATTCTCGCCGATCTTCCGCGCGAGGAGCGTCGCGAGATTCTCGGTCATTTGCCGGCCGAGGAACGCATCGCGCTCACACGCAGCCTCGATTACCCGGAGGATTCCGCTGGCCGGCGGATGCAGACCGAATTTATCGCGGTCACCCCGGATTGGAATGTCGGCCACGCCATCGACTATATGCGCGAAAACGAAGAACTGCCGGACCAGTTCTACGAACTCTATGTGGTGGACGAAGCTGGGCGATTTCTCGGCGCAATACCGCTCGACAGACTGTTGCGTTCAAAACGGCCGGTGCCGGTGTCGGAATTGATGGATGCCGAGCGGCGACGCGTGCCCGCCGACGAGGATCAGGAAGATGTAGCGCGGCTGTTCCAGCGCTACGATCTGGTCGCCGCCCCGGTCGTCGATGTGGGCGACCGGCTGGTTGGCGTCATCACCTTCGACGACGTCGCCGACGTGATCGTCGAGGAGGCGGAAGAAGACATCAAGGCGCTCGGCGGCGTTGCCCGCGACGAAGAACTGTCGGACTCGGTCTGGACCATTGCGCGCGGCCGTTTCAACTGGCTGCTGGTCAACCTCGCCACTGCGTTTCTAGCCTCCTCGGTGCTCGGCGCCTTCGAAGGTTCGCTGCAAAAGATGGTGGCGTTGGCGGTGCTGGCGCCGATCGTGGCGAGCCAGGGCGGCAATGCCACTACCCAGACGATGACCATCGCCGTACGCGCCCTTGCCACGCAAGAACTCAGCGACGCCAATGCCCGCCGCGTCATTATCCGCGAACTTATGGTGGGCCTGCTCAATGGCGCGGCCTTCGCCGTCATCACCGGCATCGCCGCCTATGTCTGGTTCGACGTTGCGGGGCTCGGCCTCGTGATTGGGCTTGCCATGATCGTCAACCTGATCGCGGCGGCGGCCGGCGGCATCCTCATTCCCCTGGCGCTCAACCGGCTCAACATCGATCCCGCCGTGGCCTCCAGCCCCTTCGTGACGACGGTCA
The DNA here is from genome assembly GCA_035648715.1 of Pseudolabrys sp. Classification (GTDB taxonomy): domain Bacteria; phylum Pseudomonadota; class Alphaproteobacteria; order Rhizobiales; family Xanthobacteraceae; genus Pseudolabrys. The sequence goes on from DASRLA010000069.1 coordinate 11,737, forward strand.
CCGACGTCGTCGGTTTCTTCGCATTTTTATCGATAGCCACGCTTTGGTTCGGCCTGCGATAGGGCAATCGCGGCATTTCGGGGCCGCTAACCTTTCATTTACCGTCTTTAATGACCCGCCATTAAGGCTATCGCTGTAACTGTTGCGCGGTAAAACCGCAGCGTTGCGCGGGGAGTATTGCGTGGTGGGTGAAGTGGAAAAGCGAGCGTCGGGTGCAAAGCCCGGGCGCTGGCTGTTTACGTGGGCCGAGGCGGTTCGGGAAAAAGCGGGTGGGGCTCATTCGGCCCGCGCCAGAGCTCCGTCGCTCAAATTGGCGTTCGACGAGCGGCGGCTGTTGAGCGGGTTCGATCTCGCCGGCGAGCCGCGCGCGCGGGCGCGCCGCAAATTTTCCGCCTCCCGCCTAATCGTCCTTCTGGCGGGCCTCGCCATGCTCGCCACCATGGCCGGCGCCGGCGTCGGCTATGGGCTGGCGCATCGCAGCGACGAGCATCTCTGGTCGGAACAGCGCGCGGCCTTGGGCAACGCCGTTTCCGAATTCCGCAATTTGTTCGCGCATGGCAGTGAGGTCGATCCCCGCTTTGTTCGTATGGTCGAACAAAGCGCGCGGCTGCGCGATCTCAAATTCGAAACCGAACCCGGGCGCAACGACCGCGAGATGCAGCCGGTCCTCGACGGCAGCGGTCGCATTGCCGGCTTCTTTACCTGGGAAAAAACGCGGCCGATGACCTTGGCGATGAGCCGGCTGATGCCCTTCATCGTTGTCGTCGCGCTGGCGCTCATCGGCTTTGCCGGGCTGTCGCTCTGGCAATTGCGCCGCGCGGCGCGCGAATTGACGGCGAGCGAGGAATTGGCGCAGCGCGCCGCCGACGCCGACAAGCTGACCGGACTTCCCAATCACGCCAAGATGCTCGAACTGCTCGATCTGGCGCTCGCCGAACGCGGCGGCAACGAGATCACCACCTTCGCCGTGATCGAACTCGACAGCATGGAAGACGTGACCGCCGACCTCGGCGTGCTCGGCAGCGACGAATTGGTCGTCGCGGTCGCCGACCGGCTGCGCGCGGCGACGCCGTCGCAGGCGCGCTGCGGCCGTATCAGTCGTGATGAATTCGTCGTGATGCTCACGGCCGACGAGAGCTTCGATGTCGAGACGATGATCGCCCGCATTGTCGAGAGCGTAGCGCGGCCGCATTGGTTCGACACCGTGGTGCGGGTGAGCGCGCATGCCGGTTTCGCACAGGCGCCGCGCCACGCCACGACGCGCGGCGAACTCACGCGCCGCGCCGAACTTGCCGTGCGCGAGGCCGGCAAGAAGGGTGCAGGCGCAGTCGTCGGCTTCGAGACTGCTATCGATACGGTGTCGGCCGACCAGAAATTCATTCAGCGTGAATTGCCGCGCGCGGTCAGTGCCAACGAACTCGACCTGCATTTCCAGCCGATCATCGCCGCGCATGGTGGCAGTATTGTCGGTGTCGAGGCGTTGCTGCGCTGGACCCATACGAAGCGCGGCGCTATCGGGCCGGCGATCTTCATCCCGGTCGCCGAGCAGATGGGTCTGATGGACACGCTCGGCGCGTTCGTTTTGCGGCGGGCGTTGCGCGAGGCCAAACGCTGGCCCGAGCTTTACGTCGCGGTCAATCTGTCGCCTTTGCAGGTACGCGACCGCGGTATCGTCGATCTGGTGCGCGAGGCGCTCGAGGAAAGCGGCGTACCGCCGAACCGTTTGATGCTGGAGATTACCGAAGGCGTCCTGATCGATAACCCGGAAGAGATGGTCAAGCGCATCGGCGACCTGCACGCGCTCGGCGTGCGCATCGCGCTCGACGATTTCGGCTCCGGCTATTCCAATCTCGGCTATTTGCAGCGCTTCCCGCTCGACAAGCTCAAGATCGACCGCAGCTTCGTCAATGCGCTGGGCAATTCGGCCAATGGCGGGGTCATCATCCAGGCGATCGTGGCGCTCGGCCGCGCGCTTGGCCTGTCGGTGCTGGTTGAGGGCGTCGAAACCGAGCAGCAGCGCGTGTTGCTGCGGCTCGCCGGCTGCGACGAAATGCAGGGCTTTCTGTTCGCCAAGCCGGCGCCGGCGCAAACCATCGACCGGCTGTTGATGCAGCAGAAATCAAGCGGCAAGACCGCGCCACCGCCGCCGCGGGCGCTGACAGGCTGACGCGCGCGCGATAGAGTCCTGTCGAACATGCCGCTGAAGGCATGAGGGGAGGCGGCGCCATGATCCCGAATGCAATTCCCAATACCTGGGCGGGCTTCGATTTCGGCCTCGGGCCGGAGGTCGATATGCTGCGCAAATCTGTCGGCGATTTCGCGGCCGACCGCATCGCCCCGCGCGCCGCCGAGATCGACCGCTCCAACACGTTCCCGCGCGACCTATGGCCCGAAATGGGCGCGCTCGGGCTGCATGGCATTACCGCCGACGAGGAATTCGGCGGCGCCGGCCTCGGCTATCTCGCCCACTGCGTGGCGATGGAGGAGATCTCGCGCGCCTCCGCCTCGGTCGGCCTGTCCTACGGCGCGCATTCCAACCTCTGCGTCAACCAGATCAGCCGCAACGGCAGCGCCGAACAGAAGCGAAAGTATCTGCCCAAGTTGATTTCGGGCGAGCATGTTGGCGCGCTTGCCATGTCGGAGCCCGGTGCAGGTTCCGATGTCGTTTCGATGGGCACCCGCGCCGACAAGAAGGGCGACCGTTATGTGCTCAACGGCTCCAAAATGTGGATTACCAACGGTCCGGTGGCCGATATATTGGTGGTCTACGCCAAGACCGACCGCACCGCCGGCGCGCGCGGCATCACCGCCTTTATGATCGAGAGTCGTATGTCGGGCTTTGCCCCGGCGCAGAAGCTCGACAAGCTCGGCATGCGCGGCTCCGATACGTCCGAACTCGTCTTCACCGACTGCGAAGTGCCGGCGGAAAACGTGCTGGGCGCGGTCGGCAACGGCGTCAACGTGCTGATGTCCGGCCTCGACTTCGAGCGCGTGGTGCTGGCGGCGGGGCCCTTGGGAATTATGCAGGCCTGCATGGACGTGGTGATCCCTTACGTGCACGACCGCAAACAGTTCGGTCAACCGATCGGCCAGTTCCAACTGGTACAGGCCAAGATCGCCGACATGTATGTGACGATGAACGCCGCCAAGGCTTACGTCTACGCGGTGGCGCGCGGCTGCGACGAGGGCCGTGTCACGCGCGAGGACGCTGCCGGCGCCATCCTCTATGCCGCCGAGCGCGCGACCTGGATGGCGCTGGAAGCGATCCAGTGCCTGGGCGGCAATGGCTACATCAATGACTTTCCCTGCGGGCGTCTGTTGCGCGACGCAAAGCTCTATGAGATCGGCGCCGGCACATCCGAAATTCGCCGCATGCTCATCGGCCGTGAGATTTTCGAGAAAACAAATTGAAAAGCGTCAATTGAGTTTGCTCAGGATGTCGGCGATCGGATTGCCGGTCCACGCCTGCGTGACGAAATTGCGATGGCGGATGTCGGCGTCTGTTTGCAACAGCGCGACGCCGCCGTTCCAAAGATGGTGGCCGATATCGGTGCTGTAGGGGACATTCTGCTCGCGCAAGATATTGGCAAGCTCCATATTTTGCCGCCGCGTCGAACTCGTGTAGGCGCTGACGAAAAAGCCCGACCTCGAATTCTTGATCCATTTGGCGAAATCGCCAATTTCGCCATAGAGGCCGTCAAGCAGCACCAGACCTTTCAGCCGCTTGCCGATGCCGCCATTGCGAATGCTCCAGGCCGCCGGTAGATATCCGCCGCTATAGGCAAAGATGATCACCGGCATATTGGCAAACTGCTTGGCCCGGGCCGGGTTGCCGTTCAGCCGCGCCAGGTTCTTGCCGGCCTCGTCGAGAAAGCGCGCAAAGCCGCCCCGTTGCCAGAAACGGCCGGCGCTTGAATCGGCGGCGTCGACGGCAAATTGCGGCGCCACCAGCACGGCGTTCATGCCGGAGAGCGTGATCTGCTGCGGCACGTTCTGCCGGTTCAGGACGTCACGGGTGAGATCGGCGCCGTGACCGTGAAAGAACACGACCATGACGGCGGGGCGATTGATGTCGAAGCCGCTCGGGATATGCACCAGCACGCGGTTGTCGCTAAAGGTTTCGCGTTCCCACAGAATCGCGCCGCGCGCGGTGCGATGGCCTTTCTGGCCGCCTTCGTTCACGTCCAGAAACGGCCGCTCGGTGCTCGGCACCACTCCGTCGTAAGGAAAGGGCGAACTGACGAATTTGATAAGCTCGGTTTTCGGCTCCAGCTGTATCGCGCTGTCGGCCGATGGCGGACGAACGGCGCGCCCGGTATTGGCGCGCGGCCCGCTAATCGGCGATGAATAAGCGACGGTGCGCACGACCACGACGTGAGCGTCGTGCGGCAGGACAAGGGACGGCCAGCGCGCTGAAAACACATCATAGATAGTTTGCGAATTGGCCGCGCCACCGGCGAGCGCAGCCGCCAGCAAGCCGAGCGGCAATAGCGTCCGCAGGCCAACACGGCGCGGTCGCATCCGGCGCGGGAACCTATGGGATTTGTCCGCCCGCAATGCCGGTTGGTCTCCAGACTGTCCGGACCGAAAGGCGCCGCGCTTTTTCGATCGGTTCAGGGCCATTTTGCCTGCCAGACGAAGCTTCGCTAGGCGAATATTGGGGCAAAAACGCGGTAACTATCCCTGCATTTTCGAGTGTCGCCAGCCTTTAGGTCATACCAATATGTTCAATATTGTATTAACTGTTGAATGGGTTTGGGGGCGTTAGTGTCGGATAATCATCGCGTTAGGGCCGTAGTCCCAGGCGTGACCACGTTCGCGGCAACCGCGATCGTGATCGCTGACATGGTCGGGGTCGGCGTTTTCACCAGTCTCGGCTTTCAGGTGCCGACGCTGACTTCGGGATTCTCGCTGATCCTGTTGTGGGTGGTTGGCGGGGTCGTCGCGTTCTGCGGCGCGACTTGTTACGCCGAACTCGCCGGCATGTTTCCGCGATCGAGCGGCGAATATAACTTCCTGCTGCGCAGCTATCACTCCGCCTTTGGATTTATGGCCGGCTGGCTGTCGGCGACCGTTGGTTTCGCGGCGCCGATCGCGCTGGCGGCAATGGCCTTCGGCGAATATGCCAAGCCGCTACTGCCCGGCGTATCGCCGTTGGTGCTCGGGTTGGGTGTCACCTGGATCGTGACGATGTTCCACTTGTCGGGCATTCGCTATGGCTCGGCCTTTCAGAGCATCTCGACCGTTCTCAAGCTCGTCTTGATCGTCGTCTTCATCGTCGCCGGCTTTGCCGCCGGTAGCCCGCAGCCGATCCGCTTTACGCCGGCCGTCAGCGATTTCAGCCAGATCCTCAGCGCCGCCTTTGCCATCAATCTGGCTTTTGTGATGTATGCCTATTCGGGCTGGAACGCCTCGACCTACATCATCGGCGAATTGCACGATCCGGCCCGCACGCTGCCGCGCGCGCTGTTCTCCGGCGTCGCCATCGTCTTGCTGCTTTATGTCGGACTGAACGCGGTGTTTCTCTACAGCACACCGGTTGAGAAAATCGCCGGCCAGATTCAGGTGGCGACCATCGTCGGCGACCATATTTTCGGCCCGCTCGGCGGCCGCATGGTCGGCGGACTGATCTGCTTCGGCCTGATTTCGTCGATCAGCGCCATGATGTGGATCGGCCCGCGCGTCACCATGGTGATGGGCGAGGACTTCTCGCTGCTGCAAATTTTCGCACATCGGTCGAAACATGGCGCGCCGTCTTTTGCGATCGGTTTTCAACTCGTGGTCGCGAGCCTGTTGATGTTGACGCAAAGCTTCGAGGCGGTGCTCGAATTCATCCAATTCAGCCTGACGCTCTGTTCATTCTTCACGGTGCTCGGCGTGATTGTGCTGCGCTACACCCAGCCCAAGCATGTGCGGCCGTACCGCGCCTGGGGCTACCCCGTGACACCGATCCTGTTTTTATCGGTGACCGGGTTCATGCTGTATTACCTGCTCGTCAGCCGCCCGGCGCAGTCGCTGGCGGGCGTTTTGTTGATGCTCGCCGGGCTCGTCCTTTACGCCATCGCGCAAAATTATCCGGCCGTTCCGGCAACCGAGAAGGCGACGACCTCAAAATGACGAGATTAGGTTTGGTGACGGCCTTTGCCGCAAGTTTCCTAAGCTTCGCTGTCGCACCCGCACAGAGCGCCGACGTCGCAACTCAGGACGACACCGCCCGCTATTTGGCCGGCATGTCGCCGTCCGAAAGCTCGCCGCTCGTCGCGCTGACGAAAAGCAGGAATTGGCAGGACCACGCCAAGGCGATGGACAGGGCTTTTGCCACCGTCGAGAAAAGTCCGCTCGCGCCCATCCGTGAATGGTCGCGCGCTAATTTGAAATCGCCGCAGCCGGCCATGTTCTACATGTTCAGCGGACCGGATTTCCTGTTCGCCGACGCCTTCTTTCCGAACGCGATGACTTACGTCCTGGCCGCGCTCGAACCGGCGGGCGAAATTCCCGACCTCATGAAAATGCAGGACCGCGGCGTCATTTACGGCCTTGGGCACCTAGAAAATTCGATGCGCACGCTGCTCTCGCTCAGTTTCTTCATCACCAGGGAAATGCGCGTGAACATCGGCGACAGTGCGTTGCGCGGTACGATCCAGATCCTCTACATATTTTTGGCGCGGTCGGGAAAACATATTGTGGATACGAGCCTGGTCTATATCAACGATGAGGGCGGGGTGCGCCCGGAAGAAAAGAAATCGAAATCGAGCGCGCACGGCGTAAAGATCGCCTTTGCCGGCGCCGATGGCCGCGCGCGCACGCTTTATTATTTCACCACGAACATTGCCAATGAGGACGTCAAACACGGCGGCTTTCTCAAATTTCTGGACAAGCTCGGTCCGGCCGACAGCTTTCACAAAAGCGCTTCGTATCTGATGCACAGCAACCATTTTTCGCACGTCCGCGATTTCATCGTCAGCCATAGCGCGACCGTGGTGCAGGACGACAGCGGCATTCCCATTCGCTTCTTTGACCAGAAGAAGTGGGCGTTGCATCCCTACGGGAATTACCTTGAGCCGTTGTCGATTTTCCCGGAGGGGCGGCAGCCGCAAGCGCGCGAATTGTTCAAGCATGCCGGCAAGCTCGACTTCGGCATCGGTTACCGCTGGCGTCCGGGCGAATCGAACCTGCTGCTGGCGGTTAAACGGGCGCCGGTTGACGCCGCCCGTTAACGTTTGGTGCGTCCGAATCAGCTAGTGCATTGGCCGAGGTCACGTTGATCGGGAGCCAGGGCCATGATGCGGGTACGCTTGAAAGCGGATGGGCGTATTGTCGAGATTGGACCGGACGGCGAGGAAGTTACGCTCGACCACAAGGACCCGGCCGCCTTTGTCCGCCAGGTGCGGGCGCGCTGCGGGCTGACGCAGGCGGCCTTTGCCGAGCAAATCGAAGTGCCGATTGAGACCGTGCGCAATTGGGAGCAGGGTAAGCGCAATCCGCGCGGGCCGGCCCGTGCGCTGCTCAAGCTGATCGATAGTGCCCCGGAAGCCGCCTTCGCTGCGCTCGGTGGCGGCCGGCGCTAAACTTCGACCCGTTGCGGCCGCGGCGCCGGACGCGCGATCCGCATCAGAACGCCCATCGCGAATAGCGTGCCGATATAGACGACGAGCTGCAATTCGGTCGGCCGCTCGATATAGCCGATCAGCGTATGCAGCAGACGGCCGAGCAAGCTGCCCTCCGATAGAATCCAGGACGTATCCCAGACGGTGCGGCCAAGCACTTCGGCAAAACCGGCGTTGTTGAGGAACTGCACCGACTGCGCGGCCATGCCGGCAGCCAGCAGCGCGATCAGCCAGCTCGTCACCGAGAAAATGTAACGTTGCGGGATCGCCAGCAGCCCAAAGTAGGTGAGTCCGGTAAAAGCCGCGCCGGCGGCAACGCCGAGCAACCCGCCGGTAAACAACGACATGCCCGACGTTCCGGACGCGAATATTCCGTACAGGAACAGCACCACTTCGGAGCCTTCGCGCAGCACTGCGAGGCCGACCACGACGGCGAGCGCGGTTAGCGGTCTGGCGCCTTTGCTGACGTCGGTGCCGATCTGTCGCATCTCGGCGGCGATTTCGCGCCCGTGCCGCGCCATCCAAGCGTTGTGCCACATCAGCATGACGACCGCGATTGCCAGCACGCTGGCGTTGAACAGCTCCTGGCCCGCGCCCTGAAAGGCCTGCGAGATCGCGCCGGCAAACATCGCCACCACCGCCGCACCGACAACGCCGGCCACGATGCCAATCGTGATCCAACGGCCGCGGCCTTCGACGCCGCGCGTTGCTGCCATCACAATGCCGACAATCAGGCCGGCTTCTAGGACTTCACGGAATACGATGATGAGTGCGCCGAGCATGATCTATTCCGCGATCACCACGCCCTTGGCCGTGGCTTCATGAAACTCGCCGATGAAATTGTAGCGTCCGGTTTTCAGCGGGCCGATGCGCACGGTGCCCTTCGACTTTCCGGCGACCACCTTTTCGACCTTAAGATCGGTGCTGTCGAACTCCTCCGGCGTGATATCCTCGTTGATGATGGTGATCACCACGCGCTTATTAGCCGGGACCTTCAACTCGCTTGGAGTGAATTTATGGTCCTTGATGGTCAGCGTGTAATCCTCGGCGTGCGCGGCGGCGGGCGAAAGCGCCAGCGTGGCGGTGAGCGCGAGGAGGGCGAAAACGGCGGTGGCTTGACGCATGGTGTTTCCTGAATAGGTCGAGGAGCTTCACAAAAGCATTAAACCGACCCGATGCAAGTCCTTATTTTTACTCTTGAATTATTCCAATGTGAGAAGGGGCCGCAATCTCTTGAGGCCTCAAGCAATGTCCAGCATTGCGCTTTCGCAAAACAGTTCGTGATTTAAGGTCGCAGCGTGCACAGCCGGGCTTCGCCCGCTAGACCGCCTGGAGCCCCCCGGGTTGGCAGGGCCGGCTTGAGAAGGCATTCTCGCCGTTACCCGCCAAGCCGGCCACCAAAAAACATTCCTTGGGAGATTAAGATATGGAATTCATTGAAGCTCATGGCGCCCGCATCCCCACCATTGGGCTCGGCACCATGACCCTGAAGGGCGAAACTTGCGTCGATGCCGTCAAGTTCGCCTTGCAGAACGGTTACAATCATATCGACACCGCGAATTTCTACGGCAACGAGGTCGAGAACGGCGAGGGATTCCGGGCCTCAGGTGTCAAGCGCGAGACGATGTTCATCACGACGAAGGTGCGCGAGAACAATCTCACGCCTGAGAATTTCAACAAATCGGTTGAAGACAGCCTGACCAAATTAAAGCTGTCTTACGTCGACCTGCTTCTCATCCATTGGAACAACAAGGACATCCCGTTCAGCGTCTCGATCCCGGCGCTGTGCGCGGCCAAAAAAGACGGCCGCGCCAAACACGTCGGTGTCGCCAATTTCACCAGCAAGATGCTGGACGAGGCCTGGAAAGCAACGACCGAACCGCTGGTATGTAACCAGATCGAGGTCCATCCTTTCATCAATCAGGACAAGGTGCTGACCGCGAGCAAGAAGCACGGCATGTGCGTCGTCGCCTATGTCCCGATCGCGCGCGGCAAGGTGCCGGGCGCCGAGGCGCTCGAGCGCATCGCCAAGGCGCATGGCAAGACCGCGGCGCAAGTGTCGCTGCGTTATCTGGTGCAGCTCGGCTGCTCGGCCATTCCGCGCTCGGCCAATCCCGAACACATCAAGCAGAATCTCGACGTGTTCGATTTCAAGCTGAGCGATGCCGAGATGGCGGAACTCAAGAAGCTAAATGCCACCAATATGCGCGTCGTCAATCCGCCGCACGCGCCGGAGTGGGATACGCCGTAATGGCGAATGATCCCGAAAAGTGGGAACCGGTTTTCGGGTAAGATCATGCGCGACGAAATAGCAAACAAATGCAGACCGTAGATGCCAATGGCTTCGCGCTGCCGATTGTCGGGCTCGGCACCTGGCAACTAAGCGGGCGCGAGTGCACGCGGCTGGTGCAACAGGCAATCGCGCTCGGCTATCGCCACATCGACACCGCGCAGATGTACGGCAACGAGGCGGCGGTCGGCGAGGGCGTGCGCGCTTCCGGCAAGCGCAACGAGGTCGTGGTCACCACCAAGGTCTCGCCCGAGCGGCTGTTGCCGGCGGACCTCATCCGTTCGGTCAAGGAGAGCCTGTCGAAACTGCGCTTCGACCACATCGACCTGCTGCTGATCCACTGGCCGAACCCGCGCGTGCCTTTGTCCGAGACGCTCGGCGCTATGGCCAAGCTCAAGCAAGACGGCTACGTCAAGCAGATCGGCGTTTCGAATTTCACGGTGGCCTTGCTGGCGGAAGTCGACAAGGCCGCCGGCGAGACGGTGGTCTGCAATCAGATCGAGTGCCACCCTTATCTCGATCAGTCCAAGGTCATCGCGGCGACTAAGGCGCGCAACATGGCGGTGGTGGCCTATAGCCCGATTGCGCGCGGCGAGGCGAACGGCGACGCACTGCTGGAGCGGATCGGCGGCGCGCATGGCAAAAGCTCGGCGCAGGTGTGCTTACGATACCTGGTGCAGCAGGGCATCGTGGTGATCCCGCGCACCTCCAAGATCGAGCGGTTGGAAGAAAACATCGCGCTGTTCGATTTCGAACTGTCGGACGACGAAATGGTCGAGATCGGCAAGCTGGCAAGGCGGCAAAACCGCATTGTCGACTGGTCGTGGTCGCCGAATTGGGATTGAGACAGGCCGCCTTCACCGGTCTAAAACCCACGTCATGACGCTCTCCCCGACACCGCTTTGGTCCTGTTCTCCGGCGGGCAGGACTCCACCGTCTGTCTCGCCTGGGCGCTTGAGCGCTTCGCGTGCGTGGAGACCGTCGGCTTTCATTACGGCCAGCGCCACGCGGTCGAACTCGACTTGCGGCCCAAGCTGCGCGAGCACATGGCAGCGCTCAAGCCGGACTGGGCGACGCGTCTGGGCGAAGATCACATGGTCTCGCTCGATTCGCTCGCCGCCATTTCCGATACCGCGCTGACGCGCGAAATCGAAATCGCTTTTGCCGATAATGGCCTGCCGAATACGTTTGTGCCGGCGCGCAATCTGATTTTCTTCATCTTCGCCGGCGCGCTCGCGTATCGTCGGGGCGTAAAAAATCTTATCGCCGGCATGTGCGAAACCGATTATTCCGGCTATCCCGACTGCCGCAATGCCACTGTCAAGGCCATGCAGGCCGCGCTCAGCCTCGGCCTCGATCAAAACATCACCATCCATACGCCGCTGATGTGGATCGGCAAGGCGGAGACTTTCGCAATGGCGCAGACGATCGCAGGGCAGCCATTCCTCGATCTCGTTGTCGAGGACACCCATAGCTGCTACGTGGGCGACCGCGCGCATCGGCACCCTTGGGGCTACGGCTGTGGGCAATGCCCGGCCTGCCAATTGCGCGCGCAAGGCTATGCGAAATTCATGAGCGGCGAGACGAGATGAGCATCGAGCAACGCAATAATATCGAAGGCGCGATTTTCCTCACGCTGTTCTGCCTGACTATCCCGGCGGCAAATTGGATGATTGGCCATGTCGGCACGGTCTGCGGCGAGGGTAATCCTTGTCTGGTGCCGGTCGCGCCCGGCGTCATGGCGCCGTCGGGCGTGCTGATGATCGGGGCGGCGCTGGTGCTGCGCGATCTGGTGCAGCGCCGGCTCGGGCCCGCATTCGGTATCGGCGCGATCTTGGCCGGCGCCGCCATTTCGGCCACGATCGTGCCGGCCTCGCTGGTGATCGCCTCAGGCGTCGCTTTCCTGTTGTCGGAAAGCGCCGATTTCGCCATTTACACGCCGCTTGCCCGCCGTCGCCTCGTGCTGGCGGTCGTCGCGTCGAGCGTGGCCGGGCTAGTGGTCGACTCTATCGTGTTCCTGTGGCTTGCTTTCGGCTCGCTCGATTTCCTGCTTGGCCAAATTCTTGGCAAAACTTGGATGGTGCTTCTGGCAATCCCGCTGGTGGTCTATCTTCGCCGCCGCGATGAGCGGCTTGGCCTGTCGCCGGCTTAACGCACCGTTTCGAGGATTGTCATGACCACCGCTATCGATAAATTGCGCGACATCACCACCGGCACCATCACCACGATGCTGCTGAAAAAAGGCATTCGCCACTCCTGGATGAAGGGCGCCATGCCGTTCGGCTTCTCGGGCAAGCGCGTGGTGGGTCCAGCCTTTACGCTGCGCTTCGTACCGGTGCGCGAAGACTTGGCCACGCCGGAAAGCTGGTCGAAGCCGATCTCCACCCGCTCGGCCATCGAGGCCATGCCGGAAGGCTGTGTGGTGGTTGCCGATGCCATGGGCAATACCGGCGCCGGCATCTTCGGCGATATTCTGTGCATGCGCATGGTCAAGCGCGGCGTCGCCGGTCTGATCACCGACGGCGTGATGCGCGACAAGCACGGCGTCATCAATACCCGCCTGCCGGTCTGGTGCCAGGGCGTGGCGGCGCCCGCGTCGGTCAATCAGCTCACCTTCGTCGGCTGGAACGAGCCGGTCGGCTGCGGCGGCTCGGCGATCTTCCCGGGCGACATGATCGTGGCCGACGATGACGGCGCGGTGGTGATCCCGGAAGCCTTGGTCGATTTCATCGCCAATGAGGGCGCCGAGCACGAATTGCTGGAAACCTGGCTGGTCGCGCAGGTGGAGAAAGGCGAAAAGCTGCCCGGCCTTTATCCGCCCAACGAAGAGAACAAGAAGCGCTACGAGGACTGGAAGAAATCACGCTAGCGCGCGCTGTTGAACTTCGCGGGGAGGCCGGAAGGCCATGTTTTTTATTCTGTCCAAGACCGCCGCGCTGCTGCTGGTGCCGTCAAATCTGATTGCGCTCATCGGCCTTGCCGGTCTGTTACTCATGGCCACGCGACTGCGGCGGATCGGACTGCGGTGTCTAGCCGCCAGCGTCGTCTTGCTTATTGTAGTTGGCCTGTTTCCATTTGGGGCGGTGCTTTCACATGTTTTGGAGAGCCGCTTTCCGCCCTGGGATCCGACGCGCGGCGCGCCCGACGGTATCATCGTGCTCGGCGGAGCCATCTCGCCCGAATTATCGCGCGACTATGGCACGACGATTGTCGGGAGTGACGCCGGCCGCATCATCGCCGTCGCCAAATTAGCGCGCGCCTATCCTTCGGCGCGTTTTATTTACTCCGGCGGTGACGCGAGTTTGCTCGCCGACCAGCCGGACGAAGCGCGCTACCTTTATCCGTTGCTCGACGATTTCGGCATTGCACGCGCCCGCGTTACGCTGGAGGCGCGCTCGCGTAACACCGCGGAAAACGCCGTTTTCAGCAAGGAATTGGCCAAGCCGCAGCCGGGCGAACGCTGGCTGCTGGTGACGTCGGCGCAGCATATGCCACGCGCCGTCGGCTGTTTCCGGCGAGTTGGATTTGGTGTCGAGGCCTATCCGGTCGCCTGGCACACTGGGAAAGACTTCGATTTGACGCCAAGATTGTATATTGGCGGCAATATCGTGCAGTTCGATACAGCCGTGCACGAATGGATCGGTATCATCGTCTATTGGGCGAGCGGGCGCACCTTCACTTTTCTGCCATCACCATAAGACGCGCATTTCGCGCCGAATCATTTGTCACGATTGTCAGATAGAAATTTGGCGTTACAATTCATCTCTTAAGGGCGATTCGTGCGCCCGAGTACGCGTCAGCGTTCTCGCGCACCGTCCATGGACGACCGTCCATGCGATGCCATTCAAGGGGAATCGTCTCATGCTGATCGACAGCGCTGACAGCAAGGCTTCGCCCCAAAGCGCAGTACCGTATCTCTTTCGCGCGTTCGGATTTGATGCGAATGGGGAAGAACGCGTCGCTACCGTGGTCGCGATCACCTTGGCGGTGACGGTCGTCGCCGCCGTCGCCATTTTGATGGGGATGGTCTGACTTCACGGCGTCGTGGCGTCGAAAGCCTTGCGCGATTCCGAAAAGAATTGCCGCCGCCACATCACGATCACCACGCCGGTCGTGCTCAAGGCGAGTTCGAGCGGACCCAGAAACCAGCCGAGATAGCCGAGCGCGAAAAAGAACGCGCGCTGGCCGCGGTTGAAATTAAGGCCGGCTTCGGCGCAGAGCCGCGACGCCCGGTAGGCAAAGGCGCGCGCCTCGGGCGTATCCTTTTCGGAGGGCAGCGGCGCAGCGCCAATCATGATGGCCAGGTAATTGAACAGCCGGTAGGCCCAGGCGAATTTGAAGAAGGCGTACACGAAGATGATGGCGAGCCCCATGATCTTCAATTCCCACATCGCCAGCGTGGTCGGCACGCTCAACGGCAAAGACTCGATCACCGTCAGGACCTGTTCCGTGGCGCGCAACAGCGTCAGCGTGCCGCCGATCGCGATCAGACTGGTGGAGGCAAAGAATGCCGTGCCGTTCTGCAAGGCGGCGGTCACCTGCGAATCCACGATACGCACCTCGCGTGCGAGCAATTGCGCCATCCAGTGCTCGCGATAGCCGTTCATATGGGCGTTGAGCCCGCCGCGGCCATGCGCGTTTTTCTCGATTATCAGCGAATAGACGATCCAGCAGCCGACAAACCAACCAAGCGCCAGATCGTCGGGGAGGGTGAAGGCCAGCATGAGCGGCTCCTGAGGTGACCGTATGGTGCCCGCTTGCGGGCCCGCCTTCAACCATCTCATGTCATTCCGGGGCGCGAGCCCCTTGCGAGCGAACCCGGAATCCAGCGATATGTTGAGCACGGATAGAAGTTGCATCTGGATTCCGGATCCGCGCCGCTGGCGCGTCCCGGAATGACACGTGGAAATCGAAGCCCCATGCCACAGACCATTACCACGACCTATAAAGAACTATGCGAGGCGGCCGAGCGGGAGATCGAAACGCTCGCGACCGAGGACGCGATCAAGCTCGTCGGCCGCGACGACGTGGTGCTGGTCGATATCCGCGACGTGCGCGAATTGCAGCGCGAGGGCAGGGTGCCGGGCGCCTTTCATTGCCCGCGCGGTATGCTGGAATTCTGGATCGACCCGACCGGCTCGTATCACAAGCCGGTTTTTGCGCAGGACAAGAAGTTCGTTTTCTTCTGCGCCGGCGGCATGCGCTCGGCGCTGGCGGCGCAAACCGCGCAGCGCATGGGGCTCAAGCCGGTCGCGCATATTCGCGGCGGCTTCGGCGCCTGGAAGAAAGCCGGCGGTCCGATCGAGGCACCGGCCGAACTGGCTAAGAAGTAAGATAGGGAACGGACATGGCGCTGCGGCTTTTCATCGGTAACAAGAATTATTCCTCCTGGTCCATGCGGCCCTGGATCGCGATGAAAGTCGCCGGCATTCCATTCGAGGAAACCGTCATCTCGCTCAACGCGCCCGACTTCAAGCCGCGCCTCATGACGGTGTCGGGCACCGGCAAGGTACCGACGTTGGTGGATGGCGATGTGAAAGTCTGGGAGTCGCTGGCGATCCTCGAATATCTCGCCGAAAAATCTCCCGATGCCGGCCTGTGGCCCAAGGACAAGGCCGCGCGCGCGCATGCGCGCGTGGTGGCGACCGAAATGCATGGCGGATTTATTCCGCTGCGCAAATTGATGCCGATGAACATGTGGCGGCCGGTCATCAAGCGCGAGCTGACTCCAGATGCGGCCGTCAACGTCAAGCGCATCGAGGAAATGTGGGCAGACTGCCGCGCGCGTTTCGGCAAAAACGGACCGTTTCTATTCGGCGCTTTCGGCGCGGCCGATGCGATGTATGCGCCGGTGGTGGCGCGCTTTCACACCTATGCCGTCGGCGTCACCGCGGCGACCCGTGCCTATATGGACGCCGTGATGAGCCTGCCGGCCTGGCGTGAATGGCATGATGCCGGCATCAAGGAGCCCTGGGTCTTGCCGGAAGACGAAGTCGACTGGCCGACGGTTCTTAAGATGTGAAACTCAACTGTCGTGATTGCAAGAAGTGCGGGCCTGTCGCAACGCACAAGCCCGAAATTTTGCGCGGAAAAGTGAAGCCCGGACACGGCACGCAGGGAACCTCCACCCGCGGCCCGAACTTATCGCTGCGCCACTATTAGTGGCAGCACGAACGGAGGACAGTCATGGCCCTGGCAGACACCTTTAGCGATCTCAAGGCCCTGACCCCGAAGCAACGCAGCGCCGTGCTGGCGAGCTATCTCGGCTGGACGCTCGACGCCTTCGATTTCTTCCTGCTCGTTTTCGTGCTCAAAGACATCGCGCAGGAATTTTCAACCGACATCAAGACCGTCAGCATCGCCATTGTGTTGACGCTGGCCGCGCGCCCGGTCGGCGCATTGCTGTTCGGGCTCGCCGCCGACCGTTATGGCCGCCGCCCGACGCTGATGGTCGACATCATCTGTTATTCGGTCATCGAATTCGCCTCCGGCTTTGCGCCGACGCTGACCGCGCTGCTGGTCCTGCGCACGCTCTATGGCGTTGCCATGGGCGGCGAGTGGGGCGTCGGCGCTTCGCTCACCATGGAGACGATCCCGCCGAAAACGCGCGGGATCATCTCCGGTATTTTGCAGGCCGGTTACCCGTCCGGCTATCTGCTCGCTTCGCTCGTTTACGGATTGCTGTTCACCACCATCGGTTGGCGCGGCATGTTCATGGTCGGCGCGCTGCCGGCGCTTTTGGTGCTCTATATCCGCTCGACCGTCGATGAATCGCCGGCCTTCAAAGCGCGCGTCGCGCGAGCGAGCACGCAAGGCATCTGGTCGACCATCCGCAACAATATCGGGCTGTTCATTTTCAGCATCCTGTTGATGACGGCTTTCAACTTCTTCAGCCACGGCACGCAGGACATCTATCCGACCTTCCTCGAAGTGCAGCACAAGTTCTCGCCGCACGTGGTCGGCGCCATCGCCGTCACTTACAATATCGGCGCCATCGTCGGCGGCATTTTCTTCGGTGCGCTGTCGGAAACCTATGGACGCCGCCGCATGATCGTCATCGCCGCGCTGCTGGCGCTGCCGGTGATACCGCTCTGGGCCTATAGCTCGACGCCGCTAATGCTCGCGCTCGGCGCCTTCCTCATTCAGTTTTTCGTGCAGGGCGCCTGGGGCATCGTGCCGGCGCATCTGAACGAATTGTCGCCGGAAGAAGTGCGCGGCACCTTCCCCGGCTTCACCTATCAGCTCGGCAATCTGCTCGCCTCCGGCAATGCCGCGCTCCAGACCGGTCTCGCCCAGCATTACAACAACGACTATGCCTTCGCGCTCGCCGTCGTCGCCGGTGTGGTGGCGATCGTGGTCGCCGCGCTCGCCGGTTTCGGGCTGGAGGCGCGTGGCGTCCGCTTTGCCGGCGCGGCGCCGCATCCGGCGGACTAGGCGAACCAAAGTTCCATTGGCGCGTTGACCCAAAGACCGCGCCCGCCGTCCGGCGGGGGCGCCTATTTGATTGGCGGGGCAGACAAACCGCATGGAATTCGAGCCCGGCCGCAATGTTTGGCGCGTCGCGCGGGCGGAGCGCGCATCGCTGCTGATCGACGGCGCGAATTTCTTCGCCGCCGCCCGCAACGCGATGATCAAGGCGCAGCATTCGATCCTGATCGCCGGCTGGGACATCCACAGCCAGACCCGGCTGGTCGGGCCGTCCGGCGAGGCCGATGACGGTTATCCCGAAACTTTCGCGGAGTTTCTAATCGCGCTGGTGAAGGAGCGTCCGGCGCTCGATGTCCGATTGCTGCTGTGGGATTTCTCGATGCTTTATGCGGCCGAGCGCGATCCGTTTCCAACTATGACGCTGCGCTGGAATACACCGCGCAATATTCGTTTTTGTCTCGACGATTGCGTGCCGCTCGGCTCCTCGCAACATCAGAAGCTACTGGTAATCGACGACGCGGTCGGTTTTTCCGGCGGGCTCGATCTCACCATCCGGCGCTGGGACACTAATGCGCACCGGCTTGACGATCCGCGCCGCGTCGATCCGGACGGCTTGCCTTATGCGCCGTTTCACGACGTGCAGATGCTGGTCGATGGCGAAGCGGCGCGTGCGCTCGGCGATCTCATGCGCGAGCGTTGGCGCTGCGCGGCCTATGAGGACGTACCGAAGGTCGAGGCTGAAAGCGATCCCTGGCCCGACGGTTTGGCACCCGATTTGACCGACGTCGACATCGGTATTGCCCGTACGCAACCGAGCTATAACGATGGCGTGCCGGCGCATGAAGTTCAGCAATTGTTCTTCGATAGCATCGATGCGGCCGAGCATACGATCTACATTGAAAATCAGTTTCTGACCGCGCCCGCCATTGCGCAGCGTCTGTTGAAACGTTTGCGCGAACGCCCCGACCTTGAACTGTTGATCGTATCGCCCGAGTCGCATGCGTCCTGGCTTGAAGCGCAAAGCATGCGGGCCGGCCGCGCCCGCTTTTCGAAGATATTGCGAGAGGCTGGCGGGGAGCGGACCTGGCTGGCGCATCCGCAGGTGACCGGCGAGGGTGGAGGTCGCACGTCGACCATGGTGCACGCCAAGGTCATGATCATCGACGATACCTTTTTGCGGGTCGGCTCCGCCAATCTCAACAACCGCTCAATGGGCACCGATACCGAATGCGACCTCGCTTTCATTGCGGCAAGCGACAAGCAACGCCGGACCATCGCCGGTCTGCGCAACCGGCTGTTCGGTGAACACTGCGGCGCGACCCAGGATCAAGTAGCCGCCGCGTTGGACAAACGCGGTTCGATGCTGGCGGTGGCGCGCAGTCTTTCGCGCGACGGACATCGTTTGCATGAAATCGTCGATCCAGACCCGGCTTCGCCCGAAATTTTCAGCTTGATCGCCGGTGTCGCCGATCCGGAAAAGCCGATCGGGGCGGAAGAGTTCGTCAGCGGCATGTTTGGAGGTTACGTGCCCGCTCGCAATATTTCGACAATCCTTAAGGTCGTCGGCGCCGGTCTCGTCATTCTGGCATTCGCTTTGGTCTGGCAGTTTATCCCGCTGGCCAAGCCGGATGTGGTCAAGGCCGAGCTCACCTCGCTCGCCGGCAATCCGCTGGCGCCGGTCGCGGTGATCGCACTCTTCGTCGTGCTCGGCTCGCTCATGTTCCCGGTGACGGTTCTGATCGCGGCCACCGCCGCGGCCTTCGGGCCGTGGTTTGGCTTTACCTATGCGCTCATCGGCGCGCTCGCGACCTATGCGGTCGGTGCGCTGATCGGCAAGAATACATTGCGCGACTTTCTGGGGCCGAAGCTCAACCGCGTGCGCCAGCGCGTCGCCAGGCGCGGCGTCATCGCCGTCGCGGCCATCCGCATGGTACCGGTCGCGCCCTTTACCGTCATTAATCTCGCGGCCGGCGCGAGCTCGATCCCGCTGTTCGATTATATGGCTGGGACCGTGCTCGGCATGCTGCCCGGCATGATCATGATTTCGGCTGTGGGCAATCAGTTTGCGCGCATTCTGACGTCGCCAACGCCGTTCGATCTGGCTGTGCTGGCGGCGGCGGTCACCGCCTGGATCGCGCTTTCGATCGGCGTGCAGGCGCTTGTCTCGCGCTACTGGAGTGGCGGGCGGTGAGATCGCAGGCTGAGCAGACGGTCCGCGTCATGACGTGGAATATTCACGGCACGCTCGGGCGTAACCCGCGCTTCGATTTGATGCGGGTAGTTGATCTGATCCGGCGCTGGGACCCCGACATCGTCGCCTTGCAGGAAGTCGACTCCCGCCGGGCGTTAGCGGGCGGCGCCAATCCGTTTGAGTATTTGGCCGGCGCGGTCGGCGTCTATGGTATCGGCGCCAGGTCGGTGACCGGAAAGGACGGCGACTATGGGCAGATGCTGGTCAGCCGCTGGCCGGTCAGGCATCATGAAATACGCGACATCTCGTTCGGCGAGCGCGAGCCGCGCCGCGCCATCCGCGCCGAAATCGAAACGCCGCATGGTTTGCTCACCGTGGTCGCCACCCACCTGGGCCTGAGCATCCGCGAACGCCGCAGCCAGGCCGCGATGCTCACCGAACTTGCCGGCGGCGAGGCGCCCGCCGTGGTGGTGGGCGATTTCAACGACTGGTTCTGGCCGGGCTCGGTACGCTCGGTGCTGTCGCGGGTGCTGCGCGGCCGCACGCGCTATCGCACCTTTCCATCCGTGTTTCCGCTGTTACGCCTCGATCGTATTTACTGCCGCCCGCGCGAGGCGTTGATAGGTAGCTTCGTTGATCGAAGTGCGAGCGCATTGTCCGATCATTTGCCGGTGATCGCCGATCTCAGGCCGGGCAGGGCATAGAGCGTTTCCAGGCGAAGTGGGAACCGGTTCGCCGTCCGGAAACGCGCTAAAGCAGAACGTAATCTCACCAGGGCCGTTCGACCGAATTGGTGACGTGCTCGCGGTCCGGCGAGGTAAAGCACAGGCCGACGCAAGTGTAGGGCAGGTCGGGGTGAGGATTATGCCCGCGATGGAATTTAGCGATCGGTTCGGAATAGCACTCGCCGGCTTTCGCCTTGACCAGCACGCCTTCCTGGAAATGCGCTTCGAACAATCCCTGCAACGCCACAAAAAATGCCGCGCCGTTATGGCAATGCCAGTTGGTGAAGCCGCCCGGGACGATTTCGGCATTGTAGATTTGCACCTTCACTTCCGGATCGCGCGGCAGCGAGGCGTAAAGCGTGTCGAGCAGAAGATTGCGATGGAAACATTTGCCGGGTGGGACAAAGCCCTCCAGTTGCAGCTTCAGGCCCTTGTAGTCGTTCGGCGATTGCATGATCTTCCCTGTTTGTCTTCTTATAGTGTCTTAAGGTCAGGTTGGGCGGCGGTGACGACGATCTCGACTAGGTGGGGATGTTCGAGGTCGACGCCCAGGCAGGCTCGCATCGGCGGATTATCGCGGTCCACACCCACTCGTCCCAGGCCTTGTTCATCTCTTCCTTGTCTTCCTTGCGGGCGATATCGGCGATGTAGAGGATAGCCGACAGGATATGACTTTTGCCGGTGCCTGACAAAGCCAGGCTCTCGTCAATGCGTCGCAGCGCCTTGCGCGTCTGCTCATAAATGGCCGGGTCCGGGTCCGGCGACACGGCCAATGTGAATACAAGTCCATCGTGAACGACGGCCCGGCTGCGGGTCGGCGTCAGGCCGGAAACGCGTGATACCTGGAATCATCTGGCGGGCTCCTGAAAACGGCCGCCCCATAGCTGCATAACGAAAAACCCGGCGCAAGCGCCGGGCTAGCATTTATCGTTTCCGTGAGGGCGTCAGTCATCGACGGCTTCCTTCACCGCGTCCTTGATGCCGCCAACGGTGTTCTGCACTTTGCCCGCGACCTGATCGGCCCTGCCTTCGGTTTCAAGCTTGGAATCACCGGTGGCCTTGCCGGCGACTTCCTTCACTTTGCCTTTGGCGTGTTCGGCCGAACCTTCGATGCGATCTTTGTTCATCGTGTCCTCTTTCTTTTTCGTATTTGGAAGTCATCACGTCAACGTGCGAGGAGCACTAGCGTTCCTTCGCGATGCGGGGAGTGGCAGCGCGCAAGCATCATCTAAGGCCGCGGCGAACAGCTTGCCTCACGGCGTATCGCGACGACCGCGGCCCCGCGGTGCAAGGAGTGCCGCGGGACCTCGGTATCGTGAGTTATCCGAAATTACTTCGCCTTCGGCTCCGAGCCGCTTGTGGTGGAATTGGTGTCCGGCATCTTGGAGTTGGGGTTGTTCGGCGAGACGTTGGCGTTTGCCTTGCTGTCGCTCGCCTTCATGCCGGTGGTCGAGGACTTCATCTTCTTGTCGCTCGCCGTTTTGCCGGCCGCCTTCTGGTCGTTGTTCGACTCGGTGTTTATGGCCGTGCCTTTTGTCGAGCCGCTTTGCGAGTCGGGCTGCGCGGCGTTCATGCCGCTCGACGGCGTGGCGTTCTTGTTGGTCTGCGCGTTCGCAAACGAAACGCCGACGATCAGCGCCGCGATCGCGGTCATTGTGGTCAGGGTCTTCATAACGATAGCCTCCTTGGGATTGTTCCTAGGCGCCGCTAAACGGTCGCCCGATATGAACCTTTGATACGAGTTCGAGTTCCGGGAACCTGGCGCAAAATTAGACAAAGTTTCAAAGTAAAATAAAACGAGGCGCGGAATCGATTATGTCCGCGCCGCGCAGCATGGCGTTACGCTTCGAGGATCGCGACGATCTCGTGGGTGCCGGGCTCGATCACGATGATCTGATCGCCGACAAGAATGTAATCGAAGCCGCGCCACTCCGGATAAATGGTGACGACTTCGACCGGCAACGGATAGTAATGCACGCTTGTCGGGACGCGCGTTCCGATGTTGATCGAAAAGTTCACATGCGTAACCGGCTTGACCTTCTGCCGTTTGATCACGGTGGTGATCTTGGTGCGCTGTTCGCTCGAGAGCTTGACGGCGCCGGCGGCGCCATGGCCGGTTGTGCTCGACTTGCTGCTTTCGCTCGACTTGGCAGCGGCGCTGCTCTTTGACGCGTCCTTCGAAGTATCCTTGGCGGCGGCGCTATCGGATTTTGCCTTCACATCGGCGCTGCTCTTGTCGGCCGCGCTGGCGCGGTCCGGCGAACCTTTCATCTCGGTGTTAGAATTTTCGTCAGCCTTGATATGGCCTGGCGTCGGCGAGTTCGTCGATTGGCCGATGGTTTCCGGCATCGACTTGTGTTCGCCGGCATTGATCGACGGCGCGATCTTTGAGGGCGGGGCATTCTGCTG
>DASRLA010000070.1:0-24375 GCA_035648715.1 Pseudolabrys sp.
CCGCCAACTCGTGCAGCGCAAGTCCGAGATTTTGCGCGGCCTCCGGTTTTAGCGCGACATCGACGCCGGCAAGCGAAACTCGCTGCCCTCCGCCCAGCTCTCCCGCGTCCGCGAAATAATCCCTTAATTGCGAGCGGATCAATTCGGAGAGCGAGGCGCCATGCCAGCTTTCCCGCACCAGCAGATCGTGCGAGGCGGCCAACGCCTGAAGACGCGCGCCGAATTGATTGAGAAAGCCTTCGGTCGAGCCGGCATAGCGTGCGGTCTGACGCGCCATCGCCTGAATGACGGCTAGCAGATTTTTCGAACGATGGGTCAGTTCGCGTAGCAGCAGACGCAAATGCGCCTCGCCTTGCTTGCGTTCGGTAACATCGACCGAAACGCAGGTAAGCCCGACGATATCGCCGGCGTCGTTACATAATGCCTCGATATGCAGGTCGTGCCAGCGCACATTACCTGCTTCCTCGATCGGCATCTCGGTTCGTTGTGATTTACCGCTGGTAAGCGCTTCCCGTTTTAGCGCATGCACCGCGGCGCTGGCATCGGGCGGCAAAATATCCTGATCGGTGCGGCCTAGAATATCTGCGATCGAACGTCCAAGCATCGGATGGCTGATCGAAGTGTAGCGGAGACCGCGATCCTGTGTGTAAACAATGACCTTCGAGCCGTGCAGCGCGGTTTCGTAGCGGGCAAATCGCGCGTTCAGTAGAGCGAGTTCGAGCTTTTGCGCGGCAATCTGCTCGTCAAGCCGGCGGCATTCTTCCCGCAGTCTGACTAGTTCCGTGGCGTTTGCCGGCGCACCGTCGGACTCCATCGGAGAAATTCCATTTTCTGCTCACGCGTGGCCGACCGGCACTTGCGCAAATAACGCCCGCCCTCCACCTCGGCTCGGCTGACGGGCCCGGAAATAACCATCGGATCACGCGGTCAATACTAGCTCGCCTTGCGTTCTCTCCGTTTAGCGTTGCGGGCGAAAAACAGCGCCTGACTCAAGACGGCTGAAACGGTCGCCGGCTGGAACGGCTTGGCGATCAAGAAGGCCGGCTCCGGCCGCTCGCCAGTCAGAAAGCGTTCCGGGTAGGCGGTGATGAAAATTACCGGCACCTCGAAGGTGCGCAGCATTTCGTTGACCGCGTCGAGGCCCGAACTGCCGTCGGCCAACTGAATATCGGCGAGGATTACGCCTGGCTGCTTTTTCTTTGCCAGCGCCACCGCTTCCGAATGGGTGCGGGCAACGCCAAGCACGCTATGGCCAAGGCCCTCGACGAGCGCTTCGAGATCGAGCGCGATAAAAGTCTCGTCCTCGATGATCAGGACGTCAGTGGCGATTTCGGCGGCGAGTTCGCGGCCGGAATCTTCGACCAACTGCCGCAGCTTCGGCACGTCGATATCGAGGACTTTGGAAGCTTCGTCCTCGGACAATCCTTCCAAGGCGATCAGCAAGAAGGCCTGGCGCGGCATCGGCGCAATCTGCGACAGATGGCGTTCCACCGGCTGGTTGACGTCGCCGAGCGACGGCTTGCCGTTCACCCCGATCGAATTCCATATCTTGGTAAACAGGCGATAGAGGGCGACACGGGTCGAGGTGGCGCCTTCCAGCACGTTCGGGTCCGAAACCAAGGCTTCCAGGGTCGCCGCCACATAGGCGTCGCCGGAGGCCTGGCTCCCTGAAAGTGCGCGGGCGTAGCGACGCAGATAGGGTAAATGCTGGCCAAGTGATTGAGATGTCGTCAAGAATCCCTCCCGAAGCGGACTTGCCCTGGGTAGCACGGGCGATGCCCCAGATTTCCAATTCAACTTACCGCGCCAACGCGTTCGCTGTAAAAAAGTTCCCTCTGCGATGGAACCATCTGCCATGTCACGGGTTTTATGCAAACGCCAGAGGGGGGACCTTGGCCTTGAGTGGGCGAAGGGAGTTGGGGTCGAATGATGAACGAACGCGACAAACCCGTGGGACAACAAAAGCCAATGGATACCGCGGCCACCCGCCACAAGAAATCCGACGCCAAGCCGGCCAAACTCGGCCGCGAGGTCCAGGCCCGCCTCGGTCAGCAACTACGCGCGATGTACGATGATGTCGTCAACCAGGGCGTCCCGGATCGATTTGCCGACTTGATCAAACGTATCGACGACAACGGCAACAAGGACAGGCAGTAATGCCCATGGACGAATCGGTCCGCAATTCAATTCTGGCCGCGGTTCCCAGCCTTCGCGCTTTCGCGATTTCGCTGTGCGGAAACGTGGACCGCGCCGACGACCTGGTGCAGGAAACGATGTTGCGCGCGATTGCCAATATCGACTCCTTCCAGCCCGGTACCAATATGTCGGCCTGGCTGTTCACCATCCTGCGCAATCATTTCCGCTCCGAATATCGCAAGCGCCGCCGCGAGGTCGAAGACAGCGACGGCCACTATGCCGACAGCTTGAAATCACAGCCCGAGCAGCACGGCCACGTCGAGTTCAACGAATTCCGCGAGGCGCTTTCGCAACTGCCGGCCGACCAGCGCGAAGCATTGATCCTGGTTGGCGCCTCCGGTTTCTCGTACGAAGAGGCAGCCCACATCTGCGGATGCGCGGTCGGCACCATTAAGTCACGCGTCAACCGCGCACGCACGCGGCTCGCCGAGATCCTCAATGTGAATAGCGCCGAGGATTACGGCCCGGACGAACAGACCCGCGCGGTGCTGGCCGGCGGCGAGTAAGCGCGAACGTCCCTGCCCGCAGTAAATACAGAAATTTAACGTATCAGGCCAGACTCGGGCTGCAATAAGAGCTGGACCGCCAAAATATTAAAAACACCCGCGCGGTCAAAACCGCGCGAACGTTTTTTCAACCGTAGAATAATGCTCGGCTAAACAGTCCGGCGCCCACGCACCAGATGCACGACAGCCGAAATCAAGAACAGGATCAACGCGACGAAAAACACCAGTTTGGCGGCTTCGACCGCGACCCCGGCGATGCCGCCGAAGCCGAGCACGGCCGCGATGATCGCGATGATCAAAAATGTTATGGCCCAGCCCATCATGGCTATCCTCCTTGAAGATTTCGCTTGTTCATTCAATAAAACGCGCCCTGCCGGCAATAGTTCCAGTTGCGCGTTATCCTGGGGAACCGCTTTAATTGCCAGGGAGTTCACCCCGCAACACGCGTAACGGAGTGACAGCATGGCGCCGCGGCCGAATTGGAAGGGCTTCCTCAAATTGTCGCTGGTGTCCTGCCCGGTGGCGCTCTATCCGGCGACGTCGATGGCCCAGCGCGTCCACTTCAACATCATCAATCGAGTGACCGGCAACCGCATCCATAACGAAGTGGTCGATGCCGAAACCGGCGACCCCGTCGAGCCGGAAGATCGCGTCAAGGGCTTCCAGATTGAAAAGGGCCAATATGTCCTGGTCGAGGACGAGGAGCTGGATAACGTCGCGCTCGAGAGCACGCATACCATCGACATCGACGAATTCATCCCGATGTCGGATGTCGACCGCATCTATCTCGATGAGTCGTATTATATCGTGCCCCAAGACGACGTGGCGCAGGAAGCTTTCGCCGTCATCCGCGACGCGATGAAGAAAGAAGACCTCGCGGGCCTTGCGCGCGTGGTGGTTTACCGGCGCGAACGACTCTTATTGTTGCGCCCGCGCGGTAAAGGCCTGCTGGCGACCACGCTGCGCTACAAAAATGAAGTGCGCAACGAGGAAGACTATTTCGATGGCATTCCAGCGACCAAGGTGCCGGCCGACATGCTCAAGCTGGCAACGCATATTCTCGAAACCAAAAAGGGCAAGTTCGATCCTGCCAAATTCGAGGATCGGTATGAGAACGCCTTGATCGCTTTGTTGAAAGCCAAGCACGCCGGCAGAAAACCGCCCGAGCCGTCCAAAGCCAAACCAAGCAATGTCATCAACCTGATGGACGCCCTGCGCCGCAGCGCCAAGGCCGAGCGGCGCAAGCCGGCGCGACGAAAAAGCACCGCCCGCAGCAAGCGCTCGACATCCCGGCGCAAGGTGCGCAAAGCTAGCTAGACCGCGAGCGCGAACAGGCCAAATCCATGGCGGGGCTCAAGACGTATCACGCCAAGCGCCGGTTCGGCGTCACTGCCGAACCGAAGGGTGCAGTCGGCCGCAAAAGTGGCCACGCGTTTGTCATCCAGAAACACGCCGCGCGCCGGCTGCATTATGATTTGCGGCTGGAGCTTGGCGGCGTCATGAAGAGCTGGGCGGTCACGCGCGGGCCCAGCCTGCTACCTGGCGAAAAGCGGCTGGCGGTCGAAGTCGAGGACCATCCGATCGACTACAACAAATTCGAAGGCACTATTCCGCAGGGCGAGTACGGCGGTGGCACCGTCATGGTATGGGATCGCGGCCGCTGGCAGCCGGAACACGATCCACACAAAGGTTTGAAAAAAGGCCACCTGTCGTTTGAACTCGACGGTGAGAAACTGCACGGTCTCTGGCATTTGGTGCGCATGCATAAGCGGCGCGGCGAAAAGCGCAACAACTGGCTACTGATCAAATCCGAGGACGAGGCCGCTCGAAAACCGCGCGACAAGGATATTCTCGGCGAAGCGCCGCTGTCGGTGAAAACCGGACGCACGATGGATGAAATCGCCGCCGACGCTCGGACACCGAAACATACGAGCAAAAAGCGCACACCCGTGAAAACGACATCGACACGGAAAAAAAAGAAGGCGACAAAGAAAACAGCCAAAAAGACAAACCGCAAGCGCATGCAGACCGCTGACGCCAAAGCCTTGCGAAAGGTGTCGCCCCGTCACTCTTCCGGCAAAGGTGCGCCACCGCTTAAAGACGCGCGCCGCGCCGCCCTGCCCGATTTCGTCAAGCCGTGCCTGGCGACGCTGGCGACCAAGGCGCCGCAGGGTGCCAATTGGATCCACGAAATCAAGTTTGACGGCTATCGTCTGCAAGCCCGGCTTGATAGCGGCAAGGCCAAGCTTCTCACGCGCAAAGGTCTTGATTGGACCAAGAAATTCAAAGTCCTAGCCGACGCCATCGTCAAGCTGCCGGCCAAGACCGCGCTGATCGACGGCGAATTAGTCGTGGAAGACGATGGCGGCGTATCCAGTTTTTCGCTCCTGCAAGAGGTCCTGACATCCGGAGCGCAGGACCGCCTCACCTTCTATGTTTTCGACTTGTTGCATCTTGACGGCCAGGACCTGCGCGCGTTGCCGCTGCACGCGCGCAAAGAGGCGCTCACCAAACTGCTTCAGCGCGCACCGGCCAAAGGCCCGCTGCGTCTGAGCGAATCCATTGCCGAAAGCGGATCTGTGCTGATCCGGCACGCCTGCAAGCTCGGGCTGGAAGGCATCGTATCCAAGCGCGACGATGTGCCTTACCGCTCCGGGCGCGGCCACGACTGGATCAAGACCAAATGCACCGACCGCCAGGAGTTCGTCATCGCCGGCTTTGTGCGATCCACCGTCGATGCCCATGCCGTCGGCGCGCTGGTGCTCGGCGTCAACGAGCGCGGCAAGCTGCGCTATGCCGGACGCACCGGCACCGGTTTCACACATCAAAGCGCGCGCGAACTCTATCGCACCCTCAAATCGATCACGCGCGAGCGTACACCTTTCGAAGCTTTGCCGGCGGAGGAACGCGGCGTCCGTGCCCCCGTCTGGGTCGAGCCGAAACTGGTCGCAGAGATCGAACTCCGTGGCTGGACCCATGGCGGCATGGTGCGGCATGCTTCGTTTCAAGGCCTGCGTGAGGACAAACCGGCGCGCGAAGTCGTGCACGAAAAGAAGACAAAAGCTACCGAAATGGCCGCAAGCAATAAATCCGGCATGGCTAAAAAACGCAGCACCCCAGTCGCAAAACGCAATGGAAGTGTCGAAGTTGAGGGCGTTGCACTCAGCCATCCCGATCGCGTCTACTGGCAAGATGCCGGCGTCACAAAAAGCGATCTTGCCGAATATTACCGCGAAGTCTGGAAATGGATGCGCCCGCATGTCGTCGGACGGCCGATTTCGCTGCTACGGTGCCCAGAAGGAGCCGCCGGACAGTGCTTTTTCCAAAAGCACGCGGCCGCCGGCATCGCTACCGAGCATCTTCATCTCGTGCCGGAGAAGGCCGACAAGATCCTATCGGTCGACGATCTTGCCGGCTTGATCTCGCTGGTGCAGGCGGGAGTGCTTGAAGTCCACACGCGTGGCACCACCATCGATGAACGCGAAAATGCCGACCGGCTGGTATTCGATCTCGACCCCGGGCCAGGCACCGGCTGGAAGGATGTCGTCGCTGCCGCGCGCAATGTGCGAAAACGTCTTACGGCGCTGAAGCTGAAAAGCTTTTTGAAAACGTCCGGCGGCAAGGGCTTGCACGTCGTACTGCCGATCAAGCCAACGCGCTGGGATGAAGCGAAAGATTTTACCCAGGCACTCGCCGCCGCCATGGCCGCCGACGATCCCGACCGTTACACCGCGACCGTCACCAAGAGCAAACGCAACCACCGGATTTTTGTCGACTATCTACGCAACAGCCGCGAGGCGACCGCGATCGCGCCTTATTCGACCCGCGCGCGGCCGGGCGCGGCCGTGTCGACGCCGATCGAGTGGTCCGAGCTCGGAAAACTCAAAAGCGCCGATCAATACACGGTGCTCAATCTGCCGGCGCGCCTAAAGCGAATGCGCAAAGACCCGTGGGCTGCTATCGGTCGGACGAAACAGACCCTTCCGAATTTCAAACGCTGATTCCACCCAAGCTGCGACGATGGAACCGCGCGCCCTCGCCGCGCGTTAAATGGGAACTCTGGCGCTTCGCCATTGGCTTTCGAGAATATATCATGGCGACCGCATCCACGTCGAAAAACGCTGATCGCAATTCTAGCGGCACGCATTGGCGCGCCGCTCATTTTGCCAAATTCGCCCAATTGACTTCCGCCTGGACCGGCCACCCGACCGCGTTTTTATTAGCAGTCGCGGTCGTGATCGTCTGGATCCTCACCGGTCCGCTGTTCGACTATAGCGACACCTGGCAGCTCGTCATCAATACCGGCACGACCATCGTCACTTTTCTGATGGTGTTTCTGATTCAGAACACACAAAACCGCGATATGATGTCCATGCAGCTTAAGTTGTCCGAACTGGTGCTCGCGATGGAGGGCGCGAAAAACAAATTCGCCTCGATCGAAGATCTGACAGACGAAGAGCTTGAGGAACTGCACGAAGAGTCGCGCAGGCGCACCGAGATCGCCTGCAAGCACCTTGAGACCCGCCGCGGTCATCTGGGCGAGCTAATCGCAGCCCATCGCGCCAGCAAAGACAAAACCAAAATCGAGCGCGCCAAACCGGCGCACCGTAAGCCCGCGCGAAAATCCGCTGAAGCGTGATGCCGCGTTTGCCGTGTACCCAACAAACCTAAAATCTGACGCACCTCTCTCCGCGACCGGCGCAGGAACCGACCCATTTGGCCAGCGTGGCCGCCACACCGCTGCATCTGGCGCGACCGCTTTGGCAGGCGGCACTGGCGCTGCCGGCGGTAATCCTGTACGTTTGGCGCGCAGGCAAATAAACACGAAACCGCGCAATTTGTGCGTGCAGGCCTTTGTGTGGTCATATGCCGTCGATAGGTTACTCGATCACGAGTAACGATGGCGAAGGAGCGGCCATGTGGCGGAGTTTGATTGTTGCCTTTAGCATTTCCACGATATTCGCTGGCGCCCCCACGCCGGCACTCGCCGCCTCCCAACAGTTCTCAGGCATAGCTTCTTTTTACGACAAGAATTATTCCGGAAAGACCGCCAGTGGCGAAACCTACGACGCCAAAAAACTCACCGCTGCGCACCGCACCTTGCCGTTTGGCACTCGGCTTCGCGTTACCGACAAAAGGTCCCACCGCAGCGTGACGGTCGTGGTCAACGACCGTGGCCCCTTCGTCAAGGACCGCGTGCTCGACCTGTCCTATGCCGCGGCAATAGCCTTGCACATGCTCGACCGCGGCTTGACCAAGGTAACGGCGTCGGCCGAGTAAAGGTCCCGCTCGTTCGGCGGCGCCGCAAAACCTGTCTCATTTTTGCTGATGAAAGCACAGCTGGTGTAACTTGCTGACGCTGCAAGCTGCGCCAACCGCCCTGCCGTTCGCCCTTTCTGAAATCTGAGGAAGCCCTATGCCCGCCAAGCGCCCCGCGCCACGTCTTGCTGTCCCGCAAGAGGCATCGATGAATGCCGCCCAGCGCGCGCTGATGGATGCGATCCGCTCAGGCCCGCGCGGCGCTTCGGTGACACCGCGCGGGCCTTTTGCGGTCTGGCTGCATGCGCCGGAATTCGGCCAGTTGGCGCAGGCGCTCGGCGGCCATTGCCGCTACAAGACCGTGGTGCCGCCGCGCCTGTCGGAATTTGCGATTTTATGCACGTCGCGCTTCTGGCGCGCGCAATATGAGTGGTACGCACATGCGCCGATTGCCGAGCGCGCCGGCGTCAAACCGAAAACCATCCAGGACATACGCGCCGGCCGCGTGCCAAAAAGCGCCGCCAAGGATGAGCGCGTGGTCTACGACTTCGTCCAGGAGCTTTTCAAAACCAAGCGCGTGAGCGAGCGTAACTTTAAACGTGCGCAGACGCTGTTCGGCGACGCCGGCATCGTCGAGTTCGTCGGCATTATCGGCTATTATTCGATGGTGGCGATGACGCTAAACGTGTTCGGCATGGTGCCGCCACCCGACCAGAAGCTGGCCTTCGTCGAGCCGAAGTAAGCGCGCCAATTAGCTACCTCGCCACGTGACCGAATAAAGGTCAAAGCGGCGATCTTTCAGGTTCTGCACGGTGCCGCCCTGGCGGGCGCCGCGCAGACTGTCGAGCGGCAGATCGGCAATCGCCACCATTTCGACATTCGGCGTCGTGTCGGCCGCGATGCCATCCCGCGCGAAGGGAAAATCGCAGGGCGTCAGCACGCAACTCTGCGAATATTGAATGTCCATATTGTCGACCTTTGGCAAATTGCCAACATTGCCCGCCATCACCACGTAGCACTGGTTCTCGACCGCGCGCGCCTGCGCACAATAGCGCACGCGCAGATAGCTCTGCCGCTCGTCGGTGCAGAACGGGATGAAGATAATGGCGGCGCCCTGGTCGACCACGTGGCGCACGACTTCAGGAAATTCGCAGTCGTAACAGATCAGCACGCCGATCGGCCCGCAATCGGTGTCGATGACGTTGACCTTGTTGCCGCCCCGCACGTTCCACCAATAGCGCTCGTTCGGCGTCGGATGGATTTTGTGCTGCTCGTGCACGCTGCCGTCGCGCAGGAAAATATAGGAGATGTTGTAGACTTCGCCGTCGGCTTCACGCGTCGGATGCGAACCACCGATGATATTGACGTTGTAGCTGACCGCCAGCCGGCTCATCATTTCCTTAAAACGGCCGGTATATTCGGTGAGCTTGGCGATCGCCTCGGCGGCGGGAATTTGCGCGTTCTCGATCGACAAAAGTTGCAGTGTGAACATTTCCGGAAACACCGCGAAATCGGCTTTATAGTCGGCGACGACATCGACGAAATACTCGACCTGATGGGCGAATTCGTCGAACGAATTGACGGCGCGCAACTGGTATTGCACCGCCGCCACCCGCACGCTCTGCGGACGCCGCGTCATACGCGATGGCTTGGTCGTCGCTTCCTGATCGACCTGCGGATTGCGCCAGATCATGTGCGTGGCGTAGCCGCGCGATTCATGATCGAAGGGCAGGTAGTCGGGCAGCACTCCGATGATCTCGAACCCGTTGCGCAACTGGAATCCGATCACCGGGTCGCGCTGCTTGCCTTCCTGAACGAGCTTGAGATAGTTTTCCGCCGATCCGACACTGTTCCAGCGTTTTGCCAAATTCGGCATGCGGCCGGCGAAGACCACGCCCTTGAGACGCAGATGCTGGCAAAGCCGTTTGCGTTCGTTGTACAGGCGTTGCCCGATGCGGTTGCCGCGGAAGGCCGGGTCGACGCAGACATCCATGCCGTAGAGCCAGTCGCCCTCCGGATCGTGGCGCGAGGCAAATCCGCGACCGGTGATCGTCGCCCAATCATGCGCTTGCAACGCCAGCGCTTCCGGAATCCGGAAGGTGGCGCAATACCCGATGATCTTTCCCTCATAGGTCGCGACAAACTGCCCCTCATGAAATTGGTGCATCTGCCCGCGCAATTGCGCTTCGGAATAAACGCCATGCGAGCCGAAGGACGGATAGGCCTTGGCCATCACTGACCTTATGCCGTCGATATCCGACGGTACGGCGTTGCGGATGACGAGCTTTGGCTGCGGTTTGGGTTTTTGCGGCATGTCAGGAGTTATGACAGCGATTCACCGCCGTTGACAACCTTGGTCCGCCATAGCGGACCGAAGTGCCGTGGTCTGCCCTAACCTAACGAGCAGAAACCGTCGCGGACTCTACCGCGGGTGCCACCGAAGCCTGTGGCGGCTTGTTCATGCGCTGTTTCAACAAATCGATAAAGCGCTGCTTCGGCATCGGCGGCGCCACCAGTATGCCCTGCCCGAAATCGCAGCCCATCGCCACCAGCGCCTGAAGATCGGCCATGCTCTCGATGCCTTCGGCCACCGCGACACTGCTGAATCGATGCGCGAGATCGATCGCGGTCTGGCAGATGGCGGCGTTATCGGCATCGACCGCGCAATTCTTGACAAACGAACTGTCGATTTTGAGTTCGGCAAAAGGCAGATCACGCAAACTCGCGAAGGACGAAAATCCAGCGCCGAAATTGTCGATGGCGATCGAAACGCCGCTCGCCTCGAGCGCGGGCGCGACTTTTTGCGTGCGCGCGATGTCGCGCACAATCTCGTCCTCGGTCACTTCCAGGATCAGACCTGGCCAGGATTCCGACGCAGGCCGGCAGTCGGCCACGAGCGCGGCAATCGGCAAGCTATGCACCGCGCTTGCCGGCACGTTGATGGCGAGGTGGAGATTGAACCCCGCTTCCGCAAACAGCGACCAGTCGTACAAGCTGGCACGCAGCGCATGCTCGGTGAGTTGCACGAAGCTTTCTTCGCTGGCGCCTGGCAGAAAGGATTGCGGCCACAGCACGCCCTTGCTGGGATGGCAGATGCGCGCCAGCGCTTCAGCGCCGGCCAGACATTTCCGCTTGAGATCGATCTTGGGCTGGTACCACATTTCCAGCCAATGGTTGCGCAATGCCTCGTCCATGGCGTCGCGCGCCGGAGCATCGGCGAGGGGGCTCGAAAAGCGCCCGAGTTCGTTATGGTCTTGCTGGTCGCTTTGGCTAGCCGCCATCCCACACACCCGACATGTTTCATATTTGTGACGCCAAGTCTAAACGCCACGCCTTAACTATTAGTTCGACCCCCGGCTTGTTCGATTGTCCATTTACGATTTCTTGACCAATAAACGGACGTTGTTTGGCCAAAATACAGACATCTGAGGCCATTTGCGTGGCGCGCCGGCCAACCGCGCCAAGCCGGCAACAAAAATCTCCAAATCACAACAACGTAGCGGGTGATGGCACGTCACTCGCTCTTTCAAGACAGACGCAAAGCCAACCACAATAAATAGACGGAGTGCTTAATATGCGACGTCGAGATTTCACCAAAATGGTCGTAGCCGGCGCCGCCGGCACGGTTGCCGCGCCCGCTATCAGTGCTTCATCTGCATGCCGGGCGTATCGTGGCCGCTGGCTGCCGCGCTGCCCGGCGCCTGCGCACCGATGCCTTCAACAACGAAATCGACATCGACCTTGCCGGCCTTTTCGAATTCGAGCGTCGCCTTGAAATGCTGGCCTTGCGTCAATTGCTGCTTGAGGCCCACGAGCATCACGTGATAGCCACCCGGCTTGAAGTTGACGGTTTCGTCCGGCTTGATCTCGATCCCCCTGGGCAGCATGCGCATTTTCATGACGCCATTGTCCATGCTCATTTCATGGATCTCGAACCGGCCGGCGACGGGAGTGCTGCCGCCGACCAGGCGGTCTGGCACCGTGCCGGTGTTGGTGATGGTCACATAACCGCCGCCGACGCTGGCGCCTTTTGGCGTCGCGCGCGCCCAAGACGCGGAAATTTTCAGTGAACCGACGGTGACGGATTGCGCGTAAGCCGGCATGACCAGCAAAGTGGCCATCAGCGCGGCGGCGAGAAAGGAAATACGAGTCATCTTGGATTCTCCTAAGCGCAGGCGCGAGCCTGCTAAGGCGCGGCTTACATCTAATTGTTATGATACGTGTGACGCGAACGGGGGCCGCTCAGCCCGCCGGCGGCGCGCGCGGGATGAGCGGACTGCGCGTCGCCGCCCGCGCCATGGCAACAGGGTGCAGCGGCGTGAACATCGCATAGCCGGACGATCGCACCCGCAAAAAGGTATCCGGCTCGGCTGCGTTCAAAGCCTGCGCGCAGCACTGCATGCCGCAGCCGGCCGCGCAGAGGCAGCCGTTGCCATGGCTAATGTCCTGACCCGCCGGCGCCGAGGCCTGACTCGACGCGGTCACGCACAAGCTATTGGCAAAGGGCCCGCCCGCGGCCACCGCCAAAGGCAGCAGCACGGCCTGGAGCGCGATTACGTAAGCGGCAATCAGCGCAATACTTCGCCGGGAGCGGAACGATTTTGTCATCGCCGTCAGTTTAAGCGCTTCGCCCAGCCCCGTCCATTCGGACGTTATGCCGAGGCGGGATAGCGGCGAATCAATTGCGTCTGCTTCAATAGGCTCGCCACGAAATCACCGACTTTAGTCGGGTGAAAACCGCGCGCGCGGTTGCGCTCGCCGATCAAAAACAGCAAGCGCTGTTGCGCGGCCAGGCGGCGATAGACCTCGCGCACGCCGAGATGCGGATCCCAGCAGTCGATCGCTTCGCCGCCGATACCGTTGATTTCGACAATCGAGAAATCCACGGCCCGTTTGAGCCCCTCAATGCTGTTGAATCGCAGGTCGAAACGGCCGTAATGAAACTCGGTCATGCCGCGGGCGATGGCGTCGAACCGCTGTTCGAGCGCGGCGGTAATGTGGCGATGACCGTCACGATAAAGCGCGCCCACGCGTTGATTGCCGATCAGCGCGATGCGCACCACCTCGCCGCGCGCCGCCACACGATCAAGGTCGATCGCATCGACACCGCGATGGGTCGGATCGATACCGAGATGCAGCGCCTGTTTCCATTGCGCCCGCGCGTCGCTGCAAATCAGTTGACGGGTGGTCGATCGGCCATTGCCGACCACATGCGGGAAATAGCGTAGTGTGAGCGACACGATACTCCCGTTCGCCTCGCCCGGCAGCCGCGCATAAAGCACCGCTGCCTCGGCGGCGTAAGCCACGTAGCGTTGCAAGACTAGCGTATTGCCTGCCGGGAATTTGGCGATGTAGTCGGCAAGCTGGGCACGATCGTCGATCCGCCGCACGCCGTGGCCATGCCAGCCGATGTCGGGCTTGGCGACCAGCGGAAAAACAAGATTGTGCGCTTTGATCGCGGCCATTGCGGCAGCCACTTCCGCCGCCGGATCGTGCGCGTAGGGCGGACGCGTAATCGTCACGAAATCGGCGATCCATTGGCGCTCTTCCGGCGCGACGTCGTCGAGATAGCTGCTCTTAGTTTCGCCCCACATCCCGCCTGTGAAAATTTTTGGGTTTGCCGCCGTCGGCAAAGTCAGACTGCGATAGCGCAAGCCGAGGAATATCCAGTTGAGCACCAGCGGCAGATAAAACAGTGCCGGCGGTATGCGCTCGGCGCGTGCGACTTTGCGGTCGGCGCGCGACAAAGGCGGCATGCCGAAGCAATTGTCGGGCAGTGCCGCTTCATAGACCGCCGCCGGTTGCTGCTCGCCATCGCGGAACCCGAAAATCCGTTTCCGTACGAAGCTGGCGGCGGCAATGGCGCAGAACAGCACCGGCCAGGCCCAGAGTCCGACATGGTCGTCGAGCGCGTCGCCGAACACGATGACCAGATAAAGCATCAGCGGCAGATAAAGCGCCGAGACGATCAGGCTGGCGGCGGTAAAGCGCACGAGCGAAACGCGCGCCCAGCCGCAGGCGACGAAGGCGGCGAAAACGATCCCCGGTACCACCCGGCATAGCACCACCACGCCGAAGACATTGCGTTTGAGCGTGTCGCCATAACGGCGCACCCGGTCGTCGACCGCATAGCGCGACAGCCACGGCAGACGGCGCGCAGCGGCGCCGATGCCATAAAGCGCGAAATCGCTCGCGACCATGCCGCCATAAATGCTCAATACCACCCAGGTGGCCGGCATTAGGTCGTTCACAATGATGTAGCCGCCGAGGACGATGGCGAGGTCCTCATGCGCGAATGGCAACACCATCAGCGACATTATTTTGGTGTACCCGGACAAGTCGAAAGTGACGACATGCCCAAGTATCGCGATCGATTGTAACAAAGCGCTTCCCTAATCCCCCACCAAGCCTTCTCGTCGTTGCGAAAAGGCTATGAACCCCTCATCCGCCGCCGGCTTTTAGCGCCGTGGTCGTTTTATTGTGCCGACAGCCATCGGCCCCAATGACGGGCAAAGCCTGCCGGTACGAACGGACGGGCTTCGAAAATGACTTTGGCGCAATGGGATGCAGCGGACAAGGAACTTCGTTCGGCAAAGCGCATATCTTGGCCCATATCATGTCGACCCGGCTATAATGGGCTGTGTCGAAAAATCCCTTGATATTTCAAAGGCCCGCCCCGTATTTGCGCCAATTTGGGAGCGTGTGGTGCGGCAAGCTTCGCCCACTGCTGGCACAATCCGGCCGCTGTCGAACGTCAATTTCATTCGTGGTAGCTTTGCGCCAGTCATGACCGGCACGAACCCGCCTTTAGGCAAGCACGGCGCGCGCATCCTGGCCTTCCGACGCTACCGGGGGACGCATCGGCAGACGGCGGTCAGCCCGGTGCAGGATCTCGTCAAATTCGAGCGCGGCCCGCGCGAGCAGGCCGAGGAACCTGGCGAGTATCGCCATCGTATGATCGTCAACCTGGCGGCATTTCTTGTCGTCATCGCTTTGATTTGCACCGGTCTGTGGCTGGCCGACACCATGGCGCGGATGCGAAAAGACCAGGATTGCGTCCTGTCCGGGCGGCGGGGCTGTACGCCGGTCGAGGTGATACCGAAAGACCGTTGGTAAAACCGTCGGCTGCCGCAAGCCCCTGAAACCCGGCGCGGAAGGCGCTTTTACCGTTAAAACCCCTCCGCCATTGAACTTACCTGAGCCCTTCGCTATACGGGCAGCCGACCTTTGCCGGTAGAATAAACGGGCCGAAATACCCCCTTGCCGGGCGCACGCGCTTAGCCCAAGACTCGCCGGAAACTCAAATAAATCAGAGAGTTATCGATGTCATCTACATTCGACACCATCGCCAATATTATCGCCGAGACCTGCGATATTCCGCGCGACTCCATTACCCCCGAAAGCCACGCTATTAACGATCTTGGCATCGACAGCCTGGATTTCCTCGACATTGCTTTTGCCATCGACAAGGCTTTCGGCATTAAGCTGCCGCTCGAGCAATGGACGCAGGAAGTGAGCGACGGCAAGGCCACCACCGACCAATATTTCGTGCTCAAGAACCTGAGCTCCCGCATTGACGATCTGGTCGCCGCCAAGGGAGCCTGAAGCCGGCCTCGCGCGGGCAAGAAGCAAGAAGCCAAATGCGTCTCGAGTACTTTCAGCTGATCGACCGCATCGTCGACATCAATCTCGCCGATCGCAGCATCGGCAGCGAGGCGACGGTACCGACCGAAAATTCGATCTTCGAAGGGCATTTCCCCGGCTATCCCTTGATGCCGGGTGTATTGCTGGTTGAAGCAATGGCGCAGACCGCCGGCTGGCTGGTGGTCGCCATGAACCAGTTTCGGCGCATGCCGTTCCTGGCCGCGGTCAAGGAAGCCAAATTGCGCACCTTCGTCGAACCCGGACAGCGTCTTTCGATCGCCGCGCAGCTCGTGCACGACGGTTCCGGTTTTGCCATCACAGACGCGGAAATCAAACGGGCCGGCCAACCGATCTGCAACGCGACCATCACTTTCCGCATTCTCGATTTCCCCAATGCGGCGATGGCGACCTATATGCGCAAAACAGCCGTCGCTCTCGGGCTGAACACGGAAGCACCCGCCGATGGCTGATGCGCCCCGCGAAGCCTGGATCACCGGCATCGGCATCGTTTCCAGTTTGGGCGAAGGACCGGACGCGCATTGGAAGAAGCTGATGGCGGCACAGCCTGTGGCCGATACTGCCACCTTTGCTCCCTTTGTGGTGCATCCGATGGCACCGATCAATTTCGATACACAAATTCCGAAAAAAGGCGACCAGCGGCAGATGGAAGCCTGGCAGCGCATCGGCACCTATGCCGCCGGCCTTGCACTCGATAGCGCCGGCCTCAAAGGCAACGCCGAGATTCTTTCGAACATGGATATGATCGTCGCGGCCGGTGGCGGCGAGCGCGATTTCAAAGTCGATGCAGCCATTCTCGGCGGCGCGTCCCAGGCGGCCAATCCGGCCACCTTCATGAATGAGCGGTTGATGGGCGACCTGCGCCCGACATTGTTTCTCG
This sequence comes from Pseudolabrys sp., assembly GCA_035648715.1. Lineage (GTDB taxonomy): Bacteria > Pseudomonadota > Alphaproteobacteria > Rhizobiales > Xanthobacteraceae > Pseudolabrys. The sequence goes on from DASRLA010000070.1 coordinate 16,504, forward strand.
CGCAACTCGCCAATCTGCTCGCCGGCAATATTTCGATTGTGCACGGCGTCACCGGGTCGTCGCGCACCTTCATGGGCGAAGAATCATCTGGCATTGACGCCGTGCGTATCGCGCTGTCACGGATCGTGGCTGGTCAAAGCGACATCGCGCTGGTCGGCGGCGCCTATAATGCCGAACGGCCGGACTCTCTCATGCTGTTTGAATTCGGTGGCTATTGCCTGAAGGGCCGCTATGCCCCGGTCTGGGAACGCGGTGAAAATGGCGGCTTCGCGCTCGGCTCGCTCGGCGCATTCCTGGTGATCGAAGGACGCGACCATGCCGAGGCACGCGGCGCCAAGCCTTTGGCGCGGCTGACCGCGGTCTTGTCCGACCGCAGCGCGCGCAAGTCCGGCGCCATTAGCGGTGCGCTCACGCGCATGTGGGATAAAATCAAAGGCCAACTAAAACCCGGCCGCATGGCGGTGTTGTCGGGTGCGACCGGGGCCAGCGCCGCGACCGCCGAGGAACGCGCCTTCCTGGAAGCACAGGGCTCGGTGACGGGCAAAGACGGGCTTGCCGTACGGGCCACCGGGTCTTATTTCGGCCATGCGCCGGAGCCCCAGTTTCCGATGAATGTGGCGCTTGCAGCGGTTGCGCTCGGACATGGTAATCTTTTCCCGCCCTGCGATGCGAGCGGGCTGGAGCAGCCGATGAGCGGCCAGCTCGATCAGGTCGTTGTCACCGGTGTCGGACATTGGCGCGGCGAGGGTCTGGCGTTGATCGAAAGAGTCGGCTGAAAAAGGAAACGCGATATGGGATCCGGCAAAGACAAATTCGGTCGTCCGGTCGTGGTGGTGACCGGTCTCGGCGTGGTCACTTCGCTCGGCGCTGGCAAAGCCGACAACTGGGCCAAGCTGACGGGCGGCGAGTCGGGCATCCGCAAGATCTCTCGCTTTGAAACCGATGGCCTCAAAACGCGCATCGCCGGCACCATCGACTTCCTGGGCGCGCAGCCCTCTTCGGCTGCGCTGTCGGAAATCTTCGCCGACCTCGTTGCCGAAGAAGCCATCGCCGAATCCGGCATCGGCTCGCCGGGCGATTTTCCTGGACCGCTGTTTCTGGCGGTGCCGCCGATCGAGGTCGAATGGCCGCAGCGCATCGAGGTCAGCGCCAAATCGGGCGCTAACGACGCGATCACATACAACGACCTGTTGCGGGTCAGTAATCAGTTTCCCGCCTATCACGCCCGGTTTCAGTTCGGCTCGGTAGCCGATCACCTGGCGGAAAAATTCGGTACGCAAGGTTCGCCTATTTCGCTGTCGACCGCCTGCGCCTCGGGTGCGAGCGCCATCCAACTCGGCGTTGAAGCGATCCGCCGTGGCGAGACGGATGCTGCGCTCTGCATCGGCACCGACGGTTCGATCAATCCAGAGACGCTGGTGCGTTTCTCGCTGCTGTCGGCGCTCTCCACCAGCAACGATGCGCCGGAGCGCGCCGCCCGTCCGTTCTCGAAAAACCGCGATGGCTTTGTGATGGCGGAAGGCGCCGGCGCGCTGGTGCTGGAAAGCTACGATCACGCCAAGGCGCGCGGCGCCAAAATTATCGGCGTCATGGGAGGTTGCGGCGAGATGGCCGATTCCTTCCACCGCACCCGCTCGAGCCCGGATGGTAAGCCGATCGTCGGATGCATCGCCAATGGCCTCAAAGATGCCGGCCTGACGCCCGCCGACATCGATTATGTCAATGCGCACGGCACCAGCACGCCCGAAAACGACAAGATGGAATTTACCGGCCTGGCGAAAGTATTCGGCGAGCGGATGAGCAGCATTCCGATCTCGTCCAACAAATCCATGATCGGCCATACGCTTTCGGCAGCCGGCGCCGTAGAGGCGGTGTTCACGCTGCTGACGCTGCGCCACCAGCGCATTCCCCCCACCATCAATTACCTGGTGCCCGATCCGGATATCCCGCTCGACGTAGTACCCAACAAGGCGCGCGACGTGCCCATGCGTCACGCGATTTCGAACTCGTTCGGCTTCGGCGGACAGAACGTATCGCTGGTCATGGGTCTGGAGCCGGCGGCGTAACGTCGCCGGCTCCCCACAATTCGCCGCCAAGCCTAGGCAACCATAGATGCGCGCCCTCCAACTGATTGCCGATCGCAAGCTCGACCTGGTCGAACTGCCGGATCCTGCTCCGCCGGCAACGGGCGAGGTTCAGGTGCGGATCAAGGCGGTCGCGCTCAATCATCTCGACGTCTGGGGCTTCCGCGGCATGGCCTTCGTCAAGCGCAAATTGCCGCTGGTGGTCGGCGCGGAGGCTTCCGGTGAAATCGCCGCCACCGGTCACGGCGTTACGGGCCTAAAAACCGGCGACAGGGTCGTGATGTATGGCGCTATGACCTGCGGGCACTGCCCCGCCTGCCGCGAGGGCCGCGATAACCTGTGCGAGAACGTCGCCGGCATCATGGGGTTTCACATCGATGGCTTTGCGCGCGACCTGATCAATCTGCCGGCGCGGCTCGTCATTGCGGTGCCGGACGGCGTATCGCTGCGCGACGCATCTTGCGCGCCCATCGCCTTCGCCACCACCGAGCATATGCTGTTCGACAACGCCAAGCTCAAACCGGGTGAAACCATCCTGGTGCACGCCGGCGGCTCCGGCATCGGCTCGGTCGCCATCAAAATGGCGAAGGCTTTGGGCTGCACCGTCATTACCACCGTCGGGGACGATGAGAAGGCGCAAAAGGCCAAGACGCTCGGCGCCGACTACGTCATCAATTACAGAACCGAGCGCTTCGAAGGCGTCGTGCGCAAGCTTACCGGCAAGAAAGGCGTCGACGTCGTCTTCGAGCATGTCGGCGGCGAGGGTTTCAATGCCTCGCTGTTTTGTCTTAAGCGCGGGGGGCGGCTGGTGACCTGCGGCTCGACCGCCGGACCCACCGTCACCATCAATCTGATGCAATTATTCCAGCAGCAATACAAAATATTCGGCTCGTTCGGCGCCTCGATACGCAATATTCGCGACAGTCTGTCCAAGATCGCCTCGGGAATGACGCCAATCGTCGACAGCGAATTCGCACTGGCCGATTTCGAACGCGGCCTGGCACGGTTGGAGGGTCGTCAGGTCTTCGGCAAAGTGATCGTGAATTTCTGATGCTCAGTCTTCGCACGAAGTTGCGCCTGCGCCGAGCCGGCAAAAGAGCCGTCGACGCCGCGGCCGGTACGCTGGCGGTCGCGCTTCTCAACCTGGTCCGGCTCATCGACCCGGACAGAATGGCGAATTTCGGCGGTTGGTTTCTGCGAACCATCGGGCCGCTGTTCAAGGAAAACGCCATCGCGCGCGACAGTCTTGTGCGCGCCTTCCCGGAAAAATCCGGCGCCGAAATCGATACGATCTTACGCGGCGTCTGGGACAATCTCGGCCGGGTCGGCGCGGAATTCGCCCACCTCGATCGACTGTGGGACTTCGACCCGGCGCATCCAGAAAGACGTGGCCGCTTTGAAATTTCAAAAGCCGACGTGCAGCGATTTGTCCAGCTTGCCAATGATGGCAAGCCGGCGCTGATTTTCGCCGCGCATCTGGCCAATTGGGAATTACCCGCGGTCTGTGCCGCGACCCATAATCTCGAAAGCGCCGTACTTTACCGGCGGCCTAATATTTCCGCCATCGACCGCTGGCTGCGCAAGACCCGCGCCGCCAACATGGGATCGCTGATCGCCACCGGGCTCGACGCGCCAGTCAAGCTCGCCGACGCGCTCAAGCGCGGCGTCCATGTCGGTATGCTGGTCGACCAGTATTACGTGCGCGGTGTGCCGGTGACATTTTTCGGCCGCCGCACCATGGCCAACCCGCTGCTCGCCCGACTGGCTCAGCATTACGACTGCCCGATTCACGGCGCTCGCATCGTTCGCCTTCCGAACAACCGCTTCCGCGCCGAACTGACCGACGAAATCAAGCCGGCGCGCGACGCCGCCGGAAAAATCGACGTCGCCGCCACCACGCAGATCGTCATGACCGTGATCGAGGGCTGGGTACGAGAGCATCCCGAGCAATGGCTCTGGCTGCACCGGCGCTGGCGCCCGGAAGATGCAAAGTTGAGTACTTCGCAAGCCTGACGGAACAACTCAGGTTTTGGTGGGCAAGCCCGCAGCCTTCCAGGCAATAATCCCGCCGGCCAAATGGGCCTTATAAGGATAGCCGGCGTCCTGCGCCGCCACCGAAGCGGTAATCGAGCGTCGTCCGGACCGGCAGGCAAAGACCACCTGCTTGCCTTGCGGGTCGGGTATGGCGGCCGGATCGAAAACCGACAGTGGCACGATCACCGCGTCGGGATAGCTTTCGACGCCGGTTTCGTTTAATTCGCGCACGTCCACGAGCAACATGCGGCCCTCGCGCAAGCCGGCGGCGACCTCGTCGGGTGTCAGGTTGGTTACCTCATCGGCGCGCGGCATTTCGTCGGCCATAACGCAACTCCAATCTTTGTTGCGCCCGTTTTAGCCGGAAACAGCCGCCGCCGCACGCGTCTTTTTCGGCTGCTTAAACCGTGACCTGCGTACCGACCTCGACCACCCGCCCGGTGGGAATCTGGAAATAGTCGGTGGCGTCGTTGGCCGAGCGCGTGAGCGCGATAAACAGCCGGTCCTGCCAGCGCGGCATGCCGGATTGAGCGGCCGGTCTGAGCAGGCGGCGTGACAGGAAGAACGAGGTCGCCATGATGTCGAATTGCCAGCCGTGCCGGCGCGCGACAGCCAGCGCCTTCGGTACATTGGGCTGCTCCATGAAGCCGAACCGCAGTACCACCCGCGAAAAGGTTTCGCCGACGGGCTCCATGCGCACGCGCTCGGAGATATCGACGCGCGGGGTGTCGGCGGTCTCGATGGTGAGGATGACGTTCTTTTCGTGCAGTACCTTGTAGTGCTTGAGACTGTGCATCAGCGCGGTCGGCGCAAATTCCGGATCGCTGGTAAGAAACACGGCGGTACCCGGTACGCGCATCGGCGGCTTTTTCTCCAAATTGGCCACCAGGAAACCAAGCGGCGTTTCCAGCTTGCGTGTTTTCTGTGCGAGCAAGCGGCTGCCGCGCCGCCAAGTATACATGATCGTCATCACCACTGCGCCGAGTGCCAGCGGCATCCAGCCGCCCTCGGCGATCTTGAGCATGTTGGCGGACAGAAAGGTCAGGTCGATGAACAAAAACGGCAGCATCAGCGCGAGCGCGGCGGCAAGCGGCCAGTTCCAGACCTTGCGAATGACAATGATCGCCATCAGCGCGGTGACCACCATGGTGCCGGTCACCGCGATGCCGTAAGCGGAAGCCAGCGCACTCGATGAGCGGAACAATGCGACCAGCAGCAAAACGCCGACCAATAACAGCAGATTGACCTTCGGCATGTAAACCTGACCGAACAACGCTTCCGACGTGTGACGGATTTCCAGACGCGGCAGCAGACCAAGCTGGATCGCCTGACGCGTCAGCGAATAGGCGCCGGTGATAACGGCCTGACTCGCGATCACGGTCGCGGCAGTGGCGAGAAGAACCATCGGCAACAGCGCCCAATGCGGAAAGAGCAGAAAAAACGGATTGTCGATCGCCTTCGGATTGGCGAGCACCAGAGCGCCCTGTCCGAGATAATTGATCGTCAGCGCCGGCAGTACCACCACCAGCCAGGCAAAGCGGATCGGTCCGCGCCCGAAGTGGCCCAAGTCGGCGTAGAGCGCTTCCGAGCCCGTCACCACAAGAAAGACCGCGCCAAGCGTGAAAAAGCCGATGATACCGTGGTGCATAAGGAAATGGACGCCGTAGTACGGATTGAACGCGAGCAGCACCGAGAGATTTTGTCCGATGTGCCAAAGCCCCGCGGCGGCAATCGCGAAAAACCACACCAGCGTTATAGGACCGAAAAAGGTTGCGACCCTCGCGGTGCCGCGCGATTGCACGGCAAAGAGCGCGATCAGGATCACGACCGTGATCGGAACCACATAATCGTCGAAGGCCGGCGTTGTGACCTTGAGGCCTTCGACCGCGGACAGTACCGACAATGCGGGGGTGATGATGGCGTCGCCATAAAACAACGCGCCGCTGATAATACCGAGCAGGATCACCACCATGTTGCGGCGGCCGAGCGCGCGCGAGGCCAGTGCCATCAGCGCCAGCGTGCCGCCTTCGCCGTGATTGTCGGCGCGCAACAAAATGAGCACGTATTTGGCGGTCACCACCAACAGCAAAGCCCAGATAATCAGCGAGAGAATGCCCAGCACAATCACATCGCTGACAGGCTTGCCGGGGCCGACCGCGGCCAGCACCGACTCGCGGACGGCATAGAGCGGACTGGTGCCGATGTCGCCATAGACGACGCCGATGCTGCCGAGCGTAAGCGTCCAGAAGTTGGTCTTGGTGGGTGTTTCAAGACCACTGGGGAGCGCAGTCGAACCGCCGGCGGCGGTGGCGATGCTTTGTGACATGGGTCAGCCCCTGGATCGTTTGCAATGGACTAAAAATCTTTGAGCCCCGCTTATAACGCCGGGGCCGCCAGGTCGGCAGGTTCGTTGGTGCAATGCAGCAGGCGCAGCTATGCGACTGCCGCAAGCCGAGATACCATTATTGTTGTTTATTTTCAGAGGCTTACCGAAAGCGATAGCGGGACGCCGCGTTGGCCGCGTACCTCAGACTTTCGGCTAAACCGTCACTTGAGTGCCAACTTCCACCACCCGTCCGGTCGGGATCTGGAAGAAGTCGGTAGCGTCGGACGCCGAGCGCGCCAGTGCGATGAACAGGTGATCTTGCCAGCTCGGCATGCCTGACGACGCCGACGGCCGCAACGAACGCCGCGACAGAAAGAACGACGTCGACATGATGTCAAATTGCCAGCCGTGCTTGCGCGCGATCGCCAGCGCCTTCGGCACGTTCGGCGTATCCATGTAACCGAATTTCAGCGAGACGCGCGAGAAGTGCTCGGACAACGGCGTGATCTGGACGCGCTCGTCGTCGGGCACGTGCGGCGTATCGGCGGTGACGATGGTGAGAATGACGTTGCTCTCATGCAGCACTTTATTGTGCTTGAGGTTATGCAGCATGGCCGTGGGCGCAAAGTCCGGATCGCTGGTGAGAAAAACCGCGGTGCCGGGCACGATATGCGGCGGCCGCTTTTCCAGATTGCGGAACAGCGTGTCGATCGGCACTTCGGTGCGGCGCGTCTTGCTGATCAGAATGCCGGTGCCACGCCGCCAGGTCAGGATGATCATCACCATCGTGATGCCGAATAACAGCGGCAGCCAGGCGCCTTCGAAAAGTTTGAGCGCATTGGCGGAGAAGAAAGTGGCGTCGACGACGATGAATGGAACGATTAGCACGAGCGCCTGCCACAATTTCCATTTCCACAATTTCCAGACCACGAAGAAGCCAAGCGTTGCGTCCACGACCATGGTGGTGGCGACCGCGATGCCATAGGCCGAAGCGAGCGCGCTCGAGGAGCGGAACAGTCCGACCAGCAGCAGCACGCCGATGAGCAGCGCGATCGTCACGCGCGGAATATAAATTTGGCCGACATGCGAATCCGACGTGTGCAAAATGGCAAGCCGCGGCAAAAGACCGAGTTGAATCGCCTGATGCACCAGCGAGTAGGCGCCGGTGATGACCGCTTGGCTGGCGATCACGGTCGCCGCCGTGGCCAGGACAATCATCGGAACGAGCAAGCCTTCCGGCACCAGCCGATAGAACGGATTTTCAATCGCGCCGGGATCGGCCAGCACCTTAGAGTCTGTTTGAGAATACATTTAGTGAGCAATTCGTCTTAGCAGGAGGCTTCCCATGGCGACATGGATCATGGCCTTTGAGACGTCGATGCGTTGCTCGTAGTCGCGCACGAGACGTCGCCAGCGCGTCATCCATGC
>DASRLA010000071.1:0-47397 GCA_035648715.1 Pseudolabrys sp.
GGGTCAGGGGTGGGGATCCCTGCGGCGTGACGACCGTGCGTGACAAAAACATCGATCGCGTCTGGACGCGGACGGACCGTTCAATGTCGCCGCCGCAACGCTCGTTCGCCAAGCGCATGCGGAAATCCCGACCGAGGTCGAGAAGAAACTCTGGTGGTATTTGCGCCAGCTTCCTTTGCAAGGAAGCCACTTTCGCCGTCAGGTTCAAATCGGGCCTTACATTGCCGACTTCGTCAGCCTTCTCTGACCGCCATCGTCAAGTATTCACCGAGCTCTGGGAGTGCGCTCGCTGACAGGCAGGCGCTGGAACGGCCGGTCGCGCAAAGCACCCGGCCGTTTCGCTTTTGCCGCCTCGGCAGGTGACTTTTCGCGCGCTGCCTGCTACCTCGCGGAACTTGAGTTGCCCTCCATCCGGTTCCGCCATGCCCGACCTGTTGCTCGAATTTTTCTCCGAGGAAATCCCGGCGCGCATGCAGGCGCGCGCCGCCGATGACCTGAAGAAAATGATCACCGACCGGCTGGTCGCGGCAGGCCTTGTCTATGAGGGCGCCAAGGCCTTCGCCACGCCGCGCCGGCTTACGCTCACCGTGCAGGGCGTGCCGGTGCGCGCACCCGACCTCAAGGAAGAGCGCAAGGGTCCGAAAGTCGGTGCGCCCGAACAGGCCATTGCCGGCTTCCTGCGCGCCGCGGGGCTCACGTCCATCGATCAGGCCAAGGTGCAGGCCGACAAGAAGGGCGACTTCTATGTCGCTATTACCGAAAAAGCCGGGCGTGACGCGATTGCCGTCATCGCCGAAATGGTGCCGGAAGTCGTGCGCGCATTTCCCTGGCCAAAATCGATGCGCTGGGGCTCGGGCAAATTAAATTGGGTGCGCCCGCTGCATTCCATCGTCGCCACTTTCGGTCCCGAAACCGAGGAGCCGGAGATCGTTGCCTTCGACGTCGATGGCATCAAAGGCGGCAATGCAACGCGCGGCCATCGTTTCATGGCGCCGGGTGCGTTTCATGTGAAGCGCTTCGACGATTACGTGGCGAAGCTCGAGCAAAACAAGGTCGTGCTTGATGCCGCGCGCCGCATGGACATGATCCGCGCCGACGCCAAGAATTTGGCGTTTGCGCAAGGCTATGAACTAGTCGAGGACGAGGGCCTGCTGGCGGAAGTCGCCGGTCTGGTCGAATGGCCGGTGACGCTGATGGGTTCGTTCGAAGCGGCCTTCCTTCAAATTCCGGGCGAGGTGATCCGCTCCACGATCCGCACCAACCAGAAGTGTTTTGTGCTGCGCGATCCCGCCACGGCGAAGCTGGTCAACAAATTCATTCTCGTCGCCAACATCGAAGCCAGCGACGGCGGCAAGGCGATCGTCGCCGGCAACGAACGCGTCATCCGCGCGCGCCTGTCCGACGCCAAGTTCTTCTACGAGACCGATCTGAAAACGAAGCTGGAAGACCGGCTGCCGAAATTCGACGGCATCGTGTTTCATGAAAAGCTCGGCTCGCAGGCCGAACGCATCGCGCGCATCACGGCGCTGGCGCGTCATCTCGCGCCTTTGGTCAAGGCCGATCCGAAAAAAGCCGAACGCGCCGCGCAATTGTGCAAAGCCGATTTGCTGACCGAAGTGGTCGGCGAATTCCCCGAACTGCAAGGCCTGATGGGCAAATACTACGCCCAAGCGCAAGGCGAGGACGCGAGCGTCGCCGCCGCCTGCGAGGATCATTACAAGCCGGTCGGCCCGAAAGACAGCGTCCCATCCGATCCCGTCTCCATCGCGGTCGCGCTCGCCGACAAGATCGACACGCTGGTCGGCTTCTGGGCCATCGACGAAAAGCCGACCGGCTCGAAGGACCCTTACGCGCTGCGCCGCGCTGCTTTGGGCGTCATCCGCATCGTCATCGAAAAGGAATTGCGCCTGCCCTTGCGCACGCAGCTTTGGCAGCATTTCGGCTCGGTCGAGCGTGACGAGATGGTCGCGGCGGCGATTTCGATGTTGCACCCGCTGCACGATCGGATCGTCACCATCAGCGCCACCGACATCGAATTGGCGATGAAGCTGGAAGTGCTGGTTTCGGAAAAGGCCCGCCAGGTATCGAGTCCGAAATTGGTGCAGGCGCATTCTTATCTGCACCAGACGCGCGATCTATTGTCCTTCTTCGCCGACCGCCTGAAAGTGCAGCTGCGCGAGCAGGGCGCGCGCCACGATCTCGTCGACGCCGTGTTCGCATTAGGCGGCCAGGATGATCTGCTGATGGTCGTCCGCCGGGTCGAAGCGCTCGGCAAATTCCTCGATACCGATGACGGCAAAAATCTGCTGGCCGGCGTCAAGCGCGCCTCCAACATTCTCCGCATCGAAGAGAAAAAAGATAACAAGAGCTATGCCGGCGCGCCCGATGCGGCGCTGCTGGTCGAGCCGGAGGAAAAAGAACTCGCCGCCGCCGTCGCTACCGCGAAGAAAGACGCTTCAGCCGCCGTCGCCAAGGAAGACTTCGCCGCCGCCATGAGCGCGATGGCGAAGCTGCGGCCCACCGTCGATGCCTTCTTCGATAAGGTCACGGTCAATGTTACTGATTTGGCCGACGCCAAGGCCTTGCGCGCTAACCGCCTCACGTTGCTGAACGAAATCCGCGAAGCGACGCGCGCGGTGGCGGATTTTTCCAAGATCGAGAGCTAGGCCGGCTCGTCTAAAACGGGGGATGGCGGGCGTGGAAGCGTTGGCGGCCCACCGACACTCGCGTATGGAACCGGGTGCGTGTCTTTACCGTTGCACTTTGCAACCAACCACAGAGGAAACCCATGGTCATCGGCATCGCTCATCTTCAGCCCATTGTTGCGCTTGTTGCCGGCATTCTCATTCTGATCGTGCCGCGCCTGTTGAATTTCATCGTCGCGGCCTATCTGATTTTGGTCGGCATTCTGGGCCTCGGGATCATCCACTAGCCGGAATGCGGGCTTGCGCCCCGCGCCGGCGGCGTGCTTTTAGGGCGCAATTGCCCAGCCCTCCTTACGTTTTGAAGCCGAAGTAACCTGTCATGGCCAAGAAAAAACCCGCCAAAGCCGCGAAACAGAAGCAGCCGGCGCGCAAAAAGACTGCAAAGCCAACAAAAAATCCGGCCGCGGCAGCTGCGTCATCCAAAAGTAGCAAGGGCAAATGGGTCTATGCCTTCGGCGGCGGCAAGGCCGACGGCAAATCCAATATGCGTAATCTTCTGGGCGGCAAGGGCGCCGGGCTCGCTGAAATGGCGAGCCTCGGCCTGCCGGTGCCGCCCGGCTTCACTATCACGACTGACGTCTGCACCTATTACTACGCCAACAAGAAGCAATATCCGAAAGAACTGAAAGCGCAGGTCGAGAAGGCGCTGGCCCAAGTCGGCAAGATCACCGGCAAGATATTCGGCGACAAGCGCAACCCGCTGCTGGTATCGGTGCGCTCCGGCGCGCGCGCCTCGATGCCGGGCATGATGGATACCGTTCTTAATCTCGGGCTTAACGATGAGACCGTGATCGCGCTGGCCGAACAATCCGGCGACCGCCGCTTTGCCTATGACAGCTATCGCCGCTTCATCACCATGTATTCCGACGTGGTGCTCGGCGTCGGCCACGAGCATTTCGAGGAAATTCTCGACATCCACAAAGAGCGTCAGGGCTATAGCCTTGATACCGATCTCACCGACGACGACTGGGCCGAACTCACCGAGCGCTACAAGAAGCGCGTCAAGGATGAGCTCGGCCATGACTTCCCGCAGGATCCGCACGCGCAATTATGGGGCGCGATCGGCGCCGTGTTCGGTTCCTGGATGAACCAGCGCGCCAACACCTATCGCCGCCTGCACAATATTCCGGAAAGCTGGGGCACGGCCGTCAACGTGCAGGCGATGGTGTTCGGCAACATGGGCGACACCTCCGCCACCGGCGTTGCCTTCACCCGCAATCCCTCGACCGGCGAGAAAAAACTCTACGGCGAATTCCTCATCAACGCGCAAGGCGAAGACGTCGTCGCCGGCATCCGCACGCCGCAGGAAATTTCCGAGGATGCGCGCCTGGAATCTGGTTCCGAAAAGCCGTCGATGGAAGCGACGCTGCCGAAAGCCTTCGCCGAACTTAAGCGCATCTACAACAAGCTCGAACGCCATTACCGCGACATGCAGGACCTCGAATTCACGGTCGAGCAGGGCAAGCTGTGGATGTTGCAGACCCGCTCCGGCAAGCGCACGGCGAAAGCTTCGCTGCGCATCGCGGTCGAACTCGCCAATGAAGGGCTGATCACCAAAGAAGAGGCGGTGCTGCGCGTCGACCCGCTCTCGCTCGACCAGTTGCTGCACCCGACCATCGATCCGAAAGCGCAGCGCAAGGTCATCGCCACCGGCCTGCCGGCTTCGCCGGGCGCGGCGTCGGGCGAGATCGTGTTCTCTTCCGAGGAAGCGCAGCAGCTCAAATCGGACGGCCGCAAGGTCGTGCTGGTGCGCGTCGAAACCTCGCCGGAAGACATTCACGGCATGCACGCCGCCGAAGGCATTCTGACCACGCGCGGCGGCATGACCTCGCATGCCGCGGTGGTCGCGCGCGGCATGGGCAAGCCCTGCGTCTCGGGCGCCGGCTCTATTCGTGTCGATTACGCCGCCGGCACCATGACCTCGGCCGGACAGGTGTTCAAAAAGGGCGATCTCATCACCATCGACGGTTCCACCGGCCAGGTGCTCGCCGGCAAGATCGATATGATCGAACCGCAATTGTCCGGTGAATTCGGCACCCTGATCGGCTGGGCCGACAAGGTGCGCAAGCTTGGTGTGCGCGCCAATGCCGATACGCCGGCCGACGCAAAAGCCGCCGTGCGCTTCGGCGCCGAAGGCATCGGCCTGTGCCGCACCGAGCACATGTTCTTCGACGAAGAGCGCATCCAGGCCGTGCGCGAGATGATTCTCGCCGACGAGGAAAAGGCCCGTCGCGCGGCGCTCGCCAAAATCCTGCCGATGCAGCGCGCCGACTTCGCAGAACTGTTCGAGATCATGGACGGCCTTCCGGTCACCATCCGTCTGCTCGATCCGCCGCTGCACGAATTCCTGCCGCACGGCGAAACCGAGATCGCCGAAGTCGCCGCCGCCATGGGTGTCGATGCCAAGAAAATCGCCAACCGCGCGCGCGAACTGGCCGAATTCAATCCGATGCTTGGCTTCCGCGGCTGCCGCATCGCCATCGCCTATCCGGAAATCGCCGAGATGCAGGCGCGCGCTATCTTCGAGGCTGCCGCCGATGTCGGCAAGCGCACCGGCAACGCCGTTCACCCCGAGGTGATGGTGCCGCTGATCGCGACGCGCGCCGAATTCGATCTGGTCAAGGCGCGCATCGATGCGATGGCCGCCGCGGTATCGAAGGAAAAATCCACCAAGCTTACTTACGATGTCGGCACCATGATCGAATTGCCGCGCGCCTGTCTGATGGCGGGCGAGATCGCCGAGACGGCGGAGTTCTTTTCGTTCGGCACCAACGATCTGACGCAGACGACCTTTGGCATATCGCGCGACGACGCGGCCAGCTTCCTGGGCTTCTACACCGCGCGCGCGATCTTACCGTCCGATCCTTTCGTGTCGATCGATCAGCAGGGCGTCGGCGAGTTGGTGAAAATCGGTATCGAGCGCGGCCGCAAAGTGCGACCGAAGCTGAAAGTCGGCATCTGCGGCGAACACGGCGGCGATCCGGCCTCGGTCGCATTCTGCCATGAGGCCAAGCTCGATTACGTGTCGTGTTCGCCGTTTCGCGTTCCCATTGCGCGGCTGTCGGCGGCGCAGGCGGCGCTCGGGAAGATGACGGCGAGCCAGGTCTGACGGATTTTTGTACCCCCGAAAAATATTGACGTCAGGATTAATTAGGGTACAAATAAAGGTGATGAAAATCACCTGCGATCCGGTCAAACGGGCTGCCACTTTGGCCGATCGCAAACTCGATTTTCTCGACGCAGACGATGTTTTCGCGGGCAAGACTTTGACCGTCGCAGACAGGCGTCGCGATTATGGCGAACAGCGATTCCAGACCGTCGGTCATCTCCGTGGTCTTATGGTGATGGTGGTCTGGACGCCACGCAGCGACGCCCACCATGTTATGTCGATGAGGAGATGCAATGCCAGGGAACGCAAAATCTATTCGCAGCGACTTGCGCAAAGCTAGCGCTCACCGGATCCGCCCGGAGGAGTACGACGAGGCCCCCGAGTTGACGGATGATCAGCTTGCCGAGGCGGTGATCGAGATCGGCGGAAAGCCTGTGCGCGGACGTCCTCGCCTTGAGCGGCCGAAGATGGCGATCAAATTGCGTATCGACGCCGACATCGTCCGCCATTTTCGCGGCACCGGCCCAGGCTGGCAAACGCGCATCAATGACACGCTGCGCAAGGCGACGAAGCTGAAGGCGGCGGGTTAACCTACACCGCCACTTTCTTCAGGAAATCCTCGACCTCAAGCCGCAGATTGGCGACCGCGGTTTCCACCGTCTGCGAGGCGTCGCGCACTACTTCGGCCGAGACCCGCGTGTCGGTCGCGGCGCCCACCACTTCGTTGAGCACCTCAACGACATGACCGGAGCCGTTCGCCGCGCTCGCGACATTATGCGAAATTTCGCCGGTGGCGGAATTCTGTTCTTCCACCGCGGCCGCGACCGCCGAAGTGTACTGATTGATCTCGACCATGCGCGCGGCGATCTTGCGGATCGCTTCCACCGCGCCGCCGGTCGAGTGCTGCACCGCCAGGATGTGGCTGGCGATGTCCTCGGTCGCCTTGGCGGTCTGCACCGCCAGCGATTTGACTTCGGAAGCGACCACCGCGAAGCCGCGGCCGGCTTCGCCCGCGCGCGCCGCTTCGATAGTCGCGTTGAGCGCCAAAAGGTTGGTCTGCCCTGCAATATCGCGGATCAGCTTGACCACGTCGCCGATCTTCTGGGCGCCCGAGGCCAGGCCCGCGATTTCGCCGTCGGTCGAGCGCGCTTCCTCGGTCGCCAGGCACACGATGTCGCTGGTATGCGTCAATTGCCGGCTAATTTCGGAAATCGAATGCGATAGCTCCTCGGCCGCGACCGCCGCGGTCTCGACATTGGCGGAAGCCTCGTTGAAGGCATTGACCGCGCTGTCGGCGCGCTGCGTGGTCTGGTCGGAAGAGCCGAACAGCTTGCCGGCGGTGGCGCGCATCGCCGCGGCGCTACCGCCCACGCGCGACAGCAATTCCTCGACCATAGGGCGGAACGCGGTAATGGCGGCGTCGATCGCGGCGCGGCGCTGCTCATGTTCGCGGATGGCGATGCGTTCCTGCTCGGCGTGATGTTGCTCGGTGACGTCTTCGTGCGTCGAGACCCAGCCGCCGTCCGGCAGCGGTTCGTTTTTAGCGAGCACGATGCGGCCGTCGCTCGCCTGCACGTAATGCGGCGTGCTTTCTCCACGTCCGATGCCGTCCAAAATGCGCTTGCAATAGGCATCCGGATCGCCCGACAAAATGCCGGTTTCGATGCGGTGCGCGATGAGCTGACGCAGCGTGACGCCCGGTTTGATGATATCGGGCGACAGTCCGTACATCTCCAGATAGCGGCGGTTGAGCAAGGTGATGCGGCCTTGCGCATCGAACATGTTGAGGCCTTGCGACATATTGTCGAGCGCCGCCGACAATTGCCGGTTCTGCGCGCTCTGCCGGCGTTGCAGAGCGACGACGAATAAAAATCCGGCGAGGGCGAGCCCTGCGAGAAGCATCGCCTGGTTCGCGATCGCCGATAATAACGAGGAAAAAATCATGCCCGCCCGCGAGTTCGGATTCCGCCGGGATAGTGGGCGCTAGCGATTGCGATATAGTTAACGATTACCGTCATGGCGATGTCGCAAAAACCGACGAAGCGCTCGCACCGGTTAACTTAGGTTAACGCCTTCGCAAGGTTAACCGGACCATAACGAAACGTCCGGCATTGTCGCTTTTCGGGCGGCAACTGGGCGTCAATCGAGTGCGGGACTTGTGGGGCTAGCGTGAAGCGGGTGATGCCAGTATCGCGCCCTCGGCGGCGTCGTAAATTCGTGGCGGCCGGTCTGTACGCGCTGGCCTTTGCCTTGCTGCCCAACTCCATCGGCTATCAGGATCTCGGTGCGCTTCTGGCGCGGTCGCCTGCGGTGGCGGAGCGCGCCCGCGCGCATTTGATCGCATCGCCGTTCGGGACGATTCACGCCGCCATGTTCAGCCTGCCGCGCCCGGTCGGCACGGCCATTCCGCACCCACCGATCTATGCGCTCGCGAATTTCGATCCGTCCGACATTGCCTCTTCGATTGGCGCGCAGCCGCTTGGCGACGCCGATGCGCCGTTGCAATTCCCGACCGTGAACCGCAAGGCCAAGCGCGATTCGCTTACCCATCGCGCGCGCGCGCCGTTGCCTCCTTTGCCACCAATCTTGTCGATCGAGCCGGTGCCGGAGGCAGCGCTCGATGCCGCCCTCGACAAGGACGAAGGCCGCTTCGATCCCTATTCGGAATATGAATTCGCTAGCGTGCCGGATCAGGACGTCAAGCCGCAAGACAAAGCGACGCCGGGCGGCAGGCCGCCAGCCGGCGGCAAAAATCTCGGCCGCGTCTTCTTCGGCTCCGATCCTTTCGGTGGCGCGCACGAGCGCATCGCGCCCTGGGCGCCCGGCGAAGCGCCGGTCGTGACGGCGCTGGGCGATCCCGACATCAAGCAATCGGCCTTGACGCCGTCGCCGGCCGGCGCCGACAAAAGCGCCGGCGGAAGCATCGTCAGCAAAGGCGAGGTGACCGGCGTCGAACAGCGCCCGCGCTCGCCGGCCGAGCGGCTCGGGCTGAGCGGAGCGGCGCGCGCCAAGTCCGAGAAGTGTCTGGCGAATGCGATTTATTTCGAAGCGCGCGGCGAACCGGTGCGCGGCCAGATCGCCGTGGCGCAGGTCGTGCTCAATCGCGTGTTCTCGCCCTTCTATCCGAACGAGGTCTGCGAGGTGGTCTATCAGAACGCCGAACGCCGCAACTCCTGCCAGTTCACTTTCGCCTGCGACGGCATTCCCGATGTCGTCACCGAACCGAACGCCTGGCTGCGTGCGAAGCGCATCGCCAAGGACACGCTCGACGGTAAACTGTGGATGCCGGAGGTCGCCAAGTCGACGCACTACCATGCTTATTGGGTACACCCGAGTTGGGTCGGCGAAATGAAGAAAATGTACACGCTCGGCGTCCATACCTTCTATCGCCCGCTCAACTGGGGCGACGGTTCCGACGAGCCGCATTGGGGCGATGCCAAGACCACGGCGGAAGAAGTCAAAAAGCTGATGTAAAGCGGCTTGCTGCGGGCAAATTTCGCGGCCCCGCGCGTTCGAGCCATGCGCCGGATGGCGCACCGAGCCATGCGCCGCGCAAATGGCTTCGATCACGAATATTCGTTAGGGCCGCGCCGCCGGCCCCTATATGTTCCGCCGTCCGCGCCTACCTGTCGGGAGCGCGATTCGCGGACTTTGGGTTTTGAACTCGGGCGGAGCGAAGCACATGACGACAAGACCAGTGGCTGATTCGTCCGGCGCCATCGCGGCCTGGCGCACGCCGCTTGTGATTTTGATCTGCGGCGGTCTGATCGGCGCCATCGGTTTCGGCCCGCGCGCCGCGCTCGGCCTGTTCCTGACGCCGATGTCGCAGAATTACAGTTGGAGCCGCGAGGTCTTCTCGCTGGCGCTGGCGATTCAAATTCTGGTCTGGGGTTCGGCGCAACCGTTCATGGGCGCGCTTGCCGACCGTTTCGGCTCGTTCCGCGTTCTGGCGGCGGGGGCGTTGATGTACTGCGCCGGTCTTGCCTTGATGGCCTATTCGACCACGCCGCTGGCGCTCGATTTTTCCGCCGGCGTATTGACTGGCCTCGGCATCGCAGGTTCGTCGTTTACGCTGGTGCTGGCGGCTTTCAGCAAACTGATGCCGCCGCATCTGCGCTCGATCTCATTCGGCGTCGGCACCGCGGCCGGCTCATTCGGCCAATTTTTGTTTTCGCCGCTCGCCGTCGGCTTCATTCACTTCCTGGGCTGGCAGCATGCGCTGATCGCTTTCGCCATCATCACGCTGCTGGTGATCCCGCTTGCGCTGGCGGTGCGCACGCCGCCGATGGACTCGACGCATCAGCCCGGGGGCGTCAAGCATCAGTCTTTGGCGCAGGCTTTAGTGGAGGCCTTCGGCCATCGTTCCTACATCCTGCTGGTGCTCGGTTTTTTCACCTGCGGATTCCAACTGCTATTCATCACCGTGCATCTGCCGGCCTATCTGGTCGACCGCGGCCTATCGGTCGATGCCGGCGCCTGGACGCTCGGCACCATCGGCTTGTTCAACATCATCGGTTCGATCGCGGCCGGCTGGCTCGGCGACCGCATGCCGAAGCGCTACCTGCTGTCGATCATTTACACGCTGCGCTCGCTGGCGGTGATCGTGTTCATTTCGCTACCCGTAACGGCCACCTCGGCCATCGTCTTCGGCGGCGCCATGGGTCTGCTGTGGCTCTCGACCGTGCCGCCGACGTCGGCGCTGGTGGCGTTGATGTTCGGGACGCGTTGGATGGCGACTTTGTTCGGCTTTGCCTTTTTCAGCCACCAGGTCGGCGGCTTCCTCGGCGTATTCCTGGGCGGCTTTTTGTACGAACAGACCGGTTCGTATGACGTGGTCTGGTGGAGTTCGGTCGTGCTTGGCATTGTTTCGGCGATCATTAATCTGCCGATCATCGAAAAGCCGATCGAGCGGCTGGCGCCGATCCCGGCCACCTAAAGCAAAACTTGCGCTCGACGCGCTCACGCGCAAAGAATGCCCGCTGATAGCTGATAATTGACACAGCGGAGCAGGGCGCGTGGCGACATTCAAGGCGATGGTGATCGAGAAGACGGAAGGCGGCACCAAAGCCGCGCTCGCCGATTTCGACGAAGCCAATCTGATGGAAGGCGACGTCACGGTCGCGGTCGAATATTCTACCCTCAACTACAAAGACGGCCTCGCCATCACCGGCAAGTCGCCGGTGGTGCGGCGCTTCCCGATGATTGCCGGCATCGACTTTGCCGGCACGGTGGAAAGCTCCAGCCACCCCGCCTGGAAGAAGGGCGACAAGGTCATCCTCAATGGCTGGGGCACCGGAGAGACCCATCTCGGCGCCTACGCGGCCAAGGCGCGGGTGAAAGGCGACTGGCTGGTGCCGCTGCCTGCGAGCATGAGCACGCGCGAGGCGATGGCGATCGGCACCGCCGGCTATACGGCAATGCTCTCGGTGATGGCGCTGGAGCGCCACGGCCTGACGCCCGAGCGCGGGCCCATTGCCGTCACGGGAGCTGCCGGCGGCGTCGGTTCGGTCGCGGTCGCGATACTGGCCAGGCGCGGCTTTACCGTCAGCGCGGTCACTGGCCGCGCGGCCGAGGCGGACTATCTGAAGAGCCTAGGTGCTTCCGAAATCCTCGACCGCGCCGAACTGACCGGCCCGGTCAAAATGCTGGCCAAGGAGCGCTTTGCCGGCGGCGTCGATGCCGTGGGTTCCACGACGCTGGCCAACCTCCTGTCGATGACCCGCTACGACGGCGCGGTGGCCGCCTGTGGCCTGGCAGGGGGAATGGACCTGCCGACCTCGGTTGCTCCCTTTATTTTGCGCGGGGTGTGTCTTTACGGCATCGACTCGGTGATGTGCCCTTTGCCGAAGCGCCAAGAGGCTTGGAAACGTCTGGAAAACGAACTCGACCGTCGCAAATTGGCCGAAATGACTCGGGAAATCGGGCTTTCGGAAGTGCCGGAAGCGGCCGCGGCCATCCTGGCGGGCCAGGTGCGCGGGCGAATCGTGGTCAAAACCGGGTAAACGTGTTCAGGATTTGCTGACGAACGGTAGGCATAATCCGCTAGAATTGAAAAACGGGCAAAAGCGAGTAAGCGAGGCCCGGTGGTGTTGCGGCGTCAGTCGGAGTTCTTGTGATGTTGCGTGTTGGAGCGTGCCTGATCGGCCTGTTGGGCGCGCTGCCGGCCATGTCGCCGGTTTTGGCCGCGGAAATGACGCCGGAGGAAGCGCGTCATTTCGTCGTCGGCAAAACCTTCAGCTACACCTGTTTTGAAGGAACGCGCGGGCAGGGCCGCGTGCGCTCCGATCTGTCGGTCGTTGGCTCCATCCAATTCCAGGGCGCCGGTAAGACGCGCTACGCGGTGTTGCCGGCCAATACCTTGCAGGTGAAAGGCTCGGCGGTATGCGCCTCGCTGCGCGGGCTGCCGTTCGAACCCTGCTTCAATCTGGAAAAGCACGACGAGTACAGCTTCCGCGGTTCCATCTCCGGTCTGGGATTTGCCGCGTGCGAATTTACCCGCCGTCCGACGCGTTCCAACGTCGCCAATCGTGAAGACGGCCCGCTCGGCTTGCGCCCCTCGCTGACCGCCGAACGAAACTAAACGCCGCACACCGCTTCGTGCGATGCGCCCGGCGCAGCAATGCCGCGTGCGCTCGGTGGCGCGCGGCAGTTGCGCATCAACTCGCGGCCGGAAAAATCATGCAGGTGGTGGTGGCGTGGGCGTAAAGCTTGCCACTGGCGTCTTTGAGATCGCCTTCCGACGTCGCGACCGTGCGGCCGCGATGAATGATGCGGCCCTCCGCGCGAACCTTGCCGGTATCCTTGCTGAGGCCGCGCACGAAATTCAATTTCAGATCGAGCGTGGTCCAGGCATCGCCTTTGCGCAGCATCGAGAAGATGGCGCAGCCGAGCGCTGAATCGAGCAAGGTGGCGGCAAAGCCGCCGTGCACGCTGCCGATCGGATTGTAATGGCGAGCTTCAGGCAGGCCTTCGAACACGGCGCGGCCATTTTCGGCTTCGACCAAATGAAAGCCCAAAATCTCGCTGATTGGCGGCTGCGGCACGGTGCCGGCGATGATGGCCGATAGAAAGTCGAGTCCGTCATAGGATTTCAATTGCTCAGGGCTCACCACCCCATAGTGAAAATCAGCCATCGCCGCCCCCGTTTAATTTCGCGCTGCGATCCTAGCCGAAATTCGTCCGCGTTACTCTTTATCCATTACTCGATGTCGAGCCGGAACGGATGACCTTCTATCGCCGGCATGGCGGGACCGAGTTGCTCCACCGCGCGCACCATGCGGCCGTCGCGCTTGAGCAGACGGTCGGCAATCGAGACGATGCGCGCATTCGGCGCGGCGGTCGGCGAGGCCTCGCGAATGGCGCGCGCGATAGTGGCTTCGTCACGTTGTGGATTGAGAACGCAGGCCGCGGTAAAGGCCGCGGCGGTCGAGCGGCTGATGCCGGCAAAGCAATGCACCACCATCGGCGTCTTGCGGTCCCACAGCCCGGCGAAATCGATCAGGCGCTTGACGTGCTCGTCGCCCGGCAGCGTGAGCCCTTCCATCGGCGCCGCGATATCGTCGACTGCCAGCACCAGATGGTTTTTCTCATCGATATGCGACGGCCGCTCGACCCGGTCGGTCAGCCGCAGCAGCGTGACGATGTGGCGCGCCCGGATCTCATCGACGGTGTCGTAGAGGCGGGCGAGCGAGCAGACGTGGATCATAGCCGGTATCTAGGCTTTTGCGCCGCCGATTGAAAGCGCGGGCGGAATAAGTTTTTCGGCGCGCTCGGCAAAGCGCTTTTCGGCGGTCGCGGCCGGCCAGGGCGTCAAATAATCGCGCTCGATCGCGGCGGAATATTTCGGCGGCGGCCCGAAGAACTTGCGCGCTTCGGCGTCTTCGAAACCGGCAAGCCGCGTCGATTCCAGATAGGCGGCGTTACGGTCGGCCGCTTTGATTAATTTCAGCAGGCTGTCCGGCAATTTCGGCGGCAACCCGAAGCGAAGATGAATGGCGGCGAGCAGTCGGTTCTCCACCGCCTTGTAGCTGTCGCCGATGACGGTCTTGAACGGCGAGATCATGTCGCCGATGACGTACTCCGCCGAATCATGCAGCAGCAGCGCGAGCCGGGCGCGCGCGTCGAGCCCCGGCGACTTCTGCCGCGCCAGCGCTTCGACCAGCAGCACGTGCTGCGCCACCGAAAAAATATGCGCGCCCTTGGTCTGGCCGTTCCAGCGCGCCACGCGCGCCAGGCCATGCGCGATGTCGTCCATCTCGACGTCGAGCGGCGAGGGGTCGAGCAGATCGAGCCGGCGGCCCGACAACATGCGCTGCCACGCGCGCGGTCCCGCCGCCTTGTCGATTTTGCCCGCCTTGCTCATTTTCGCAACGGACGATTCTTGGCGAGTTTATTGCAGGCGGCGTGCCGGTGGCACATCATCAGATGGTCGTTGACCATGCCGGTCGCCTGCATGAAGGCATAGACAATCGTCGGGCCGACGAACTTGAAGCCGTGCCCGAGCAATTGCTTCGACATGGCGCGCGAGGTTTCGTTCTCGGTCGGCGTCTTTGAGCGCGCGTCGATTTTATGGTCGTGCGGTTTGTGGCCTAGATGATCCCATAGCATCGCCGAAAAGCCCGGACCGCTTTCCATGATCTTGAGATAGCCGCGCGCGGAGCCGATTGCCCCCTCGATCTTGGCTCGGTTGCGCACGATGCCGGCGTCCTGCATCAGCCGCTCGACTTTTTTCGGCGTGTAGCGCGCGATCTTCTCCGCATTGAAGCCATCGAAGGCGGCGCGAAAATTCTCGCGCTTGCGCAAAATGGTGATCCACGACAGTCCGGCCTGAAATCCGTCGAGGATCAGCTTCTCGAACAGCGCGCGGTCATCCCATTCCGGCACGCCCCATTCTTCGTCGTGATAGGCGACGTAAAGCGGATCAACCTTCGGCCAGGGGCAACGGACAAGTCCGTCGGCGTGCGCCTGAAGCTGCATCGGCAATTTTGCCGAGTTTGGCGTTTTAGGTCTTGATTTCCGAAGTTTCTTTGTCATGACAATGTCGGCCAAATATGCTATATCAGTTTCGAAAGAGGATATACCATGCCGCCCCGTACCGCCCGCGCCAAACGCCAGAACCGCACCGAAAAAATCGACTTGCGGCTTACCGCCGACGCCAAACGCACGCTGCAATTAGCGGCGGATGCGGAGCAGAAGACCGTG
Organism: Pseudolabrys sp.; assembly: GCA_035648715.1. GTDB lineage: Bacteria > Pseudomonadota > Alphaproteobacteria > Rhizobiales > Xanthobacteraceae > Pseudolabrys. The sequence continues at coordinate 15,016 of DASRLA010000071.1, forward strand.
ACTGAATTTGTGCTTGAAAGCGCGCTGTTACGGGCGGAGGATCGCCTGCCGGACCGGAGGCATTTTTATCTGAATGCCGAGCAGTGGGAGGCCTTCCAAAAGGCGCTCGATGCGCCGCCACAGGAGCATCCGCGTCTCAAGCGCTTGTTGGAAGAACCGAGCATCTTCGATCGTAGCGCCGACAAGTGAACGAAAGCCTTGTCGTCGAAAAGCTCCGGCGCGACCACGCGGTGGAGGGATTTCAGTGCGGTCAGATTCCCCTTGATACTTTTCTCATTCGTTATGCCTTGATGGCACAACAGGCTGACGGATCCGTCTCTTATGTTGGATCGAAAGACGGCAAAATCTTCGGCTACTACACGCTTGTTTATGGCCACATCGATCACGCAGGCGCGCCCGCCCGGCTTACGAAAGGCCTTGCACGGCATCCAATTCCTTTGATGGTGCTCGGCCGTTTGGCCGTAGACCGCAACTGGCAAGGCCTTGGCATGGGTGCCGGTCTGCTGCGTGACGCCATGCGGCGTACGGTATTAGCGGCCGACATTGGCGGCCTTAGGGCGCTTGCCGCGCATGCAAAAGACGTACAGGCGGCAGCGTTTTACGCGCATTTCGGGTTCAACGCTTCAGCAACCGACCCGCACCATATGTTCGTGCTGCTGAAAGATGTTCGCCGCATGCTGCGCGAATGAAACGCGCGCTGATCAACTCTTCTCCCCCGGCCAGGCGAAGTCGGCCCAGGTGGGTTTCACGATGCGCAGCTCGACGCCGCCGGCGATCAGCGGCGTGCCGGCGGCAAGCGCATCCGTGACACGATCGAGCCGCAACAGCGCGAGCCCGCGCCCATTTGCCGCCGAGCCCATCATGCCGACTGGCTTGTCTGCCGCCGTGACCTCGGTGCCACCCGCCGGCGCGCCGCCGTCATACATCACCGGAACCACGCGGTTGCGCGCCATGGCGCGATGCTCGACACGCGACACCACCTCCTGGCCGATGTAACAACCTTTGTCGAAATCGACACCGGCGAGCTGGTCCATGTCAGCTTCGTGCGGAAACGTGTCGAGATAGGTGAAGTCCTGCCCGCCGCGCGGCACGCCGAGCGCGATGCGGTGTGCATCGTAAGCTTCCGCGTCGGCGAGCGTCTCGCCGAGATCGGCGGCGGCTTCGGCCGCAGCCTCCGACGGCACGATCGAGCGCCATCCCAGTCCCGGCAGTCGAGGATCGGCGTAGCTCAGGCCATATTCCGTTCCGCCGCTCTGGCCGTCCCAAATTGCCATCACGCCAAGCGCATCGGACAGATCGTCGATCGTGACCTTGGCGCGCAATTTGTAGAAGCTGAGTTTTTCCTTGAGCGTCGCCGCCAGCACGCGCGGGCAATCGAGAAAAATGCCGCCGCCGTCCTCGGCCGAGGCCTCGACCGCGATAAAATCGACCACAATCTTGCCCTGCGGCGTCAGCAGTGCGGCGAAAGCGGCCTCGCCGGGCGTCTTGCCGACATCGTTGGTGACGATGTTGTTGAGGAAGGCGCGGGCGGCCTCGCCGGCCACCTTGACGACACCCCGTTCGGGAAGCAGCGCTGCCTTCATAGCGATCCTCACGCTCCGTGATTTAGTCTCTTGCCAGAACTCGCGCCGAAACGTAAGCGCTGTCGGGCAAGCCTCAAGACCAAAGCCAAGCTCAAAGCCCGTTTGGAGCGTCTCCAATATGGCCAAAACTTACGACCTGATCCTGCAAGGCGGCACCGTCGTCAATCATGACGGCGAGGGCCTGCGCGATATCGGTATCAAAGGCGGGCGGTTTGCGGCCATCGGCGAGCTGTCGCGCGCCTCCGCCGGCGAGACGGTCGATTGCACCGGGCTCCATGTCCTGCCCGGCGTGATCGACAGCCATGTCCATTTTCGCGAGCCGGGTCTTACCCACAAGGAAGACCTGGAAACCGGCGCGCGCGGCGCCGTGCTCGGCGGCGTCACCGCCGTGTTCGAAATGCCGAACACCATCCCGACCACCACCGACGCCGAAGCACTCGCCGACAAGGTCAGGCGCGGTCATCACCGCATGCACTGCGACTTCGCCTTTTATGTCGGCGCCACGCGCGAGAACACGCGCGACCTTGGCGAACTCGAGCGGCTGCCCGGCGCCTGCGCCGTCAAGGTCTTCATGGGCTCCTCGACCGGCTCGCTATTGATCGAGGACGATGGGGGCGTGCGCGCCGTGCTCAAGGCGATCAGCCGCCGCGCCGCCTTTCATTCCGAGGACGAGGACCGCCTGCGCGAGCGCATGAACTTGCGCGTCGAGGGCGATCCGCGTTCGCATTCGATTTGGCGAGACGCGCAGGCGGCGCTCATCTGCACGCAACGCCTGATCAGATTGGCGCAGGAAACCGGCAAGCGCGTTCATGTGCTGCATGTGACCTCGAAAGAGGAGGCCGAGTTCCTTAGCCATCACAAAGATGTCGCCACCGCCGAAGCAACGCCCGCGCATCTCACGCTCGCCGCGCCCGATTGCTACGAAAAGCTCGGCACGCTCGCCCAACTCAATCCACCGATTCGCGACGCCAGCCACCAGGCCGCTCTGTGGAACGGCATCGCGCAGGGCGTCATCGACAATGTCGGTTCCGACCATTCGCCGCACACGCACGAAGAAAAATCGCACGCCTATCCGAAAACGCATTCCGGCATGACCGGGGTCCAGACTTTGGTTCCCCTGATGCTCGATCACGTCAACGCCGGAAAGTTGTCGTTGCAACGATTTGTCGATCTGACCAGCGCCGGCCCCGCCCGCATCTTCGGCATTGCGGCCAAGGGCCGCATCGCCGCCGGTTACGATGCCGACGTCACTGTGGTCGATCTCAAGCGCCGCGCGACCATCACCGACGCTTGGATCGCCTCGCGCGCAGGCTGGACGCCTTATAACGGCATGACCGTTACCGGCTGGCCGGTTGGAACTTTCGTGCGCGGGCACAAGGTGATGTGGCAGGGTGAACTCGCCACGCCATCGAAGGGCGAGCGCGTTCGGTTTTTGGAAACATTAATCTGCTAGCAATTCCGGTCCGGCGTGTGCTGGGTTGTATGGCTTTTGGTGTTTAATGAGTTTTCCCCAAGATTTTCGGGGAAATCGAAGCCGCCGGTTGCGATAGACGAATAATGCGACCAATTATCGGCGGTAATAGTACACCGGCCTCACGTCCGGAAGGGTCTAGGCAGGGATACCCAATGAGCGGCGACCTCGTATCGCTCCGCATGATGGTGATTGCGGCCTCGGAGCCGGTAATGGGCCTGTGGCGTCAGGGCGCCGGGATGGCGGCTGTCCCGGTCGAATTTTCCGCCGAGGATCCCGCTTCCGCCATCGCCGCGCTGGGCCGCCACGGCGCCGATGTCTGTGTCATCGACGACGATGTTCCGGCCGCCGACAAGACCGCCGTCATCACGGCGGCGCGTGGGGCTAATCCGGCGCCGCTGATTTTCATTTCCGCTTCGGCCGGCGCCGCGCGCCCGGCCGGCATCGACGGGGTCGTCGCCAAGCCGCGCGATCAGGACGAGGCGCGCGCCCTCGCCGAGGTTTGCGTGCGCGCTAAAATTCCGACCCGCGTGCTGATCGTCGACGATTCCGGCACCATGCGCTCGATCGTACGCAAGATCCTGTCGGCCAGCCGTTTCACGCTCGACATGCACGAGGCGGCGGAGGGCTTTGCCGCGCTCGAACAATTGCGCGGCGGAAAATTCGGCATGGTCTTTCTCGATTACAACATGCCCGGCCTTAACGGCTTCGAGACGTTATCCGAGATCAAGCGCGAAAGTCCGAACGTCGCGGTGGTGATGATGACCTCGACGCTCGACAACGCAATCGCCGACCGTGCGCACGCCGCCGGCGCGCTCGCCTTCCTGAAGAAGCCGTTTTATCCGGCCGATATCGACAGCGTACTGGAACGCTATTACGGCCTGCACGCCGCGCACGCGTGAGCCCTTCGCCGGTTAATTAGATTGTCGTGAAATTGCGGGACGCGCGCCGCTTACTGGTGCTGGCGGTCGATGGTGAATTCGCCGTTGCGGATGCGCGACGACAGGCCTTCGGTAAAGGCGGCGGCGGCGTCCTCGCCATAGGTTGTAACAAATTCGGCCAGCGCCGCGAACAGGCAGGCCTGCGCCAGGCAGTCGCCGTCGATGCCATCGAGGCGCGCTTCCGCCCAGGCTTCGTTGAGATAGCCCAAGGCCACGCGCTTCTGCTCGTGATCCGGAACCGGCTCGCGCGTATGGGTGGTAGAACGGCCCGTTGTCGTCATTGTCACCTTGTCCCCGGGGCGTCCCTTAAAGCCGAACGCCACTCCTTAATTTCGAACCGGAGGTTAGCATGGGCGTACCGCCGAAATAGCCCGCACCTAAAGGAAAGGTTAATTGCTGTGGCCAAATTGCGCTGATACGCGACGGCCGGGCGGCCTGGCCCGCTTTAAGACCTTAATGAGTATTATAACCTTGACAAAGCAGGTCACCAATCCTAGGCCAATGCCAGCGCCGCCTGTCGGCGGCGCTGGCGCGCCCGATGAATTACTTGAGCAAACCGATCCGCTGGCACTCCGCTTTGGTAGCCAGCAGGACGCGTTGGACTTCGTCCGCAATGGTATTAAGGATTCCAACAGCCGGTCCGCCTTTCACCTTGTTGAACTCGTCGAAAGCTATGTGAAAGGTGATTTTTGCATCGTACTTCAGGTTGCCGCCGGGCCTGATCGTGGCAAATTCGAGTTGGTTTTTCGCGCCGTTCCATCGGGGTGCATACAAATCTCCCCCGCTGATGATCCCGCGATTCATGGTCATTTCCCCACCGCCAACCCCAACGGGGATAAGGAGTCGGTGTTTGTTTGCGTTACAGAGCTTGTTGAGGGCCCAGAGGGCGTAATTCCCTCCTTCATGTGCATCGAACCCGCGAAAGAGCGTGCGGACTTCTGCGGGCAAGTCTTTGCACCGACCGCCGGTCACACTATCGAGATCGGCAATGGTGTCGCCCATAGGGAAGTAAGCGTTTTTGGGTTCGGGAGTGCCCCCAAGAACAGCGGCGGCATAGCCGGTTTGGTCCAGAGCCGAGCGCAGGGCTTCGAGGGATTCGACGGCGGCATCGGTCCAACTATCTGGGAAATCGCGGGTGAACTTAAGCGCGTGGATCGTGGTGCCATCCGCTTGCGTATCCTCAGTTCGGTCGTATGGTTTCTTTTTGATGAAGGTTTGGATACGTTTTTCAAATCGACAAATATGCTGCTTTGCGCGAGCAAGGCGCCGCTTGGGGCTTTCAAAAGGATCAACTCTTTTAGTCATGGTGAAACAATCCAGAGACAAGTTGGAATTTGAGTCTGACGCATGGGCGCGCTTTGAGCGCGCCGTTAAGGTGGTGGCAAAAAGTCCACCGCAGCATCGGAAGTCTAAGGCTAAAAAGAAAAAGAGTCCGCGCAAGAAAAGGCTATAGCGACTGGGGGCGTTATGATGGAAAACTCATTGAGTGATTACATTATTTTTGGCTGGGCGGTTATTTTTTGGGTAGCGGTCTTAGTTTGGATTGTTCGGCGCAAAAAACAAAATCAAGTGCCGGGCCGAGTTTACGTAGCCCCTCTAATATTTATACCGTTCCAATATGCCGCGTTTCTAATGGCCCCCGGCGTTTGAATATCTGAGGGCTTATTTACCTTGGCGCAGATGGCGAAAGAAAAAAGACGAAATCAGGTCATTTCTTGCAAAGGCGGATGATATTGAGACAACGAAAAAAGCTCCGCGTATTGAGCACTAATTCAACGGATGTCGCGCTAAGGCCTCACCCGCCTTACGTTGCAATACGTCTGCCAGGGCCAGAGCTTCTTTTGGCTCCAGACGGAGAACTAGATCAAGCTCAGGAAAAAGCCCGAGTTCTCCTCCGAGATCGAATTTTAAGGCAACACTCCAATCCTCGTTCACAACGCCAACCGAATAGCGATCAGGCGTAACTACTAGAATTCGTTTTTCCGCCATAGCTTCCCTCCATATTTTTATGGAGAGAAGCCTATCGGCGCTTTTTACGCCAGCGTTTGAAGCGGGCTGCGCGGTGCTTAAACTCAGGCTTAGTTAGGCCGTCGATAGGTTAGGCGCTTTCCAGCGATCCCAGCGGCCAAATTTTCGGCACGCATAGTGTCGTTGACGCCCAACGCAATGCGGTTGTTGTGGCGAAAATCGAACTCTGCAAGATAGCGATGCAGATGCTTTTCGGCACAGTGTTGATAGGTGCCGCGCATACCGCGCTTGAAGATTGAAAAGTAGCTTTCGATTGAGTTGGTGGTGACATCGCCGCGCACATATTCGCCAGCGGTATGCTTTACGCGACGATGGCGAAGCACGCCCATCAAGTCTTTGCGGTAAAGTTTGCTTTCGTCGGTATTGATCTTGCTTTCGCTGTCCACGTTTTCGCGCACGATGCGAGACACTGTGACCTGATCGGCCACCGCAACATGGAGTGAACGCACCTGCCCGCCGCGCTCAATCAGCGCAACGATAGGGCGGTTGTTCATAAAGTGGCCCTTCTTGGTGTAGGGACGGCCACGGCGCGTTTTAGAGACGTGCATGGTCTCGGCCTTACCAAAATAGGTTTCGTCGGCTTCTACGACCTTGCCCTTGCCGCCAAGCGGCTCAAAGCCACCCGTGCGCATTGCTTCACGCAAACGGTGCATCATGAACCACGTTGACTTGTAGCTCACGCCCAACATGCGGTGAACTTGGTGCGCGCTAACGCCCTTCTTTGAGGCCGTCATAAGGAACAGCGCGGCAAGCCACTTGGTTAGAGGAATCTTGGAACGCTCGAACACGGTGTTCACAGTGACGGTGAACTGTTGGCGGCATTCAGTCTCGTTGCACTGAAACAGACCCGGACGGTGAGCATCGCCCTCAAGCTTGGTGATCTTGTCCGCGTCGGCATTGCCGCAATGCGGGCAGTTCGGACCTTGGGGCCAAACGCGAGCCTCTAGCCATTCACGGGCTTTGCTTTCGTCTTTGAAGATCGGGTTTTTGAGGAGATCGGTCATGGCAAAATCTTTTCTAGATGCTTGGTTAGACGCTACGCTCGGAGAAGTGCCGCAAGAGAGCGGCGATAAATTGGCTGGCCTCGGCCCCCTCCGGGGATTGGATACGAAGGCCAGCGCCCTTCATGGCGGTATCGAGCGCCACTCTAACCTCGGGAATAGTCAGCAAGTCTTTTTGGACCAGAACATCCAAGAGAGCGGAAACAATGGCACCCGTAGCGATGGCTAAAGCCTGTGGTGATGTTTTTGGGTCTAGGACTGGCATGGCTGCTCCCTGTTTATGCAGGAATACTAGCTTTTGTGTTCTGCTTTGTCAAGGTTATAATGCTCACCTTAATCCTTACGGTTAATTGGCGTAGCGGGCGGTGATTTCGCGCGCGATTTTGGCGCCTTCGTCGAGATAACGGCGAATGGCGAGGTCGGCGGCCGGCGTGCAGGTGCGATAGGTCTGTTCGAAGCCGCGATAACCACGATTGAATCTAGCGACAATGCGCCGCTTCCGCTCGCCACTCGGCACCTCGGTATCGATCAAGGCTTGCATCTGGGCGCGCCATTTCTGACCTTCCTTGGCGCCGCAGACAATGCGCAGATATTGCAGCGACCCCAGGATTTCGGCCAGGCGCTGGAGGTCGCCGTCGAAGGGCGCCGGTGTGCTCTCATGCGTTTCGGCCGCCTTGGCCGGCGGCTTGTTCGGTGGCCTGACGCCGCCCGGGCTTTGCTGTTGCGCCTGTACCGGCAGCGCCAAGCTCAGCAAAATTGCACCAATGGTTAGGGTGATCCGCACGCCGCGTCGCTGCTCCGTTTAAGCCCGCTGATATGCGCCGGCTCCGTGGCATCCGCAAGGCGGCGGCTGACGGTTAACTTAACAGCGCCGCCGCCTGCGCGACAATTTCGGCCAGGCCCTCGGTGGTGCGTAGGGCGGACAATTCCTCCGGCTTGAGCCAGCGCGCGTCGTCGAGTTCTTCGTTCAGCACTACTTCGCCCGAGCGCCAGCGCGCGGCAAAACACAGAATAACAAAGTGCCGTTCGACCTTGCCTGCCGCGTCGCGCTGTATCGCCTCGCGGTGACCGGCGAGCGCCACGGGATAGATGTCGAGACCGGTTTCCTCGCGCACCTCACGCATCACCGCCTCATGCACCGTCTCGCCGATCTCGACCGCGCCGCCGGGCATGGTGTAGAGGTTGAGCGCTGGCTTGCGCGCGCGCCGCACCGCCAGCACCTTGCCGTCGCGCATGATGGCGGCGCTGACGGCGAGATAAGGGCGCTGCGGGTAGCGTCGCGCGTCAGACATGGGGTTGGCATTTCCGGTCGGTTCGAAGCCAGTTCAATCGAACCACTGCCTAGCATTTCGAGGGGCAAGGTCGCTAGGCCGTGCGCTGCATTAGCTGATCGACCATCGCCTGCGGCGCGCCTGGCTGGGCGGCCTCGATCTCGCCGTTGATGACGGCGCCGGCGCGGATGACCAGAATTTTCAGCCAGGCGGCGGCGCGATCGGCGAGCGGACCGCTCGCGTGCGGCGAGAGGCCACCGGTCATGGTGGTGCGGGTGGTTTCAATCACCGTGGTCATGGTCGAAGCCAAGTTGTCGAGGCGGTCGCGCGCGGCCGGGTCGGACGCCTCATAGGCGGCGATGGCGAGTTCGCGGCCCTTGAATTTGGAAGCGAGGAAATGCTCGCGGTAGCTCATCGCCTGCCAGCGATGGAAGTCGGCAAGGCAGTCGGGACAGGTCGCGACCATCTCGAGCAGCATGATCGCTTCGTTGAAGTGGTTGAGATAGTCGCTGGCGAGCCCGGTCGATGGATTGATATTGGCGTCGGCGAGCAGGGGCGCGGTTTCCCGATCGGAGCCAATCTCCGCCGCTTGCACCGCGATGGCGCAATCCTGATATTTCACGGACGAGGCCTCATCCCCGAATTTCACCGAGCGATAGTGTTATATGGGTGGGGGTTAAGGCGTACTTAATAGAATACCGTATTCACCGCCACCCGCGCGAAATTGAGGTTTTGTAATGTGTGGCCGTTACACGCTCACCTCCGCGCCGCAGAATATTCGCGCGCTATTTTGCTATGACGAGCAGCCGAATTTTCCGGCGCGCTACAACATCGCGCCGACGCAGCCCGTCGCCATCGTGCGCATAAGGGAAGGCCGGCGCGAATTCGCGCTGGTGCGCTGGGGCCTGCTGCCGTCCTGGGTGAAAGACCCGAAGCAATTCTCGCTGTTGATCAACGCGCGCGGCGAAAGCCTCGCCGACAAGCCGGCCTTTCGCAACGCCATAAGGCGGCGGCGCTGCCTGGTCCCGGCCGACGGCTTTTACGAATGGAAAGCCGCGGGCGCGCGCAAGCAGCCATACTTCATTCACGCCAAATCGGGCGCGCCTTTGGCCTTCGCCGGTTTATGGGAAACGTGGATCGGGCCGAACGGCGAGGAGTTCGACAGCGCCGCCATCGTCACGACCAGCGCCAATCGCGCGCTCGCCGGCTTGCATGACCGCATGCCGGTGATCGTGCCGCCGGAGGCATTCGATATCTGGCTGGGCAACGCTAGTGCCGAGGGAAAGGACGACCTCGCCGCTGCTTGCGCGGTGATTACGCCGTCGCCGGACGATCTGCTGGAATCAATACCGGTATCGACCGATGTCAATCGCGTGGCGAATGACCATCCGAAATTGATCGAGGCGATCTTTGTGGGCGGGGAACCGGAGCCTCGCCCAACGCCCGCGCCCAAGGTCGCGCCTAAGCCCGTGCGCGCAAAAAAAGCCAAGCCGGAAAAAGTGAAAAAGGACAGCGGGCAGGGCGCATTGTTCTAGCTCCGGGAACCTTTGGCCGGTTTCTGCATCAAATGCATGAATCAAGGACGAATTGCATGCCGTTAAAGCTCGTTACCTCGGAGGCCCCCGATCCGCTCAGCGACGAAACGCTCGTCCAGCGCGCGCGGGATCGCGATGAAGCCGCCGTGCGGACGCTGACGCAGCGGTTCAACCGCCGACTTTTCCGCGTTGCGCGCGCGATTCTGCGGGACGATGATGAAGCCGAGGATGTGGTCCAGGAGGCTTTTGTGCGCGCCTTTACCGGGCTTTCCATGTTCCGGGGCGATGCCAGCTTCGGCACCTGGATTACGCGTATTGCCATGAATGAAGCGCTCGGGCGCTTGCGGAGCCGCCGGCCGACGGTCGATTGGGAAACCTTCGGCGAAAATCGGACGCAGGAGCAGGTGCTCGATGTTCCCCTATCTGCGGTTTCCAACGACCCGGAGAAAATAATGGCGCAAGGTGAAATCCGGGCTGTCCTTGAAAAAGCGATCGACAAGCTTCCCGACTCATTCCGCGCCGTATTTGTCGCGCGGCTGGTCGAGGGCATGAGCGTCGAGGAGACTGCCGATCTGTTCGGCCTCAAGACGGAAACAGTAAAGACAAGGCTTCATCGCGCGCGGTTGCTGTTGCGCGAGGAGCTTGACGAGCAGTTGGGGCACTCGCTCACGCAGACTTTTCCATTCGGCGACAGCCGTTGCGCCGCGATGACCGAAGCGGTGGCCCGCCGCGTCTGCCATAAAGAATAATTTTTTATTCCGGAACCTCCGCGCCGCCGCTGCATCCAATGGTCATCGATACAACGGTGCGGTCCGTCGGCCGCGCGCAACGGAGGTCAATTCATGTTGGTCAAATTCAGCGCAGGCGTGATCGCGCTTTTCTTGTTGAGCGGCAACGCATTCGCGCAAGGCGCCGCGAAACTCACCGATCCGCAGATCGCGCACATCGCCTATACGGCCGGTGTGCTGGATATCGAGGCAGGCAAGCAGGCACTGGCGAAATCCAAGAACAAGGAGGTTCGCGCCTTTGCCGAAAACATGGTGCGTGATCATTCGGCGGTGAACGATCAGGCGCTGGCGCTGGTCAAGAAGCTCAACGTAACGCCGGCGGACAACGATACCAGCCGGTCCTTGACCAAACAGGCGGCGGCCAAGCGGGCCGAACTTGCCAAGCTCAAGGGCGCGGCCTTCGACAAGGCTTATGTGGCCAACGAAGTTGCCTATCACAAGACCGTCAATGGCGCGCTGGAGACATTGCTCATTCCGTCGGCCAGCAATGCCGAACTGAAAAGCCTGTTGCAGACCGGCCTGAAGATCTTCCAGGGCCATCAGCAGCACGCCGAACACATCGCATCCACGTTGAAGTAAGGATCGCCGCTATGAACCCGGGATGGACATTCTCTGTTGCCTTTGCATTGGCGGGAGCGATGTCCGTCCCGGTCCATGCGGCCACCATTCAGGTCACGATCGACAAGCTTGTCTATACGCCGGCCGAGGTGACGGCGAAGGTGGGCGACACCATCGAATGGATCAACAAGGATATTCTGGCCCATACCGCCACAGCCAAAGCCGGCGACAAGTGGAACGTCGTGATCGCGCCCGCCAAAACCGGACGGCTGGTATTGAAGCAGGCCGGGACGGTCGACTATTTCTGCCAGTACCATCCGAACATGAAAGGGCGCATCGTCGTCACGCCTTGAGCGGGATCCGCGCCGCGCTAAAGCACCTTGCCCGGGTTCAAAATCCCGTTCGGGTCGAGCATCTGCTTCAAGCTTCGCATCAGGTCGAGCGCGACCGGGTCTTTTACCTTCTTGAGCGACTCGCGCTTGAGCTTGCCGATGCCGTGCTCGGCCGAAATCGAGCCGTGATATCTCAGCACGATCTTGTCGACTGCCGCGTTGACCTCGCCCCAGCGCGCGAGAAACCGTTCGGTGTCGGCGCCCTCCGGCTGGCTGACATTGAAATGCATATTGCCGTCGCCGACATGACCGAAGGGCACCGGGCGCGAACCTGGAACGAGTTTCTTCACCGCCGCGTCCGCTTCGGTTAGAAAATCGGGCACCGCCGCGACCGGCACCGAAACGTCGTGCTTGATCGAGCCGCCTTCCGGCTTCTGCACTTCGGTGAGCGTGTGGCGCAGATGCCAGAAGGCTTTCGCCTGTTCGAGATTGGCGGCGAGCGTGGCGTCGATGACCAGACCCTGCTCGATGGCGTCGGCGAGAAAGGCTTCGAGCTCGTCGCGCAACCCGCCTTCCTGCTGTGACGACACTTCCATCAGCACATACCAGGGATGTTTTCCGGCGAGCGGGTCGCGGATATTGTGGCCGTGCTTGATGACGAAATCGATGATGCCGCGGATCATCAATTCAAAGCCGGTGACGGTGCCGCCGATGCGCGCCTGCGCGAGGTTCAGAAGCTTCACCGCCGCTTCCGGCGAGGGCAGGCCGATGAAGGCGGTCTCGACCGCGCGCGGCTTGGGAAACAGTTTCAGCACCGCCGCGGTGATGACGCCGAGCGTGCCCTCGGCGCCGACGAAGATGTGGCGCAGGTCGTAGCCGGTATTGTCCTTCTTGAGCTTGCGCAGCAGATGCAAGACGCGGCCGTCGGCCAGCGCTACCTCGATGCCGGAGACCAGTTCGCGCGCAATGCCGTAGGCAAGCGCGCCAGTGCCGCCCGCATTGGTCGAAAGATTGCCGCCGATGGTGCAGCTTCCCTCCGAACCGAGCGAGAGCGGAAACAGTCGGTCGGCCGCGTCCGCGGCGTCCTGCGCTTTCGCCAGCACGACGCCGGCCTCGCAGGTCATGGTGTTCGACTGCGCGTCGACCTCGCGGATTTTATCGAGCCGCGTCAGCGACAATATCAACTCGCCGTCGAACGGAATTTGCCCGCCGACCAGCCCGGTATTGCCGCCCTGCGGCACCACGGCGGTTTTTGTTTCGTTCGCGAGTTTGAGGATCGCGGCGACTTCGCCGGTCGAGCTGGGGCGCAGCAGCATCGAGGAGCGACCATGATAAAGCCCGCGCATTTCGATGAGATGCGGGGCGAGCGTCGCCGCGTCCGTGGCGGCATATTTATCGCCGACTATTTTCGCGAAGCGCGACAAGAGTTCGGGCGAGGGCGCGCGGCGCAATTGTTCATTCATTGTCTCGTCCCTGGTCACTCAATTATTTGGGCGCGGCCGCGCGTTTGAGCCGGTCGTTGATCGCTTCGCCGAGGCCCTCGTGCGGCACCGGCATCACCGCGATCGATTGCGCGCCCGTGCGGTCGAGCGCGCGCAGATGCGAAAACAGATTGGCCGCCGCTTCGATCAGATCGCCGCGCGCCGACAGATTAAGCGTTGCGCCAGAAAAATCGGGCACCGCGCCGAAGGCGAGCAGCGCTTCGCCATTGCGTGGCATTGCAACGTCAAGCCGCAATTTCGCCGCCGGCGCATAATGCGAGGCCAGCATGCCGGGCGCCAGCGGCGCGTCGTCATCTTCGATTGTAGGCGGAGTTGCCAGCGCATGGCCGAGCACGCGCTCGATTTCCTCGCGCGGCAAGCCGCCCGGCCGCAGCAAAGTCGGCTCGCCCAGACAGGCGACGATCGTGGACTCAAGCCCGACCGCACAGGGCCCGTCGTCGAGAATGAGATCGATGCGCCCGCGCAGGTCGCTCAGCACATGCGCGGCGCTGGTCGGCGAGACGTGGCCGGAACGGTTGGCCGACGGCGCTACCACCGGACCGCCGAAGGCTTCCAGCAGCGCGCGCGCGGTCGCATGCGCCGGCACGCGCAACGCAATCGTATCGAGCCCGGCGAGCGCCAGCGCCGCCACCGGGCAGTCCGTACGCTTCGACACCACCAATGTGAGCGGGCCGGGCCAGAAGGCGGCGGCGAGCTTTGCCGCATCGGCGTTAAATTCGGCGAGCGCATGCGCAGCCGCGACGCTCCCGACATGGGCGATCAGCGGGTTGAAGGCCGGGCGGCCCTTGGCGGCATACAGGCGCGCAATCGCATCGCCGGCGCGGGCGTCGGCGCCGAGCCCGTAGACCGTCTCGGTCGGGAACGCCACCAGCCCGCCTTGGCTCAGGCAAGCGGCGGCGGCCTCGATAGCGGCTTGATCGGCCTTGAGAACCCGCGTTCCCGGCTCGGCGGTCATAATTGTCTCTCTTTGCATTGACGCATGATCTTGCCCGAAAACCGGTGCCCACTTTTCGGGATCATGCGTGCTTGCGGTTTCAAACGTGAGGGGGTTATAAGGCCGCCCACAGTCGGAGTGTAGCGCAGTCTGGTAGCGCACCTCGTTCGGGACGAGGGGGTCGCAGGTTCAAATCCTGCCACTCCGACCAATTTCCCGCCCCTTTTTCCCGAGATTTCGCTTGTGGCAGGGCGTCTGCCTCGTCGTCGCGGGCCTTTTGTTGATCGATCCGCACTGGACAACCGACCTGATCGGTGCTGCTTTGGCCGTTGTTGTCGGCGTCTGGCAACTCGCGACCAAACGCGCGGGCCGCGCTCAAGCCGGAAGTCGCGGCGGAATAGTCAACGGAAATGACCACCCGTAAACGTCCGGAAGACCTCCGCAGCCATCGCTGGTTCGGCGTCGATGACATGCGCTCGTTCGGCCATCGCTCGCGCATGCGCGGGGTCGGCTATGACGCCGACGACTGGACCGGCAAGCCGGTGATCGGCATTGTCAATACCTGGAGCGACATCAATCCCTGCCACACGCATCTGCGCGCGCGCGCCGAGAGCGTCAAGCGCGGCGTCTTGCAGGCGGGCGGTTTCCCGCTCGAACTGCCGGCGATGTCGCTCGCTGAAACTTTCATGAAGCCGACCACCATGCTCTATCGCAATCTGTTGGCGATGGAGGCCGAGGAACTGCTGCGCAGCCAGCCGATCGACGGCGCCGTGCTGCTGGGGGGCTGCGACAAGACCACGCCCGGCCTAATCATGGGCGCGATCAGCATGGGCATTCCAACGGTCTATGTGCCGGCCGGCCCGATGCTGCGCGGCAACTGGCGCGGCGAATTCCTCGGCTCCGGCTCCGATGTGTGGAAATACTGGACCGAGAAACGCGCCGGCAACATCACCGACGATGACTGGAACGAAATCGAAGGAGGCATCGCGCGCTCCTTCGGCACTTGCATGGTGATGGGCACCGCCGCCACCATGATGGCGATTGCCGAAGCGCTCGGTCTGTCGATTCCGGGCGCGTCGTCGATCCCGGCGCCCGACTCCAATCACCCGCGCATGTGCGAGGTGTCTGGCCGCCGCATCGTCGACATGGTGTGGGAAGACCTGACACCCGATAAAATCCTGACGCCCGCGGCCTTCGACAACGCCATCAAGGTACACATGGCGATGGGTGGTTCGACCAATGCCATCATCCATGTCGTCGCCATGGCGCGCCGCGCCGGCGTGCCGATGGACATGGACAAATTCGACCAGCTCTCACGCCAGGTGCCGGTGCTCGCCAATGTGCGTCCATCCGGCCAATACCTGATGGAAGACTTCTATTACGCCGGCGGCCTGCGCGCGCTGATGCAAAACCTGCGCGACAAGCTCGACCTGTCGTGCCTCACCGTCACCGGCAAGAGCGTCGGCGAAAACATCGCCGGCGCCAAGGTGCACATTCCAGACGTCATCCACTCCCTCAACGACCCGGTCTATGCCGAGGGCGCCACCGCCGTGCTCAAGGGCAATCTGGCGCCGAACGGCTGCGTCATCAAGCCGGCCGCCGCCGACAAGCGCTTCCTCAAGCATCGCGGCAAGGCGATCGCCTTTGAGGATTACAACCACATGATGCGCGAAATCGAGCGCGACGATCTCGACGTCACGCCCGACCACATTCTGGTGCTCAAGAACGCCGGTCCCAAGGGTGGCCCCGGCATGCCGGAATGGGGCATGTTGCCGATTCCGAAGCGCCTTCTGGCGCAGGGCGTGCGTGACATGATCCGCATTTCCGACGGCCGCATGAGCGGCACCTCATACGGCGCCTGCATCCTGCACGTCGCGCCGGAGAGTTTTGTCGGCGGACCGCTGGCCTTCGTGCACACCGGCGACGAGATTGAGATCGACGTCGAGGCGCGCCGCATCCACCTGCACGTCTCCGACGACGAGATGGCGCGCCGCAAGGCGGCCTGGCAGAAGCCTGCGCCGCGTTATCCGCGCGGTTACGGCGCGCTTTATTCCGAGCATATTGGGCAGGCCGACGACGGCTGCGACTTCGATTTCCTGGCGCCACTCGGCAAAGTGCCGGAGCCGGAGATTCATTGATCAGCACGCGATGACGTTGACGTGGCCTTGTTTGCCGTAGGTGAGCAGGGCGCTGTCCCGCGTTATCAAGGTTGCTCCGAGATCGCGTGCGGTTGCTGCAACGATGCGGTCGGCGGGATCGCGCGGCGGCTTGCCGGGAAGGTATGAAGAAGCGATCAGTATCTCGGGCGACAGTGGTGCCAGCGCCGCGCCCGGAAGGTCGAGGATTTTGCTAAACCATTTCTCCGGAGTGACGAGCAGGCGCAAACGCTCGCGAGAAGTAAGAAGACCAACCTCCCACGCCGTGATCGCCGAGACGAAGGTCGTTACGCCTTGGGCGTAAGCGGTGTTCATCAGGGCGACCGCCTCGGGCTTGATCGGTTCGTCTTCGTTGATCCAGATCACGGCACATGTATCGAGTAACAGCGGTTGCATCAGCGGTTACCCCAATCCGGGTCGGCGGGCTTTGTAACGTCCGTCCCTTCGACGATGCGCAGGAGGCCTTTGAGCGCTCCGAACATGGGATGCCGTCCGCCAGGCGCTGGGGCCGGTGCGTTCGGTGGGCTGATCCGGCGAAACACCAGCTTTTCGCCTTCCATGTCGACCTGTTCGCTCTTGAAGCCGGCATCGAGCCAGATGCGAGTGAGAACACTGTTTTTAGCGTTGTTGCTCCACCACGGTCGGTGCTTGTGAGCGGACATCGGCAATGTTGCCCCGATAATCTGCTCGATATCTGCAAAGGTCATGGGGACGAGTTGTTTGTCTTGCGATTTAAGGAACTGCCCTAGAGATTCGTATTTGGACATAATGTACCTCCATTTAAAAAGGTACTAATATGTACTGTACCTATTTTAAGGTGTCAATGGTTGTCGGGACGGAATTTCTGAGGGACAAGGCCCTCTGAAATCGCCGCAGGAACTGCCCATGGCCAACGAAGACATCCCCTTCAACAAAACGCTCGACCTTGCCCCCGACACGGTCGACGAGCCGATGCCGGGGCTGCGCCGCGTGATGGCGAACAATCCATCGCCTTTCACGTTCAAGGGAACGATCAGCTACATCATTGGCAAGGGCAAGGTCGCCATTGTCGATCCGGGCCCGAACGATCCCGCCCATATCGGAGCGTTGCTGAATGCCGTGCGCGGCGAGACCGTGACTCATATTTTCGTCACGCATACCCATCGCGATCATTCGCCGGCGGTGCCGGCGGTCAAGCACGTAACCGGCGCCACCGTTTATGCTGAAGGCATCCACCGTGCCGCGCGGTCATTGCATATCGGCGAGAATAATCCGCTTGAGGGATCGGGCGACCGCGATTTCGTTCCCGACGTGACGCTCAAGGACGGCGAGGTGGTCGAAGGCGAGGGCTGGTCGATCGAGGCGGTGACCACGCCCGGCCACACCGCCAATCACATGACCTATGCCTGGCGCGAAAAAAACGTGCTGTTTACCGGCGATCATGTGATGGCCTGGGCCACCACCATCGTCGCGCCGCCCGACGGCGCCATGAGCGATTACATGGCGTCGCTGCGCAAGCTCGCCGCGCGTTCCGAGCACACTTATTTTCCCGGCCATGGGCCGGCGATTGCGGACGCCAACCGCTTCGTCAACTATTACATTTTGCACCGGTTGGCGCGCGAGAACTCGATCCTGCACCGGCTCGGCAAAGGCGAAACCGACATTCCGACCATCGTGCGTGCGATCTATATCGGTATCGACCCGCGCCTCACCGGCGCCGCCGGCATGTCGGTGCTGGCCCATCTGGAAGATCTGGTGACGCGCGGCGTGGTCGAAACCGACGGCCCGCCATCGATCGAAGGCGTGTATCGATTGAAAGCCTGAAGAATCAATTTCCGCTCGTCCCCGCGTAAGCGGGGACCCAGGAGCCAAGACCGCAAACCCCTTTTACGATGCTCTGGATTTACTTCTTCTGCGCCGGCCGTTTCGGCGCCGGCTTTCTCTTCGGCTCCGGTTCGGGCTCGGGCTTGGGTTCCGGCGCATTGCCGGCGGCGTCGTCAATGTCTTCCAGCAAAGCGCGCAGCCGCGCGGCATTGGCGCCGAGATCGTGCATGCCGTAGCGCGAGGCCGAGCGCAGATCGATGCGCGAACCTTGTCCGAGCGGGCTGACGCGGACGACGACGTCGTCGCGGAAACCCATCAACGTCGAACGCGCCGTCGCCTCGATGATGCCGGTGCTGCGTGCGCCGGCCGGCGGCCGCGTTTCCACCGCCGGCCATTTGCGCTTGGCGATCACCGCGAGCGCCACCGTATACGCACTGCGCACCGGCAGCGCGACTTGCAGCGGCACGATGTCTGGATAGGCCTTGCGCTGGAGCGCGGCCGTGCTTGCGCCCGGATAATCGATCCGTCCATGCGGGCGTTGCCGCGCCAATGACTCGAAACGCGGCGGATTACCCGGATCGGTGGTCACATCGTAAATCGCCGGCAGCTTGAAGGCGCGGCTGCCGAGATAGGCTGGGTATGCGATCAGCGCGACACCGAGCAAAAGCCCGCGCACGGCGCGCCCGAGGCCGGACAGGCCTTGGCGCCAGATCACAATAAAGGCGCCAAAGGCCAGCAGCATCGCCAGCGCCGCGAAAATCAGCGCGGCCGCGAAGGTGGCGAGCGCCGGGCCGGTTTCAAGCAGGTTGGCGCGCAGGATCAGCACCGAAAGCGCGGCCACTGCCAGCGCAAACAGCGCCAGCCGTGACGACCATGCCGCCAGTCGCGACATCGGCTGTTCGATATAAGGGCGCTGCGCCATAGCGATTTCCTAAGCTCTTGACCGAAGCGCACACGCACAATTGCGGGCTAGCGCGAAGGTTGCCGCGCGGACCGCATCATCGGCTAAATCGGTTTGGGGTAAGCGTCAAGTTGTGGCGGGAGGGCCGTCCTCCACGCTAACGTCTGGGCTCGCGGTTACGCGGCCGGCCGGGCGGAAAGAGCGGCGGCAAAGCTTCGTCTTCATTGGGCGGTAGATCGGTTGTTTCGAAATCGGCGGTCTGCGGATTGTGGTCGTGCAGAAACAGCGCTAGCGCGCCGCGAAATCCGTTTTCATCGCGCGCGGCGGCTTCGAACAGCATGTGCTGGACGGCCGGTGGAAATTCGCTCCAGCACTTGACCACCGCCTCGCCCAAAGCGGCGGTCATTTCCTCGACCATGTCGGCATCTTCCAGCGGCATTCGCATTTCCTTCCAGACGGTGCCACGCCGGGAATGGATTAGACGTCAACGCGTACCGATTCGTTGGTGTCGCGGGCAGAAACCGGCAAAATGGCCCGCATCCGTCATTCCCATTACGGCCGGCTGTCACCCGGCGCGGACTTGGGAGGGCAACGTCGCAGGCCAATCCATGTTCCCTGAATCTGGGACGCGCTTGACCTGTTACGCCTTGTCGAAATTGCGGCGCGTTGCTTCTTTTGCTGCCGGGCTCGGACGTTTGCGGCCGGCAAGGACGACGCCGTAGATCAAGGCGCCAAGCAAAACGACCGCCCCGAGCCCGCTAGAATAGAATAACAACAACTAACACGCAGAAAGCGCAGGCGGCCGCCGACTATTTAATGCCGAGCAATTCGACATCGAACATCAGCGTGGCGTTGGCCGGGATGACGCCGCCGGCGCCGCGTTCGCCATAGCCGAGCGCGGGTGGGATGATCAGCGTGCGCTTGCCGCCGACTTTCATCGAGGCGACGCCTTCGTCCCAACCCTTGATGACGCGGCTCATGCCGATCGGAAATTCGAACGGCTCGTCGCGGTCGACCGAGGAGTCGAATTTCTTGCCCTTGATGCCGTTCGTATAGAGCCAGCCGGTGTAATGCATCACGCAGGTTTGCCCGCGTTGCGGCGATGCGCCGGTGCCGACTTGCGTGTCCTTAATCTGCAATCCAGAAGATGTGGTCATGAATTTTCCGACGGTTTGTGCGATGGCGGGACAGGCTGTGCCGACGCCGGCTGTCAATAAGGCCAGCGCCGCCGCTCGGCGGGTCAAGAGCATGAAGGTCTCCTCGCGAGTAAATGACCGGCGCGGCCGGCCAAACCGCCTTCTAGCCGATGTTCCGGCTAATCCCAATCGAATTATTCGCCGAATTATTCGGGTGGATCGGAGCCCAGATGGAATGCGCAGCGAAACGAAAATTATCAGCCGAATTGTTTCAGCGCCAAACTCCGAGAGAAAAGAGCGCGCGCAGCCGGCCGCGCGCCGGCCGCGGCGCCGGCAAATGTTCGCCGTCGTCGACCGCGGGCGGCGGTCCGAAAAAGCCGCGATGCTTGATGAAGGCCCAGATCACCGGATTCCACCGCCACCACACCGCCGCGGCCTCGCGCCACAATAATCCTGCGATGACTTCCGGCACCGGGCCGAACACCTGCGGGATGGCATCGGAGAGTCCACGGTCGCGCAGAATATTCCATTTCGACAGGCCGCCCATCACCGGCGACGTCAGAGCGTAGACCACCTTGCCGACGCCGGCCTCGCGGATCGCAAACGAACACATCGGGCAGGGCTCGACGGTGGCGTAGAGCGTACAACGGGACAAGGATTTGTGCTTGAGCGTCCGCTGCGCGCACGCGATCGCCAGGATTTCGGCATGGCGGCTGACATCGCCTTCGCAACGCACCTGGTTGGTAGTCTCGGCGATGACACGATCGCCGTCGCAGACGATAGAGGCAATCGGTAGTTCGCCCATGCGCGGCACGCCGGCCGACAGCGCTATGCAACGCCGCATCATCGCCATGTCGCGGGCGTGTGCCCCGGTATTGGTGCGCGCGGCGCTGTCGTCCACCGTGGGTACCGTATCCTCATGCTGGTTGTTGTCTGCGTCCGCTATTGGCACCCCAGGGCAACCCGCGATGCCGGAATGGGTTCCGGAAACGCGGTTCCACGGCGCAGAAATCGCCATTCTTTGGTGAGGCGGATTACGCTTCGCTAATTCGCTCTACGGCCCGTCCGTTAATGCCGCGTGTCGAGCGGCACGGGCTGATCGTCGAGCATGGCTCTGATCACTTTGCGGGTCGTGTCGGCATCTAGCCCATGTTTCGCGGCGAGGTCCCGGCAGTCGTTTGCGATGGCGTCGACATCCTGCAATCGCTTGAGCCGCTTGTATTCGTCGCTCCGCCGAAGCCCCATGCTGGCGCCGACAATGTCGAGCACGTTCAGAATACGGAAGTTGTGGTCATTCTCGTGCGCGCATAATTCACGATGATCGGGATGGAAGACCGCGACCAGCGCATCGATGCCGGCCGCGGATGCCGCCGCGAATTCCTTACGGTAGAGCTCGCGCTTGTAGTCGGGCAGGCCGGCGAGATAATTGCTCATGAGGCCGGCCGCCGGCTGTTGCAGATCAACCAATTCGATGCCGGGAACGGCTGCAAGAATTTCCGTCGCCGCCTCCATCGCGCCGGTGAGGCCTGGATGGCGGTGCAGCGCGATCCGCATATCGACGCGCTCGCGCATCAGTGGACGCAGCTGATCCAGCCGCTCGCGCAGGAACAGCATGAACGGTGTCATTTCAAACGGGCGCGATCCTTTGATCTTTTCGATCTCCGGCATCGCGATTTCATTGATCTGGACGTGACAGGACGGGCACCAGGAGAGAACCTTGCCGCTTTTACTTTGTGCCAGCTTGTCGATGGTCGCGGCCGCCACCCGGCCGTAAGTCTCGGTGTCGCCCGCGCGCAATCGCATCACGCCGCAGCAATGCGTCGGGCCGCCCATCACCTGATAGGTAACGCCGAGCGCGTCCATGACGTCGAGCGCCAGCAGCGCGATGTGCGGCGTCTTGAGCACGTTGCAGCCGGTATAGAACACGAAGTCCGGAATGCCGGCCGGCGCCGCGCCGGTACCGAGGCTGTCGCGTCCGTCCGCTTTCTGTCCGAGCCGCTCGAGCAGGGAGTCGTCGAGTTGCATGCGCGACAGGTGCGTCACGTCGCGGTTGACGGTGCGGAAGGCGTTGACGCCCTGCTTGCGGATGTCCGCCGC
This sequence comes from Pseudolabrys sp., assembly GCA_035648715.1. Lineage (GTDB taxonomy): Bacteria > Pseudomonadota > Alphaproteobacteria > Rhizobiales > Xanthobacteraceae > Pseudolabrys. Next base: position 37,053 of record DASRLA010000071.1, read on the forward strand.
CGGGGTCTTTGCCTTGGCCATGACGGTGCGCGCGACCGCGAGCAGAAAGCGCGGATTGACGCCGTAATCGCAGGCGCGCACGCAGTCGCCGCTCATGACGCAGGCATTCGCCCAGGCGCGCGCCGACTCGTTGCCATCGCCCAAGCGCAGGATATCGATGAGGCCGTCGATCACGACTTTGGGCTCGGCGGTGACGCCGCCGGGCATGGTCACCGGGCAGGCCTCGACGCATTTTCCGCAGCGGGTGCAGGCGTCGGTCATGGCCCCGACGCGATCCTGCATCGCCTGCTCGAAGGTTTCGCTCATCGAAGTTCCTGTTGATGCCGTTCAGCCTGTCTCAGTGTGGTGGATTTTATCGACGAAAGCCACATTGTCTGGGAGCCGATTTCAGCGGGATTTCCCGCTCGGGATGATGTGCCTGGACTCGCTGCTATGGAGCAAGTGCGGTAAGTTCGACCGGTGCGCCTTCGAAGCAAAACGGATTGAGGAATTGCCGACGCCATAGATAGTTTCGGTCGACTTCGGTCAATTTTGCTTCGGTGCAAATGGGCATCCAATGATCGTGAATAGCAATAATCTGTTGCTTGGCTAAAGCGATGGCCTGTTGCTCCGAGAGCAGGAAGGTCTGTGCGGCCTTCAGCCAGACGGCGATCTGGCTCAGGCGTTCGTTGCCTGTGATGAGCATGGCTTGGTCGGCCTCGCCGCCGCTACGGCCCTGCGGGCAGATATCGTAAGCTGGTGTCAGCGATAGGTACTTTCCATCCCAATATGCCGCATGATTGCGTGCATGATCGTCGGTGTTGCCGCAAAGAATATTGAAAAGCAGGCGGGCGAATAGTTCCTTTAGAGTTTCCTTAGGCGCGGTAAATCGATGACGGATAATCGTTGCCAGATCTTCGTAACTTGCGTAGCGGGCCATCATTTCATCGAGCTCGAACAGCGTCAGAGCGGAAACCATGGCGCACCGGTGCCAGCCGTTGCCGGCCTTCTCGCGATCAAAACGCTCAATCAGCAAGACATCCTTGCCGGCGACCCGCTTTTGGCTGACGGGGGCGACTTTGAGGCCGATCTCGGCGGCAAGGCGCATCGCAATATATTCAGCCTTGACTACATTATAGAGGTCATTCTGCGACGAGAATTTTGCTATGTAATTCGTGTCGGCTGACTTGATCAGCGCTTTTGGACGGGCGCCGCCGATTGAACTGCCATGGAACAGAGCGGCGTCGAGATCGGGAGAGAGGGGAACGCCTTTGTCGACCTTCTCCGCGGCGTTGAGTAATTCGTCCAGCGATGATGTCGTCGCTTCGCGTGCAACGTATTTTGTCGGCGACACTTGGAAATCGAGGGCGCCGATACGATCGGAGCCGGATTCGAGTAAATAGGTGAGCTCATCTAGTTCGGCCGTATCTACGTCGCGTCCGACTCTCCCGAGTTTGCGATTGAGGATGACGCGACGGCCCCAGGCGTCTGGGGCCGCATCGCGTATGCAGCTCGGCATCCGCAATCCGTTAAGCAGCGGTAATATTCCCTCCTTCAGAGGAAGCTCCGGCTCATAAATTGGAATCGCATTTTGTCTGGCGAGGTAGCTCCGCGCATAGTTGAACACGAAGTCGTCACCGGCGGCGGCGACCCGCCCGGCGACGACAGGTTTTGTTTGATCGGATAACCAGACCCAGACGAATGCTTCTTGGCTGCCGGCGTTAGAAGTCATCGTAGGCCTTGATTTTTGGCCGGCGTGCGGCTTTCGGGAGCAAGGTCAGCATCGCAGCGTTTGTGCCTATGGCTCTGTCCAATGTTGATTGACCGGCGTCGAACAGGCGTATGCCGACGATGTTCGCCGCCTCGAACACCGCGCCGATGGCGCAGCCGGGATTGCCCTTTTCGATCCGCTGCACGAGGCCACGGGAGATGCTGGCCCGTTCGGCCAGCTCTCCGGTGGTGAGCTTTTTCTCAATACGTGCCTGCCGTATGAGGTGCCCCAGCAGCGCCAGGGCGTCCCGGCTGTAGCGGGACGCAGGACGTTTGAAAGGGTTTGCCATGACCGCCTTGGTTTATAAATCGATCAAGATCATTGTTCACGATCTATTTATAGATCATTTCCAAGCGGCGCAAGCGAAAATTAAGAATATGGTCTATAAATAGCTCATAAATCTATAATATGATCTCTTTATAGACCAGATTGCTTCTTATCCCTTCATTCCGCCGCCTCGACCCCCGGCAACCGATAATCCCGAAACTGCTTCCTCAACGTCATCTTCTGAATCTTCCCCGTTGCCGTATGCGGGATTTCATCGACAAAGGCGACATCGTCCGGCATCCACCATTTGGCAATCTTGCCCTGCATGAAGGCGAGAATTTCCTCGCGCGTCGCGCTCTCGCCTTTCTTCAGCACGATCACCAGCAGCGGCCGCTCGTCCCATTTCGGATGCGTGACGCCGATGGCGGCGGCTTCCGCCACTTTCGGATGGCCGACCGCCAGGTTTTCAAGATCGATGGTCGAGATCCATTCGCCGCCCGACTTGATCACGTCCTTGTTGCGGTCGACGATCTGCATGTAGCCATATTGATCGATGGTGGCGACGTCGCCGGTGTCGAACCAGCCGTCGTTTTCAAATACAGGGTCGCTCTCGACCTTGTAATAAGCCTTCGCCACCGCCGGCCCGCGCACTTTCAGACGGCCAAAGGTCTTGCCGTCCCACGGCAACTCCTTGCCCGCGTCGTCGGCGATCTTCATGTCGACGCCGAAAGGCGGATGGCCCTGCTTCATCTGCACGTCGAGCCGCGCGTCGCCGGTGAGCTGGGCATATTCCGGCTTCATGGTGCAGAGCGAACCGAGCGGGCTCATCTCGGTCATGCCCCAGGCATGCACGACCTCAACGCCATAGACATCCTGGAAGGTCTTGGTCATGGCGCGCGGGCAGGCCGAGCCGCCGATCACCACGCGCTTCAAGTAAGGCAGCTTGCCGCCGGTCTTCTCCAGGTCCTGCAACAGCATCAGCCAGATCGTCGGCACGGCGGCGGTGAAAGTTACTTTGTAAGTATTGAGCAGTTCGTAGATCGAAGGCCCATCCATCTTCGGCCCCGGCAGCACCAGCGTCGCGCCGACCATCGGCGTCGAGAAGGCGAGCGACCAGCCATTGGCGTGAAAGAACGGCACCACCGGCAGGCAGACATCGGCGGAAGCGAGATTTTTCGAATCCGGCAGCGACGCCATGAAGGCGTGCAGGATATTGGAGCGGTGCGAATAAAGGACGCCCTTGGGGTCGCCGGTGGTGCCCGAGGTATAGCACATGCCGGCGGCGGTGTTCTCGTCGAACTGTTTCCATTGAAAGTCGCCGTCGATTTCCGCGATCCAGTCTTCGTAGGCGACCGCGTTCTTGAGCGTCGTCTTCGGCATATGCGCGCCGTCGGTCAGCACGATGTATTTCTCGATGCCCGGCACTTTGTCGGCGATCTTTTCCATCAACGGCACGAAGGTGAGATCGAGGAACATCATGCGGTCGCCGGCATGATTGATGATCCAGGAAATCTGATCGGGGAACAGACGCGGATTGACGGTGTGGTAGATAGCGCCGACGCCGAGGATGCCGTACCAGCATTCCAGATGCCGCCAGGTGTTCCAGCACAGGGTCGCGACGCGGTCGCCGAGTTGGACGCCGTCCTTTTCCAGCCGCTGCGCCACCTTCAGCGAGCGCGCGCGGATCTGGGCGTAATTGGTTTCGACTATGGGCCCCTCGACCGAGCGAGTGATCACCTTGCGCTCGCCGTGGAACTTGGCGGCGTGGTCTATGATGCGGTGAAGCAGCAGCGGAAAATCCGACATCAGGCCGAGCATGGGTATCCTCTCTTTTACGTGGGCGCATGATCTGGTCCGAAAACCGGTCCCCACTTTTCGGGATCGTGCGCCGATCGCTTTATCTTATTTTGGGCCGGCCCCTCGCCAGCCAGGGTGCTAGGTTATCGGGCGGGGCGCTTCGTGCAAACGGCTTTGCTGCGCGATGCTGTCCCGCGCAAATGCCTTAATCCTTACGGAAACCGGACCTTATGCGCGCTCTGTTGACGATTTTGATGCTGGCGGCCTTCGGATGTGGGCTCGCTTGCGCGCAGGATGTTCCCTTGCCGCGCGCGCACCCGCCGATGCCTGCGCCGTGGACCGAGCCGCATTCATTCCGGGAGGCTGCCGGCCCGGACTTCGATTCCGCCGCCGTCTCCGACAAGCCGACGCCATGCGACGAGCGTCTTGCCACGATGGCGGACTTCACGCCGATGCCGCGTCTCATCGGCCCGAATGCCTGCGGCGGCGACGATATGATCGAGCTCTCGGCGGTCGTGATGCCGGACAAGCGCCGCATTGCTATTGCGCCTGCCGCGCTGCTGAATTGCCGCATGGCGGAATCGCTCGCCGCCTGGCTGCGCGATGAAGCTTGGCCGCGCGCCGCCGCGCTCGGCAGCGTGCTCGCGAAAATCGAGAATTATGATTCCTACGAATGCCGTCCGCGCAACCGACAGCCGGGCGCCAAGCTCAGCGAGCATGCCCACGGCGACGCGCTGGATGTGCGCGCCTTTCGTCTCGCCGATGGCCGGCGGCTCGAACTGACCGACGTCCATGTCGACAAGCCACTGCGCGTGGCCTTGCGCGACAGCGCCTGCCGGCGCTTTACCACGGTGCTCGGCCCCGGCGAGCCGTTTCACGAAGGCCACATTCATCTCGACACGATCGAGCGCCGTAACGGCTATCGCATTTGCCAGTGGGACGTGCGCGAACCGCCACCGCCACCCAAACCGCCGGAACCCAAAGTCGCTGAGGCCAAACCGCCGGAGCCAAAAATCGGGGAAGCGCCCAATCCGTCCGAACTTCCGAAATCGAGCAAGCAACCCGCCGCCGCGCCGCCGGATGCGCCCCAGGTCCAGCTCGCCACTCTCGAAGTTCCGCTGCCGCGGCCGCGCCCGCCTGTCGCCGTGCACCATCGCCACCGGCGATCGAGGGGCGGCGTCCACTTTCCCTTCAATATTTTCCGCTAGTCATGGCGGCATGACCTTCGATGCCCGCAGCGACCTTCAGGTTCCCCCGCCAGCGAGCCGGCTTTCCCGGCGCGGCCTCCTCAAGGCCGGGCTGACGCTCACCGGCACCGCCGGCATTCTGATGCCGGGCGCCGCCGCCTATGCCGCCATGGAGGCGGCCAACGGGCTTTCGATCACCGAATATGCGCTGACGCCGCCGGGCTGGTCCGCGCGCCAGCGTCTCAGCATCGCGGTCATTGCCGACATTCATGCCGGCGGTCCCAATATGGGCGTCGCGCGCGTCACCCAGGTGGTCGATGCCGCAAACGCCTTGCAGTGCGACCTCATCGTCGTGCTGGGCGATTATTTCGCCACCCATCCCTTCGTCACCGAGGTGGTGCCGCCGAAGGCCTGGGCCGCCGAACTCGCACGCCTGCGCGCGCCGCTCGGCGTTTTCGCTATTCTCGGCAATCACGACTGGTGGTACGGCATCGCCGCGACGCGCGCGGCGCTGACCAGCGTGGGCCTCCCGCCGATGGAAAACGCCGCCGTCCTGCTGGGGCCGCGCGGCGGCGGCTTCTGGCTTGCCGGCCTCGGCGATCAGCTTGCCTATCGGCTTGGCGGCAACCATTTCCGCGGCGTCGACGATCTGCCCGGCACGCTCGCCAGGGTCACCACCGACGATCCCGTGATTCTATTGGCGCATGAGCCGGACATTTTCCCGGCCGTGCCGGCGCGCGTTTCGCTCACGCTGGCCGGCCATACCCATGGCGGCCAGATCAGGTTGCCGTTCGTTCCGCCGGTCTGGACGCCGTCGCAATATGGCGCCCGCTATGCTTATGGCCATATCGTCGAGGGCGGCCGCCACATGATCGTGTCGGGCGGGCTCGGCACCAGCAAGGTGCCGTTGCGGCTCGGCGTCCCGCCGGAGATCGTGCGCGTGACCTTGGGCTAGCCTTGCCCCGGACGTGCTGCGGGACGAGCGTTAGAGCGTTTTCGAGCGAAGTGGGTACCGGTTCGCGTGAAGAGAACGCGAAAAAGTAAAAGCTAGAGCCTCGGCTTTGATTCCATCAAAGCCGGAAAGGCTCTAGCGAGTGCCGCAGCGCAGAGCCGGGACAAGAGACCGCCCAAAAACAAAAACGACGCCCGAAGGCGCCGCTTTGTCCTCAACCCCGTAAGGTTTAGCGGAAATAGCTGCCGTTCGACGCCACGCGCGAACTGGAGGGCGAATCGCCCTGACCCGGCGCCAGCACCACCACGACCGCGCCCGGCTTCACCCGGTTATAGAGGTCGATGACGTCCTCATTGGTCATGCGGATGCAGCCCGAGGAAATCGCCTGCCCGATATATTCAGGCTGATTGGTCCCGTGGATGCGGTAGAGCGTGTCCTTGTTGCCTTCGAAGAGATACATCGCGCGCGCGCCCATCGGGTTCTGCGGGCCGGAGCCGACGAAATTCGGAACGTCCATGCGCTTTTTGATTTCGGCGGTCGGGGTCCATGTCGGCCATTCGGTCTTGCGGCCAACTTTGGCGACGCCCGACCAGGCCAGCGCTTCTTCGCCGACGGTGACGCCGTAGCGGATCGCCTTGCCGCCATCGAGCACGTAATAGAGATAGCGCGCGTCGGAATCGATCACGATCGAGCCCGGCATTTCCTTGCGGTGATATTCGACGATGTGGCGCTTCCACGGCTCCGGGATCGTCGCCTTTTCGTAGGGCGCCGCCGCCAGCAACTTCTTGTCGCGTGCCGTGAAATTCGCTTCCGAGGCCGGCTCGATCGTCGACTGCATGCAGCCGCCGAGCACTATTCCAGCGCCGAACAAAACCACCAATAATGACTTAATTCGCATTTTTTCCTCTATCCCCGGTCGCTTACAGAGCGCCCCCTGAATCTGCTTCGCCGCAACCGCAATTAATCTAAGAAGCTGCGCAATAGCTATGGTTTCCGTGCTGCCCAGACTCCGCTTCCTGTGGAACTGTTGCAGGAATGCCGCACCCGGCTTTAGTTTGTTCCAAAGCCTACTCGAACGCCGTGGAATCTTGGCAAAATGATCTTGCCCTCAACGCCTTAAGAGAAGGTTTACCATATCGGCCGGGTCATTCGCGGAATCGGCCCCCATGGTGCGGCGCCCGGCCGAAATTCACGATAGGGCACGATTGCCTGCGCAATTTCGCCGCACTCGGCTAACAAATAGAGGGTCAGGGACAACCAAGGACGGACTGGAAAAAATTGAAATGAACGCCCCCAAAGCTCCAGAGCAACAACAACAGCAGCAGCAAGGCTCCCAACGCCCGGCGATCAAGCTGAACGACCGCTACGGCAAGATCGGCATTTCCGCCGTCGCCGGCGCGGTCGCGCACAAGGGCGAGCAACGCCCCGTGACTGCCAGCAAGTTCACCGCGCTCGAGAGCGACTGAACCTTACTGTCCGCCGGCCGCCGCGCGCGTCCGGCTTTTTCCACATCAAGCTAACCGCCATGCGAATGGACGATTGAGCGAAGGCTCAAGCGCGCCCGCGTGCATTTATGCTTGCGCCGGCCCGCGCGATGGGGGCATGAGAGATTGAGCGATTAATTTCGATCTGCCGCATGATCTTGTCCGAAAACCGGTATCCACTTTTCGGGATCATGCGGCAATAAACAAGTGACGCTCAATGCTCTCAGTCTACGTCCCGCGCGGTAACATGCTGGAGCGTATCGTTGTCGAAGCTGGCAGCGAACCGCCGGGCGCGGCGGTGTGGATCGATCTGGTGCGCCCAACCGTGCAGGAAGACAAACTGGTCGAGAGCCTGCTCGGCATCGCGGTGCCGACGCGCGAGGAAATGCAGGAGATCGAGGTCTCCAGCCGGCTCTACACCGAGAACGGCGCGCGCTATATGACGGCGACGCTGATGTGCCAGTCGGACACCGCGACGCCCAAGACCACGCCGGTCACGTTTATTCTGTCGAGCCACCGCCTGTGCACGGTGCGCTACGACGACCCGCGGCCCTTCGCCATCGTCGAATACAAGCTCGGCCGCTCCAGCGGGCCGAAGGTCTCGGGCGAGTCGGTGCTGATGGACCTTCTCGACGCGGTGATCGACCGCTCCGCCGATATTCTGGAGCGCATCGCCGCCGAGGTCGACCAGGTGTCGCATTCGATCTTCGAGCCGGACGACGAGGCCGCGCCGCCGTCCTATAACGACGTGCTCAAGGCGCTCGGCCGCAAGGGCGATCTCACTTCCAAGGTGCGCGAGAGCCAAGTTTCGGTCGGCCGCCTGCTGTCGTTTCTCGCCAACGAAGCCGAAGGCATGAAGTGGCCCAAGGACGCCCGCCTGCAGTTGCAGTCGATGCAGCGCGACATGACCTCGCTATCGGATCACGCGACGTTCCTGTCGAACAAGATCACCTTCCTGCTCGACGCCATGCTCGGCGTCGTCAACATCCAGCAGAACGCCATCATCAAGATATTCTCGATCGCGGCGGTGGTGTTCATGCCGCCGACTCTGGTGGCGTCGATCTACGGCATGAATTTCCACCACGGCATGATTGAGCTGGATTGGCATTACGGCTACCCGTTCGCGCTGGTGTTGATCGTGCTCGCCGCGGTGCTGCCGATTGTGTTCTTCAAGTGGAAGAAGTGGCTGTGAGGCGAGGGCGAGGGCAGCGCGCTACGCCGCACCCAGAAAATTTCTAAGCCGCTGCGCGACCATCCGGGCGGCTTTCTTGTCGAGACGGCCAATACGACGATCAATGCGGGCCGGCTCAATGCAGGCAATTTTTGCTGGCCGAACGACCGATGGCGCCGGTAAACCCGCCCGTTTAAAGTCATCTATAATGACGTCGCTTGGCCATGCCTCGTTTTCAGCGCTGGTGATCATGGCCACCCAGACTAGATCGTAGGCCGCAAGCTTGTTGCTGGAAATGATTAGCGCAGGTCTGCGCTTTTCGGCCAACCGGTCCGCATAGGGGAACGGAACGACGACGACATCGAAGGTGACGTATCGCGTTCCTTCAGAGGCCGCCATAAGCCTTCTCGTCCGCCTCGCTCGCCCATTCCGAGAACGAGGCAAACGGATCTTCGGTTTCCGGCGATGCCTTGTCGATCAAGACGCCCTCATCGGTCAGCCGATAACGCAACATGTCGCCGGGCTTAACGCCGAGCTTGTCGCGCACGTTGCGTGGCAGCACGGTCTGGCTTTTGACCGAGACTTTGGAGAATGAGGCGGGCTGGCGGACTAGGCGGTTCATGACCCGTAATATGGATTACTGTCATACGTCTTACAACTACGCACCCGCGCCGGTCGCGAGGAATACTTTTTAAGGCGCTTGACTTTAAAACCTATTCATATAATCCTACATCGGTTCATCCCAATCGAGGGCGCTGTCATGAGGCGTCATGGGAGTGGGGTTGGATGCGGCGCCCGCGCGCAGGTCTCGCAAACCTGTTCCCGGGCGGCTCCGGGAACCGACCGGGGGGCACTATGACCCTTCCGCGAGGAGCTCGCTGGACTGGGACAGGACGAAGGCGCGCTAACGGCCGCCGGAGCCTGCGTCCCAGGAAGCGCGGACCTGGAGCTGAGCGCGTGGCCTTTGGGTCGCGCGCGAGAGCCGCCGTGGCGCGCCGAGAGGCGCCGCGCATTCGCAAATGAATGCGCGCACGAAAGGAATACGGTTGCGCCGATTGGCGCGCCACTCCCTCGATTTTGTCGGGGGCCAAGGAAAAGGAAGGACGGCTTACCCGGGCCGCAAACAATAGGGGCGATGACGCACGCTTAAATGTCGGCGGAGCTTGCCCGCCGAAGCGCAGCGAAGGCGGGCTGTTTGACAATTAAATCGGAATTAGCACGCGCGCCGCACGGCCGCCGCGCCGCGCAACCCACAGCGCCGCGTCGTGATTAGATAGCATTTATGCCAATCGCACCGCAACGTTTGGGACAACGCGCGCTTGCGCCTGTGCGCAATCATGTCGCCATGGCATGGTTTGCGCAGGTTCAGCGTGATTCTCGGCAACAAGCGGAGACATGCAATGGTTAGCGACCAGAAGCGTTCGGGTGTTGGCAGGCGTGCGGGCGAGGACAGACGCTCCGGCGTTGATACGCGTTCTGACGACGAGAAGAAGTTGACCGGCGAACGCCGCGCCGACGACCGCCGCTCCGGTAAAGACCGGCGCGCTGAACTCGCGAAGGCGAAGAAGAAATAATCGCTCAGACGTGCTGGCCGCCGTTGATGTGGATTTCGGCGCCGTTCACGTAACTCGACATTTCCGTGCACAGCACGTAAATGATTTTCGCCACTTCGTCCGGCGTGCCGAGGCGCTGCATCGGAATCTGCTCGACGATCTTCTCGGTGCCCGGCGACAGGAT
>DASRLA010000072.1:0-121505 GCA_035648715.1 Pseudolabrys sp.
CGCTGCTCGACGGCTCCTATCACTCGGTCGATTCGTCCGACATGGCGTTCCGCGCCGCAGCCAAGATCGCGCTCGCCGAGGCGCTGCCGAAGGCCAAGCCGGTGCTGCTGGAGCCGGTGCAGGCGCGCGGCCGGTTGAAGAAACAATCCGGCGGCCACGGCCAGTTCGGCGATGTCCTGGTCGAGGTGGGCCCGCGCGAGCGCGGCGAGGGCTTCGCCTTCGCCGAGAAGATCCACGGCGGCACGGTGCCGCGCCAGTATTTCCAGAGCGTCGAGTTCGGCTCCAAAGAGGCGATGCAGCACGGGCCGCTGGGTTTTCCAGTGGTTGATGTCGCGGTGACGCTGCTCGACGGCTCCTATCACTCGGTCGATTCATCCGACATGGCCTTCCGCGTCGCCGGCCGCATCGCGATGTCGGAAGGGTTGCCGCAATGCCAGCCGGTGCTGCTGGAACCGATCTATCTGGTCGAGATCGTCTGTCCGAACGAGGCCACCGCCAAGATGAACGCGATCCTGTCCGGTCGGCGCGGCCACATTCTCGGCTTCGACACGCGCGAGGGCTGGGACGGCTGGGACACCGTGCGCGCGCAGATGGCGGAAGCCGAGATCGGCGATCTGATCATCGAGGTACGTTCGGCGACGGCCGGCGTCGGTTCGTTCACCTACAAATTCGACCATATGGCAGAGCTGAGCGGGCGGACCGCCGACCAGATCGTGGCAGCGAAGCGGGCGGCGGAATGACAATTTGAATGGTTGGCGTAACCTTTCGCCAACCACAATTTTGAATGCCAGCCGGCGATTAACCGGCTGGCTGTGCCTGTGCCGGTAAAACCATCGCTCTCTGCGCCAATTGCGCGCGCAAGGCGATGAATGATGCTCAAAGGCCTGCAAAATCTGTTCTCGTCCGCACCGGTCCCCTATGGCGGGCCGAAGGACAAGATCCCGCTGGGCGAAGTGCTCAAGCGCGGCTGGTTCGAACTCTGGTACCAGCCGAAGATCGAGCTCAAGACCATGCGCCTGATCGGCGCCGAGGCGCTGGTGCGCGCGCGTCATCCCACCCGCGGGGTGGTGTCGCCTTATTTCTTTCTGGAAGGCGCCAGCGAAGAAGACCTGCATGTCTTGACCGAGATGGTGATCCTGACCGCGCTCGGCGACTGGGAGATTTTCAACGACTACGGCGTGGCAATGAAATTCGCCGTCAACGTACCGGTCTCCGCCTTCGTCCATTTGCCGATCACCCGCATGATCCGCGAGGCGCGCCCGCGCGCCGAGAATTTCCCCGGCATGGTGCTGGAAGTAACCGAAGACCAGATCATCCACGATCTCGGTCTTGCCAATAACGTCGCCGCCGATTTGCGCTCGCTCAACTGCACGCTCGCGCTCGACGATTTCGGCGCCGGCTATTCCTCGCTGGCGCGATTGCGGCAATTGCCGTTCAGCGAGCTCAAGATTGACCGCAGCTATGTGATGAATTGCGACGCCGACCAGCTCAATGCCGGCTTGTGCGAAACCATCGTCGAACTCGGCAAGCGCTTCGGTCTCAAGACCGTGGCCGAGGGCATCGAGACCGTGCACGAGAGCCACAAGCTGCAAGGCATCGGCGTCAATGTCGGGCAGGGCTATCTTTATGCCAAGCCGATGGAGAAGTCGCAGCTCATCGCCTTGATGCGCGGGCGGCTGATGCGGGGCGCGCCGGAGCCCGCGCGCCGCAAGGCCTTCGCGCGCTAGACGAGTCTCCCAACTCCGTGATTTGCCAGTGAAGGCGCATCGCTTTACCTCTTGAAATGCCGATTCGAGGGAGGGCTTGCGTCATGAACGTCATTCGCCGCCGCGGTTGGGAGATTTCCGACAGCCTCGCCACGCCCGAACATCTGGTCTTCGACCGGCGCAAATTGCTCATCGGCGGCGCCAGCGCGCTCGCGATGACCTCGGCGCTCGCGCCTGCTTACGGCCAGCGCGTCACCGACGCCGCCAATCTGCCGGACCCGACGGCGAATCTCTATCCGGCCAAGCTCAATGCGAAATACACGCTCGACCGTCCGATAACCGATGAGAAGATCAACGCGCATTACAATAATTTCTACGAATTCAACTCCTCGAAAGAAGTCTCCAATCAGGCGCAGAAACTGCCGATTCGGCCCTGGACGGTTAAGATCGACGGGCTGGTGGAAAAGCCGTTCGAGATCGGCGTAGACGATCTGATCCGCAAATTGACCGTCGAAGAGCGCACCTATCGCCACCGCTGCGTCGAGGCCTGGAGCATGGCGATCGCCTGGACCGGTTTTCCGCTCGCCAAGCTGGTCGATATGGCCAAGCCCCTCGGTTCGGCCAAATATCTCAAGATGGAAACCTTCATGGATGTGAAGGTGGCGCCTGGCCAGCGCCAGGCTTGGTTTCCCTGGCCCTATGTCGAGAGTCTGACGATGGCGGAGGCGACCAACGACCTCGCCTTCATCGCCACGGGCGCCTATGGCCACCCGATGGCCAAGCAGCACGGCGCCCCTTTGCGGTTGGCGGTGCCGTGGAAATACGGCTTCAAATCGATCAAGTCGATCGTGCGCTTCAGCTTCGTCGATAAGCGGCCGAAGGGCATGTGGGAGGCCTTGCAGGCCTCCGAATACGGCTTCTGGGCCAATGTGAACCCGAAAGTGCCGCATCCGCGCTGGAGCCAGGCGACCGAAGAGGTCATTGGTACCGGGGAGCGCAGGCCAACGCTGCTTTTCAATGGCTACGGCGAGTTTGTCGCCAATATTTACAAGGGCTTGGATGGCGAGCGCCTTTGGGCCTAATGGACCCGCCGGCATAAAATAGTTGTACAAAATTTATAGGTGTCGTATCGACGATTAGCTATCGTCCCGCAGGAAACTGGGGGCATAAGGCCAAATCAGCCGATTACAGGCATTGCGCCGGTATCACGCCGGCGCGGTCAGGAAACGTCTAGGATTCAACCCATGAAGAAAACATTTGCGCTTATCGGCGCGGCCATTGCCGTGCTCGCTCTGTCGGCGGTCACCGCCGCCGCACAATCGCCGATCATCATCAAATTCAGCCACGTCGTCGCCAACGACACGCCGAAGGGCAAGGGCGCGCTCAAGTTCAAGGAACTCGCCGAAAAATACACCAACGGCAAGGTGAAGGTCGAAGTCTATCCGAACTCGCAGCTGTTCAAAGACAAGGAAGAAATGGACGCGCTGCAACTCGGTTCGGTGCAGATGCTGGCGCCCTCGACCGCGAAATTCGCGCCGCTCGGCGCCAAGGAATTCGAAGCGCTCGATCTGCCGTGGTTGTTCAAGGACGACGCCACTTACGCCAAGGCGATGAAGGGCCCGGTCGGCAAGTATCTCTTCTCCAAGCTTGAGCCCAAGGGCATCCACGGCTTGGCTTACTGGGACAATGGCTTCCACATGGTCTCGGCCAATCGTCCGCTGCTCAATCCGGCCGACTTTCAGGGCCTCAAGGTTCGCATTTCGGGTTCGAAGGTCGCCGACCAATACTTCCGCATTCTCGGCGCCATCCCGCAGATCATGGCTTTCTCGGAAGTCTATCAGGCCTTGCAGACCGGCGTGGTTGACGGCTGCGAAAACACGCCGTCGAATTACCTGACGCAGAAGTTCGACGAAGTGCAGAAGGATATCACCGTGTCCGACCACGCGCATTTGCAGTATGCCGTGATCGTCAACTCGAAGTTCTGGTCGGGCCTGCCGGCCGATGTTCGCGGCCAGCTTGAGAAGGCGATGAACGAGGCGACGGATTATACCAATTCGATCGCTCACAGCGAAAACGTCGATGCGCTGGCCGAAATCAAGAAGAAGGGCAAGGCGACCTTGCATTACCTGACCCCCGCCCAGATCAAGGCCTGGCAGGTTGCGATGGCTCCGACATACAAGTGGGCCAAGGGCCGCGTCGGTCAGGAAGTCCTCGACGTGCTGTCGAAGGAACTCAACATCAAGATGAACTGATAAAAATTTCGAAAAAGAAAAACGGCCGGGAATGAAAAATTTCCCGGCCGAATTTTCTTCAAGACTAGTCTGGGGGGATTTAGGTGCTACTCCGCGTTCTCGACCGACTTGAAGAATGGCTGATCGCTACGCTGATCGCGGCGGCGACCGCTCTGATCTTTTTCGCGGTGCTGCATCGCTATGGCGCCGGCGCTTCCATCGACTTCGCCAAATGGCTGACCGCGCAGGGCATGCCGGTGCTGGCGGCGCCGTTCTTCGACATTTACCGATGGCTCGCCTCGGTCGACGTTTCCTGGGCGCAGGAACTCTGCATCTACATGTTCGTCTGGATGGCCAAGTTCGGCGCGGCCTATGGCGTGCGCACCGGCATCCACGTCGGCGTCGACGTCTTCGTCAACATGCTGCACCCGGCGTCGCGCAAGCGCGTGATCCTGTTCGGGCTGTTGTGCGGCGCATTGTTCACCGCCACCGTCGCGATCTTCGGCGGCGCCTTCGTCTGGAAGGTCTATCACACCGGCATCCAGTCCAACGATCTCGAAGTCAAAATGTGGATCGTGTTCTCGGCGATTCCGCTCGGCTCCGGCCTGATGTGCTTCCGCTTTCTCCAGGTGGCGTGGTCGTTCTTCTGGACCGGCGAGCTGCCGCACCATGATGCCAGTCATGTCGATGGCGTCGAGGCCGTCGATGCCCTTCATCCGCAGCCGGTCGCAACCGAAAAGCAGACCCGCAACTCCAGCCCGCTCGGGCTGATCATCATTCTGGTCCCGCTGCTGATCGTCGCGGTCTGTTTCGCCCACGAGGCGCAACTGATCGCGCTGCCGCAGGGTTTGCGCGCGCTGATCCTGTTCGCACTGCTGTTGTCGCTGATGTTTACCGGCATGCCGGTGTCGATCGCGCTCGGCCTGACCGTGCTGACCTTCATGTTCACGCTGACCGAAGTGCCGACCGAGTCGGTGGCGCTCAAGCTGTTCACCGGCCTCGAGAGCTTCGAGATCATGGCGATCCCTTTCTTTATTTTGGCCGGGACCTTCCTCACGCATGGCGGCGTCGCGCGCCGGATGATCGCGTTCGCCACTTCGATGGTCGGCCATTGGTATGGCGGCCTCGGGCTCGCCGGCGTTCTCGCCTGCGCGCTGTTTGCCGCGGTGTCGGGCTCTTCGCCGGCGACCGTGGTTGCGATCGGTTCGGTGATCCTGCCGGCGATGGTGGCGCAGGGTTTCCCGAAGCGTTTCGGCGCCGGCGTCATCGCGACCTCCGGCGCGCTCGGCATTCTCATTCCGCCGTCGATCGTGATGGTGCTCTACGCGGTGGCGACCAATACCTCAATCGGCAAGCTGTTCATTGCTGGCGTCATTCCCGGCATTGTGCTGGCCACGATGCTTGGCGCCACCACTTGGTATCGTGCCTGGCGCGGCGGCTATCCGCGCATGCCGCGCGCGACATTCAAGGAGCGCTGGACGGCGTTCCGCGAGTCGGCCTGGGGCCTGTTGCTGATATTTATCGTGATGGGCGGCATCTATTCCGGCCTGTTCACGCCGACCGAGGCCGCGGCCATGAGCGCGGTCTACGCTTTCGTCATCGCCGTCTTCGTCTACAAGGACATGAAGCTCTCCGACGTGCCGCGCGTGCTGCTGTCGTCGGCGAACCTGAGCGCGATGCTGCTCTACATCATCACCAACGCGATCCTGTTCTCGTTCCTTCTGACCTATGAGAACATTCCGCAACAACTGGCGGAGTGGATCATTTCCATGGGCCTCGGCTGGGTCGCCTTCCTGCTCGTGGTCAACTTGATGCTGCTGCTCGCGGGCAACGTGATGGAGCCGTCTTCGATCACCCTGATCATGGCGCCGATCTTATTCCCGGTGGCCTTGAAGCTCGGCATCGATCCGACCCATTTCGGCATTCTGATGGTAGTCAATATGGAAGTCGGCCTCTGCCACCCGCCGGTGGGGCTGAACCTCTATGTGACATCGGGCATCGCCAAAATGGGCATCACCGAACTCACCGTCGCGGTCTGGCCGTGGCTGCTGACCATGCTGGTGTTCCTCGGCATCGTGACCTATTGGCCGGGCATGTCGCTCTGGTTGCCGGGCGTCCTCGGCATGAACTGACCGGGGCGTTGTCCAATGTCGGTGGGAGGATAGCGCATAGCCGGTCGTGAGGGCCGCGTCATATTGCTGACCGGCGCCGCCGGCGGCATTGGCCGAGTGTTAACCGCGGCGCTGCTGGACGCCGGGCACGGCATCGCCGCGCTCGACCGCGACGGCGCCGCGCTCGATCGCCTGACCGACGCCAACAAGGGCGCTGGCGATCGCCTGCTTGCAATCGCCGCCGATGTTTCAAACGAGGCAGCCTGCAACGCCGCGGTGCAGAGGGCCGCGAGCCATTTCGGCCGTCTCGAAGGTCTCATCAACAATGCCGGCATCGGCATGAGTTCGATCCGTCCCGATGCCGAGACGCGGCTTCCAGGCATCGACGAACTGTCGGCCGCGCTGTGGGATCGTTTCTACGCCATCAATATGCGTGGGCCGATGCTACTGACGCACGCGGCGCTGCCACATATGAAAAAGCAAGGCTGGGGCCGCATCGTCAACAACACGACGAGCTACAAGACCATGCTGCGGGCAATGCCTTATGGCGCGCTCAAGTCGGCCCTGGAATCGGCTTCGGCGGTGTGGGCGGCGGAGCTCGAAGGCTCGGGCGTCACCGTCAATGTGCTGGTGCCAGGCGGCCCGACCGACACGCCATTCATATCCGACGGCGCCGGCTGGGCGCGCGACACCATGCTGCGGCCTGCCATCATGGCGGCGCCGATCCGCTGGCTGATGTCGGAGGCCTCGAACGGCGTGAACGGTCAGCGCTTCACCGCCGGTGCCTGGGACACATCGTTGCCGCCGGATCAAGCCGCCAAAGCCTCGGCCCGCCGCATCGGCTGGCCGGAGCTGGTGCCCGCCACCGGCTGGTGGTGAGCGGGCTCGCCCGCGCGATGGAACTATTGCCTGCCGGGCCGCTTAATGTGGTAAGTTCCACGCCTTGATGATCCTCGACGGGGCGACGGCCGGAGAATTCTCATGTCCTCATTGCAACCTGACATCCATCGGTTTGAACGTTCGGTGCACGATCACTGGGTGCTGTTCCTGGTCGAGGGCGTGGTGCTGATCGTTCTCGGCGCGACCGCTATCGTCATCCCCCCGCTGGCTACTTTGGCCGCCACCATCGTACTCGGCTGGTTGCTGCTGGTCAGCGGCATCATGGGTTTGATCACCACATTCTGGATACGCAGCGCGCCCGGCTTCTGGTGGTCTCTTATTTCGGGCCTGCTGGCCATCGTGGTCGGGGTGATGCTGCTGGCGGCGCCGGTGCGCGGCGCGGTCTCGCTCACTTTAGTCCTGATTGCCTTTTTCATCGTCGAGGGCGTGGTCTCGATCATGTTCGCGCTTGACCACAAGCGGCAATTGTCCGGCCGTTGGAGCTGGATGGTGGCGAGCGGCGTGGTCGACATCATTTTAGCCGGGCTGATTTTGGCCGGTCTGCCGTCGACGGCGGCCTGGGCGATCGGCCTTCTCGTCGGCATCAATATGGTGTTCGGCGGCGTGGCTTTGGCGATCATGGCGCTGCACGCGCGCGAGGCCAGCGCCTAGCGTTTACTTCCCGCCCAGGCGATCCGCCAGCCGCCGGTCGTAATCCAGCACCGCTTGCAGCAGCACCTGCGCGCCGGACGCGCACTGCTCCTTGCTGCTGTATTCGGCTTCGTTGTGGCTGATGCCGTCCTTGCAGGGCACGAAGATCATCGCCGCCGGCGCGACGCGGGATATAAACGCCGCGTCGTGGCCGGCGCGCGAAATCATCTCGCGGCTGGAATAGCCGGAGACGGCCGCGGCCTGGCGCACGGCGGCGACGCAATCGGCATCGAAGATAACAGCCGGTTCGGCCGAGATCGTCTTGATCGCGATCTGTAATCCGAGTTCGCCGCCGATCTTGTCCGCCTGCGCGACGATGTCCTTTTCCATGCGGTCAAGCACACCGGCGTCGGGATCGCGCAGGTCCAGAGTCATGAATACGTCGCCCGGAATGACATTGGGCGAGCCCGGCTTCACTTCCAGAATACCGACGGTGCCGACCGCTTGCGGATGCGCGCGCGCAGCCGCATTCACGGCTTCAACAAAGCGCGCGGCGCCAAGCAGCGCATCGTGCCGCCGGTTCATCGGCGTGGTGCCGGCATGGCTGTCCTGGCCTGTCAGCGTCGCCTCATACCAGCGCATCGCCTGCACGCCGGTGACGATGCCGATGTCCTTGCCGTCGGCTTCGAGAAACGGTCCTTGCTCGATGTGCACTTCGAAGAAAGCCGAGAGCGGATGATCGCCGCAAGCCTGCGGCCCGCGATAGCCGATTTTGTCGAGCGCCGCGCCGAAAGTTTCGCCGGCGCGATCCTGACGCGCGCAGGCCCAGTCGCGCTTGAATACGCAGGCAAATACGCCGGAGGCGATCATCGCCGGGGCAAAGCGCGAGCCTTCCTCGTTGGTCCAGTTCACGACTTCAACCGGCGCGAAGGTCTCGTAGCCGGCGCGGTGCAGCGTGCGCAGCGCCTCCAGCGCCGCCAGCACGCCGAGCGCGCCGTCGAACTTGCCACCGGTTGGCTGGGTGTCGAGATGGCTGCCCATGGCAATGGGCGGGATGTCGTTGCGCTGGCCGGGACGGCGCGCAAACATGGTGCCCATATCGTCGATGGTGACGGTGCAGCCGAGCGTTTCGGCCTGCGTCTTGAGCCAGTCGCGCACTTGGGCATCGAGGTCGGTCAGCGTCAGCCGGCAGATACCGCCCTTCGGCGTGCCGCCGATTTTAGCGGTCTCCATCAGGTCGCCCCACAGGCGCTCGGGGTCGATGGTGAGATTCTTCATAAAAAGATGATCGCCCGCGGCGAACGTCAGATCAAGGCGACGACTCACCTGCTTCGGCTTCCGCCAGTTTGTCGCGCCAGTCCTTGCGCTTGAGGACGAAGGTGACCGCCGACATCGCCAGCAGGATGATGCAGACGATGAGCAACCCGGCCGAGATCGGCCGGTTGAAGAAGATGAAGTAGTTGCCGTTCGACATGATCAGCGACTGACGCAAGGACTGTTCGAAAATCGGCGCGATGACGAGCCCGAGCACCAAAGGCGCCGGGTCGAAGGAGAACTTGCGCAGCGCATAGCCGAGAATGCCCATGATCAGCATGATCCATACGTCGACGATGGAGTGGTTCACCTCGTAGACACCGATGATGCAGAACATAATGATGAGAGGATAGAGATAGGCGTAAGGGATGCGCAGCACGGTCACGAAAACGCTGACCAGCGGCAAATTGAGCGCCAGCAGCATCAGATTGCCGACATACATCGAGGCGACAAAGCCCCAGAACACATCCGGGTGGTCGGTGACAAGCTGCGGCCCGGGCGATACGCCATGCACCATCAGCGCGCCCATCAGCACGGCCGGGATCGGCCCGGTCGGAATGCCGAGCGCCAGCATCGGCACGAAGGCGCCGGTCGAGGCCGAGTTATTGGCGGATTCCGGTCCGGCGACGCCGGCAACGGCGCCCTTGCCGAATTCCTCCGGATGCTTGGAGAGGCGCCGTTCCAGCGCGTACGACAAAAAGCTGGAAATGATGTGCGCCGAGCCGGGGATGATGCCGATGATGAAGCCGAGCAGCGTGCCGCGTCCGATTGGCCAGCCCGCCTCCTGCCATTCCTTGCGGTTCGGCCATAGCTCGCGGAATTTCGGCGCGATCACTTCGCCAACCACCATGTGGCTGGGCGTCGACAGGATTTCGCCGAGCCCGAACAGGCCGACCGCGACCGGCACGATGCCGATGCCATCGCCGAGTTCGGCAAGGTCGAACGAATAACGGAAGTGCCCGGTCATGTTGTCGATGCCGATCATGCCAAGCATCAGCCCGATGCAGGCCATCAGCAGCGTGCGCACCAGCGAGGAAGAGGACATGTAGGCAAGGAAGATCAGCCCCATCACCAGCAGCGCGGTGTATTCCGGCGGCCCGAATTTCAGCGCAATGGTGGCGAGCGGCGGCGCCACCACGGTGAGCGCGATGACGCCGAAAGTGCCGGCGACCCAGGAGCCGACCGCGGCGATGCAGAGCGCGGCGCCGGCGCGGCCCTTCTTGGCCATGGCGTTGCCGTCGATGCAGGTCATCACCGAGGACGCTTCGCCCGGAATGCGCATCAGGATCGAGGTGGTCGAGCCGCCATATTGCGAGCCGTAATAGATGCCCGCCAGCATGATCACCGCTTGCGTGGCGTCGAGTCCGAAGGTCACCGGCAAAAGGATCGAAATGCCGGAGAGCGGGCCGATGCCCGGCAGCACGCCAACCAGGGTGCCGACCAGGCAACCGAGAAAGGCATACCAGAGATTGTCGGGCTGGAACGCGATGGCGAAACCATGCGCCAGACTAAGCAGGGTGCTTTCCACGGAGGGTTCCTAGAAGCTGAATTCTGGAAGGGGGGTCTTGAGCCCGTACACGAACGACACGTAAGTGAACATGACGACGACGACGCAGTAGATGCCGGCGCGGATGGCGTTGCGGCGTTCGATCACCAGCAGGAAGGCGAACATCATCAATAGCATGGTGACGATGAAGCCGAGAGTTTCATAAAGCAGGGTGGCGGCGGCGGTAATCGCCGTCACCATCAGCGCATGTTTGCCATCGGCCCAGTCCAGTTCGGCGAAGGGCACGCTTTCTGCCGAGGCGCGCGCGATCAGCGCCACGCCGAAAATCATGGTCAGCACGGCGACGATCATCGGCAGGAAGCCGGAGCCGGGCATCGACATATGCCCGACCGGCAGGTCTCCGCTGAGCGCGATGATGGCGGCGCCGAACAGGATAAACCCGGCGCCCGCCACATGGTCGGCTCGAAGGATCATGATTTTTCTTTCATCGTTGTCGCCGCGCCGCCGCTCGAGACGGCGCGGGAGAGGGGAGAAAAACTACGCCTGCTTGCCGATCAAATGGACGGCTTCGTCGGCGCGCTTGGCATCAGCGTCCCAGAATTTGCGAAAGTCGGCGGCGTTGAGATAGCCGCCTTCGAGGCCGAGCTTGTCGACCACCGACTTGAATTGATCGGAGGTCGCGGCCTTGTCGAGCGCCGCGCTGAGCGTGGCGATGACCGCGGCCGGCGTGCCTTTCGGTGCGAACAGGCCTACCCAGAGATAATATTCGACGTCGAAGCCGAGCTCCTTCAGCGTTGGCACGTCGGGCAACGCCTTCGAACGCGTGGCGCCGAACGAGGCGAGCGCGCGCAGCTTGCCGGATTTCACGTGCGGCAGGCTCGCCGACACCGACTGGACCGAAGCCTGC
Organism: Pseudolabrys sp.; assembly: GCA_035648715.1. GTDB lineage: Bacteria > Pseudomonadota > Alphaproteobacteria > Rhizobiales > Xanthobacteraceae > Pseudolabrys. Next base: position 11,307 of record DASRLA010000072.1, read on the forward strand.
GCATTATTGCCGAGCAGCGCGGTGATCGCCGGGCCGCCGCCATTGGTCGGCAGGTGACGCAATTTCGGAATGCCGGTCGCCTTTTCGAATAGCGCCACCGGCAGATGGGTGGCGCCGTAAAGACCGCCCGAACTGTAGATGATCGCTTCCGGTCGTTTCTTGGCGTCGGCGATGAATTCCTTCACGTCTTTGTAGGGCTGCTGCGCATTGACCAGCAGCAGCACCGGATCGGCGGTCAGCCGCGCCAGCGGAATGAAATCGCTGCGTTCGGTCTTGGGCGTGCGCCCGAACAGCTTGTCGACTTCGGCGTAACCGGAAATACCGTTGTTGTGCGACAAAAGCGTATAACCGTCCGGCTTGGCGGTGGCGGCGACCTGCGCGCCAACCTGACCGCCGGCGCCGGCTTTGGTCTCGACCACGACCGGCTGCTTGAGTAGCGGCTCCAGCGCCGCGGCGATGGGCCGCGTGATGATGTCGTTGGCGCCGCCGGGCGGGAAGGCGACCAGGATGGTGATGGCGTGCGAGGGGTAGGCGCCCTGCGCGAAAGCCGGGCCTGTTGCGAGGGTGGCGGCCGTTGCCGAAGTGCCGATGACAAATGTGCGCCGATCCATCGTGTTGCGATCCATGAGCCGTCCTCCAAAATTTTTTTATCCGGACCAAGCCGGTTACCCGAAAAATGTTGCAAGCCGCGCGCCGTCCGATTGAGGGAGGCGCGCGGCGCCGTTCTTGTTCGAAGCTTACGCTTCGCTATTTAGCCTTGCACGCGGCCGATTTCCTTCACCGCGCCTTCGATGCGCGCGGCGTCGGCGTCCCAGAACTTGGCGAATTCCGGCTGATCCTGATAGCCCAGTTCCTGGCCGAGATTGGTCATCGCGGTCTTGAACAGGTCGGTGTGCGCCGCTTTGCCGGCATTGGTGCGCAGATAGCTCACCACGTCGGCCGGCGTTCCCTTCGGCGCGAACAGGCCGACCCAGAGGTAGTACTCGATATCGTAGCCGAGCTCCTTCATGGTCGGTACGTCGGGCAGCGCCTTCGAGCGCGTGGCGCCGAACATGGCCAGCGGTTTCGCCTTGCCGGCCTTGATCTGGTTGAGCGACGCGGAGATCGACGACACCAACACCTGCGAGTTGTTGCCGAGGAAGGCAGTGAGCGCCGGGCCGCCGCCATTGGTCGGCAGGTGGCGCAGCTTGAGCCCGCCGGCCGCTTTCATATAGAGCGCGGTCGGAATATGCAGCGCGCCGTAAAGGCCCGACGAGGAGAAGATGATTTCATCCGGCCGCTTCTTGGCGTCGGCGGTCAGTTCGGCAAGTGTTTTGTAGGGCTGCTTGTCGTTGACCAGCAGCACGCATGGGTCGGCGACAAAGCGCGCGATCGGGATGAAGTCGGCTCGCGTGAACTTGGGCTTGCGGTCGAACAATTTGTCGACTTCGGCAAAGCCGGAGATCGAGGTGATGTGCATCAGCAGGGTGTAGCCGTCCGGCTTGGCATTGGCGGCGACCTGCGCGCCGACGGCGCCGGCAGCGCCCGCCTTGGTTTCGATCACCACCGGCTGCTTGACGATCGGCTCGAGGGCCGCGCCGAAAGGCCGTCCGACCACGTCGGCGGCGCCGCCGGGCGGGAATGGATTGATCAGCGTGATCGGATGGGCCGGATAGGCATCCGCGGCAACCCCCGGTGCGGGTCCGGCAACGAGAGCCGCGGCGGCGGCCGCGCTCCCGCCAAGGAAATGGCGTCGGTCCATGGTGTATCCCCCTAAATGGCGGCTTTCGCCCGGCGGTCTTGCCGGCGCCTTGCCTGTCTTTTTATCGCGCCGGCATTATCGCTTGCCGGTCGTTCAAGCGTCAATGATCGCGACCGCCCGCGTCCAGCCGGCGGAACCGCCGCGCACCTTCACCGGAAAACAGCTCACCATAAAGCCGCTGGACGGAAGGCTTTCGAGATTGTGCAATTTCTCGATGTGGCAATAACCGATCTCACGACCGGCGCGGTGGCCTTCCCAGATCAGCGAAGCATCGTGGGTTTGCGCGTATTTCTTCTGGGTGTGCACAAAAGGCGCGTCCCAGCTCCAGCCATCGGTGCCGGTCACGCGCACGCCGCGTTCGGTGAGATAGAGCGTCGCCTCGCGCCCCATGCCGCAGCCCTTCGATACGTAGTCGGGACGACCATAGGCCGCGCCCGCGGCAGTGTTCACCACCACGATTTCAAGGGGCGAAAGCGTGTGGCCGATGCGCTTGAGTTCGGTTTCGACATCGGCGGCGCGGGCGACATAGCCATCCTCGAAATGACGGAAGTCGAGCTTCACCCCGGGCTGGAAACACCACTCAAGCGGCACCTCGTCGATGGTGAGCGCGCGCTTGCCGTGGTCCATGGTAGAGGCGAAGTGATAGGGCGCATCGAGATGCGTGGTGCAGTGCGTCGACAGCTTGACCCATTCGAAACCCCAGCCTTCGCCGTCCGGCAGTTCTTCTTTTTTGAGGCCGGGAAAAAATTTCAGAATGTCGGGCGCGGTCGCTTCGTGGTCGAGATAGTCGATCTTCGGCCCGTAGCCGGGCGGATCGGCGTAAACCGTGTTTTCCAGCGGCACCGAGATATCGATGATCTTTCGCGGCATAGATTGATCTCCCGGCAATGCACCGTCATGGCCGGGCTTGTCCCGGCCACCCATGACTTTACAGTGCTGCGCATAATGAAGACGTGGATGCCCGGCACAAGGCCGGACATGACGAAACTTTGGAGACACTCACACATGCCTGCTTATTGGGTTTCCCGTTCCAAGATCAACGACCCGGTCGAATACAAAAAATACACCGACCAGATTCCCGGCATTCTCGCCAAATTCGGCGGCAAGGTGTTGGCCCGCGGGGGCAAGTTTCAGATCATGGAAGGCCCCGATAAATTCCAGCGCTTTATTGTGATTGAGTTTCCGACCTTCGAGCAGGGCGTCGCCTGCTTCACCTCGCCGGAATATGATGCTGCCGCGGCATTCCGGCGCAGCGGAGCCGGTGAGGTCGAGACCATTATGGTCGAGGGCATTTGAGCCGGTTATTCTGCATTGCAGCAATTGGGCGGGCCGCCGAAATCGGAGCGGCCCATCGCCCGCCCACCGTGGAAGGGCTGGCGGTGCGAACCGACCTGGATCGCGGGTCACAGCATTAAATCCGCGCTCGACCGAAAGCTTCTGTGGACCATCGGCTTTTGCGCTGGCATTATCGGTCCTGAAGAAAATCAAAACCATTGGGAGGTGTAACGATGTTCCATAGACTTAAATCGCGGGCATTGGCTGGGATCGCGGGGGCGAGCGTCGCCCTTGTGGCCGGCGCCATGTTCGTCGCGTCCGGCGCGCAGGCGCAGGACAAGGGGCCGATCAAGATCGGCTTTGGGCAGTCGTTGACCGGTGCGCTGGCGGCGAACGGCAAGCAGGCGCTGGTCGGCGCTGAAATCTGGCGCGACGAAATCAACAAGGCCGGCGGTTTGCTCGGTCGGCAGGTTGAGTTGGTCTATTACGACGACAAGAGCACGCCATCGGAAGTGCCCGGGATCTACACCAAACTGCTCGACGTCGACAAAGTCGATCTGGTGGTTGGAGGTTATGCGACCAACCAGAACGCGCCGGCCATGCCGGTCGTGATCCGCAAGGGCAAGACCTACATCAGCCTGTTTTCACTCGACGTGAACGACAAGTTCAAATACTCGAAATATTTCTCCATTCTGCCAACCGGCCCCGACACCAAGGGCTCGTTCACCAAGGGCTTCTTCGACATCGCGGCGGCGCAGAACCCGAAGCCGACGACGGTGGCGCTCAGCTTTGCCGACGCGGAGTTCTCGCAGAACGCCTGCGACGGTGCGCGCGCCAATGCCAAGAAGCACGGCATGAAGGTCGTCTACGACAAGGCCTATCCGCCCCCGCCGAAGACGACCGATTTCGCGCCGATCGTGCGCGCGCTCAAGGCGGTTAATGCCGACGTCGTGGTTGTCTGCGCCTATCCGCTCGATTCGGTCGGCATCGTGCAGGCGGCGAACGAAATCGGTCTGACGCCGAAGATGTTCGGCGGCGCGCTGGTCGGTCTGCAAGCGACCTTCTTCAAGGATAAGTTGAAGTCCAAGCTCAACGGCATCGTGAACTACGAGACCTGGGTGCCGGACAAGAAGCAGATGTATGACGGCACCGAGGCCTTCTTCAAGGAATACCAGTCGCGCGCCAAGGCCGCCGGCGTCGATCCGCTCGGCTATTACCTCGGCGGCTGGGGCTACGCCCAGTTCCAGGTCCTCGGCGATGCGATCAAGGGCGCTAAGAGCATCGAGGACGATAAGGTCGCGGCCTATCTGAAAAAAGCGACCTTCAAGACCGTGATGGGCCCGATCAAGTTCGGCGCCAAGGGTGAATGGGCGGAAAGCCGCATGGTCACCGTGCAGTATCACGACATCAAGGACGACGCGAACCTCGATACCTGGCGCGGCATGGACTATCAGACCGTGCTGGAGCCGAAGAACCTCGAGACCGGCAAGGTCATCTATCCTTACGAGAAGGCGCACAAGTAAGCGTCTTCGCGAAGGCTGAAAGAGAAACGCCGCGGAGAAATCCGCGGCGTTTTTTTCTTCGTATCCCTCCCCGGCCACGGGGAGGGTGGACGCGAACGAAGTGAGCGGCCGGGTGGGGCGATATCCGAGATTCCAGGAGACTACACCCCACCCGCTCCGCGCTTCGCGCGGAGCCTCCCTCCCCTTGCAGGGGAGGGATAAGAAGGCGTGCAGGGAAGCCGCTCACATCCCCAGATAAAACTGCCGGATCAGGTCGTTGTTGTTAAGTTCGTCGGCCGACGCGCCCTCGAACTCGATCTTGCCGTGCACGATGACATAGCCGCGGTCGGCGATGCGCAGCGCCTGGGTGAAATTCTGCTCGGCCATCAAGACCGTGAGGTTGAAGTGCTCCTTGAGCTGCTTGATGGCGTCGATAGTGCGGCTGACCAGAAGTGGCGCCAATCCGACGGACGGCTCATCAACCAGCAGAATGCGCGGGTTGAGCATCAGGGCGCGCGCCAGCGCCAGCATCTGCTGCTCGCCGCCCGACATCGAGCCGGCAAGCTGGCTCTTGCGCTCGGCCAGTCGCGGGAAAATCTCAAAGCAAAAATCGAGATTGGTTTTGATATGCAGGCGCGCCTTCGGACGGCTGGCCCCGAGCAGCAGGTTTTCTTCCACAGTCTGGCGCGGAAACAGACGGCGGCCTTCCGGCACCAATGCGATGCCGAGATCGACGATCTGCTCGGTGGTCAAGCCCGAAAGGTCGTGCTTTTCGCCGTCGATTTCGGCGACGATCTTGCCTTTGGTCGGTCGCACCCAGCCCACGATGCATTTCATCAGGGTGCTTTTGCCGTTGCCGTTGGTGCCGAGCAGCACGACGGTTTCGCCGCTGTCCACGCGCAGCGACACGTTTTCCAGCACGCGCACCGCGCCATAGGCGGCATCGATGCCGTCGATCGAGATGCTGTTGGTGTTATGTGCCAAGATAGGCCCCCACCACTTCCTTGTTCTTGATCACGTCTTCCGGATTGCCGTCGGCGATCTTTTTGCCGGAGACCAGAACGGCGAGGCGCTGCGAGAAGCTCATCACCGCGCGCATGATGTGCTCGATCATGATGATGGTGACGCCGCGCTCGTTCATGCGGATGAGCAGCGCCACGATGTCCTCGACCTCGGAATGCGACAAGCCCGCCATCGATTCGTCGGCGATCAGCAGTTTCGGCTCGGCCGCCATGGCACGCGCCAGTTCAAGCTTACGCATTTCGACCTGGGTGAGGTCGAGCGGCAAATGCGTCGCTTTTTCGTGCAGCGCGACCAGCGTCAGCAATTCCATGCAGCGATCGTCGAGTTCGGCGTGGCTGAGATGCGGGCCCGGGCGGCCGTTCACGGTATAAAGCAGCGGCACGCGGATATTGTCGGCGACGCTCATGCTGTGAAACGGGCGCGGCAACTGGAAGCTGCGTGCCAAGCCGCGATGCGTGCGCTGATGCGCCACTAGTCCATCGACCTTTTCGCCGTTGAACGTGACGCTGCCGGTTTCGTTATGCAGCGTGCCGCAAATGCAATTGACCAGCGTGCTCTTGCCGGAGCCGTTCGGGCCGATCAGGCCGAGGCGTTCGCCCGGCGCCACCTCAAGATCGACGCCGTCGAGCGCGATGAAGCCACCGAAGCGCTTGCCTAGCCGTTCGATGTGCAGGAGCGGAGCGGCTTTGCCGGTCATGACTTGACCTCTTTAGCGCCGCTGGATTTCTTGAACGGATTGCCGATCCACTTCTGCCACAGGCCGATAATGCCTTTCGGCGCCAGGATGACAAAGGCGATCAACAGGATCCCGGTGATCAGCAGGTTGACCGCCGACGAAATGGTCACGGTGACGAGCTGCTGCACGGTCGAGAGCAGCAAGGCGCCGATCATCGGGCCGGCCCAGAACGTGGTGCCGCCGATCATCGGCATGGCGATCGAATTGACCGCATAAGACAGATTGAACGCCGAGCCCGGTTCGACATAGCCGATGTAATAAGGAAAGGGTGCGCCGGCCATGCCGAAGAGCGCACCGGAGACGACGGTGGCGATCAGCTTCAGCCGCAAGGTCGGCACCCCGGTCGCTTCCGCCGCCAGCTCATCGTCGCGAATGGTGGCGAAGCCGACTCCGAGCTTGGAGCGTTCGATGGTGCGCGCGATGGTGAGTGAGGCGATCACCAGGATCAGCATCAAGGCGAACAGGAAATCGATATAGGGGCCGAAGAAGGGAATTTCGTTGGGCGGGATGACATAGGCGCCGCGCGAACCGCCGACGAAAGACCAATTAGTAATGAAGGTTTCCAGCACGACGGCGAGCGCCAGCGTCGCGATGGCGAAAAAGACGCCGCGCAGCCGCAGCGTCAGATAGCCCATGCCGAGCCCGACCAGACCGGAAACGGCGCCGCCGACTAGCATGAGCAGCGGCAACGGCAGCGGAAAGATCAGGTGCATCGGCGCCACCAGAAAATCGGGAAATACGTCCTCGACCGACTGCCCGATCGTGTAAAAGCAGACGGTCGTATAAACGCCGATGGCGAAAAAGCCGGCCGAGCCGAAATTCACATAGCCGCAATAGCCGCCGAGGATGTTCCAGGCGGTTGCCAGCACGATATATTGCAGCACCGTGTAGCCGGCGAAGAACAGATAGTCGTTGCCGACGATGTGGAAGGCCGCGTACAGCGCTGCGCCGATCAACGTCATGATGAGGATGAAGGTAGGTGTGCGCATCTAGCGTCCCAGCAGTCCGGAGGGCCGCACGGCCAAAGTGAGCAGCAGCAGCCCGAATGAGACGGCCGGCGCCCAGGACGGACCGTAGAAAGTCGCGGTGATGCTTTCAATCACGCCAATCAGAAAGGCGGCGATGATGGTGCCGGGCAGGCTGCCGAGCCCGCCAAGCACGCAGATCGCGAAGACACGGCCGATATAGTCGCGCCCGGCCGAAGGAATGACCGGTTGGATGATGATCAGGAAGGCGCCCGCCAGCGACGCGGTCGCAATCGATATGCTGAAGGCGATGCGCTTGATGCGGGTCGGATCGACCGCCATCAGTTGCAGCGCCTGCGGGTCCTGCGACACCGCCATCACCGCGCGGCCGATAAAGGTGCGCGCCATGAAAAGCTGCAGGCCGATGAACATGGCGACCGAAACCAGGCACGGCACCAGCATGCGCAATGGAAACTCCATGGCTCCGATGGAGATGCTGCCGCCGATATAGGGCGCGTCGACGGTGCGGTAGTCGACCCCGAAGACCAGGTTCAGGCCGACCTCGGTGACGAAGAGCAGACCGAAAAAGAACGCGAGACCGCGTAGCGAATCCTGCCCGCGCCGCTCGAACGATTGGTAGTAAACCTGATAGATGACCGTGCCGAGCGCGTAGAACGCCGGCAGCGCGAAGATCGCGACGACGATCGGATCGACGCCGAAACGGGAGTTGACGATGTAGGCGATGTAGGAGCCGAGGATGATGAAGCCGGGATGCGCGATGTTGACGATATCGAGCATGCCGAAGGAAATCGAAACGCCGGCGGTGACGGCGGCGTAAAAGCCGCCGAGCATCAAGCCGGCGATAATCGCATTGATCAGAAGGTCGAATTCCATAGGGGCCTCAGCCGGACCGTGCGCTACGCAAAAAGGGTTGCAAAGGCGTCACGCGCATGACGCGCGCGGCGGAGTGCCGCGGCGGAGTCGAACGATTGACCGGCATTTCCCCTCTGAGTCCGTTTTTTGTTGCCCTTTGGCGCGCCTGTTGGACGCCCGGCGGGATTGCGCCGCAGTTTGCAGGAAGCGCGGCGGCTTGGCTAGTGGTCCGATTCCGACATTTGCATCCAGTTGCCGCAAGCTCGCGAGCAAATGTCGGAATCAAAGGACCACTAGCAATCATTTGATTCTAGTGGAGCTTTGAATTTGACATTTGATGAAGAACTAGCCGCAAACGGGTATCAAATGTCAAATTCGCTCCACTAGTGCGTTGATTGCGCGTGAAAACCTTATAAATTCAGGCAGCTTGTGCCTGTGGGTGGACGCCCTCGGGCAACGGCAACGGCTGGTTGGCGCTGTCCTTGAACTCGACGGTCATGAAGACCATTTCGCGGTCGCCGAGATTTTGCAGGTCGTGCACCTTGAACTCGCCCTTGCCGTAGCTCTCGTGCCTGGTCTCGCCCGGCACATAAGTGGCTTCGAGAATGGTCCCGTCGTGCATATGTTGACGGCCGCGGCCGCCGCCGATCGAGGTCCAGAAATAATCCAGCACATGGCGGTGAAATCCGATGCGCTCGCCGGGGGCAAGCCGGATGATCCAAACGCGCGAGCGCTCGTTCTCCGACAGCAGCGTCGAACCGACGCAGGGGTTCGGATTTTTCGCTTCGCGCTCGAATTCGGCGGCGATCTCGGCCGGCCACTGCGAGATGTCTTTTTTCACATTGACGATATCGTGCATGGGTACGCCTTTGGGATTTTTTCCAACCGGATTTAGCCGTCGTATATAACAATTCCGGGCACACGGGAAGATTAAGGGAAATCCATTGGCAGGGCCGGACGGCAGGCGCGCTATCGTCATTGGCGGCTCGATGAGCGGGCTCTTGAGCGCGCTGCTGCTGCGGCGCGCCGGCTGGGACGTCGATATTTACGAGCGCGTGGAGGGCGAATTATCCGGCCGCGGCGCCGGCATCGTGGCCCAGGGCGAGTTGATCGCGCGTCTTCAAAGCCTCGGGCTCGCGACGTCGGAACTCGGCGTGCTCATTGCGACCCGCAAGATCCTCAACCGCGAAGGCCAACTGACCCGCAGCCTCGATTGCCCGCAGGTGGCGACCGCCTGGGAGCGCGTTTACCGGCTGCTGCGCGACGCGCTGCCGGCCGGACGCTATCATCGCGGCAAGGGCCTGACGTATTTCACGCAAGACGCGCGCATGGTGAAGACGCATTTTTCCGATGGCGAAACGGCGAGCGCCGATTTGCTGGTGGGCGCCGACGGCATCCGCTCGACCGTGCGGCAACAATGTCTGCCGCGGGTGACGCAGCTTTACGCCGGCTATACCGCATGGCGGTCCTTGATCGCGGAGAGCGACATTCCGGCGCGGACGCGCGCGGAGATTTTCGAATTCATGGCCTTTGGCCTGCCGCCGGGTGAGCAGTTCCTGAGCTATCCGGTCGCCGGGCCCGACAACGATCTGCGCGTCGGGCACCGGCGCACCAATGTGATCTGGTACCGGCCGGCCGACGAGACGGCCAAATTGCCCTGGCTGCTCACCGACGCGAGCGACAAGACGCATGAGCTGTCGATCCCGCCGCCGCTGATCCGCGCCGAGGCGTTGGCCGACATGCGCGACGGCGCCGAGCGTTTTCTGGCACCGCAATTCCGCGCGCTGGTCAGACTGATGCCGAAGCCGATTTTGCAGCCCATCTACGATCTGGTGTCGCCGCGCATGGCCTTCGGCCGCGTGGCGATCGTGGGCGATGCCGCCTTCGTCGCGCGTCCGCATGTCGGCGCCGGCGTCTCGAAAGCGGCCGACGACGCCGCGGTGCTGGCCGAGACGTTGCAGACGAATGGCGATGTCGAAAGCGCGCTCAAGGCCTTCGAGGCGGCGCGGCTGCCGGACAACAACCGCATCATCGAACGCGCGCGCCATCTCGGCGCATTCTTGCAGGCCTCGCGCACGGTCGAGGAACAGGCGCGCGCCGGCAGGCACTCGACCGACGCCGCGGTGATCGAGGAAACGGCGACGCTCGATTTTTTGTACGGGTGATTGTTTTTACCTCTCCCCGCAAGCGGGGAGAGGGAGCTCACAACCCCAACAACTTCTTCGCATTACCCCCGGCAATCGCCGCGCGCGCCGAATCGTCGAGGCCTTCGGCCGAATTGACGTGGCCGATCGGATCGTATTCCAGCATGTCGAACGGATAATCCGTGCCCATGACGATGTGATCGACGCCGAAGACTTTCACCAACGCCTCGAGTTGATGCGGTGTAAACACGACATTATCGACATAGACCTGCTTGAGATAATGCGTCGGCGGCTTCGGCAGGCCGGCATTGCAGTCGGAGCGCGCGCCCCAGGCATGATCGATGCGGCCGGAATAGCCGCCGAGATAGCCGCCGCCATGCATGGCGTAGATTTTTAGTTTCGGGTGGCGTTCCAGCACGCCGTCGAAAATCAGATAGTGCAGCGCGAGCGTGGTCTCGAACGGGTTGCCGATGATGTTGTTGAAATAAAATCGCGACAGCCGCTTGCCTTCGGTAAACCCATTCGGGTGGATGACCACCAGCATATCGAGTTCTTCGGCCTTCTTCCAGAATGGCGCGAAGGCCGGATCTGACAATTCGCGGCCGGCGACATTGGTGAGAATTTCAACTGCCTTGAACTTCAGCGTCTTGGCGACGTATTCCAGCTCTTTGGCAGCCTCGTTGCCATCCTGCATCGGCACGGTGCCGCAAGGGATGAAGCGGTCGGGATGCTTGGCGACGAATTCGGCGACGCCGTCATTGATCATGCGGGCGGCCGGCACCGCGTATTCGAGCGCAACAGAATGGTAAAGCTGCGGCGGCGGCGGCATGGTCATCTGCATATCGACGCCCATTTCGTCCATCATTTTGAAGCGCTGGTCGTAGCCGGTCATGCTGCCGCGAATGTCGGCTTCCTGCTTGGCATTGAGCGCCTTGGTTTCCTCGGTTGAGAAGTGGCCGAGCGGAATGGTCGAAAGATCGAGGTGCGGTTTGATGAAGGCGCCGGCCGCGGGGATGGCGATGTGGGTATGCGCGTCGATGGTGGTCGACTTCGGACGCTTGTCGCGGCCGGGCGTGCCGTGTTTGCGCGCCGCCGTGTTAACGTATTTATTCCACATGTCAGCCATTGCGATTTCCTCGGTTTACGCTCGATTGTCATCATCCGCGAAAGTGGATGATCCAGTATCCTTTGTGCGAGCGGTTTTCAATTGTGATGTCTACAATTGCTGGGTCCCCGCTTCCCTCCTTCGCTTACGCTTCGGAGGGCTCAGGCTTCGGCCCGTCGAAGCCTGTTGGCGAAGACGGGTCGCGGGGACGACAGCTTCATTCAGAACACCCCCAGATGCAGCCGCAGCAATTCCTCATCTTGGCGCAGCGCGGCCGGTGTCGAGTTAACCGCCACCTCGCCGGTATTGAGAATGACAATGTCGTCGGCGACGTCGAAGACGAGGGTCGGGTTCTGCTCGACCAGCACGATCGACAGACCGGTTTCCTTGAGTTTGCGGATGGTGTTCATCACCTCGTGCACGATCTGCGGCGCGAGGCCCTCGGACGGTTCGTCCATCAAAAGGACACGTGGATTGCCCATCAGCGCGCGGCCGATGGCCAGCATCTGCTGCTCGCCGCCGGACAGATGCGCCGCCATCTGGCCGGTGCGTTCTTTCAGGCGGGGAAACATGGCAAAGACCGTGTTGAGGTCCCATGGCGCATGCTTGCTGCCGGCAAGTGGCTTGCGCGCGGCGACGCTCAAGTTTTCACTCACGCTCAGGCTTTTGAAGATGCGACGGCCTTGCGGCACCAGCGCGACCCCGCGCGCCGAAATCAACTCCGGCGGCATCTTGGTGACCGGCTCGCCGAATACCTTGACCGTGCCGCGGCGCGCCGCGAGCAGGCCCATGCTGACATTCATGCAGGTGGATTTGCCGGCGCCGTTGCGGCCGAGGAGGCCGAGCATGCGCGCTTCGCCCAGCTCGAACGACACGTTTTGCAGAACGTGGCTGTCGCCGTAAAAGGCTTCGACATTCTCAAGCGAAAGCGCGCTAGTGGCCAAGATAGACCTCCCGCGTGCGTGGGTCCTTGACGACTTCGGCGCGGTTGCCCTCGACGATCACCTCGCCGAAATGCAACAACGTGATGCGTTCGGCGAATTCCAGCGCCACGTCCATGTTATGCTCAATCATCACGATGGTGACGTCACGCGGGATCGCCATCAGGCATTTGTGCACGTCGCGGCGCTCGTCGATCGAGAGGCCGGCGAATGGCTCGTCTAGCAGCAGCACTTTCGGTTCCTGCGCCAGCGCCATCGCGATCTCGACGCGGCGGCGTTCGCCATAGGAAGTCTGCGACAAAGGCCGGTCGGCGATGTGGCCGAGGCCGACGCGCTCAAGCGCCTTGCGGCCCTGTTCGGTGAAGCCGCCTTGCCGCCGCAGATCGATGAACGGATTCCAGCGTTGCGGCGACAGGCCGAGAAGTGCGAGGCGCACATTTTGGATGATGCTGTCATGCGGGAATAGCGTGATGATCTGGTAGGTACGCGCCATGCCGAGATGGGCACGCCGCCGGCTCGGCACGCGCGTGATGTCCTGGCCGTGCAGATGCACCGAGCCGCCGTCGGGCGTCAGTTCGCCGGTGATGAGATTGAACAGCGTGGTTTTGCCGGCACCGTTCGGGCCAATGATCAGCCGCCGTTCGCCCGGCTCGACATTCAAGTTGACGCCGCGCGTGACACGCAGGCCGCCGAAGGCTTTGTTGAGACCGCTGACGGTGAGCGCGCTCATGCCGGCGTCTCCGTCTTGGCCGTCGCTTTAACCGCGGGTGTGCGCTTGCGGAAAGCCAATCGCCACAGCCGCGCGCTGCCGGGCACCAGCCCCTCCGGCATCAAGATGACGATGGCGACGAAAATGGCGCCGAGCAGAAAATTCCAGCGTTCGATGAAGCCGGACACCACGGTCTTGATGACCACCACCAGCGTGGCGCCGACGACGGGACCGAGCAAGGTGCCGGGTCCGCCCGAGATCACCATCAGCAGTACTTCCGCCGACGAGGTCAGCGCCAGCGTCTGCGGGCTGATGAACTGCGTGTAATAGACGAACAGGATGCCGGACACGGCCGTGAGCAGGCCGGAGAACAGGCAGGCGTAAAAGCGGATCATCCAGACGTGATAGCCAAGAGCGTTCATGCGGCGCGGCTGGTCGCGCGTGCCCATCAGCGCCGCGCCCAAGGGCGACCGCACGAAGACGGCGACCGCTGCGACCGCCAGCAAAAACACGACCAGTGAGACATAATAAAAATGCGTCGGGGTGGTCATTGAGTATCCGAACGGAGCAGGCCGGGCTCGCACGCTGATGCCGTTGTCGCCGCCGGTCAGGCTGATCCAGCGATAGGCGAGGCCCCACAGGACTTCGCCGAGCGCCAATGTGATCATGATGAAGCCGATGCCGGTCGAGCGCAGCGACAAAATCGCATAAATCGCCATCGACACCACACCGACCACCAGGGCGACCAGGATAGCGGCGGTGTGGCCGTAGCCGCTCTGCAACATGAAGCCGGTGGCGTAGGCCGTTACGCCGAATAGCCCGGCATGGCCGAGCGACACCAGTCCGGCATAGCCGACCAGCACATTCAGCCCGAGCGCGAACACCGCGTAGAACAGAATTTGGCTCGAGACGTTGATGTAGTAAGTGCCCGAAATCCAGAACGGCAATGTGGCGAGCGCCGCGATGGCGATCACAATGACGATGACGCGCGGCTTGACGGCGGCTGTCATGGCATATGCCGTCCGAACAAGCCCTGCGGCCGCAGCAGCAGCACCAGCAGCATCGGCAGGAAGAGCACGAAATAGGCGAGTTCGGGCAACAGCGCTTGGCCGAAATTATAGATGAAACCGACGATAATGCTGCCGACGAAGGAGCCGAGCAAACTGCCCGAGCCGCCGAGGATCACGACGACCAGCGCGAGCGGCAGCATGTCCTGATCAAGGCCGGGATAGACCGAGAGTATCGGCCCGCCGATGATTCCGGCAAAGGCGGCCAGCCCGGCGCCGAGCGCGAACACGATGGTAAACAATTGCGAGACTCGAATGCCGACAACGCGCGCCATGTCCGGGTCATCGACGCCGGCGCGGATCATGGCGCCGAGGCGTGTACGGTCGAGCAATAGCCAGAGGCCGATCGCGACCACGGCTGCGATAACGATGATCGCCAGCCGGTACAGCGGGAACACCAGGGTGCCGATACGCATGAAGCCGCCGAGGCTGTCCGGCGTACTGACATTGAGTGGGTCGCCGCCCCATACCATAAGGCAGAAATCGGCGGCCATAAACGAAAGGCCGAGCGTCACTAGTACCTGCGCGAGCTGGTCTCCTGGTAACCGTCGCAGCAGCAGGCGTTCCGCCACGGCGCCCATCGCGGCCACCGCCAGCGTGGCCAGGATAGCGGCCAGCCAGAAATTCAGTTTGAAACCGAGCATGCCGACCACAAAGGTCGCGCCGATATAGGCGCCCAGCATGAACAGCGAACCGTGCGTCAGATTCGGAATGCGCATCAATCCGAAAATCAGCGAAAAGCCCGCCGACAACAGGAACAGCAGCCCGCCGAACGTGACGCTATTGACGGTCAGCACCAGCCAAAAATTCATACGCGCAGTTTTCCCGCGTTTAACATCCACGGTGTCATTTCGGGGCGCGCGTGCAACACGCGAATTCGGAATCCAGATGCTCAGGTGGTGCCCGTTTCTGGATTCCGGGTTCCGGCTTGCGCCGGACCCGG
Organism: Pseudolabrys sp.; assembly: GCA_035648715.1. Lineage (GTDB taxonomy): Bacteria > Pseudomonadota > Alphaproteobacteria > Rhizobiales > Xanthobacteraceae > Pseudolabrys. Next base: position 26,331 of record DASRLA010000072.1, read on the forward strand.
AATGACGAAGAATAAGCGGACGCCGCGGGGTCATTCACCTCGCGGCGTCCGCCAATGCGTTCGCTTACGGCTTCAGCGGCGGATAGTCGCGCGCGTAGACCGGCTGCGAGAGGAACTTCTTCTCGTCGTAGGTCCAGAACTGGCTGACATTCTTGTACGTCTTGACCGTCTTGTTGATGTACTTGCCATTCGCCTTTTCGAGATGGCGAACGTAGAAATCGCCGATCACGTTGCCAAGATGGTCGAATTTGATCGGCCCGCGCGGCGTGTCGGTGAGCGAAACGGACTTCATGGCCGCCATCAACGCGGCCTTGTCGTCGGACTTGCCGCCGATCTTCTCCAGGCCGGCATTGATCACCATGCCGTTGACGTAGAGGCCGGCGCAATAGAAGCCCGGATCGACGCTGTAGTCCTTCTGCATGGCGGCGATGAAGCGCTTGTTGCTGTCGGTGTTGAGGTCGAGCGTATAGGGCGCGGAGCTGTAGAGGCCGAGCGCCTCGTCGCCGAACGCGCGCAGCAGCGCGTCGTCGCCGCCGGTCTCGCCGGTGACCACCGGCAGCTTGAGGCCGAAATTGTGATACTGCTTCATGAAGCGCAGCGGATTGGATCCCGCGAAGCCCTGACATACACCGTCGCAATCCGCGATCTGGGCGAGATAGGGCGTGTAGTCTGGCGTGACGATCGGCGGCCACAGCTTCTTGACGATCTTGCCGCCATTGTCCTCAAAGGTCTGCTGGAAGCCGCCCATCTGTTCGTAGCCGAAGGCGAAGTCCTCCGAGATCGTCATCATGCGCTTGAGCTTGAGTTCCTTGGCGGCGAAGTCGGCCATCGGGTGCATGGCCTGCGAGGAGGTCGCCGAGGCGCGCAGGAAGTACGGGTTGGGACGGCGCTGCGTCATGTCCTCGGCGGCGGCGAGGCTCAGGCAGGGCGTCTTGTGCTGGGCGATGTAGTCGGTGATGGCGAGCAATTCGAAGGCGGCAAGCGGGCCGACGATGGTATCGACATGGTCACGCTCGATCAGTTCCTGCGCCTTGGTTTTGGTGCCGGCCGGCGTGCCGCCGCAGTCGGCGGAGATGAACTCAACCTTGCGGCCGGCGAAGGTGTAGTTCTTTTCCTTCAGGAAGGTGACGATGCCCTGTTCCATCTGGATGCCGCCCTGCGCGAGCGGGCCGGTCTTGATGGTGAGCAAGCCGAGCTTGAAAGGCGCCGACTGCGCCAATGCCGGCGTAGGGAACTTGAACGCCGCCACCGCCGCGCCGGCCGCGGTCGCGGCCATGAATTTGCGGCGAGTCATGCGTGACTTGGCCGCGGTGACGGATTTCTTGCCTTGAACGGACATGATCGTCCTCCCTCTGTCGCCCGCGCACGGGCTGATTTTCTAAGTGGCCTTGCCGGCCAGTTTCCCGGCCTGAAAGCCTTGTTCGATTTTTCATCAAGACCGCCGCGCCACACCGCGGCGGTCCGAACCACGGCTATCATCGGCTAATGCCAACCATGATGTAAAGCCGGGGTGCTCGCGGCGCCGATGCGGCGCAGTATCGCGGCGCGCCGGCCGCGGCGTCGCCCGGGAGGGCCGTGGGCAGGTTGCCGCCGTCCGTGCTAGATATTCGACAATAAAAATATGGTGCCGCTGAGGGAATAAAGATTGGGATGCCGGCGGCCGCGATGATACACGACCTCGACAACACGGGACCGGGCAATATGACTGGCGCAGGCGCTGCACACGGGATGATCGCGGTCGATAAGATTGGCACGCAGGTGCTGTTTCTCAACCCGGAAACTTACGAGACCGATGTGGTGCTCGACGGTTTTCCGAAGACCGTGCATGAATTGCTGATCGTGCCGGAGACCGGGCTCGCCTATGTGCCGATCTATGGGGATGGCATTCACGGCCGAAACCCGAACCCCGGTCATGAACTGGCGATCTTCGACCTCCACAAACGCGCCCACACCGGCACCATCGACCTACGGCCTTATATCGCACCGCATACGCTCAAGCTCGGTCCGGACGGTTTGATCTACATCACCTGCGAGAACAGCGCGGTGGTGGCGGTGATCGACCGGGCGACGCACAAGGTGGTCGACGCCATCGATTCAGGCTCGACCAACGGCCACCGTCTGATCATCGCGCCGGACGGAAAGCGGCTTTACACCGAGAATGAGGAAGACGGGGCGGTGTCGGTGATCGATCTGCCGGCGCGCAAACTCTTGGGCAAGATCAAGACGCCAGAGGCGCTCGCCGGTATCACCATCGGCAAGGACAGCCGCACTATCGTGGTGGTCAGCGATGAATCCCCGGTTATTTTCCTGATCGACGCGGAAAAGGGCGAAGTCACGCGCACCATCCCGCTCAACGGCGCGCCCAAGCCGGCGCAGATCGCGCGCTATAATGACGATTACAGCGTGCTGGCGGTATCGGCGGTCGGCGGCGATTCGCTGACGATGTTTTACGGCGGCTTCGAGGACCAGAACACGCTGATGCTAGGTCAACAGCCGATGGACATGGTGTTTCGCGGCGACGATTTATTCGTCGCCTGCCAGGGCGATGGTTCGGTGCATGTCGTCGATCTGCCGTCGCGCAAGGTGCGCAAGGTTTTCGTGGCCGGTAAAGGCTGCGAGTCGCTCGGATTTTTCTAGATTCCGAGATAATTCGCCTTCACCTGATCGTTGGCGCGCAGGTCGGCGGGCAGACCGGAAAAAACAACCTGGCCCTTGCTCATGACGTGCACATAATCGACCAGCTTGAGCGCCAGATGCGCGTTCTGCTCGACCAGCAGAATCGACAGGCCTTGTTCCTTCAACTGCTCGATTGCCTCCCACAGGCCCTGGATGATGATCGGCGCCAGGCCTTCCGAGGGTTCGTCCATGATCAGGCAATCCGGATTAGTCATCAGCGCCCGTCCGATCGCCAGCATCTGCTGCTCGCCGCCCGACAGCGTCTTGGCGCGCTGGTTGCGGCGCTCCTTGAGGCGCGGAAACAGGGCGTAGACGCGTGCCAGGCTCCAGCCATGGCGGTCGGGACTGCGCAGCGCCACCAGCAGGTTTTCCTCCACGCTCAGGGTCGGGAACACGCGGCGGCCTTGCGGCACCAGGCCCATCCCTGAGCGCACCGTCTCGAAGGAAGACGTGTGCGTGATGTCTTCGCCCTTGAACATAATCGAGCCGCGCCGCGGCGGATTGAAACCGACAATCGAACCGACCAGCGTCGACTTGCCGACGCCGTTACGGCCGAGCAGGCCGAGAATCTGACCCTGCTCGATGCGCAGCGAAAGACCCTGCAACACGTAGGCGTCGCCGTAATAAGTATGGATGTCCTGGACTTCTAGGATCGCCATTTGCGCTAGTCCGTCCCCAGATAGATTTCCTGCACCTTGGCGCTGGAATGGATCTGCTCCGGCGTGCCGGTCTCCAGGATTTCGCCGAAATGCAGCACGGAAATCTGCGAGGCGACGTCGAACACCACGTCCATGTCGTGCTCGATCAGCAGGATCGCCAGCTTCCGATCGAGCCGCATGAGAAACTTCGCCATCTCGGTCGATTCACCGGACGACAGCCCCGCCGCCGGCTCATCGAGCAGCAGGATTTTCGGATCGCTGGCGAGACCGAGCACGATCTCGAGCTGGCGCTGTTCGCCGTGCGACAGGTTGCGCACTTCGGTGTCCTTGCGGTCGAGGAAGCCGGCTTGCTCAAGCAGGTGATAGGCCTTGTCGTAAACGTCCTTATAGGAGGACAGAAAGCGCCACATCACGAATTTCGTTCGCCGCAGGCCCTTGATCGCCAGCAGCACGTTGTCGAGCACGGTCAGCTTGGGGAACAGATGCGTCACCTGAAAGGTGCGCGCCATGCCCATGGCGGTGCGGCGGTGGCTCGGCCAGCGCGTGACATCCTTTCCGAACAGCAGCACCTGGCCCGACGACACCGGATAGATGCCGGTGATGAGATTGAACAGCGTGGTCTTGCCGGCGCCGTTCGGCCCGATGATGGCCTTGCGGTCGCCCGCCATGACGCGCAGCGACACCGTGCGCGTGGCTTGCAGGCCGCCGAAATTCTTGCACAGGCCCTTTAATTCAAGGACCGGGATTTCGTCGTTCACGCCGCTGCCATTCATGGGAGCGTTCATATCCAACTCGCTCATAAAAAGTTGCCGGGGCCCCGAGCAGAGCCCCGGCGCCTCGCGTTTTATTGGCAGTACTTGCAGGGCGGGAAGTCGCGGCTGTAAACCGGCTGCTTGAGGAACTTCTCCTTGCCATAGGTCCAGTACTGGCTGACGTTCGGATAGGTCTTGATGACGGTGTTCCAGAGTTCGTCCTTCGGATAGCCGAACATCTTCTTCTTCTCGACCTTCTTGATGTAGATGTTCTGGATCGGGTTGCGGTCCTCGAAGCTGATCGGACCGCGCACCGATTCGAACTTGAGCGCCGACATGATTTCGATGAATTTCTCGGCGCCGGGATATTTGCCGCCCGCCTTCTTCATCGCGACGTCGATAATCTCCGCCGTGGTGTAGTTGCTTTCCGAATAGTAGGACGGCACCTTGCCGTACTTCTTGCGGTAGGCTTTCACAAACGCTTCGTTCTTCGGCGTTTCCAGCGCGGCGCTGTATTGCAGCGACGACACATCGCCGATCACTTCGTCGCCCATGAACGGCAGGACGAACTCGTCATAGCTGGTGCCACCGCCGATGATCGGCTTCTTGTTGCCGGCGCCGCGTAACTGCTTGGGGAATTGCAGCGACATCGGGCCCACCATCAGCGAGAAGATGGCGTCGGCATCGCCCTTGATCGAGGGGATGTAGGGTCCGAAATCCTTGGAGCCAAGCGGCGGCCAGATCTTCTGGATTACTTTACCCCCGCAATCCTCGAATACCTTTTGAAAGCCGCCAACCTGTTCGTAGCCGAACGCGTAGTCGGCGGCGATGGTGACGACCTTCTTGTAGCCCTGGTCGCAGGCCCATTGACCGATCGCATGGGTCGGTTGCGAACTGGTCCAACTGGTGCGGAAGAAATACGGATATTTACTGAGCTGACGCTGGGTCAGGTCGTCGGCCGCCGGAACCGAGGCGAGATACAAGGTTTTCTCGCTGTTGCTCACCGGCGCGAGCGCGTAGCCGGTCGAGGCCAGAAGGCCGCCGATGAACATACTGACCTTATCCGACAACACCAGTTTTTTAGCCTTGGTGACCGAGGCGTCGGCTTTGCCCTGACTGTCCTCGACGATGAGCTTCACATCGGCGCCGCCGAGCTTGCCATGGTGCTCATCCAGGTACATCTGGAAGCCGTTGACCATGTCTTTGCCGATCTGGGCGAAGATGCCGGTCAACGGCGCGATGAAGCCGATACGCAGTTCTTCCGCCTGGGCCGGCGCGCTCATGCTCAGCCCCAGCACGAGGCTGGCGCCCATGAGCGCGGGACTCAATTTCCGTCGCGATGCTTTCATTGTCGTCCTCCTTGGTGTTTACCTTCCCTTGTGTGTCAGGAAGGCGTTGGTGCCAATGTTTCCACGGTGGCCGGCTTGCCGGTCTTGTCGGATCTGCGTCCGGCTTGGCGGATGCGCGCTGGAATGCCCATCAATCCAGTCGGCAAATAGAGAATCGTCAACACATAGACGCCTCCCAGCGCGTACTGCCACCAGGGCACCAGCGTACTGAGATATTCGCGCAGGCCGAACACGATCGCCGAGCCGATGGCGCCGCCGACCAGCGTGCCGGCGCCGCCGAGCACGACCATCAGCAGCGCGTCGACCGATGTGGTCAATACCACGGTCTCCGGACTGACGAGGCCGTTGGTGTGCGCCCACAGCACACCGGCGAGACCGCCGAAGGCGCCGGCGATGATAAAGGCGATGTATTTGTGCAGCCAGGTATTGTAGCCGAGGATCTGCATGCGCAGTTCGCGCTCGCGGATGCCGGCGAGGCTGCGCCCGAACGGAGAGCGCACGAGAATATAGAGCAGCAGCAAACTGACGATGAAGAAGCCGAATACCAGGAAGAAGAACGTCCGCTCATTGGCCAGGTCGAGGCCGAAACTCGGCCGGGCGGTCACGCTGATGCCGTTGTCGCCGCCGGTCAGCGAATTCCAGCGATAGGCAAGTCCCCACACGCACTGGCCGAGCGCGAGCGTGATCATCAGGAAGTAGACGCCGGTGGCGCGAATGGCGAACAGCCCGAACAGCGCCGCCAGCGCCGCGCCCAGCAACATTCCGAGCAGCACGACCAGCCAGAAATCCCATCCCAGCCCGAAATGAAACCGGGCGGCCAGAATCGCGGTCAGATAGGCCCCAACGCCGAAATAGGCGGCCTGGCCAAGCGAAGCGAGGCCGGTGAAGCCGAGCAGGATGTCCACGCTCATCGCCAGGATCGCAAACACCAGCGCGCGCGTCGCCAGCAGGACGATGAAGGAGGTCGAATGCGGAATGATATAGGCGAGCGCCAGCAGCGCGACGATCACCATCAGGCTCTTGGCTTTCTGGCTCACCATTGGGCTCGATTCAATCCCTTCCGAACAGGCCGGTCGGTTTGATCGCCAGGATCAGAACCATCGGCGCATAGAGCGTAAAGTAGGAAATCTCTGGGAGCAGCGCCTTACCGAAGTTGTCGGCGAGGCCGACCACGAGCGCGCCGATGGCGGCGCCGCCAAGACTGCCCATGCCGCCGATGATGACGACCGCGAAGGCGAGCGGCAGCATTTCGAAATCGAGACCGGGATAGATACCGAGGAAGGCGCCCCCGATCACACCTCCAAGCGCGGCCAGGAAGGCGCCAAGCGCGAAGATGAACATGGAAATGCGGTTGGTGTCGATGCCGACGCCGCGCGCCATCTGCGCATCGTCAACGGTGGCGCGCACCGTCGCGCCCATGCGGGTTTTTTCCATCACCAGCCAGAGCACGATACCGATTGCGACCGCCATCGCGATCATGAACACGCGATAGAGCGGCAGATACATGCCGCCGACCACGATGCTGCGCGTGAGCTCGTTGGGCGGGGTGATATCCATGTTATTGCCGCCCCAGATGTCGAGCGCCGCCTGCTGAAACAGAAAGGCGAAGCCGACGGTGAGCAGCACCTGGCGCAGAACGTCGTTCTCGACCGGGACGATCGAAATGCGGCGGAGTAGCACGAAGATGGCCAACGCGGCGATCGCCGTGACGGCGATGAAGGCGACCCAGCCGGTCCCGAAAATCGCCGCCCAATGCCTGGTGACGGCGAGCGCGACGAGAATGGCAAGGCCGGCCGCGATCAACCCTGTGCGCAGATATTCGAGACCTTCCGAGCGCAGGAAGAGGCGCTCCATCACGATGCCGATCAGCGCGACGCCGAGCGCGGCCGCCGGCAGCGACAAGGCCCAGGAGCCGGTGAGCTTGATCACCGACAGCGCGATATAGCCGCCCCACAGGAAATAAGCGCCATGCGACAGGTTGACGATGCGCATGACGCCGAAGATCAGCGACAGGCCGCTGCCGATCAGAAACAACAGCGCGCCATAGGAAATGCCGTTGAACGCCTGGATCAACCAGAACTGTGTGTTCATTTCCTCCCCGATCCTTCTGTTTTCGAAGGTTGGGTAAAGTCTACCTGAGGCGGAAGAAGATGAAACATCTTAAATCGTCGGGCTCGCGTTTTGTGGGCTTGCAGGATGCGTCTCCCCGTGGGCCGCGGCGAGCTGCGTTTTATTGACGCAGGATGGGCTTTTTGGCATTTACCTGTTTTTTCGGCGGGATCACGGGCAGCAGCAGGTAGGGCGCCTTCGCACGTGAAAAGTGCAGCGTCGTTGTGCCGTTGATAATGGCGGGTGGGCGGTCTTCCGGCTTGTTGTGCAGGAATGGGCCGCAGCCGGTCAGTTCGTTCTTGAAGTTCGACAGCTTGCCGCCGCTGGCCCCGCCGTATTCGTAATCCTTGCCGCGGATCGTGAGGCCGATGCGATAGCCCGCCGGCACGTGGATCGAGGTGGGCCAGATTTCGATGTCGAGTTCGACCGGCTTGCCTTTGCTGAGCGGCTGCACCGTGTCGTGGGTGTGGTAGGGGCGGTACGGCGTCGACAGTTTTTTGTCGAGCTTGCGGTGCGAGGCGCGCAGCCAGCCTTGTGCGATCGGCGTATGCGGATCGATGGCGCCCTGGAATACGACTTCCTTCAGGTCGCCGGTGAAGACGCGCAGGATAACGAAGATGTCGGCGTCTTTCGTTGACGATGAAACGAATAGCTTGAGCGCCGATGGCCCGGTGACCTCGGTGTCTTGCGTGAGCGCCGGCGTCAGGAAGGTGACGCCATCGCCCATCGCGGCGAAGTCGAGCTTGCCCGCTCCCGCGGGCGGCTTGCTGCTGAGCGTGGTGCCGTTTGAATCGAGATAAAATTTCGTCCACCTAGTACGCGTGATCGGCCATGCGTCTTCGCCGCGCGCGACGAACTTCTCGCCCGGATGGCGCACCTGTAGCAGCACCTTGGGTTGCTTGGCCCATTTCGTTTTCTTGCCGTGCAGGAAATAGTCGAAGAAGGCGAGTTGCTGTTCGCGCCCGTAGTCGGTGTAGAAATGCGTCCAGTGTTCGATGCCGTGCGCCTCCAGCCATTTTTCCTTTGAGGCCGAACGCACGAAGCCTTCGAAATTGCCGCGCGGGTGCAGGCCCTGGCCGCCCCAATTGGCGGCGGAGAACAGCGGCGTCTTGATCTTGTCCCAGACCGGCGAGCGGTCGCGGTGATATTTGTCGTCGAGCGGGTGCGCCAGAATTTGGCCACCGAAGTCGACGCGGTTTTGCGCAAGCCGCGCCTCGCTCAATGTCTCCGGCCCGCACACCAATTCGCCATGCAGGCGGCTGCGGCCGCCGCGCTCGCCGGCGCCGTACTGCACGGTCTTGACCTGCATGTCGAACCAGTTTTCCCAGAAGGTCGACAGCATGCCGCCGTGATGCGTCATGTCGCGATACCAGTCGGCCGAGCCTTCCCAGATGCACATGGCGGCGAGATGCGGCGGCTGTAGCGACGCCACGTGCCACTGATTCATCGCCAGATAGGAAATGCCGTTGAGGCCTACTTTGCCGCTCGACCACGGTTGCACGCCGGCCCACTCGATGCAGTCGTAGAAATCCTTGGTTTCGCGCGGTGAAAAGTGATCGATGACGCCGGGGGAACAGCCGCAGCCGCGCGAGTCGACGCGGACGCAGACGTAATCATGCGGCACCCATTTCTCCGGATCGACCACTTCCCAGTTCTGGTACTTGTTGGTCGAGCCGGCGGTCACGTCGGGATGTTTTTCCGCCATGATGCGCCAGGCGCTCGGATAGCCGTCCTGAAAGGCGAGATTTTTGGCGTAGGGGCCGTAAGTGATGAGGACCGGATAACGGCCTTCTTTCACCGGACGAAAGACATCGGCGCGCAGCACGATGCCATCGTCCATGGCGATCGGTACGTTCCAGTCGATCCGCATATTGTCGCGGATCTCCGAGCGCTCACGCAGCACGGCCATTCGACCCCTCCCAAGAGTCTTTTTATCGTTGGGGAGAGGCTAGCGAAGCGCGTAGGTCAAGCGCAAGGGTGAATGACGACGTAAATTCAGGCGCGCTTGCCGCGCTTGACCTTCGCCTGCTTCTCGAGCACGGCGCAGACGGCGGCGGTGTCCTTAGCCCCGAGGCCGGACTTCATCGCCTTGAGGTAGACGGGCTTCGACGCATTAAACATCGGCACCGGAACCTTGATCTTGCGCGCATAGTCACCGATCACCTGCATGTCCTTGTCCCAGACGTCGATCTTCATGGTGACGTCGTCGTAATTGCCCTTCACCATCATCGGCGCGCGCAATTCAAACACGCGGGAATTGCCGGCGCCGGCCTGCACCAGATCGAAAATCACCTGCGGCGGCAGGCCGGCCTTCATGCCCAGCACCATGGCTTCGGCCGAGGCGACGTTGTGAATCGCCACCAGAAGGTTGGCGACGTATTTCATCTTGCTGCCATTGCCGAAGGCGCCGACGTCGTAAACCTTGCGGCCGAAAGCTTCGAACATCGGCTTGAGCTTCTTGACGATGGCCGGGCTGCCGCTGGCGTAGAACACCAGGTCGCCGCGCCGCGCCTGCGCCCCGGTTCCACTGACCGGCGTGTCCAACATGCTGTGGCCGGCTTTGGCAAAGATACGCTCGGCTTTTTCCTTATCTGAAATTGCGAAGGTGCTCATTTCGACGATGGTCTTGGCCTTCAGCTTGGCGGCGGCGATTTCGCGCGCGACTTCCATTAAAGCCTGCGGCTTGGGCAGGCTGGTCAGCAGCACCGGTACTTTCGAGGCGACCTCGGCCGCGCTTTTCGCGATCTCAACACCGGCGCTTTGCGCCTCGCGCCGGCGCGGCGCGCTCGGGTCGTAGCCGACCACGCGCCAGCCGGCTTTCGCCAGATTGCGGGCGAACGAGCCGCCCATGATGCCGAGGCCGACGACGCCGACCGTGCCTTTGAATTTCTTCGCCGCGGCCATGTTCCCGACTCTCCCCAGTGACGGCATCGCCATTTCGACAATGCGAATTTTTTGGCAAATGCCGTCGCCGTCTTAATTGGTCGCCCCCGCATCTGTCGAGTGGGGTCGCGTGCATTATGCTTTCAAGGCAAGCGGCAATCGTCTATCGTCAGCGGTAAAGCGCGAGGGAGAACACATGCATATTGGCGTAGCGGGTCTGGGCGCGATGGGTGGCAACATCGCCGCGCGCCTGCTGGAGGCCGGCCATCAGGTCACCGTGTGGAATCGCGATCCCGCCAAAGTGAAGCCGCTCACCGAAGCCGGCGCCAAGACGGCGGCGTCTCCCGCCGCGCTTGCGAGCGCGGTCGAGGCGGCGCTCACCATCCTCACCGACGGAGCGGCGATCGACGCGGTCTACAACGGACCGGATGGATTATTGTCGGGCGACGTGAAGGGCAAGCTCCTGATCGAAATGAGCACGGTGCCGCCTAAGGTCGAGCTGGCGCTGGCACCGAAGGTGAAGGCGAAGGGCGCGGTGCTGATCGAATGCCCGGTCGGCGGCTCCACCACGCCGGCGCGGCAAGGCAAGTTGCTCGGATTGATGGGCGCGGAGCCGGCCGACGCCGAACGCGCGCTGCCGATCCTCAACGATCTCTGCCGCAAGGTCGAGCATTGCGGGCCGATCGGTGCGGGCTCGGCAATGAAGCTTGCGATCAATCTGCCGTTGATGGTGGCTTGGCAGGCTTACGGCGAGGCCTTCGCGATCGCGCGCTCGGTCGGCTGGCCGCCGCAGCGGCTGCTCGATCTGTTCGTCGAGAGCAACGGCGCCAATAACGGTCTGAAGATGCGCGCCGGTATGATCGTCGCCATGCTCGACGGTCGCGATCCGGGACCGGCCACGTTTTCGATCGCGAACGCAGTGAAGGATCTGCGCACGATGGTCGAGGCCGGCACGTCGCTCGGCGCCGATATGATAGCGACCAAGGCGGCGCTCGCCGGTTTCGAGGACGCGGTCAGGAACGGCCATGGCGGCGGCGACGGCGCCGAACAGGCGGTCTATTGGTCGGGGAAGAAATCTTAGAAGCGCGAAGAAGTAAAAAGCGTAACAGGGGAGGCGGCGTTGAAACTGTTTTCATTCTGGCGGTCGTTGGCGACGTATCGCGTTCGCATCGCGCTCAATCTCAAGGGGCTGGACGCGGAAGTAATCGAGGTCAATTTGATGAAAGGCCATCAGCGCGACCCGAAATTCCGCGAGGTCAACCCGATGATGGCGCTGCCGGCGCTGGTCGACGGCGACGGACCGGCATTGTTCGAATCGCTGGCTATCCTGGAATATATCGACGAGACGCATCCCAACCCGCCGCTGCTGCCGAAAGAACCGAAAGCGCGTGCGCGTGTGCGCGGGCTGGCGCAGATCGTCGCCGCCGATAGTCATCCGCTGATCGTGCCGCGCGTGCGCGAATATTTGGCGCATGAGTTCAAGGTGGACGAAGCCGGCGTCGCCAAATGGGCGCAGCATTGGCACAACGCCGCGCTCGCTGGACTGGAAGAACACCTTGCGACCGAGAAGGACACCGGCACTTATTGTCAGGGCGAGCAGATCACCATCGCCGACATTTGTCTCGCCAGTCAGGTGGCGGGCGCGAATTTCTTCAAGATCGATCTCGCGCCTTACCCGACGGTGGCGCGTATCGCCGCCGCCTGCGCCAAGAACGATGCCTTTGCGCGCGCCCATCCGCTCAAGCAGCCGGGCGCGCCGGCCAGCGTGTAAGTAAACTAAAAAAGCAGACAAGGACCTACGATGAATCTCGGCTTCTTCACCATGCCCATTCACCCGCTGGAGAAAGACTGGCGGCAGTCGCTGCGCGAGGACCGCGAGGCTTTTATCCTCGCCGACGAACTGGGCTTTACCGAGGGTTACGTCGGCGAACACGTGACCGACCGCGCCGAGAACATCACCTCCTGCGCCATCTTCATCGCCACGCTGGCGCACGCGACCAAGACGATGAAACTCGGCACCGGCACCATCAATATGCCGAATACGCACCCGGCGGCGGTGGCCTCGCAGATCGCCATGCTCGATCATCTGCTCGACGGCCGCTTTTTGTTCGGCATCAGCCCGGGCGGTTTGCTGTCCGACGCTGAACTGTTCGGCAATCTCGATGCCAACCGCAACGAGATGTTTCTCGAAGCCATCAACCAGGTGCTGGAAATCTGGGCGAACGATCCGCCTTACAATCTCAAGGGCAAATACTGGAACATCAGCGTCGAGCGGCAATATCTTCCCGATCTCGGGCAGGGCTTCATCGCCAAGCCGTTGCAGCGTCCGCACCCGCCCATCGTCGTCACCGCCGTGGCGCCGTTCTCCAAGGGCGTGACGGAAGCGGCCGCGCGCGGCTGGGATCCGATCTCGGCCAACTTCCTGATGCCGCAATGGGTGAAGAGCCACTGGCCGAAATATGTCGAGGGTTGCGAGCGGGTGGGACGGCCGGCACTGGCGGCGAACTGGCGCGTGGCGCGTTCGATCTTTGTCGCCGACGATGAGAAAACGGCGAAGGCCTATGCCACCGACCCGGACGGGCCTTACGTCTATTATTACAAGCAGCTCTACACCAAGCTGAAGATGAACGGCCGCATCGAGCTGTTCAAGACGCGGCGCGACCAGCCCGACGACGAGGTGACGCTCGAAACGATTTGCGATGCGCTCATCACCTATGGCACGCCCGACAAGGTTGCCGACGAGCTGCTGAAGTATCGCGAGACGGTCGGCGATTTCGGCACGCTCTTGTATGCGGGCAAGGACTGGCAGGACCCGGCGCTCGGCCGCCGCTCGATGGTGCTGCTGGCTGAAAAAGTGATGCCCAAGGTCAACGCTGCGATCAAGGCAAAGATATAAGCATGAGCAGACCGCGTATCTTTGTCACTCAGCCGATTGCCGAGAGTGCGCTGGCGCGTCTGCGCGCCGTGGCCGAGGTCGAGGTCAATCCGGATTCGAGCCAGGTTCTGCCGAAGGACAAGCTGATCGAAGCCGTCAAACGCGCCGATATTCTCCTGTCCTTGCTGCACGACACCGTCGACCGCGACGTGCTCGCCGCCAATCCGAAGCTGAAGGCGGTGTCGTCGATGAACATCACGCAGGACCGCATCGATCTTCAAGCCGCGACCGAACTCGGCATTCCGGTGACCAACATTCCGGCCATCGTTACCGACGCCACCGCCGACATCGCCTTCGGCCTTCTGCTGGCGGTCGCGCGCAACATTCCGCTGGGTGACAGATTGTTCCGGCAGGGTGTTTATCCGGGCTCGCAGTCGAACCATCTCGCCGGTTACGCGGTGAGCGGCAAAACGCTCGGCCTGGTCGGCTTCGGCCGCATCGGGCAGGCGGTGGGGCGACGCGGCGGCGGCTTCGGCATGAAGATCATTTATTCCGATCCACGCCGCCTGCCGGAAGCGGAAGAAAAGAAGTTCGGCGCGGAATATCGCAGCTTCGAGGATCTGCTGCGCCAAGCGGATTTCGTCTCGCTGCATCCGCAATTGTCGCCGCAGACGCGTCACCTGATGAGCGATGCGCAATTCGCGCTGATGAAGAAGACGGCCTTTATCGTCAACACCTCGCGCGGTCCGGTGATCGACGAGGCCGCGTTGGTGCGCGCGCTCAAGGATAAGAAAATCGCCGGCGCCGGGCTCGATGTCTATGAACACGAGCCGCAGGTTTCGCCCGATCTCATTGCGATGCCGAATGTGGTGCTGACGCCGCATCTCGGTTCCGGCGTGCTGGAATTGCGCGAGGGCATGGCGAATGTGGTGGTGGACAACTGCATTGCGCTGATCGAAGGCAAGCCGCCGGTCAGTTGTCTTAATCCGCAGGTGTTGAAGAAGTTGTTTTGATTCTTATCCCTCCCCCGCAAGCGGGGGAGGGTGGCGAGCGCAGCGAGCCGGGTGGGGGCGCTGTTAATGTTAAGAATGACCCCACCCCCGGCGCATGCGCGCCGGACCCTCCCCTTTCAGGGGAGGGATAACTTCACTCCGCCGTCCAGCCGCCATCCAGCACCAGCGCCGAGCCGGTCATCAGCGACGACGCCTTGCTGGCGAGAAACACAATCGCGCCGGTGAGTTCTTCCAATTGCCCGAGCCGGCCGAGCTTGATCTTGGACAGGACCTCGTCGCGGAAAGCTTTGTTCTCGAAAAACGGTCTGGTCATCGGCGTTTCGAGGAATGTCGGCCCGAGCGAATTGACCCGGATGTTGTGGGGAGCCAATTCAATCGCCATCGCCTTGGTGAAGCCTTCCATCGCGTGCTTGGACGCGCAATAAACCGTGCGGCGCGCGGCGCCTACATGGCCCATCTGCGATGAGATATTGATGATCGAGCCGGAAAGTTTTTCCTCGACCAGGCGGCTAGCCACCGCTTGTGCCATGAAGAACGCGGCGCGCACGTTCAGCCCCATGATGGCGTCGAAATCTTCCACCTTCACCTCGGTCAGCATAGCCGGACGGTTCATGCCGGCATTGTTGACCAGTATCTGATAGGGCGCGCGCGCGGCCAGCGCCTGGCGCACCGCTTCGATGTCAGTGACATCGAGCGTGAGCGCGTCGGCCTCATGCCCGCGCGCGCGGATCGCTTGCGCGGCCTCCTCGATTTCGCTCGACGTGCGCGCGGCGAGCGTCACTGCCGCGCCGGCGTCCGCCAGCGCCGCCGCGGCGGTGAGCCCAATGCCGCGTCCCGCGCCGGTCACCAGCGCGCGCATGCCGTCGAGACGAAAGGAGGGGGTGTTGGTCAATTCAACAACCATGCAGCGTATGCTTTCTTATCCCTCCCCTGAAAGGGGAGGGTGGATGCGAGCGAAGCGAGCAGCCGGGTGGGGTCATTGTCTAGCTCCCCACCTGGTCGCCTTTGGCGACCACCCTCCCCCAAGTGGGGGAGGGATTAGCAAATCATTCCGCCGCCTGTGCGTAGGGCACGTTGCGGCCGCCATAGCGGCGCACGCGAACATTAGCCTGCTCGGCATGGGCGACGAAGCCTTCCAGAATGCAAAGCCGCGAGCAGTATTCGCCGATCATGGTGGAAGCCTCATCGGTCAGCACCTTCTGATAGGTGCACGTCTTGAGAAACTTGCCGACCCAGAGCCCGCCGGTGAAGCGCGCGTTCTTCTTGGTCGGCAGCGTGTGGTTGGTGCCGATCACCTTGTCGCCATAGGCGACATTGGTGCGGGGGCCTAAAAACAGCGCGCCGTAGTTCTTCATATTGTTGAGGAAAAAATCGGGATCGCGCGTCATTACCTGCACGTGCTCGGAGGCGACGCGGTCGGCCTCGCTCACCATCTCTTCGTAGCTGTCGCAGACGATGACCTCGCCGTTGTCGTTCCAGGCCTGCCGCGCGATTTCCGCCGTCGGCAGGATGGTGAGCAGACGCTCGACTTCGCTCATGGTCTCGCGCGCGAGTTTTTCCGAATTGGTGATCAGCACCGCCGGCGTGGTCGGGCCATGCTCGGCCTGGCCTAGCAAATCAGTGGCGCAGATTTCACCGTCCACCGAGTCATCGGCAATGATCAGCGTTTCGGTCGGGCCGGCGAGCAGATCGATGCCGACGCGGCCGAACAGTTGGCGTTTGGCTTCCGCCACATAGGCATTGCCGGGGCCGACGATCATATCCACGGGCGCGATTGTTTGGGTGCCGAGCGCCATCGCCGCCACCGCCTGCACGCCGCCAAGCACATAAATATCGTCGGCGCCGCCGAAATGCATGGCCGCGACAATCGCCGGATGCGGCCCGCCCTTGAACGGCGGCGCGCAAGCAATGATGCGCTTCACGCCGGCAACCTTGGCCGTGACGATGGACATATGCGCCGAGGCCACCATCGGATAACGCCCGCCCGGCACATAGCAGCCGATGGCGTTTACCGGGATGTGCTTATGGCCGAGCACGACGCCGGGCAGGGTCTCGACCTCGATGTCCTGCATGCTGTCGCGTTGCTTTTGCGCGAAGTTGCGCACTTGCGCCTGCGCGAACTTGATGTCCTCCAAGTCACGCTTCGGCACCTGCGCGATGGCCTTCTCGACTTGCTGCGGCGTCAGCTTGAAATCCTTCGGCTCCCAGTTGTCGAATTTCTTCGACAGGTCGCGGATCGCCTGATCGCCGTTTGCCTTCACCTCGGCGAGAATGGCCTCGACGGTCTGGCGCACCTTGGCGTCGGCTTCTTCGATCGCGCCGGCGTCCATTCCGCGCTTGAGGTGACGGGGCATGATGGTCTCCTTACTTTCTAATCCCTCCCCTGAAAGGGGAGGGTGGCTGCGAGCGTTAGCGAGCAGCCGGGTGGGGCACTCTTAACAATAGACCCCACCCGGCTCGCCATAGCGCGTCGAAGACGCGCGTAAACGCGCTTATGGCTCGCCACCCTCCCCGAAGACGGGGAGGGATAAGTGCTTATTTAATCGCCTGCGGATTGAGCGGTGAGCCCGTGGCGCCGGTGATGATGAGCGGCGGACCGGAGAAGAAGAATTCGTAGACGCCGTCCTCCGCGCAATCCTCGGCCAGTTCCTTGAGATAAAAAATCTCGCCCATGCACAGGCCCATGGCGGGGATCACCACCCAGTGCCACGGCTGGTTGGCTTCCGTGGTTTCGTTCGGCCGCACCTCGCAGCCCCAGGTGTCCATGCAGAGCGCGGCGATTTCCTTTTCCTGGCACCAATAGCAATTCTCGAATTGGACGCCGGGCGCGTCGCCGCCGGCATAGCCGCCCCATTCACCCTCGGCGAGGCAGCGTTCCATCTGCCCGGTGCGCACGTGCACGAAGTCGCCTTTGCCGATGATGACGTTCTGCGCCTTGGCGCATTTGTCGAGTTCCTCGTTCGAGATGCTCTCGCCGTCCTGCATCCATTTCACGCCGCGAAAACGAGCGATGTCGAGCAGCACGCCGCGTCCGACCATCTTATCCTTGGAATGCTCGATGCCGAGCACAGACAGGCCGCGGGCGTCGATCTTGCGGGCATCGTGGCCGTTATAGGCCTTGTCCTCGTAGAAGATGTGGCCGAGCGCATCCCAATGCGTGGCGCCCTGCACGCACAGCATCAGCGTGTCGTCGGCGTAGCGAATCTTGTTCCAGTCCTGCCGTTCGGCGACGGCATCGGTGCCGGTGGCGAGCATCTGGTGGATCGGGTTGAAGCGGCCGCCGAACAGGCCGGTCTGCGGGCCGGTGCGGTCGAGCGGAATGCCAAGCGCGAACACCTTGCCGGTTTTGACGAGCTTGGCCGCGTTGACGATATGTTCCGGCGTGATGTGGTTGAGCGTGCCGATATGGTCGTCTTTGCCCCAGCGGCCCCAGTTCGACAGTTTTTCGGAGGCCTCGGCGATGGCCTTCAGGCCGACCTTGATGTTCATGGATCACGTTTCCTTTTTGGCTTTTCGTTTTTCAGCCGCAATATTGGACGCAGGCCGGTGTTACATCAAGCGGGATGCCGTATGGCAAGCTTTGACAGGATGGGCGGAGCTTGCGCATGATCCGGAACAAACCAGCCGTCAGTGCCGGTTATCGATCAAGGGAGGATCTTCATGAACCGAAATATGATCGCAGCGTTTGCATTCGCCGCCGCAATGGCCGCCGCAATGGCCGCCGGAATTGCCGCAGCGTCGGCGGGTAATATCATCGACGAATGGGCGAATGTGAAGGTGCCGTCGGCGCCTGCCCTCAAGCCGGTCACGGTCGACACCAAAACGACCGCTTTGCTTATCATCGATATGGTCAAGCAAACCTGCAACGTCCGGCCTCGTTGCGGAGAAACCGTGCCCCATGTCGAAAAATTTCTGGCGGAAGCGCGCGCCAAAGGTGTGGCCGTCATCTATTCGCTCGGGCCGACCGGTAATTCGCCGGATATTCTCGACGTGCTGAAGCCGAAGGACGGCGAGCCGCTGGTGAAATCGGGACCGGACAAGTTCGTCAACGCCGACCTGGAGAAAATCCTCAAGGACAAGGGCATCGCCACAGTGATCGTGGTGGGAACGCTGGCGCATGGCGGCGTGATGCATACCGCAACCGGCGCAGGACTGAGGAAGTTCAAGGTCGTCGTTCCGGTCGACGGTATGTCGTCGGTCGATCTCTATTCCGAGCAATATACGGCTTGGCACTTGGCTCACGGCCCTGTGTTTTCGAAAATGGTGACGCTGACCAAATTCGACATGATCAAGTTTTGATTTTGCTTTTCCCTCCCCCGCTTGCGGGGGAGGGAAGGGCAACCGCTAAACCTTCCCCAGCGCCTGCAAAATCTTTCCCGGCGTAAACGGCATATCCGTCAGCGGCTGCGCGCCCAGGGGCCGCAGCGCGTCGTTGATCGCGTTCATCACGCAGGCCGGCGCCCCGGCGGTGCCGGCTTCGCCCGCGCCCTTGGCGCCGAGTTCGCTATCGGCGGTCGGTGAAACGCAATGGCCGCATTCGATGTCCGGCATTTCCACTGCCATCGGCACCAGATAATCGGCCATGTTGCCGTTGAGCATCTGTCCGCGCTCGTCATAGAGACACTGCTCGAACAACGCGGCGCCGATGCCTTGCACCACGCCGCCGCGAATCTGTTCATCGACTAGTTGCGGATTGATGATGGTGCCGCAATCCTCCACGCACCAGTGTTTGAGCAGTTTGACAAAACCGATGTCGATGTCGACTTCGAGATAGCTCGCCTGAATGCCATTGGTGAACGCAAAGGGCCACGCACGCGGCACATAATGGCGCGTCGCCATCAGTTCGGCCTGAAAGCCGGGCGGCAGCGTGTCGGGCCGAAAATAGGCGACGCGCGCCAGTTCCTCGAGCGGCAGACGTTCCGTGCCGGTTGATTTATCGACCACGATGCTGTTGCGGATATCGAGCGTGCCCGGCTGCGCCTGCAACATCGCGCCGGCGACCGCCAGCACGTTTTCCCGCAATGCCTTGCCGGCCTGCCAGGCCGCTTCGCCGCCGATGCCGGCCGCGCGCGAGGCCCAGGTGCCGCCGCCATAGGGCGTATTGTCGGTGTCGCCGGTGACGACGCGCACGCGGTCCATCGACACGCCGAACGATGAGGCGACGCATTGTGCCAGCACGGCCTCCGCGCCCTGACCCTGTTCGGTGACGCCGGAATGGATGGTGATAGCGCCCTGCGCGTCGAGCTTGACGGTGGCGCCGTCCTGCGACGTGATCTTGGCGCCGCCGACGCCATAGAACGCCGCCGATGGGTTGGTCACTTCAATGAAGCTGGCGAAGCCGATACCGCGATAGATGCCTTTGTCGCGCAGTGCCTTCTGCTCGGCGCGCAAGCCGGCATAGTTTATCATCGAGTCGAGATGCGCGAGCGCTTCGTGATGCGACAGCGCCTCCAGCTTGAGGCCGGAGGCAGTCTGCGCCGGATAAGCATCGTCGGCGAACAGATTGCGCCGGCGGATTTCAAGCGGGTCCATGCCGATTTTGGCGGCGGCGAGTTCGACCAGACCTTCGGTGACGGCAACGGCAATCGGATGGCCGACGGCGCGGTATTGGCACATCACGTTTTTGTTCTGAAAGACCACGCGCGCCTGCGCGCGGTAGTTCGGGCAGGTGTAGGGCGCGCCGGTGAGGCTCACGACCTGGTTCGCCTCGATGCCGGAGGTGCGCGGATAGACCGAGTAGGGGCCGATGCCGGTCAAGTCGTCGATTTCGAAGGCGGTGATGGTGCCGTCTTTTTTGACGCCGATCTTGGCCTTGATGCGATGGTCGCGGGCATGAATGTCGGTGACGAAACTTTCGATCCGGTCGGCGACGAACTTGACCGGGCGCTTGAGCAGCTTCGACAGCGCTACCGTCGCCATCTCGTCGGCATAAGTGTGCACCTTGATGCCGAAGGAGCCGCCGACATCCTTGGTCAGCACGCGCACCTGCGATTCCAGCAGATCGAGATGCTTGGCGAACAGGTTCTGCATCATATGCGGCGCCTGCGTGCCCTGGTATACGGTCATGCGCTGCTCGCCTTCGTTCCAGTCGGCGACGATGGCGCGCGGCTCGGTGGTCACGCCGGTGTGACGGCCGAATATAAAGGTAGTCTCGACTACTTCGTCCGACGCGGCGAAAGCCTTGTCGACTTCGCCGACCTCGAGCTTGCGTTCGAAACAAAGATTGTCGCCGAGGTCCGGCTGGATCACCGGCGTCTTGGCGTCGAGCGCGGTTTCCGGATCGGTGACGGCGGGCAGGGGCTCATAGGTGATATCAACGAGTTCGCAGGCGTCTTCGGCCTGTGCCCGCGTCTTTGCCACCACCGCGCAGACGGCCTCGCCCTGCCAGCAGGCGCGGTCGATGGCGATGGCATATTGCGGAGCGGATTTCAGGCCCTTGAGATGGGTGAGCACGCCGACCCAGGGCGTCATCACTTTCGACAATTCCGCGCCGGTGACAACAGCGATCACGCCCGGCATTTTTTTGGCGGCGGCGGCGTTGATCGACTTGATGCGCGCATGCGCGTGCGGCGAGCGCACAAAGGCGACATGCGCCATGCGCGGCAGCGTGACATCGCTGACATATTGCCCGCGCCCCTGCGTTAGCCGGTGCAGGTTCGGCCGCGGCACCGAGCGGCCGATATAGGAGTTCGGGCGGTCGAGCGCGGAAAGGACAGGCGGGGAGTCCTCGGTGATTTTCATTTGCTCGCTCCCGCGCGCGCTTTTGCCACCGCTTCCACCGCGTCGACGATGGCGTGATAGCCGGTGCAGCGGCAGTAATTGCCGGAGATGTGTTCGCGGATTTCGTCGCGGCTCGGCACGCTTTTGATTTCGCTTGCGCGCTTGAGAATATCCTGCGCCGCCGTCAGCATGCCGGGCGTGCAATAGCCGCATTGCAGCGCGTTGCGCTGTTCGAACGCGGTTTGTAGATCGGCGACTTCACCTGAGTCCGAAAGACACTCGATGGTTTCGACTTTCGCACCATCGCATTGCACCGCCAGCATCAGACAGCCGCGCACGATCTCACCGTCGACACGCATGGTGCAGGCGCCGCAGACGCCATGTTCGCAACCGACATGGCTGCCGGTGAGCCCCAGATCGTCGCGCACGAAATCGACCAGTGACTTGCGCGCCTCGACGCGCTCGCTGACGGGCTCGCCATTGACGGTGAGGGTAATGTCCAAAGCGGTATCGGCCATCACGCCGCCTCCATCAATTGCGCGGCGACCCGGCGTAGCAGCACGCCGGCGAGATGCTTTTTGACAGCGCCGGTCGCTTGAATGTCGTCGTTCGGTTCGAGATCGAGCGCGGCCAGGGCGGCATCGATATCGCCGCCCGCCAACGCCGCTTCGGATTTCTTTGCGCGCAACGGCGTATTGCCGACGCCGAAATAGGCCAGCCGCACGTTTTTCAATCCTTTGCCGTCGGCGCGTGCGCTCGCTGCCAGTCCGACAATGGCGTAGTCGCCATGCCGCCGCGCCAGTTCGGCAAAGCCGACGCGCGTGTCTTTTTCGGCGGCCGGTACGCGTATGGCGGTCAACACGTCCTGCGGCCCGAGCGCCGTCTCATAAAGTCCTTTGAAATAATCGCCAGCCTTGATGGTGCGCTTGCCCTTTGGGCCTACCGCGTCGATTTCGCCGTCGAGCGCCAGGAGGCAGGCCGGTAACTCCGCCGCCGGATCGGCAAAGGCAATCGAGCCGCCCAAAGTGCCACGATTACGAATGGCCGGATGACCGATGAAGGGCATGGCGCGCGCGATCAACGGCGCATGTTGCGCGATAACGTCGGAGCGTTCGGCCGCCGTGTGTCGCGCCAAAGCGCCGATTTCCACCGCACCCGCTTTCAACGCAATGCCGTCGAGCCCCTCTATCCTATTGATGTCGATCAGGAGGCTTGGCGCCGACAGCCGCATATTCAATGTGGCCATCAGGCTCTGCCCACCGGCGAGCAGGCGCGCATCGGCGTACTCGCCCAGCAGCGCCACTGCTTCGTCAATGTTCCGCGCTTTGTGATACGCAAACGGCGCCGGTTTCACGCTGGGCGTCCTCCCAAATTTTTTCGTATTGTGACCGGGAAACGGCCGGGGTCAATGCGCTCAATACCGGCTCGCTGTGTTCGTGGGGGCCGCGTATAAGACCGGTCCGGTCACGTCGGGGGATGACAAATGGCAAAAGAATTCGCTGGAAAAGTCGTCGTGGTCAGCGGCGGCAGCCGCGGCATCGGGCGGGCAATCGCGGTCGTCTTCGCGCGCGAGGGCGCGCAGACGGTGCTGGCGGCGGCGAGCGCCGCCAATCTCGCCGAAGGCGCCAAAGCCGTAAAGGCCGCCGGCGGACCGGAGGCGATGACGATTGCCGGCGACCTGCGCACACTTGAGGCCTGCCAGCAGGTATTCGACCAGGTGAAAGCGCGCTTCAACCGCTGCGACGTACTAGTCAACAATGCCGGCGCCACCAAAGGCGGCAAATTTTTCGAACTGCCCGACGAGGCCTGGACCGACGGCTTCGCCTTGAAGTTTTTTGGCGCCGTGCGGCTGACGCGGCTGTTCTGGCCGCTGCTCAAGGAAACGCACGGCAGCGTCATCAACATTGTTGGCGGCGCGGCGCGCACGCCGGGACCGGATTTCCTCATCGGCGGCGCGGTCAACGCGGCGATGGCGAATTTCGCCAAGGGTCTCACCGCGATGGGCAACAAGGACGACGTCAACGTCAATGTCATCCATCCCGGCCAGACGCAGACCGACCGCATCGTACAATTGCAGGAGCAGTTCGCCAAGGCGCAGAACAAAACGGTCGAGCAGGTACGCGAGGAGGGCCTCGTCAAGATCGGCCTGCGCCGCATCGGCCAGCCGGAGGACGTGGCGGAACTGGCGGTGTTTCTCGCGGGCGCCAAGGGCCGGCATATTCAGGGCACGGCCATCGCGCTCGATGGCGGCCAAACGCCGGGATATTACTAGACGAGCATCTTCACAATATCCACCGCGCGCCGCAACAGCGTCATCGATGCCTCCAGCGTGCGAAAGCCGGCATGCGCGGTGAGCGTGACGTTTTGCAATTGCGCGAGCGGATGATCGGCCTTCATTGGCTCTTCGTGGAAGACATCGAGCCCGGCATGGCGGATGTGGCCGGACTGGAGCGCGGCGATCAGCGCGGCCTCGTCGGCGAGCGCTCCGCGCGCCGTGTTGACATAGATGACACCCTTCTTCATGCGCCCGATGCGCTCGGGCGTAAGGAAGCCACGCGTCTCGTCGCCGAGCGTCAGGTTCATCGACACCACGTCGGATTTCGCCAGCAGCGTATCGATGTCGACCAGCGGTACCTTGCTGTCGGCGTGCGGGGTGCGGTTCCAGCCGATGACGTTCATGCCCATGCCGGCGCCGATGCGCGCGACTTCGCGGCCGATGCCGCCGAGGCCTATTACGCCCAGCGTCTTGCCTTTCAACTGCATGCCTTCGTGCGGAGTCCAGGTTCCGGCGCGGATGCCGCGGTCCATGCGCGCCACGTCGCGCGCCGCCGCCACCATCAGCGCGATCGAATGCTCGGCGACCGCGGTGTCGCCATAGCCCTTGATGATGTGCACCTTGATGCCGCGCGCTTTGATCTCGCCAACATTCATGTAGCTCGCCGGCCCGGTGCCGAGAAACACGATGTGCTTGAGCTGCTTGCAACGGTCGACCAGTTCGGTCGGCATATAGGAGTGATCGTCGATGGCGATGTCGTAGCCGGCCAGCACCAGCGGCAGTTCGTCGCGCGCGAACGGTGTTGTGTTGACGTCGATCTTCGGGTCGTCCGGCTTGATGATCATCTGCCAGACCGGCGCGAGTTGATCGTTACAGTCCATAAAAATCGTTTTCATCGTTACCTTGCAACAATGGGCTGCGCCGCCAGCACCGGCTCGCGCACGGCCACGCCGACGAAAGCGCTTCCTTCCTCGAACCAGGACTTCGGCGCCGGATGGCCCCACAGCGTCTGCCGTTGCGGATCGGTGAGCGACCAGCGCAGCGGTTCGAAATCGGGATCGACGGTGAGATAATCCGAGGTGAATAGCTCGACGCGGTGGCCGTCCGGGTCGCGCACATAAAGAAAGAAGGCGTTTGAAATGCCGTGGCGCCCCGGCCCGCGTTCCATATTGGGCAGAAAGCCGGATGAAGCCATCACGTCGCAGATGTGCAGAATGTCGAGCGCGCCGGCGGTCCAGACGCCGATGTGATGCAGGCGCGGCCCGCGCCCATTGGTGAAGGCGAGGTCGTGCACATTGCCCTTGCGGTGCATCCACACCGCCCATAGCTTGCCGTCGTCTCCGTCGGTCTCGGTGTATTCGGTCAGGCGGAATCCGATGTCGGTGTAGAAATCGTACGAGGCTTGCACGTCCGGCGTGAAGCAATTGATATGGTCGATGCGCTGGATGCGCGCGCCTTTATATTCGGCATATTGGCGCAGCTTGCTTTCGCTCTGCTCCATGCGCGCATAGAAGTCGATCGGCATGCCGACCGCGTCGACCGTACGCAGCGTGCGGCTCTGATGCGGCACCTCCGGAAACGAGGTCGGCAGACCCTTGCGCGCGAAATAGAACGCGGCGCGGTCGAGGTCGTCTTCGCTCGCCAGCTTGAAGCCGATGGCGTCGACGCGCACATCCTCGCAGCGGTTGAGCACGATCGAATGGTGATTGCGCTCCTCGACCCCGCGCAGATAAAGCGCCTGCTTGTCTTCGGCGGTGACGACAAACCCAAGGCAGTCGACGTAGAAAGCGCGCGATTTTGCGAGGTCGCGCACGCCGAATTCGACGTGGCTGGCGCGCACGACGTTAAATGGCGGCGTATGATTGGGCGGACGGACCGGCATCGTCGCTTACGCGGGCGTTGCCGCGCGTTCGCGCAGCGTGTTGCGGCGGAAGGTCATGTGGTCGATCTCGTGGATTTCGACCGTGAGACCGATCGGATGGCCCGGATATACATCGGTAAGCCGCTTGTCGGCCGCCGCGAGCAACGCCTGGCCGAGCGCCGTTCGTTTTTCTTCGGGCCGGCCGACGCGCAGCCGCGCGACGATGTGGACAAAGCCATTGGCCGGATTGCCGTCGGCGACGCGAAAATTCTCGCGTCGCTCGGCACGGGTGCGGATGGCGACGAGTTCCGCCACGCCGCTGTCGACCGCCGCCCGGTGCAAATCGTCGATCAGGCCCTGCACGTCGAGGCGATCCTCCAAATTGGCTGAATATTCGGCAATGATATGCGGCATGCTGCTCCAGCCTTGAGGTTTTCCTGGCGTTGACGGCGCGCCGCGCGCGGAATACATGGCTCGCGGGCCACCGAGCATAACCGCGAACCGCCGCCCGATCCATGCCGCTCTGCGCCAAACCGAAACCGCGCCCTTGGGCGCGGACGCGATACCAAGCCTGCAAGACCGGGAGCCCGGATAGACGATGAAACTGGCCAGCTTCAATGTGCGTGGGCGCGAGAGCTTCGGCGCCGTGGTGGGCGAGGGCGAGACCCTCGGCGTGGTAGATCTGAAAACGCGGCTGTTGCCGCGCTTTGCCAGCGCGCTCGAATTGCTGCGCGGCGATGGACTGGCGGCCGCGCGCGATGCCGTGCGCGGGGTGCGCCCCGATTATCCGGCTTCGGAAGTGGAATGGTTGGCACCGGTTACGGCGCCTGAAAAAATTCTGTGTATTGGCATTAATTATGCAAACCGCAATGCCGATTACGGCGATCAGGACGTTCCGAAATATCCCAGCATGTTTTACCGCGTGCCCAATTCGCTGTCGCCGCATCTCGGTCCGATCCTGCTGCCGCCGGAATCCGAGCAACTCGATTACGAGGGCGAGATCGCACTGGTGATGGGCAAGCCCGGCCGCCGCATCGCGCAGGCCGACGCTTTGTCGCATGTCGCCGGCGTCACACTCTGCAACGAGGGCACCATCCGCGACTGGATTCGCCACGGCAAGTTCAATGTCACACAAGGCAAGAACTGGGAGCGCACCGGCAGCATCGGGCCCTGGATGGTGACCTCGGACGAGATCGATCTGACCAAGCCCTTGCATATCACCGTCAAGATCAACGGCGCGGTGACGCAGGACGACACCACCGCCAGCATGATAAAGTCGTTCGCAGACCTGATCGCTTATGTCAGTACCTTCATGACGCTCAAAGCCGGCGATATCATCGTCACCGGAACGCCGATCAAGCTTTCGCGCACCGATCCGCCGATCTGGCTGAAGGCGGGCGACACCATTGAAATCGCGGTGCCGGAGATCGGTACGTTGCGCAACACGGTCGTGGCCGAGATATGAGCGACGACGGCAAGGAAAAGCAAAGCAACGAGCGCAAGGCGGCTTGCGTCGTTGCGTGGCCGGTCGGTCATTCGCGCTCGCCGCTCATCCACAATTACTGGATCAAGCAGTACGGCCTCAACGCCGAATACCGCAAGGAAGGCGTGCCGCCCGAACAGTTCACGGACTTCGTCACGCATCTGCGCGAGCGCGGCTATGTCGGCTGCAACGTCACGGTGCCGCACAAGCAGCGCGTCCTCAAAGTGGCGCAACCGGATGAGCGCGCCAAATCGGTCGGCGCCGCCAATACGCTGTGGCTCGACGGCGACACGCTGCGGGCGACCAATACCGACGTCGAAGGCTTTCTTGCCAATCTCGATACGGCGACGCCGGGCTGGGACCGCGGGCTGGAAAGCGCGATGGTGCTCGGCGCCGGCGGCGGCGCGCGCGCCGTGGTGTTCGCGCTGATCCAGCGCGACGTGCAGCGCGTTTACGTCGTCAACCGGACGCTCGCGCGCGCCGAGGCGCTGGCCAAGCAATTCGGTGCGCGCGTTTTGCCTACCCGCTGGAACGAAATCACCGGCCTGCTTGGCGGCTGCGGATTACTGACCAACACGACCACGCTGGGGATGGTCGGTGAGCCGCCGCTCGAGATCAATCTGCGCTGTCCGGATTCGCTGGTGGTCAGCGATTTGGTCTATGCGCCGCTCACCACCGGCCTGTTGGCGGCGGCGCGCGAGCGCGGCCTGCGCACCGCCGACGGGCTCGGCATGTTGTTGCATCAGGCGGTGCGCGGCTTCCAGTTGTGGTTTGGCGTCAAGCCGGAGGTGACGGCGGAATTGCGCGCGCTGGTCGAGGCTGATTTGCAGCCGGCGCCGCCGCCCGCGCCGCCGGAAAAGGCAGAAGACAAGGCGGTCGCCAAGGCCAAGGCGCGCCGCGGTCTCGGCCCCAAGCCACCGCGCAAGCCGGGGCGCAAGCCGGGGAATAAATAGCGCGGCGAGGGGTTTACCGCCTGACGAATACTGGTTTCGTCAGGGGAGGGTATAATGTCGCCTGTGAATATTTCGTTGCGGGCCATTGGCGCCGCGGCCATTGCGCTTGCGCTGGCGGCTAATTTCGCCTTCGCGCAACAGCCGGCCCGCATTCGCGGCCAGATCGAGAAAGCCGACGGCGCCATGCTGGCGCTCAAGACTCGCGACGGTGCCATGCTCAACGTCAAGGTGGCCGACGACGCGCGCGTCGCCGCGCTGGTGAAAGCCTCGCTCGACGACATCAAGACCGACAGCTTTATCGGTATCGCCGGCGTGCCGCAGCCGGATGGCAGCATCGAGGCTTTTTCGATTCACATCTTCCTGCCGGCGCAGCGCGGCGTCGTACCTGACCGTCACGGCGGTTGGGACGCGCGGCCGAACAGCACCATGACCAATGGTTACGTTGCCAGCGCGGTGAAGGCCAAGGACGGCGAAACGCTGACGGTGAAATACAAGGACGGCGAAAAGAAAATCCTGGTTACGACGCATACCGTGATCGCGTCGGTCGCGCCGGGCAAGAAAGAAGAACTCAAGGCCGGGACGTCGATCATCATCATGGCGTCCTCCAAAGAGGCGGACGGCTCGGTGCTGGCCAAAAACATTTATGTCGGGCGCAATGTCGCGCCCGCGATGTGATGCGAGGATAAAATGTCTGGGCGTTTTGTAGTCGCGCTGGCGCTGCTGGCGTTGTTGACCGGCGGGGCCTTCGCGCAACAGCCGCCGGCTTTGCGTGTCGCCGGCACGATTGAAAGCGTCGACGGCGCGGTGCTGTCGATCAAGACCGACAAGCTCGGCGTGGCGAAGGTGGCGCTGACCGCCGACACCGATATAAGCACCAGTCTTGAGGTCGGCGCCACGCCGCAGGCCGACGGCAGCCAGCGCGCCATCCAGGTGACGGTGTTCGCCCCGGTGCAGCGCGGGCTCGGCGATGGCCATCGCCCCTGGGATCGGCCCAACAGCACCATGACCAATGGCGCGGTGGCCGAGACCGTCGCCGGCGTCGAGGGTCCGGTGCTGACGGTGAAATATAAAGATGGCGAAAAGAAAATCATCGTGCCGCCGGAGGCGGTGATCTTGAACTACGTCGTCGGCGACCGCTCGGAGTTGAAATCCGGCGCGCATGTCGCCATCATCCGCGCGGTTAAAAAGCCGGATGGCTCGCTTGAGGCGAACCGCGTCAATGTCGGGCGCGGCGAGGTGGTGCCGCGGTAGACGCCGGCGCGGCGTGCCGCGCCGACGCATGCGCCGATCCGGGCGTGCTGACATCGAGGTCGGCGGCAAGCTCCGGGATTTCGCGCATCAATTGCTCCAGCCGCCGGTGCCGGCCGCTTGCGCTTTGCGCGCCTTACCAACGCGGGCAGTCGCATGCCGTTCAACGCCGGCCGGACAAAAAATAAAATTTCGGCGCGAGATCGAGTCCGCCATTACCGCGCGAAAACATTCACGCCGCGCGCTCGACCGTATGAATGTCGATCTTTGATTCCAGCGTCTTGTGCACCGGGCACTTGTCGGCGATCTCCATCAGCTTCTTGCGCTGCTCGGCATCGAGCGGGCCTTCCAGCGTGATGGCGCGTTCGATGCGATCGACCATGCTGGTTTTCGTTTCGCAAGTCTCGCAATCTTTCGCATGAATTTTTCCGTGGCTCAGGCGCACCGACACATTCTCCAGCGGAATTTTCTTGAAGTCGGCATAAAGCCTTATCGTCATCGACGTGCAGGTGCCCAATCCCGCCAATAGAAAATCGTAAGGGCCGGGCCCCGAATTGAGGCCGCCCAGTTTCTCCGGCTCGTCGGCGAGCAGCCGATGCCCGCCGGTCAAAATCTCCTGCTGGAATTTGCCGCCGTGGGTTTCGCGCACCACCACCAGGCCCACTTCGACTTCTTCCTCGGTCATCACTTCGGGCTGATCGAGATAGCGCCCCGCCCAGGCCGCGATCACATTCGCGACATAGACCGCGTCAGCCTTCTTGCTCAACAGATGATCGGCGCCGGCAAGCGAGACGAAACTCTTCGGATGTTTGGCGGCCTGAAAAATATGTGAGGCGTTGTCGATGCCGACCAACTCATCGGTCGGCGAATGAAACACCAACAGCGACTTGCGCAAAGTAGCGAGGCATTCGCTCAGCTTCTTCTCGGCCACGTCGTCGAGGAATTCCTTTTTGATCGTGAACGGCCGCCCGGCCAGTTTCACTTCCACTTCGCCCTGCGCGCGAATGGTCTCGACATGATCCTTGAACAGGCCGGTCACGTGCGACGGATCGTAGGGCGCGGCGATCGTCACCACCGCGCGCGCTTCGCCGATCCGGTGCGAAGCCGCCAGCACCGCGCAGCCGCCGAGCGAATGCCCGATCAGGATCGCCGGCGCTTCGTGCAGCTTGCGCAGATGATTGGCGGCGGCGACCAGATCGTCCACGTTCGAGGAAAAATGCGTATTGGCGAATTCGCCTTCGCTGCCGCCCAACCCGGTGAAATCGAAGCGCAACACCGCGATGCCGTGAATGGTCAGCCGCTCGGCGATGCGTTTGGCGGCGAGGTTGTCCTTGCCGCAGGTGAAGCAATGCGCGAACAGCGCGAAGGCGGTCGGCTTCCCCAGCGGCCAATCGAGCGTGGCGGCGAGCTGCTCGCCCTTGGCGTTGGGGAACATGAATTTTTCGCTGCGCATGGGAATAGCCTTTCCACTGCTGCTCGTGTCCCGGGCGCGGCGCAGCGCGTAGCGGTGCGCCGCGCCCGGGATCCAGCTTACTTATTTATAAAGCAATCGGGGGCTTCATGTTGGCAAGCGTCTAGTGATCGAGCCCGTGCGCAAACGCGGGCTGGTCGCGTTACTGAAATCGATGACGCCGGTCGACGAGGAGTTCGCAGAGATCGACGACCCGCCGCCGGACCGCCTGCGATAGCCCGCATGGAGCGTAGCGAAATGCGGGGCCGACGATGCAACGAAATCTAAGTCCCCGGATTTTGCTTCGCTTCATCCGGGCTACTTGCTGAAGGTGGAGAATTGGGTGGGGCCAGTGAGCCCGTAGCTCATATGGAGGGTAGCAGTAGTTCAAAAAGGAGCAGTTTAAGTCCGAACTTTAGGTAGTTGCAACCCGTGCGTGTCGCGCCCAGCCCTCGCGAACGCGATCTGTTCCAACACAAATTTTCAGGATAACAAGACGAATACCGAAAGCCTCATCTCCAAAATCATACCCCCATGAAACACATCGGCTTTCTCTCCTTCGGTCACTGGACCCCGTCCTCGCAGTCGCAGGTGCGCACGGCCTCCGACGCGCTGCTGCAATCGATCGAGCTCGCGGTCGCGGCCGAGGAATTGGGTGCGGACGGGGCCTATTTCCGCGTCCATCATTTCGCGCGCCAACTCGGCTCGCCCTTTCCGTTGCTGGCGGCTGTCGGCGCGCGCACCAAAAAAATCGAGATCGGCACCGCGGTCATCGACATGCGCTACGAGAACCCGCTCTATATGGTGGAGGACGCAAGCGCCGCCGACCTCATCGCCGGCGGCCGCCTGCAACTCGGCATTTCGCGCGGTTCGCCCGAGCAGGTGATCGACGGCTGGCGCTATTTCGGCTACGTGCCGCCGGACGGGCAGACCGACGCCGACATGGCGCGCAGCCACGCCGAGATCTTTCTCGAAACGTTGCGCGGGCAGGGCTTCGCCAAGCCAAATCCGCGCCCGATGTTTTCAAACCCGCCCGGCCTGTTGCGGCTCGAGCCGCATTCGGAGACCTTGCGCGAGCGCATCTGGTGGGGTGCCGGCACCAATGCCACGGCGGAATGGGCGGCCAAGCTCGGCATGAATTTGCAGTCTTCGACGCTCAAGATCGACGAAAGCGGCAAGCCGTTCCATGTGCAACAGGCCGAGCAGATCAGGCTTTATCGCGAGGCGTGGAAGGCGGCCGGGCACACGCGGAGCCCACGCGTCTCGGTCTCGCGCAGCATCTTCGCGCTGGTGAGCGATCAGGACCGCATGTATTTCGGCCACGATGAGAGCGAGGACCAGGTCGGTATGCTGAGCGAGAAGGAGCGCGCCATTTTCGGCCGCAGCTACGCCGCCGAACCGGATGCGTTGATCGCGCAGTTGAAGGCCGACGAGGGCATCGCCGAGGCCGATACGCTGTTGCTCACGGTGCCGAACCAGCTCGGCGTCGATTACAACGCGCATGTCATCGAGGCGATCTTGAAGCGCGTCGCGCCGGACATGGGGTGGCGGTGAGGTCTTTCCCTCTCCCCGTTCACGGGGAGAGGGAAGAAGCAGTCAGCGCTTCAGCTTCCCCAACACTTCTTTCAACTTCTCCGGCAACTTGACCGGCTTGTTGCTCGCGCGATCCACGTAAACATGCACGAAATGCCCCTGCGCGGCGGCTTGCGTTTCATCGTTGCGAAAAATGCCGACCTCGTAACGCACGCTTGATTTGCCCAGATGTACCACGCGAAGACCCGCGCGCACTTTGTCCGGAAAGGCGACGGATTTGAAATAATTGCATTGCGTCTCGACGACCAGCCCGATCACATCGCTCTTGGCGATATTGAGCGTGCCCTGCGCCACCAGATAGCCGTTCACCACCGTGTCGAAGAACGAGTAATAGACTACGTTGTTGATGTGACCGTAGACGTCGTTGTCCATCCAGCGCGTGGTGATGTCGCTGATATAAGGGAAGTCCGCGAGCGATAATGGCGACGGCTTTACCATTTACGAGGCGGACTTCTTCGCCCGCGGCTTTGCCTTCGCCGCCGCCTTCTTCTTTGCAACGCCGCCTTCGATCACGCGGCCGTCGATGTCGGTGACCTTCCCCACGCCGGTGAGCGCCATGGTGACGCTCAGTTCTTTTTCCAGAATATCGATCGCCTTGGCGACGCCGGCCTGGCCGTAAGCGCCGAGCCCATAGATATACGAGCGCCCGATCAGGCAGGCGCGCGCGCCCAAGGCCAGCGCGCGCACGATATCGGCGCCAGTACGGATGCCGCCATCGAATAAAATCTCGGTGCCGGAGCCGAGAGCATCGACAACGCGCGGCAGCATCGCAATCGAGGACGACGTGCCGTCGAGCTGGCGGCCGCCGTGATTCGACACCACGATGGCGTCGGCGCCCATATCGACCGCGCGCTTGGCGTCATCGACGTCGAGAATGCCCTTGATGACCAGCTTGCCCGGCCAGTATTTCTTGATCCACTCGACGTCCTTCCAGTTCAGCGCAGGATCGAACTGATCCTGCGTCCACTTCGACAGCGAATTGACGTTCTCCATGCCCGGCACGTGGCCGGAAATATTGCCGAAGGTCTTGCTCTTGCCCTTCAGCACGCTCCAGGCCCAGGCCGGCTTGGTGGCGATGTCGATGACATTCTTGATGCGGAACTCCGGCGGCACCGTCATGCCGTTCTTGATGTCCTTGTGACGTTGGCCAAGCACCTGCAAGTCGACCGTCAGCACCAGCGTGTCGACCTTGGCGGCGATGGCGCGGTCCAGCAATTGCTTGGAAAAGCCGCGGTCGCGAATGACGTACAACTGAAACCAGAACGGCTTAGCTGTCGCTTCCGCCACCTGCTCGATCGAGCAGATCGACATGGTCGAGAGCGTGAACGGAATGCCGGCTTCATTGGCCGCGCGCGCCGACAAGATTTCGCCGTCGCCGTGCTGCATGCCGCACAGCCCGATCGGTGCCAGGATCAGGGGCGCGGCGATCTTCTTGCCAAGCACGGTGGTCGTGAGGTCGCGCTCCGACACGTCAACCAGCACGCGCTGGCGCAGCTTGATCGCTTCCAGGTCGGTGCGATTGGCGCGCAGCGTCTGCTCGCTGTAGGAGCCTGAATCGGCATATTCAAAAAACGCGCGCGGAACCCGTGATTTGGCAATGGTGCGCAGGTCGTCAATGCAGGTGACGTTCTTCATGAGGACGCTCGGGGGCTGGCATATTCCACGGAAATCTGGCTACCGGGTAGCACAGCGGGCAAAGTAGCGAAATGCCCGGTTTCGGTGGCTTTCCGAGGCGGGCGGCACGGTATTCGCCAACCATTAACCGCGGTTCGTAAGGTTTCCTCACAATTTTTGACCTAAGTTGCCCCTCGGGACCGTACTATAAGGGCCGTGGGGGTCGGTTTGTCTCGCCCGGCAAGAAACGTCAAAAGGCGCGGCAAAAAGACCCGCGAGTTAACGGGCATTCGGGGCGTGAAGACAAACCGATAAGACAGACCAAAGGACGGTTTGAAAGTGGGCGTCGAGGGGCAATTCATGGTTCGCCGCTATTTTGGCACCGACGGCATTCGCGGTCTTGCTAATAAAGTCATTACGCCGGAGTTGGCGCTCAAAGTCGGGCAGGCCGCCGGCATTGTGTTCCGCAATGGCGATCATCGCCACCGCGTGCTGATCGGCAAGGACACACGCCTGTCCGGCTATATGATAGAGACCGCGCTGGTCGCGGGCTTTACCTCGGTCGGCATGGACGTGCTGCTGACCGGTCCCATTCCGACGCCGGCCGTCGGCATGCTGGCGCGCTCGATGCGCGCCGATATCGGCGTGATGATTTCCGCCTCGCATAATCCTTACGACGACAACGGCATCAAGCTGTTCGGCCCGGATGGCTTCAAGCTGTCGGACGAGGTCGAAAAGAAAATCGAGGCGCTGCTCGATTCCGATCTGAGCAAGCTGCTCGCCAAAGGCGACGACCTCGGCCGCGCCAAGCGCATCGACGGCGTGCAGGACCGCTACATCGAATTCGCCAAGCGCACGCTGCCGCGCGCTCTCGATCTGTCCGGCTTGCGCGTGGTGATCGATTGCGCTAATGGCGCCGCCTACAAGGTCGCGCCCGACGCGCTGTGGGAACTGGGGGCGGACGTCGTCGCCATCGGCGACAGTCCGGACGGCTTCAACATCAACAAGGATTGCGGCTCGACCGAGCTCGCCGCCATCACGCGTAAGGTGCGCGAGATGCGCGCCGATATCGGCATCGCGCTCGACGGCGACGCCGACCGTGTCATGATTATCGACGAGCTTGGCCATGTCGTCGATGGCGACCAATTGCTCGCCGTCATCGCCGAAAGCTGGAAAGCGGATGGCCGCCTTGCGCGCCCCGGTGTGGTGGCGACCGTAATGTCCAATCTCGGCCTGGAGCGCTATCTGCAATCGATCGATCTTACGCTCGTGCGCACGCCGGTCGGCGACCGCTACGTGCTCGAGCGCATGCGCGCCGACGGCTACAATATCGGCGGCGAGCAGTCCGGCCACATTATTCTCTCCGACTATTCCACCACCGGCGATGGCTTTGTCGCCGCGTTGCAGATGCTGGCTGTGGTGAAAGCCCGCAACAAGCCGGTGTCGGAAATCTGCCACCGCTTCGAGCCGCTGCCGCAGGTGTTGAAGAACGTGCGCTACAAGGCCGGCAAGCCGATGGAATCGAGCGCGGTGATGCGCGCCATCGCCAGCGCCGAGAAGAAACTCGGGCAGGGCGGTCGCCTGCTGGTGCGCCCGTCGGGCACCGAGCCGGTCATCCGCGTCATGGGCGAAGGCGACGACAAGCTGCTGGTCGAGCAGGTCGTGGATGACGTGTGCGAGGCGCTGACGCAGGTGGCGGCGTAGGATCTCTGTAGCCCGGATGGAGCGCAGCGAAATCCGGGATAAGAGCCGTTACTCCCCGTCCCGCGCCGCAAATTTCTCCTCGATATCCTGCCGCCCATCCAGCACGCGCACGATTTCCGGCGTGTCATTGACGACACGATAGAATACGGCGTGTGGCGTGGCGGCGAACGAACGCAGCCCCGGACGCACCTCGTTTCGCGCGCGTCCCGCAAACGGACGGTCTTCGATCAGCGAAATGATCTCGGCGATTTCGCGGAGGATCTTTTCCGCGGTATGCCCACCGGCGACTCGGACGTAGTAGTCCCAAATCCGCTCGCGATCGTCGAGTGCCTCGGGCGACCAGAGCGCCGCGCGCCTGACGTCTGCCATCTACCAGTTCTTTTGCCGAATGAACTCGTCGATGCTGGACTCTCTGCCCTGTCCCGCATCGAGCGAGCGGATGCCCTTGTCGATTTCCGTGCGCAAGGAACGCAGCTTTTCGACATGCGAGAGCAGTGTCCGCCCTATCTGTTCCTGATCCTCGGCGGGCAGGCGCTCCACTTCGGCGATGGCTTGTTCAAGTGTTTTGACCATGACACCACTGTACCAAATCGCTCAACGCAAAACAGAGGCAGCCGGCAGCCGGGGGCACTAACCCCTTTGCCGTCTCTAAAATGTTAGTCACACCCATCTTTTTCCTGCTTCGCAAACCAAAAAACCATTATAATTCAATATTTTAGAACGTTTTTAAACTGCGATTCCCTTTGACTTGGCGCAAGACGACCATTAGCTAATAGGCGAAAGCTATAGGGAGTGCGGTCGTCGAGCCGCTTAAGCCGGATATTAGATGATCGTCTGCTCCTGCAACGTCCTGACCGACACCGCCATCCGCGGCGCCTGCACGACGAAGGCGCCGCGCACGGCCGGGCAGGTCTATGGCTGCCTCGGCTGTTCCGCCCAATGCGGCCGCTGCGCGCGCACCATTCGTAAGATCATGGACGAAGCGCTCGTTGGCGCCGCCGCTTGCCCGTCCAACTGCGCCTGTGCGTTGCATCCCGCCAAACACGACTGAACGCGCCGCACGCGGTTGAAAGTGCCGCGCGCTTATTGACCGCCCCGCCCAAACATTGAATTGTTCGGCTTACAAACTGGCCGCCCGGCCTCGCGCCGGGCGCCGCCTGTTCAAGTCGCCAAAAGGATCAGCGTTATGAAGGGTGATGCCAAGGTTATCGAATACCTCAACAAGGCGCTGCGCCACGAACTCACGGCGGTCAATCAATACTGGCTGCATTACCGGCTGCTCGACAATTGGGGCCTGAAGGATCTCGCCAAGCAATGGCGCAAGGAATCGATCGAGGAAATGGAGCACGCCGATAAGCTGATCGAGCGCATCATCTTCTTTGACGGCTTCCCCAACATGCAGGTGCTCGATCCGCTGCACATCGGCCAGGATGTCAAGGAAATCCTCGATTGCGATTTGGCCGCCGAGATGTCGGCGCGCGCGCTCTATCAAGAGGCGTCAACCCATTGCCATTCGGCCAAGGACTACGTCACGCGCGATCTGTTCGACAAACTGATGTCGGACGAGGAACACCACATCGACTTTCTTGAAACCCAGCTCGATCTGGTCGTCAAGCTCGGCGTGCAGCTTTACGCCCAGCATCACATCGGCGAAATGGGCGAGGGCGACTGAGTTCGGACAGCGCCTTGAATTGTTCGAAAGTCACAAGCCGCCGCAACTGCACCGACACGTCGCGATGCTTGCAGCGAAAGTCGATCAGGCTCGATGACACCATCCCGCTACAGCCGATCGAGAGAATAAACCCGATCGCAATCGATCCGACGTTGCCGCGCGCGGCCCGCCGGCCGATCTGTTC
This sequence comes from Pseudolabrys sp., assembly GCA_035648715.1. GTDB lineage: Bacteria > Pseudomonadota > Alphaproteobacteria > Rhizobiales > Xanthobacteraceae > Pseudolabrys. Next base: position 63,404 of record DASRLA010000072.1, read on the forward strand.
GGCCAGCGCCGCCTGCTTAAGCGCCGCATAGGCTTCGACCAGGAAGCGCCTGCCCGGCTCGGTGAGCGCGCCCGCGCCGGCGATCGTAAACAAATCCTTAATGAACGATTCGCGCAGCGCTGCCCGCTGCCGCGCGCGCCTGCAATCCCGTGTTCATTAAGCAACGTGGTTAAAAAACAGGGTTAAGAGCCACTTAAGGATTTGCTGCCATCGTCCCTGCGATCTTCCGCCGCTTCGGCGACCCGTGGTTTGAGCAGGGGATGCTGGCATGGTCCGAGTGCGTCTAACCATTTCAATGATGTCGGTGGCCGTGACGCTGGCCGCCGGCGCGGCGCATGCCGCCGACTATGCGCCGCCGCCTTGTTACGACGCCGGCGCGATCGCCACTGGCCACGCGCCGCCCGGCGCCGTTCCCTGTTATGCGCCGCCGGTGGTGATCGAGGAATTCTCCGGCTGGTATCTGCGCGGCGACATCGGCATGAGCAATCAGTCGGTGAAAAGTCTGGACAATCCAGCCTTCAGCAATTTTGACGTGGTCGGATACGGCTTCGACAGCGCGCCGATCTTCGGCGTCGGCGTCGGCTATTACTTCAACGACTGGATGCGCTTCGATGTCACCGGTGAATACCGCGGCCGTTCCAATTTCCATGGCCTGGAAAATTACGGCACCTTCACCGACGAATATCACGGCAGCAAGTCGGAATTGACGTTCCTTGCCAACGCCTATGTCGATCTCGGCACCTGGCGCAATTTCACGCCCTTTGTCGGCGCCGGCATCGGCGTGTCGCGCAACTCCATCTACAACTTCACCGACAATAACATTCCGACAAACGGTGTCGCTTTCGCCGGCGATAATTCGAAATGGAGCCTTGCCTGGGCGCTGCACGCCGGCGTCGCCTACAAGGTAACGAAGAATTTTGCGGTCGAGTTCTCATACCGCTATCTCGATCTCGGCGATGCGGTCACCGGCGACATCGTGACGTACGATGGAAGCTGTCCTTGCACGAACAACCCGACGACCTTCCATCATCTGTCGTCGCACGACTTCCGCCTCGGCCTGCGCTTCAATCTGGATGCCTTCGAATCTTATTCGCGCCCGGCCCAGTATTACGCGCCGCCGCCGGTCTATCAGCCGCCGCCGGTCTACACGCAGCCGCCACCGCCGATACGCAGCAGAGGGTAGTTGCCCGCGCGGGTAACCGCGCGCGCGAAAGAGTGAAAGAACATGGTTAGTCGCCGCTTAATGCGATCGCGGTCTCTTGGTTTGGTCGCCGTGCACTTGTGCTGTGAGGGAGTGTTGTTATGAGGTTTTCCAGCAGCACGTTGCGGACGGTGTTGATCGTGGGGGCGGCGGTTGGTTGCCATGGGGCGGCCGCGATCGCCGCCGACTTTCCCGGCAATTTGCCGACGCTGCCGCCGCCGACGCTGGAGCGATCATTCGAACGCGTCGAATTTTCCTCCGGCTGGTATCTACGCGGGGATCTGGGGTACCGATTTCAGCACACCGGCTCATCGTCTAGTGGCGACGTTGCGCTGGTTCCCGATCCGACGTCGTCCAAACTCGATAACGCTTTCGTCTTCGGCCTCGGCGCCGGCATCAAGCGCGACTGGCTGCGCTTCGATATCACCGGCGATTACGGCTGGCGGTCGAAATACCGCGCCGAATACACCGGGGGCGAATTCTCCGGCAAGGTCGAGAGCTTCACCGTTTTAGGCAACGCCTATGCCGATCTTGGCACCTGGTACGGGCTGACGCCTTATGTCGGTGCCGGCATCGGCGGCGCTAATGTGATTTTCTCGTCCTACGAAAATCCGGGCGCAGTTGCGCCAATAGCGTCGACCGCGGTGCCAGTCAGCCGCTGGAATCTGGCCTGGGCAGTGACGGCGGGCGTCAGCTATAGCGTTGCCCGCAACGTCCTGCTGGATTTCGGCTACCGCCACGTCAATTTGGGCGATGTGAGCGGCGGTCCGAGCGAGCAGTTGACCGTGAAAAAACTTACCGGCGATGAAATCCGCATCGGCTTCCGCTACCTCATCGACTAGGTCTCCGCGCTGATCGGCACTTTAAGCCGCTTGACCTTTTCACGGACCTTCCGTATTCCCGCCAGTGGGACACCCCTCCCCAACGAGGGGCTGCTATCTGGAAGGATAGACGATGACAGCGAACAAGCCCGGCGTGCGGCCGGAAAACCCGCACTTTTCGTCCGGCCCCTGCGCCAAGCGTCCCGGATGGTCTCTGCAAGCCCTCACCGACGCCGTCTTAGCACGCTCGCACCGGTCCAAGATCGGCAAGGCGAAGCTCAAGCGCGCCATCGATTTGACGCGTGAAGTGCTCGGCGTTCCCGCCGATTATCGCATCGGCATCGTGCCGGCCTCCGATACCGGCGCGGTCGAAATGGCGCTGTGGTCGATGCTGGGCGCGCGGCCCGTCACCATGCTGACATGGGAATCTTTCGGCGAAGGCTGGGTTACCGACGTCGAGAAGCAACTGAAACTAAAAGACGTCACGGTGCTGAAAGCGCCCTATGGCGAATTGCCCGACCTCTCGAAAGTTAATTTCGACAGCGACGTGGTCTTCACCTGGAACGGCACCACGTCCGGCGTGCGCGTGCCGAACGGCGACTGGATCAAGGCCGACCGCAAGGGTCTCACCATCTGCGATGCCACCTCGGCTGCGTTCGCACAACGGCTTGATTTCCCCAAGCTCGATGTCGTCACCTTCTCCTGGCAGAAGGCGCTCGGCGGCGAGGGCGCTCACGGCATGCTGATCTTATCGCCACGCGCGGTCGAGCGGTTGGAAAGTTACAAACCTTCGTGGCCGCTGCCGAAGATTTTCCGCATGACCAAAGGCGGCAAGATCAACGAAGGCATCTTCATTGGCGAGACCATCAACACGCCGTCGATGTTGTGCGTCGAGGACTACCTCGACACGCTCACCTGGGCGAAGTCGATCGGCGGGTTGGACGCGACCGTCGCGCGCTCGGATGCCAACGCGAAAGCGCTGGCGCAATGGGTGACGGCGACACCGTGGATTGCCCATCTTGCCAAAAATCCGCAACAGCGTTCCAACACTTCCGTTTGTCTGGTCGTGACCGATCCGGCGGTGACGCAGCTCTCGCTTGACGCGCAGGCGGCTTTCGCCAAGAATCTGGCCGGCATTCTGGAGAAGGAAGGCGTCGCCTACGACATCGCCTATTATCGCGACGCGCCGGCGGGCTTACGCATCTGGTGCGGCGCCACGGTCGAGACGCGCGACGTCGAAGCGCTGACGCCCTGGCTCGACTGGGCCTTCGCCGAAGCCAAAGCCGCGCTGCCGAAGGCGGCTTAAAGATTGGTCATTCCGGGGCGCGAGCGTAGCGAGCGAACCCGGAATCCAGCAACAACCCACATTATTTTAATCTGGATTCCGGCTCTCGCGCTTTGCGCTCGGCCGGAATGACAACTGAGGTCACTATGCCCAAAGTTCTCATCTCCGACGCACTCTCCGAAGCCGCCGTGCAGATATTCAAAGATCGCGGTATCGAGGTCGACTTTCAACCCAATCTTGGCAAGGACAAGGACAAGCTCGCCGAGATCATCGGCAGTTACGATGGCCTCGCCATCCGCTCGGCTACCAAGGTGACGCCGAAGATTCTGGCCAACGCGAAAAATCTCAAAGTGATCGGCCGCGCCGGCATCGGCGTCGATAATGTCGACATCCCGGCCGCCACGGCCAAGGGCATCATCGTGATGAACACGCCCTTCGGCAATTCCATTACCACCGCCGAACACGCCATCACGCTGATGCTCGCATTGGCGCGCCAGATCCCGCAAGCCGACGCCTCCACACAGGCCGGCAAGTGGGAGAAGAACCGCTTCATGGGTGTCGAGATCACCGGCAAGACGCTGGGAGTCATCGGCTGCGGCAATATCGGCTCGATCGCCGCCGAGCGCGGCATCGGCCTCAAGATGAAAGTGATCGCTTACGATCCGTTCCTGTCGCCGGAGCGCGCGCTCGATCTCGGCGTCGAGAAGGTCGAACTCGAAGAACTGCTCAAGCGCGCCGATTTCATCACGCTGCATACCCCGCTCACCGACAAGACCCGCAACATCATCGACGCTACGGCGTTGAACAAGACCAAAAAGGGCGTGCGCATCATCAACTGCGCGCGCGGCGGTCTGGTCGACGAAGTAGCGTTGCGTGCTGCGCTCGATTCCAATCACGTCGCCGGCGCCGCCTTCGATGTGTTCGTGACCGAGCCCGCGACCGAAAATCCGCTGTTCGGCCATCCCAACGTCGTCTGCACGCCGCATCTGGGCGCGGCTACGAGCGAAGCGCAGGAAAACGTCGCGTTGCAGGTGGCCGAACAGATGTCGGATTACCTGTTGCGCGGCGCGATTTCGAACGCCGTCAACTTCCCCTCGATCACGGCGGAAGAGGCGCCCAAACTCAAGCCCTTCATTGCGCTCGCCGACAAGCTCGGCTCCTTTGCCGGCCAGTTGACCGAAAGCGGCATCTCCAAGGTGCAGATCGCCTATGAAGGCGCGGTCGCGCAGATGAACACCAGGGCGCTCACCTCGGCCGCGCTCGCAGGACTTTTGCGCCCGATGCTGGGCGACGCCAATGTCGTCTCGGCGCCGATCGTCGCCAAGGAGCGCGGCATCGTGGTGGAAGAAGTCACGCGCGAAATGGCCGGCGACTACGAGAGCCTGATCACGCTCACGGTCACCACTGAAAATCAGACCCGCTCGATCTCCGGCACCGTCTTCGCCGACGGCCGCCCGCGCATCGTCAACATAAAGGGTATCCGCATGGACGCGGAATTCGGCCCCTCGATGATCTACATCACCAATCTCGACAAGCCCGGTTTCATCGGCACCTTCTCCTCGACGCTGGGCGAAGCCGGCATCAACATCGCCACCTTCCACGTCGGCCGCGAAGCGCCCGGCGGCTCGGCGGTGGCGCTGATCGAGATCGACGGCGAATTGCCGCAGGCCCTGCTCGCCAAGGTGCGTGCGCTGCCGCAGGTGCAGAGCGCTAGGCCGCTGCATTTCTAGAAGGCGGCTGCGGTCCCGAAGTCCGCTGCGTTATCGTCGCGATTGCTTTGACGATTGCCTCAATTCGCGTATCGTCGTCGGTGGGTGTGAGGTGATTCCATTGAAATTTTTGTCCTGGCTCGATGCGCGGTGCGGCGGCGTCGGCATCGAGAAGTTTTTTGTCACCGGCTGGCGTGGCACCCTCGCGATCAATGTTTTCGTGCTGGTCGCGCTTTTCTTTGCATTCGGATTTTGGTGGCCGTACTGGCGTATCGGCGACATGGATATGTGGATGGTCTATGAGGCCTTTCTGTTCAACGACGGACTGCGCCAGGAATATTTCGATCATCCCGCCTACCTGACAATCCTGTTGCTAGGCGATTGGTTCTCGCTCTTGCATCACGTCGGTTTGTTGCCGGCGCATTCCTTGTCAGAACTCCCGCCGGTGAACGATACGTTCGCGTCTGGTCTGGCATGGATGCGCGCCACCCAGGCGGCGCGCGTCCTGTTGTTCTTGATCGGATTGGGCTTTTTAGCATCGTTTGCTTATCTGACGCGGGCGCTGGTGAAAAACTGGCGCATTGCCGCGCTGGCAACCTTTGCCCTGGCCTATTCCGGCGGTTTCATGATGGAAAGCCGAATTGTCCGCACCGAGCTGATCGCCGCCGGTTGCGCTTATGCGGCCTTGCTGGTGACGCTGGTCGCGGCGCAGCGGCCTGCCAGCAACTGGCGGCCGTTTATGGTCGGCATCGCAACGTTCTGCGCTACGCTTGCCATGCTCAACAAGGTCCACATTCTGTTTGTTGTGGTCGCGATTGCGCCACTCGCGTTTTTCTTCGGCCAACCAAGCCAGGTGTCGCCGCCGGCGTGGCATTCGCGCGGCCGGGCCATGGCGATGGCCGGGCTGTTTATCGCGGCCGCCGCACTTGCCGCGTTGGCGGCAAGATCGATCGTGATGTCGGGCCTGTTTGACCCGACCGTGCTTGCGGCACGCGTGAGAATTTTCGGCACCGGATTCCCGCTCTACCAGACCATGATCGGTATCTGGGTTTGTGTCTGGATCGCCGCCTACGCCGTTCAGTTTCGCGTCGGTCTGCTGGAAAGCATTTCGGTTGCGGCCACCGTCGTTGCCGGCGTCACGCTCGGCCTGCTGGTTCTGGCGATACGCCCGGATGTCGGGAATGCCACCGTCGTCATGAACCCGCTTGAAAAGATGCTCGCTTTCGCGGCCTCGAGTGCGCCAGATTTGATGAGCGGCGGCGGCTTATCGGGAACGACGTTCGTTCAGGCCTTGCTCGATGGCTTCGGACTATTGCTCGCAAGGCAGACGTTTTTCCTTAGTTCGTCGCCCCGCCCAACTATTTTTCTGGAATGGGCCGTTATCGCCGCGATGGTTTTTGCCTGGCGCCAGGGCGATCGCCGGACGGTTTTTCAGGCCGGGCTTCTGCTCGCGGCGGGTTGGGCCATCGATCTGATCGGAACATTCAGAGGCTTGAAACTCGAATACTTCATCATCACCGATCCCCTGACCATCATCGCCGGCGTCTGGCTTCTGGTCCGTATTCCGGCCTTGCAAACGCACCGCTGGACCAACCCGGTTGTGTTCGCGCTCTTGGCGGTGACCGTGTGTGTCGGGTTGGCGGAACCGGTTAAGCACAGCTTCAAGCGCGACATGCCGCTCGATTTCTGCAATCCGCATATCCCTATACCAAGCGGATCAGCACCTTCTCGTTTTGCCCCAGTTGACGCGGCGTCGAGCGAGCGACAGCAATAGCCTCGCGAAATCATATGGTTAGCGCTGGCCGCGGTGGCGCCCGCGGGGCCATTCCACGCCTTGCCACCGCCCCCCGCTTCCTTTATCTCCGGGTGGACCTGCCCGGCACCGCCCGGCGTCAGTGTCCGAAAACGCTGACGCGGAGAAGCAGTTTTTATGGCGAACGTGGTGGTTGTCGGCTCCCAGTGGGGAGACGAGGGTAAGGGCAAGATCGTCGACTGGCTGTCGGAGCAGGCCGACGTCGTGGTGCGGTTCCAGGGCGGCCACAATGCTGGCCACACGCTGGTGATCGGTAACGTCACTTATAAACTGTCGCTGTTGCCGTCCGGTGTTGTGCGCGGCGGCAAATTGTCGGTGATCGGCAATGGCGTCGTCATCGATCCGCGCGCTTTGTTGGCCGAAATTGCGCAGCTTCAAAAACAAGGCGTCGCGGTGACGCCCGACAATCTGCGCATCGCCGAGAACGCCACGCTGATCCTGCCGCTGCATCGGGAACTCGAAGCTATCCGCGAAAATTCCTCGGCCCGCATCGGCACCACCAAGCGCGGCATCGGCCCGGCTTATGAAGATAAAGTCGGGCGCAGAGCCATCCGCTTTATGGACTTGGCCGACTTGCCGGCGCTGGCGCCCAAGATCGACCGTTTGCTCGCGCATCACAACGCGCTGCGGCGCGGCAACGGCCTTGCCGAACTCGATCCGAAAACGATTTATGACGACCTCGCTCAGGTTGCGCCGCAAGTTCTGCCTTACATGGATTCGGTCTGGTCGTTGCTCGACGGCAAGCGGCGCGAGGGTAAGCGTATTCTGTTCGAAGGCGCGCAAGGTGCGCTACTCGACATAGACCACGGCACCTATCCTTACGTCACGTCGTCGAACACGGTGGCCGCGCAGGCCGCGACCGGCTCGGGCCTCGGTCCGAACGCCATCGACTATGTGCTCGGCATCACCAAGGCCTACACCACGCGCGTGGGTGAGGGTCCGTTCCCGACCGATCAGATGCACAACGACATCGGCAAGATGCTGGGCGAGCGCGGCCGCGAATTCGGTACCGTCACCGGCCGCGCGCGCCGCTGCGGCTGGTTCGACGCGGTGCTGGTGCGCCAGACCGTGCGCACCTGCGGCATCGACGGCATCGCGCTCACCAAACTCGACATCCTCGACGGTTTTGCCGAGATCAAGGTTTGCACCGGCTATCGCCTCGACGGCCGCGAACTCGACTATCTGCCGGCCGGCGAACAAGCCCAGGCCAAAGTCGAGCCGGTCTACGAGATCATCGACGGATGGAAGGAACCCACCGCCGGTGCCCGCTCCTGGGCGCAATTGCCGGCACAGGCGATAAAATACGTGCGTCGAATCGAGGAGCTGATCGGTTGCCCGGTGACGCTGCTGTCGACCAGCCCGGAGCGCGAGGATACAATCCTGATGAAGAACCCGTTCGAGACATAAGCGGACGAAAAAAGACACGATCCGCAGGCATTGAATTTGTAAGTAGAAGTGCGCGATGCCGGGGAGGGGCGCCGATTTTGACGTATCACGCTTGAAACGCAAAGCTGAGGAATGGCTGATTATTATCCCCTGATTGCCCGCGCCGTCGCAGGCCTCGACAAGAACTCGGGCGAAAACCGCCGTGCGCTGTACGATCGCGCGCGCTCGGCGCTGGTCAATCAGCTGCGCGGCGTCGATCCGCCGCTCGACGAAAGCGACATCACGCGCGAGCGCCTGGCGCTCGAGGAGGCGATCCGCCGGCTCGAGGCGGAAGCGGCCAAGCGCACGCGCCCTGATGCCGCGGACGCGCCCGACGCGGACGAATACGACGACGGCCGCCAATCCCTCGGCGATCATGGTCTGCGCGATTTTCGTGACACGGTGGCTGAGATCGAAGGTCTCGGCGGCGCCAGCGCCGAAGCCAATCGCGCCGCGCGCGCGGCCTATGACGATGTTCCCGGCCGGCACGATTACGCCACCGGCCAGCACGGGCAACAGCACGCGCAACAAAACGAACATTATTTCGAACCGCCAGGCGGTGAACATCCGGCGCAACACGGCGGCGGTATGCCGGGGGAGCATCCGTCCGATTTGGCGCCGCCGCCGGTAACCGATGAAGACGATTACGCGCGCCCGCCGCGTTCGTACGGCGGCGTCATCAAGGTAATCTTGCTGCTGTTGCTGGTCGGCGGCGTCGCCGCCGGTGTCTATTGGCAGCGCGCCTCTGTCTTGTCGGCGGCAAAATCGGTGATGGCGATGGTGAAATCGTCACCGAAGCCGGCGCCGGCAAAGCCCGCCGCCACCAGCGAGCCGTCGGCGCGGCCGAAGATCGCCGACCGCATCGGCTCCTCCGACGCGCCGTCCGAAAAGCCGGCGACGGCGCCGGCCGCCGCGGTGGCGCAAAAGGTCGTACTCTACGACGAAGACCCGTCCGATCCGAAAGGCAAACGCTATGTCGGCTCGGCGGTGTGGCGCACCGAGACGGTGTCGCCCGGTCCCGGTCTTGCGCCCGAACTCGCCATCCGCGCCGACGTCGAAATTCCGGAACGGCGCATGCGCATGACCTGGTCGCTGCGGCGTAACACCGACAAGGCGCTGCCGGCCAGCCACACCATTGAGATCATGTTCACGCTGCCGGCCGATTTCTCCGAAGGTGGCATCGGCAACGTACCGGGCGTGTTGATGAAACAGAACGAGCAGGCGCGCGGCGTGCCGCTCGCCGGTCTCGCGGTCAAGGTGACTAACGGTTATTTCCTGATCGGACTTTCCGCCGTCGGCATCGACCTGCAACGCAACATCCAGTTGCTGAAAGAGCGCGACTGGTTCGATATCCCGATCGTCTACACCAACGGCAAGCGCGCCATCCTCGCGATGGAAAAAGGCACGCCCGGCGGCCGCGCGTTCGAGGAAGCGTTCCGCGCCTGGGGGCAGTAGGGCGTGCGCACTCGTCGATGGTGGTTGATCCGGAGCCGCGAATTCCGCTGCGCTCCCTCTCCCCATAGCCCGTCGAAGACGGGCGGAACGCCCTTAACGGGGAGAGGGTTGGGGTGAGGGGGTTAATAGCTCTCGTTAGGTTCTAACCCCTCACCCGGCTCGCTTTGCTCGCCGACCTCTCCTTATGGGAGAGGTGAAGAACCTTACTTCGCCCAGGGAAACAGCACCGCCGGGAAATCCGCCGCCGAGCGGTGGCCGCGAGCCGGCTCGCGATAAGTCGGACGCGGGCCATCATCGGACACGACGGCGCGGCGATAAAGATGCCAGGTCGCATGGCCGAGGATCGGCATCGTCACCGTCAGTCCGATGAACATCGGCAGCGCGCCGAGAAATAGCAGCGCTGCGACGACCAATCCCCATACCGCCATGGTGAGCGGATTTTCCAGAACCACTCGGATCGAGGTGAGTAGCGCCACCGCCGCGCCAACGTCGCGATCGAGCATCAAGGGAAACGACACCGCGCTCACCGTCAGCACCAAAATCGCGAAGAGAAAGCCGATGCCATTGCCGAGGATAATCAGATTCCAGCCGGCGCTGGTGGTCAGCACGTCGTGCAAAAACCCGCCGATGGAATCCGGCGTGGCGTAACCAAAGTCGGCGATATAAAGCGCGTTGGCGGCGGCAATCCATAACACGAAGATCGCCATCAGCAACAGCCCGAGCGCCACGATGGCGCCGATCGAGGACGACTGCACCACGTCGAGCGCGTGCGTCACCGAGGTCTCCTGGCCGGCTTCGCGCCGGCGGCTGAGCTCATAAAGCCCGAGCGCGGCGAGCGGACCGACCAGCGCAAAGCCAGTCACCAGGGGATAGAGCAAAGGCAGCACCGAATAACCGAAGGCAAGCCGCGCCGCGAGCAGGCCGACGACTGGATAGATCACGCACAGGAACATCGCGTGCGTCGGCATCGCGTAGAAATCCTGCGCGCCGAGGCGCAGCGCGTCGATGAGATCTGAAACGCTGATGCGGCGAACCCGGATATCGCTGGCGGTGGTGCCAGCGCCAAGCAGCAAGTGTGAATGCGCCATGATCGCCTCCTGAAACTCTGTTCAGGCTGCCGTGGCCTTAGCGTTGCCGAACGTGTTTCCGACCTTGGCCTAACTTCTTTATTCCGGCCGCGGTCGATTCCGCCACGAGCCTGACTAAAACTAGCACACCCGGGCCAGGCGCGATGATCACGATTGCGCGTTCGACCGTTCCGGGCAGCGGTATCAGAGCCGGGATTTGCGACGCGCCGTCTTGCGCGCCGTATTGCGGCTTTTGCGTGCCGCCTTTTTGACCGTGCGCTTGGTCTTGGCGGTCGCGCGCTTGACTTTCTTCTTGGCGCGTTTTTTTGCGCGTTTGGCCGCGTGTGGCAGTGAGCGCTTGGCGGCGGCGACTTTGGTCTTGAGCTGCTTGATGATCTTTTCGGCGTCGGCAATGGTCTTCTCGGCTTCGCGCACGTAGCGGCGTTGCGCCGCCGTTTCCGTGGTTCGACTGGAAGATACCAAACGGCCGAAGCGCTTTCGCGCGGCGCTCAGGAAACCACTTGCCCGGCGCACGGCCTGATGTTCGGCCGCGACCAGCATCTTTGTCGCCTTCATTCGTTGCCCCTTTAGCCTGTTGCCTTACAGAAGAAATGAACGGCAGGCTGAAAAGTTCCATGGACGAAACCCGACATGCGCTCCAAATGGAGTCTGGAGCGCAAATGGAAACGGCCGGGAAATTCCCGGCCGTCTGAAGCTCTTACATGCGATGCGCGTTTAGTGCACGGTCGCGCCGGCCGTCACGGCCGGCGTTTCCTTCGGCGTTTCCAGCGCGGCGATCGAGGTCTTCACCGCCTTCTGCACCTTCTCGAACGCGCGCACCTCGATCTGGCGCACGCGCTCGCGCGAGACGCCGAACTCGGTGGCGAGATCCTCGAGCGTGATCGGATCGTCGGCGAGCCGCCGCGCCTCGAAGATGCGGCGTTCGCGCTCGTTCAGCACGCCGAGTGCGCCGATCAGCGCCTGGTGGCGGTTACCGCTTTCCTCGCTGTCGGCGAGAATGCGCTCCTGGCTCGGTGCGTCATCGACCAGCCAATCCATCCACTCGCCGCTTTCGCCGTCGTCGCGGATCGAAGCGTTGAGCGAAGCGTCACCGCCGAGCCGGCGGTTCATGTCGACGACGTCCTGCTCGGTCACGCCCAACTGCGTAGCGATGACTTTGACCTGATCGGGCCGTAGATCGCCTTCCTCCAGCGCGGAGATTTTGCTCTTGGCCTTGCGCAGGTTGAAGAACAGCTTCTTTTGGTTGGCGGTGGTGCCCATTTTAACCAGCGACCACGAGCGCAGGATGTATTCCTGGATCGCGGCCTTGATCCACCACATCGCATAGGTGGCGAGGCGAAAGCCCTTTTCGGGCTCGAAGCGTTTGACCGCCTGCATCAGGCCGACATTGCCTTCCGAGACGACCTCGGAAATCGGCAGGCCGTAGCCGCGATAGCCCATGGCGATCTTGGCGACGAGACGGAGATGGCTGGTGACGAGCTTATGCGCGGCTTCACGATCGCCGTGTTCGCGCCAGCTACGCGCCAGCATGTATTCTTCCTGCGGTTCCAGCATGGGGAACCGGCGGATTTCATCCAGGTAGTGAGAAAGACCGGATTCGGCCTTGAGTGCCGGCATTGCGGCTGAACGGGCCATGATAGCGCCCTCCTTATAAAATGCCCCCGACGGATCGGCAGGCGGTTGTCACCGTCGCTCCCCGAGCCGACGGTGCGCATCCTCTCGCGTCCGCGAAAACGAACGCAGGTGCAGCATACTGGTTAGGGCAGGGCAATGAAAGCATCCCGCCGTCACGTCGCCGTGACCCTGCCATGCGCTTATAAACTATTGATGGAGATGGCTTATTTCCAGCGTGCCAAGCCGTTGAGACGGTCGTTGCCGCTCGCGGGCACCACGATAACGACACAAATAGCCCGATCGTTCCGGGCGGAACTCGGGTTTAGGCAGATTCGGAGACTTCGGGTCACAACTGCCCTAAATGGCGTAGCGAAGCCGATTTTCAAGGGCTTCACGCTTTAGCCCGCAACGCCGCGATCAAGGCCTGCATGTCGGCGGGTGGGGCCGACTCGAACCGCAGTTCTTCGCGGGTCACCGGGTGAGTGAAGCCGAGCACGGCCGCATGCAGCGCCTGCCGGCCGAGCGCCTCGACCGCGGCACGCGCTTGCGGGCCGAGCCGTGCGCCCTTGGTCTTGAAGCCGGTGGCATAAGTTTCGTCGCCCATGATCGGATGGCCGATATGAGCTAGATGCACGCGGATCTGATGCGTGCGGCCGGTCTCCAGCATGCAAGCGAGCAAGCTTGCTACCGGCTTCTCATCCGGCCCGATATAACGCTCGCGCATTTCCCAATGGGTGATGGCGTCGCGCCCGCCCTCGCGCACGGCGCGCTTCTCGCGGTTCTGCGAACTGCGGTCGAGCGGGGCATCGATGGTGCCCTTGGCGCGGTCGGGCGCGCCCCAGACCAAAGCGAGATAGCCGCGCTGCAATCCGCTTGCGAGCTTGTCGGAAAATTGCTTCGACAGATGGCGGTGCGCGCGGTCGTTTTTCGCCACTACCATGAGGCCGGACGTATCCTTGTCGAGCCGGTGCACAATGCCCGGCCGCTTGACGCCGCCGATGCCGGAAAGTGTGTCGCCGCAATGCGCGATCAGCGCATTCACCAGCGTGCCGCTCGAATGCCCGGCGGACGGATGCACCACCAGGCCCTTCGTCTTGTCGATCACGATCAGGTCGTCGTCTTCATAGACAATAGTGAGTGGGATCGCTTCGCCCGCGGGCTTGGCTTCTTCCGGCGGCGGAAGATTGACATTGATAATGTCGCCGAATTTGACGGCAGCCGAAGGATCGAGGATCGTGCGCGCCATAACGGAAACTTGGCCGTCGAGGATCAAGGCTTTCAGGCGCGAGCGCGAAAGCGTAGGAATCCGTACAGCCAGCACGCGGTCGAGGCGGCCGCCTGAATCTTCCTCGCCGATTGTAATCGTTTCGCTATCGCTCATATCTTTTCTTTAGCAAATTGGCCGAACGCATGCCCGATGACGTCAAACCGCTCGATCCCGATCAGGCCCGCTCGCTGGCGCAGGTGCGCCGCCTGATGATGTTCGCGCTGATGACAACCTGCGTCGCCATCGGGCTGGTGTTTGCCGTCATTGGCTACAAGATTTACCGCTCGGGCGACAGTGCGGTGGAGGCGGGGGGCGAGCCGGTCGATGTGACCGTGAACCTTCCGGCCGGCGCCAGGGTCGTCTCCACGACCATCGGCAACGACCACATCGTGGTGACCGTCGAGGTCGGCGGCGTCACCGAATTGCGCACTTTCGATCCCGATACGCTCAAGCCGCTCGGGCGACTGCGGCTGGAAGTGAAGCCTTAAACCAGGCGCTCCACTTGCGCGAGTGTTTATCCGCTCAGGGCTAGCGCGAGGCGTCCTTGCGTGGTCTGGATCTTTGCGCGATCCTTTCGCCGCCGGATACAACAACAAGCGCGACCCGGCGCTTGCACCGCCGCCGGATCGCGGCTATCTCCAAGGCCCTGAAGACTTTTGGCCAAGCTCCCTTCGTCTAGTGGCCCAGGACGTCGCCCTCTCACGGCGAAAACAGGGGTTCGAGTCCCCTAGGGAGCGCCAATAAAATCAATTACTCAGCGATTTTGCTAGCCGACGAGTCCAATTAGTAGGCTGCTGAAAAACTCTTTGCCGTCATTCCGGACGCCGCTTAGCGGCGACCTGGAATCCAGAAATACAAGGAAATTCAATAGAGCTGGATTCCGGGTTAGCGCCTTCGGCGCGCCCCGGAATGACGCCGGATACTTTTTCAGCGCCTGCTAGAGACCAATACCGCTAGCACGCCGCCCTCCTCAGTTGTGCTCATTCCACATTGTGCGAATATGATTTAATAAGTGATTTTTTACCAATGGTTTTTCCAGCCTCGCGACAGTAGCGAAAAATTTGGGGACAATACTGAGCTGCGGATAGGCCGTTAGAAATAGAAAAGGAATACCTCTACGCTGCAATTCTTCGGCGACCGGCCAGATCATCTCGCCGGAAATGTTTATGTCGAGTACAGTGGCGTCGAGAGATTCCGATTGAACAAGTTGTATCGCTGCCGCGAGTCGTGCCGCCGGTCCGACGATCTTGCATCCAATGCTTTCCAGAACATCCATCGTTGTTAGTGCGACCAGAAAATCATCTTCAACAACCAAGACTCGTTGTCTCACGAGCGTCTCTTTTGGTTATCGGCGACTGGAAGAAGGGTCGAGCTTACGCCAACGTTGGGCCTGACGAATCGTTCAGGGAACTACCTACAGTCCTTTTCGCGCTGCGTTCAAGGACCCCCCCCCCCCGGGGGCGGGGGCGCACTGCTGGCCGCCATGACCGACAACGGTGCATGGATTTCATAGTCCAAGCCTTCAGGTGCAAAACTGACTTTTGGTTTCGCGCCAAAATCCTGCGCAACGACCTTTTCGAGCAATATGCGACCGAAGCCTTCGCGGGTTGGCGGCTTGACTGGCGGTCCGTCGTGTTCTTGCCAGCGAAACCGGAATTCAGCTTCCTCTCCCGTTCCCTCAACCTTCCATTGGATCGACACGTGACCGACTGCCTGGGACAGCGCACCGTACTTGGTGGCGTTGGTCGCGAGTTCATGAATAAGAAGCGCGAACGTCTGCGCGGTCTTGGAGTTGAGCATTACATCGGGGCCGTCGGCATTGACCCGATCGGAGAAGCCTTCAATTTCAAGACGAATGATCTCGGTCAAAGACGCATATTCGAAACCATCGGCCATGAGCACCGTTTGACTGCGCGCCAGTGCTTGGATGCGGTTTGCGAGCACTTCGCGCGCCTCGGCGAGCGACCGCGTTCCAGACATCGTTCGGGACGCAATCGAATGAACCACAGCCAACAGATTTTTGCCCCTGTGTGCGAGTTCATTCATGAGGAGCTGTTGGCGCTCTTCAGCCTCCTTGCGATCCGTAATGTCGTAAAAGCAATTGATGGCTCCCGTGACTTCTCCGCGCTGGTTCTTTAGCGGACGAATGTTCACAACCACGGTGACCCGCGAGCCGTCGGTCCGCTCGATGAGCACTTCGACGTCGCGCGCGACCGAAATTTTTCCGGAGATTACCTCGGCCATCGGGCATTGTTCATGCGGCATAAAACTGCCGTCAGGACGGAACAGCTTGAACGAGCCACAAAACCGCTCGTCAGTATCCCCGGACGCCGGCTCGCGGTTCCACAGTTCGACAGCGCGGCGGTTAAAGTTCTGAATCACACCTGAGGCATCACAGAAATAAACGGCCACGGGACCCAACTCGAACATGGCGCGAAAGCGTTCTTCGCTTTCACGCAACGCCTCCTCCGACCGTTTATGCTCGGTGATGTCGGTGAAAAGGACGGCCACTCGTCGGCTCCCGGGCTCACCAATCTTAAAGGCATAGACATCAAACCAACGGCCAAGCGACTTGTATTCGTTTTCAAAACGAACCGGTTCGCCCGTCACGGCGACTTTGCCGTAGTTCACAAGCCAATGTTCTTCAATTTCCGTGACGAACTCCAGCATCCGTTTGCCCGTTACGTCGTGCATACCGGACTGCTTGTCGAAAGCACGGTTCACTTCCAAAAACCGGTAATCGACCGGCTTTTCGCGCTTGTCGAATATCATCTCAATGATGCAATAGCCTTCGTCCATAGAATTGAACAAATTGCGATAACGATCTTCACTTTCGCGCAGCGCGGTCTCTGCCTGTTTGCGCTCGGCGATTTCCTCTTGGAGCCGCGCGTTCAATGTTTCGGCAGCTTCGGTGAGTTCATGCTGGCGGACCGAGCCGAGGACTAACGCCTCGTTCATCGCGAGCATTTTTTCGTTAGTCTGCGAAGTCTTGGTCATTGTCTAATGATACTCGATAATCTCGCGAAAAGTTCCCATATAGACCGCATCGTTGCACTTCACGGATTAGTGTAGGGGTCTTTTCTCTTTACTTTTCGCCTTCGGCTCAGGCGCGGCTTCCTCTTTTTGCGCTAGGCGCGGGCCGGTTCGCCGGGGGATTCCGGTGGTCAGCCCGTCGTACTCCGTGGTTCGCGGATGGATGACGACCACGCCCTTGTCCGTAATGACATATTCGCGGATGTCTTTGCTGTGGTTGCCGCCGCGCATTTTAATCACGACCATTATCTTCCTAAGCTGGCCGTCGATCTCGACATAGCGCAACCGGATAATGTCATCGGTGAGGAACGAGATTGTATAGTGACTAAACGACATCTCGGTAAATTTGTCTTCCACCTCCACCGTGCTGAGAACCGTGACCCCGGCTCCCGTCAAAGCTGCGATCATCCGGTAGAGCGACTCGCGAAAATCCGTGCGGAAACCGGGTGCCAGTGCCATCTCAAAACCGACCAGCGAATCGATCACCAGCCGTTTCGCGCCGACCCTTTTGATGGCGTCGAGAATTTCTTGCATCGTTTCGTCCACCGAAAGATCGAGCGGACGGAGGTAAAGGATTTCGAGCTTTCCCTTTTCCTGCGGTGTTCTTAAATTCAAACCAAAACTGTCGGCGCGATCCGTGTATCCCTTTGGGCGCTCCTCGAAGATCGCCATGATACCCGGTTCACCCTTGCGCAGTCCTTCGGCGATAAATTGCGTGGCCAAGGCCGATTTGCCCGTCCCCGACGGCCCCGCGATCAGGAGACTGTCGCCTTCGAGGACGCCCCCGCCCATCATTTTGTCCAGTTCCGGAATGCCAACGGAAAGCCGCCGGCGCCGCGAAGGTTTCGATTTTTGTCCGATCAATCCCAGCGTGCGCGAGAAGGCTTGCATCCCGTCATCGCTGATGCGGATGGTGTGCAATCCTGGCACCGATGCCACCCCGCGCAATTTGTAGATTTGCAGTTTTCGCACCACGGAATTTCTCTCGGCCACCTGCGAAAGCCAGAAAAGACCATCGGCGACGGTGAACAGCGGGTTGTCGCGCATCTCATCGACGGTATATTCCCCGACCAGAAACGACGTAGCTTCCCAACTAGTCAGAAACTGGGCGAGGCGCTGGATGAAGGATTGCATCTCCAGTTCGCTCGCGCTGGCCATCGCTTTGCGCACCACGGTGCGAAAGGAATCCACCACCACGACGCCGGGATTGGTCGCCGTGACTTCTCTGATGATTTCTTCCAGTACCGCGTCTAAATCTTTTTCCAATACCACGTCGGACAGGTTGATAAAGCGAATGGCCTTACCCAACTTGGATTCGTCGAAAAAAGAATATTGCTGCTGGTAGCGCAGCATCTTCAAAGCTGGTTCGCCGAGGACGGTGAAATAGAGCGCGGGTTTGCGTGCCGTGGCATTGGCGAAAACAATCTGGTGCGCCAGCGTGGTTTTGCCGCAACCTGGCGTGCCGGCGATGATGTTGAAAGAAAATTCTGGGATGCCGCCGCCCAGAATGTCGTCGAGGCCGCGAACGCCGGTCGGCAGTTTGTGGATCGTGACTTTAGTCCGCTGGCTCACAGCTTGTTTTTTTGCCGGGTTACGTTTTCGGTTTTTCATCGATCACCTTTACCGACATCCAAATTGTTGAGGGACAGCTTCGGCCAGACCTCGCGCACCAACCGAAGTGTCAAATCTTCGCCGATGAAGGCGACCAGCAGCCCGAGCATCTGGGCAAGCAGAACAGCGCAGCCCTCGAAAACATCATCCGGATCGACTTGCGTTCCAAGTTCATCCAGCCCTTCCAAAGAGCCTTCCGCTTTGACCTGCACCGCGCGCAGCCACGGAAATTCAGGGTTGGCAAGCGCGAGCGTGCGCGACAGCAGCGCACGAAAACCGATGTTGCCCATGAGTGTCGCCAACTGCGGACGCAGCTTCTCAATGACGAGACAGGCCACCGGGGTTTTTGTCGCGGATGATCTATTTCGCCTCGTCTCATACGCAATGAGACGCTCGGCAAAATCCCGCATCTTTGGAGCGGCTCGGCTCATTAATACACGCTCGCACTAATACTGGCCGATCGGGGCCACCCGCGAACCCCGCGAACAGGCCATGACGGCTAGCATTATACACATATCCCCCTCCGGCCACCGATAATGAGCGGATTTTAGGGCTTTGCCGAGCCTGACTGACGGCGGCAGTTCCGGCGTGGCCAGCCGGTAAAGCTCATAGGTTGCGCCGCCTAAGGGGATAGGAGCGAAGTCCGCACAATAAAACGCATTACGAAGCAATCTGACCAGTCGGCCTGATTGGCGAATTATATCGAATAGCTTGAGACTATGCAGGTGCCTGTCTGCTTGTTATTTTGCATTTTTGGCATTCGCCAAAACTGTGCATATGAGTGCAGACCCGCAATATGCAACTTTTCACCACCGCCGAAGCCGCCGCCTATCTCCGCCTCAAGGAGCGCAAGATCTATGAAATGGTGGCGGAGGGCGCGGTGCCTTGCACCAAGGTCACCGGCCGCTGGCTGTTTCCCAAGGCCGAGCTCGACCACTGGCTGGCATCCAGCGTCACCCGGCCGGCCGGCATGACCGGCGCCGCGCCGCCGCCGATCGTCGCGGGCAGTCACGATCCGCTGCTCGACTGGGCGCTGCGCGAAAGCGGCTCCGGCATTGCCATGCTGGCGGTCGGCAGCGAAGCCGGCTTCACGCGCTTTCTTGCCGGCGAGACGCTCGCCGCTTCGATGCATCTGCATGCGCTCGAAGACATCGATGGTGACGCCAATGTCGCGGCCATGAGTGCGCGCAGCGACGTGCAAGACGCCGTGCTGGTCGGCTTCTGCCGGCGCGAACAGGGGTTCCTGGTGGCGTCCGAAAATCCGCTCAAGCTTAATTCAATCGAAGACGTGATCGGCAAGCGCGCGCGCATCGCGATGCGGCCGAAAGGCGCCGGCGCGCAGCTTTTGCTGCTGGCGCTGCTGCACCGCGCCAAGCAGTCGCTCGAAGCGCTGGTGGCGGCCAGCCCGATCTGCCCGACCGGGCCGGATATCGCCCAGGCGATCCGCGCCGGGCGCGCCGATATCGGCGTGGCGACGCGCGCCGTCGCCGATGCGGCCGGTTTAAGTTTTGTCCCGATCGCCTGGGAGCCGTTCGATCTGGTCATGCGCCAGCGCGATTATTTCCGTCTAGCGCTGCAAACGCTGCTCAAATTTCTGCATTCGGATGCACTCAAAGCGCGCGCGCAGGAGATGGGCGGCTATGATCTTGCGAGCGCCGGGCAAGTGCGTTTTGTCGTTTAACGTGCGATTTGTGATTTAGGCATCGGCGCTATAGAACAGCGCCATGGCACAATCGGATACGCAGGCCTGGCCGAACGAATTGCGGCTGCACAAGGACCGCAAGACCCTCACGGTGTCGTTCGACGATGCCGGCCAGTTCGACCTGCCGGCGGAATATCTTCGGGTGAAAAGCCCGAGCGCGGAAGTGCAGGGCCACTCGGCCGAGGAACGCAAGACCGTTCCCGGCAAAAGCCAGGTCATGATTCTGGAAGTGCTGCCGGTCGGCAATTACGCCGTGCGGCTGGTGTTTGACGATCTGCATTCGACCGGCATTTTCGGCTGGGACTATCTGCTCGATCTTGGAAAAAACTTCGAAAAATATTGGCAGGATTATCTCGACGAGCTGGCGGCGAAAAATCTTTCGCGCGATCCGCCGACGCGGCGCAAGTAACGCGCGGCGCGGCATCGCGCCGTCTGCTTTTACAAAATTGGTTTGCCGGATTTGCGTGCCAGTGAATAGCCAAGCATGACGGCCTCGACCAGCATGGCGATCTGCATGTTGCGCGGCGAAGCTAATGCGTCCGCGACTTTGTCTTGCCGTGCGATTGCTTTGGCCCGCGTCGCCCATAACACAATCATCACAATCAGTACCGTGGCGGCGTAAATGCCGGCCATGATGAGATAGGCATAGAGCGTACCGAATTGCAGCGCCAGCGCCACCGTTCCGGCGGCGCTGGCGTAGTAGAACGTGATGACGGCCAACAGCGCGGCCAGTGCAAAGCCGGCCGCGCGACGCATGAACCTCCCGATCAGATGGCTGACCGTGATCTCGGCGATGTCGGTGAGCCGCATGGCCCGCGCCTTATCGCTTGCTGATGCCGAGCAGAAACCCGACCCCAGCCGCGATCGCGAGCATGGTGAGCGGTCTGGTCTCGACTTCGGCCACGACCTTTTTGAGTGCGTCGGTGCTGATATGGGTGGCGCGTTCCGCGACGGTGTCGGTGATCGATTGTGTGCCGTCTTTGACCCGCTCCATGATGCCGGCGAGCGCATCATTGACGAAGTCGGATATATCGTTGGCCCCGCCCGACACTTCGCTCTTGGCGTTGCTGCCGAGGCGGTGTAGCCGGGTCTCGAGATCGCCCATCAATTCTTTGATGGCGGCGATCTCGTCGGCCGTCGAAGAAGCAATTTTACTGCGTGTGGACATGATTCCCCTCGAATTTACGCCGGGTTGAAACAATTACTCCGGAACAACGCTACGCCGCGGCAATAGTTCCAATGTAGCCCGGTCAGCCGGGCAAGACCGGCCCCGCGCGCGGAACCAAATGCTGGATGGCAACCATACCGACGATCAATAGTGGAACGGCCAGAAACGCACCGGCCGGACCCCACAGCCATGTCCAGAAAATCAACGAGAGGAAAACCGCGAGCGGAATGAGCGTCAACCGCCGCCCCATAATGCTCGGCGTGATGAAGTGGCCCTCCAGCGTGGTGAAGGCGAAGTAAAGAACCGGCGCGACCAGCGCATGCGTGAGCGTGGGGAATGTGACCAGCCCGACCGCCAGCAGCACGACCTCCATGATCAGCGCACCGATATAAGGAATGAAATTCAGGATGAAAGCGAGCGCTCCCCAGGCGAGCGGGCTCGGCAGGCCGGCCGAGATAGCTATCGCCGCCGCGCCCAATCCGACCACGAAATTGATCACCGCGACCACGCTGAGGTAGCTGGTGAGATTGTGTTCCATGTCGTTCATGATCTTGAGCGCGCGCAGACGCGCTTCGTGCTCGTCAAAGCGCGTAACCACCGCCTGACGCAGCCGCGCGCGGCCGAGCAGAACGAAAAACAGCGTGCCGAAGAAGATGAAAATCTGTCCGATCGCCGGCGTGACGATGGTCAAAGCCGGTTGCACGAAATTGACGATGTCCACGCCGAAATGCGATCTTTCAGTTTGCGGCAGAATGGCGTTGCGCAGATCCTGCAAAGATTGCAGCGGACCGTTGAGAAACTGGAATTTCTCCTTGATGTTTTGACCGATTTCAGGCGCCTTGCCGATCCAGTCCAAAGCGGGCGCCGCCAATAGCGCGATCACGCCGTAGAAAATCGCGATTACAAGAATCCAGAGTGCAATCGCGGTGATGAGCGATGGAATGCCAAGCGCTTTGGCGCGGCTCGACACCGGCCCAAGCATCATGCCGATGACGAAGGCAAAGGTCGCCGGCAGCAGCACCGGCCGCGCCAGATCGAGCGAGGCGATAAAGAGGATAAGAAAGATGCCGCAGATCGCAATCTGTGAAGACGTGGTCCATCCGGACGGATCGTAAGCGCGCGGAGCGTCGCTTTCCGCCTCAAGCGCGGCATTTTTCGCACCCGATTTCGCTAGAATGTCCACGGGGATCCCTGCTGAAACGCCGGCCGCGCCGTGCAAACGGCGCAAGCCCAATCGACAACGGAGCAGCAGGGATTTGGTTGCGCGCCGTTTCGAAACGGCGCCGAAAATGAATGCGCCCGCTATGCGCGGGCGAGCGGCCTTGGATGGAGTAATTGGCGGAATTCGTATCGCAAATGGTGGGCGGTATAGGGATTGAACCTATGACCCCACCCGTGTGAAGGGTGTGCTCTCCCGCTGAGCTAACCGCCCGGCCATTCGCAGATGGCGCGATATAAGGAGGGGCTCGCCGGGGTGTCAAGCGCGCCCGGCGGAGGCGAAATCCGGTTAGTTCGGTGTTTTCGGTGCCTTGGGTTCTTCGTCGGCGGCCATGCGCGAGGCATGCGTTTGCAGGGCGCGGATGCGGTCGGCGAGATGCCCGCCCGGCGGCGTAATCTCGGTTTCGCCGGCGGCAAGGGCGGCGCGGTCGCGCGCGCTTTCGGCGGCGAGGATGGCGTCGATCGGCGAGTTCGGGCCTTCCAGCGCCGAAGCGAGCCGCGCCACTTCCGCCGCGACATCGTTGATGCGTTCGCGCAGCAGCGAATTCTCGATGCGCTCGGAGGCCCAGCTTTCTTCCGCCTCGCGCTTCATGGTGCCGAATTCGCCGGCGATGCGGTCGCGTTCTTCCTTGAGGTTGGTCAACTCGGTTTGCAACTGCATGTTTTCAGTGCGCAGTTGCTGGGTCGCCGACTTGGCGCGATCGTCGAGTTCGGCGACGGCCGCGCGCAGGTCGGCTTCGGTTTTCTTCGCTTTTTCGAATTCGGCGCTCAGGTGCTTTAATTCGAATTCGCTTTCGTTGAGCAGGCGCGACTGCTCGCCGAATCGGGCCTCGAGATCGTGGGCGCGGCGGCCGAGAATTTCGGCTTCGGTGGTCTGCGCCACCAGCGCATGTTCGAGTTCGGATACGCGGCGGCCGAGATTTTCGACCTTGCCGCGCTCTTCCTGGAGTTCCTGGGTCGCGGCTTTCAGTTCGACGCGTTCGGCGTCGCGGCGGTCTTCGACCGTGCGCAGGTCATTGCTGGCGCCGGTCAGTCGATCCTTGAGCGCTTCGACCTGGGTCTTGAGCGCGACGAGGTCGACTTTTTGCGATTCCGCGATGCTGGAACGCTCGTCCAGTGCGCCCACCAATCGGCCGAGTTCGGATTCTTTGTCGGCAAGCGCGCGCTGGGCATCCAACATGGCGCTGGTCTTGATCGAGAATTCTTCTTCCGTCGTGCGCAATTGATCGCGCAGCGCCTTGTCACGCGCTTCAAGCGCGAAAATGGTGGCGGTCTTTTCGCCGAGCTCGATCTTGAGCCGGTTGATGGCGTCGCCCTTCTTGCCGAGTTCGGCAAGCTGGCTGGTGCTCTTGGTGCGCAGATTTTCGACGCTGACTTCGAGCCGGCGCGTCGACATTGCGAATTCGGCGCGTAACTGGTCCTTGTCGGCCTGGATCTCCGCCATCGACAGCGGGGTCGCAGCCTCAAGGCGGCGCATGGTGAGCCGGACGGCGCGGGCATGAACGAGAGGAATGACGACAAGGCCGACGAGAGCCGCGACCAGGAAGCCGATCCCGAAATACATGATCGGTTCAATCATGAATGCACGCCTCCGAACAGAAAGCTTCCGTGTCCCTTATTCCCCGTCTCAACCATGACATGACGGGCCCGGGCACTGCCAGCGAAGCCTGAGATTAACCTAAACTCGCGCGCGCGTCCTTAACCACGCGCGTGAGCGGCCGGGACATAGCATCCCAAGCGTTAAAAATTGCCGCCTGGCGCGAAGCTCAGAACGGGTTCCACGTCGCCTTCGGCGTGAACTTGAGGTAGCCGATATTGGCGCCCAGCCGCAGCCCCACGCCGGAACGGATCGGAACCACCACGATATCGTGCGCCGTTAATGCCGTCATGCCGAAGCCGCCAACGAAATAGGCCGAGCCATCGATGCCGCCAAAGCGCTGATAGATCGCGTCGGTTTCTGGCAGGCTGTAGATCAGCATCATGGTGCGGGCGCCTTCGCCGCCGGTATCGAAGCCGATCGATGGGCCTTCCCAGAACACGCGCCGGTCGCCGGCGTTCTTGGTGTAGAGCGTGCCGTCGCCATAGCGCAGGCCGACGACAAAAGCGCCGCTGCCTTCCTGGCCGAGCACATAGCCGTTCGGCTGGCCCCAACGGCTGACCGCTTTTTCCACCACCTGCGCCAGGCCGCGCGATACCGAGCCAAAGAATTTGTGGCCGGTGCCGACGATTTCATCGACCGAGAACGTGTCTTTCCGTTGCGGCGGGACCGGTTGTATTTGCTGCGGCGGCTGGTTTTGCGCCGAGGCGATATCGACGCCGAAGGCAAAAAGGCAGAGCGTCAGGGAGGTCAGGCGCAGGAAAGTGCGCATCGAATGCTCCATTGAGTGGCGAGGCCGCAGTGCCAGCTTAACGTTATGCTCATGCCGGCGACCTTATTATGACCGTGGCGGGCCGGCTCCCGAATCGATCTTATCTCGCTTGGAACTATGACTAGACCACGGCAGCAACGGAAGTCGCGGCGTGCGTGCTTTGCCCAAGCGGCATTTGGCACACTGGCCGGCCTCGCCATCGTTGCCGGTATTATAGCACCGGGGCCACTCCGAGCCTCGCCCGATGATCGGCTGGTGGTCAATTCCGACACCGGGCTTGCCATCGGCGGCTTCGACCCGGTCGCTTATTTCTCCCGCCAGAAGGCGGTGCAGGGCGATCCGCAAATCGAGCTGATGCAAAACGGCGCGGTCTGGCGCTTTGTCAACGATGGCAACCGTGCGGCTTTTGCCGATCATCCGGAGGTCTATACGCCACGCTTCGGCGGCTACGACCCGGTGGCCATCGCCCGCGGCGTGTCGGTGCCGGGCAACGCCCTGATCTGGGCGGTGGCGGGCGAGCGGCTCTATCTCTTCTACGACGACAAGGCGCGCGCCGAATTTCTCGCCAATCCGGGGCTGGTGATCGAAAGCGCCAATCGCAAATGGCCCGAGGTCGCGCGCTCCATCGGGCGCTGAATTCCGCTCAGGCTTTGGCCACGGCGGCCGGATCGCCCCAGGCGATAAATCCCGGCACCAGAAATTTTGACGCCTGCGCGCCGAAGCGCACAAGTCCGCCATCGGGCGCGACCACCGCGCCGCCGGCGGCGGTCAGGATCGCCGCGCCGGCCGCGATGTCCCATTCATGCGTCGGCGACAGCCGCGGATAGACGTCGGCTGTGCCTTCCGCGATGTGACAGAATTTCACCGACGAGCCGCACAGATAGCGTTTGGCGACCGGCAGCCGCGCCAGGAAGTCTTCTGTCATTGCGTCGAGATGGGTGCGCGAGGTCGCGACCGTCAGCCGTTGCGGCGCCGCCCGCGTGCGAATGGAACTACGGTCATAAGCCTCGGAAGGAAGCGCTCCCATCTTGAGTCGCAACCGCTCGGTCTTGCCGCCCACCACGCCGCGCCACATCAGGCCCTGCGCCGGGGCCGCGACAATGCCGGCGATCGCGACGCCTTGCGTAATTATCGCAACATTTACTGTGAATTCATCGCGGCCGGCGAGAAACTCCTTGGTGCCGTCGAGCGGATCGACCAGCACGAAGCTTTGCCCGAGCGCGCCCGGCGAAGCGCCGCCGGCGATGCACTCCTCCGCCACCACCGGCACCCCCGGCAGGACGCGGGCGAGCCCTTCCAGGATCAGGGCTTCGGAGGCCTCATCGGCGGCCGTCACTGGCGACAGGTCGTCCTTGATGCGATGCGCCACGCTGGAAAACGGTACCGCGAGGGTAGCTAAAGCCGCACGCGAGACGATTTCGCTTAAGTCGTCGAGCACCTGTTCGGCGCGCTGCGGGCTGATTTCCGGTGCCTTTGTCAATGCTCGCCCGTATTTGTCCGGCCTTTTGGAGCGCTTTGCCGCGGTCTTTCCTTGGCGCTCGTGGTGGTGCGGTGTATCACGCCCGAACCTTGGGACGACCAGCGATTCGCCCGTCTCATTGAACCCTGCACGTAGCTCGGAGGCCAGTCCATGTCCGGATCTTCCATTGAAGCGCTCGATCTCGCCGCTTTGCTATGCTCGCGCGTCTGTCACGATCTGATCAGCCCGGTCGGCGCCATCGTCAACGGACTGGAAGTTCTGGCCGAGGACAAGAGCGAGGAGACCCAGGCTTTCGCCCTCGAACTCATCAAGAAGAGCGCCAACACCGCTTCCGCCAAGCTGCAATTCTGCCGCATCGCTTTCGGCGCCGCCGGTTCGGCCGGCGCGCAGATCGACACCGGCGACGCCGAGAAGATTTCGCGCGGCTTTCTCGAAGACGAAAAGACCAAACTCGCCTGGAACCTGCCGCGCGTGCTGATGGGCAAGAACAAGGTGAAACTCCTGCTCAATATGCTGCTGATTGCCGGCCAGGCGATCCCGCGCGGCGGCCAGCTCACGATCGATCCGATCGGTGCGGGCGACGGCATGGGCATCAAGGTGAGCGCCGCCGGCGCCAATGCCAAGGTGCTGCCGGCCGTGCCGCCACTTTTGGCCGGGCAGGCCGGCGAGGGGTTAGACGCCCATCGCATTCAGCCGTTTTATGCGAGCCTTCTGGCCGGCGCCTGCGGGCTGACAGCCACGGTCGCGATGGAAGGCGACAGCGTCGTGGTCAGCGCCCAATAGCGCGAGGCAGCTTCCTGATAATCCATCGGTATGGGCTTTGGTGTGGTTAACGGAAGGTTAAGGCCCGCCACTTATCCGGCAATCCGCAACTAAAATTAAACTCTTCACCGACACACTGGCGGCGCTCTCGACGGGGAGCGGCGCGCGGGCGCTTTCGCCCGTCGGTGAAGGCGTTTTTGAACATGGACGACCTGCTGCGGGAATTCGTCACCGAGACCAACGAGAGTCTCGATGTGGTGGACGTCGAACTCGTGCGTTTCGAGCAAGACCCGAACAACGCCAAAATCCTCGATAATATTTTCCGGCTCGTCCACACCATCAAAGGTACCTGCGGATTTCTCGGATTGCCCCGGCTGGAAACGCTGGCGCATGCGGCCGAAAGCGTGATGGAAAAATTCCGCGACGGCCTGCCCGCCACCAACGAAGCGGTCACGGTCATTCTCGCCACCATCGACCGCATCAAGGAAATTCTCGAATCGCTGGCGCGCGAGCAGGGCGAGCCGGAAGGCGCCGACGCCGATCTGATCGCCGATCTCGAGCGTATCGCCGAACGTGCCGCGAGCGCGAAAATGCCGGAGCCCGAGCGCGTCTTGAAGCCGGGTGAAGTGTCGCTCGAAGAACTTGAACGCGTCTTTCGCGAAACCCCGGTCGACCCGCCCAAGCAAAAGGCGGCAATTCAGCCAAAGCAGCCGGCGCCGGTCGTGGAAGAGCCGATCAAGGACGACGATGGCAAAAACAGTCATCAGTCGATCCGCGTCGCCGTCGACTCGCTCGAACACCTGATGACCATGGTTTCCGAACTGGTGCTCACCCGCAATCAGTTGCTCGAAATCGTGCGCCGACACGAGGATTCCGAATTCAAAACGCCGCTGCAACGGCTCTCCAACGTCACCGCCGAATTGCAGGAAGGCGTGATGAAAACGCGCATGCAGCCGATCGGCAATGCGTGGCAGAAATTTCCGCGCATCGTGCGCGACCTCTCAATCGAACTCGGCAAACAGATCGAACTGGAATTGCAGGGCGCCGAAACCGAGCTCGACCGCCAGGTGCTCGACCTCATCAAGGATCCGCTCACCCACATGGTGCGCAATTCCGCCGATCACGGCCTGGAGACATCGGCCGAGCGGCGCGCGGTGGGCAAGCCCGAGCACGGCCGCATCCGGCTGTCGGCCTACCATGAAGGCGGCCATATCATCATCCAGGTTTCCGACGACGGCCGCGGCCTCAACACCGAGCGCATCAAGGCGAAAGCGGTCGCGCAAGGGCTCGCCACCGAGGCCGAGATCGAGAAGCTGTCGGAATCGCAGATCCACAAATTCATCTTCGCCGCCGGTTTCTCGACCGCGACGACGATCACCAGCGTTTCCGGACGCGGCGTCGGCATGGACGTGGTGCGCACCAATATCGACCAGATCGGTGGCACCATCGACGTCAAGTCGGTGGCCGGCAAGGGCCTGAGCTTCACCATCAAGATTCCGCTCACGCTCGCGATCGTGGCCGCGCTGATCGTGGAATCGGCCGGCGAACGTTTCGCCATCCCGCAATTGTCGGTGGTTGAACTGGTGCGTGCGCGCGCCGGCGGCGATCATCGTATCGAACGCATCAAGGACACGACCGTGCTGCGGCTGCGTGACAAGCTGTTGCCGCTGGCGCGCTTGAGCCGTTTGCTCGGCGCCGACGACAGTAGCAAGGATGTCGAGGCCGGCTTCATCGTGGTGACGCAGGTCGGCAGCCAGACCTTCGGCATCGTGGTCGACGGCGTGTTTCACACCGAGGAAATCGTGGTCAAGCCGATGTCGAGCAAGCTGCGCCACATCACGATGTTCTCCGGCAACACCATCCTTGGCGATGGCGCGGTGATCATGATCATCGATCCCAACGGCGTCGCGCAGGCGCTCGGTTCGACCGTGACCTCGCAGATGGCCGCCGCCGACGCCGAGCAAGGGACCGCCGGTGCCGCCGCGGAACAATCGACGTCGCTTCTTGTATTCCGCGCCGGCTCGACGCAGCCGAAGGCGGTGCCGCTGTCGCTGATCACGCGGCTCGAAGAAATCGACGCGGCCAAGATCGAATTGTCGAACGGCCGCCACATGGTGCAATACCGTGGTCACCTCATGCCATTGATCAGCCTGAACGTCGATGCGGGCGTGAAGGGTGAGGGCGCGCAACCGCTGCTCGTATTCTCCGACGGCAGCCGCTCGATGGCGCTGGTGGTCGACGAGATCATCGATATCGTCGAGGGCAACCTGACCATCCAGGTTGCCAGCGGCAATCCGGGCGTGCTCGGTTCGGCCATCGTCAAAGGCCAAGCCACCGAAATCATCGACGTCGGCCATTTCCTGCCGCTCGCATTCGAAGACTGGTTCCGTCGCAAGGATCAGGCGTCGAATGAACGCCGGGCCTCGGTACTGCTGATCGACGACTCGCCCTTCTTTCGCAACATGCTGGCGCCGGTCTTGCAGGCCGCCGGCTACGCCGTCACCGCCGTCGGTTCCGCGCGCGAAGCGCTCGACCTGTTGCAGGATGGAAAGAAATTCGACGTCGCCGTCACCGACATTGAAATGCCGGAGATCGACGGCTTTGGCTTTGCCGAAAGCCTGCGCGCCGATCCGGCCACCGCCGAATTGCCGGTGATCGCACTGTCGTCGCAGATTTCGCCCGAGGCGATTGAGCGCGGGCGCGAGGCCGGTTTCCACGATTTCGTCGCCAAGTTCGACCGGCAAGGCTTGATCGCCGCGCTCATGGAGCAGACCGCCGTTGGCCGCGCGGCGTAAGGAACAGGATCATGGACAATATCGACGGCAACCTGAACGAATACGTCACCGGCATGGTGGGCGGCGAGCTGTTCGGGCTGCCGATCCGGCGCGTGCAGGATGTGTTCATGCCGGAACGGCTGACGCGGGTGCCGCTGGCGCCGCCGGAGATCGCCGGCGTGCTCAATTTGCGCGGCCGCATCGTGACGCTGATCGACATGCGGCTGCGGCTCGGCCTGACGCAGTCGGACGGCGACGATCCGATGATGGCGATCGGCGTGGAATCGCGCGGCGAATCCTACGGTCTTCTCATCGACGGCATCGGCGAAGTTCTCAAGCTCGACGAATCGCTGTTCGAGCGCAACCCGATCAATCTCGATCCGCGCCTGGCCGCGGTCTCGTCCGGCATTTATCGCCTGGAAGGGCAACTGCTGATGGTGCTCGATGTCGACCGCGTGCTCGATATCGCGACCGCGAATGCGATGGCGGCATGACACCCACGCAACCGAACCAATGTAAAGCTGCAACCCGAGACGAGGCACTGCCATGAAAACCTGTTTGGTCGTCGACGACTCAAGCGTCATTCGCAAGGTGGCGAGACGCATTCTGGAAGGTCTGGAATTCAAGATCGAGGAAGCCGAGGACGGCGAACAGGCGCTCGACGTCTGCAAGCGCCAACTGCCGGAGGCGATTCTGCTCGACTGGAACATGCCGAAGATGGACGGCTACGAGTTCCTGCGTTCGCTGCGCCGCCTGCCTGGCGGCGACGGTCCCAAGGTGGTGTTCTGCACTACCGAAAACGACGTCGCCCATATCGCGCGTGCACTGCATGCCGGCGCTAACGAATACATCATGAAGCCGTTCGACAAGGAGATTGTGGAAGCGAAATTCCAGGAAGTCGGCCTGATCTAACGACCACGCCGATGACCCTCGCCATCCCAGCCACCGTATCGGCCGCCGACCGGCGCGTTCGCGTCATGATCGTCGACGACGCGGTCGTGGTGCGCGGATTGTTTTCGCGATGGGTCGAGGCCGAGCCGGACCTGGAAGTGGTGGCTTCGCTGCGTACGGGGCGCGAAGCGGTCAATCAGGTCGAGCGTGCCAATCCGGATGTGGTGGTGCTCGACGTCGATATGCCGGAGCTCGACGGCATTGCCGCGCTACCGTTACTTTTGGCGAAGAAGCCCGGCCTGATTGTCATCATGGCGTCGACGCTGACGCGGCGGAACGCCGAGATCAGCTTGAAGGCCCTGTCGCTCGGCGCGACCGATTATATCCCGAAGCCCTCGAGCAACCGTGAAGTCACCAGTTCGTCGATGTTTCACCGCGACCTGATCGAGAAAATTCGTGGGCTCGGCGCGCGGGCGCTGCGCGGGAGACTGCCCGAGGCCCCACCGCGCGCGGCGGTGGCCAAAGCTCCGCAGGTTTTGGCGCCGCGGGTTTTGCCGCCCAAGGTCGCCGCGCCGCCTTTGGTGCCGCGCGCCGGCACGCAGATGGGGGTTGGCGCGCCCACTGCGCTACGGCCGATGCCGCTGACGCCGCCGCGGGTGCTGCTGATCGGCGCCTCGACCGGCGGGCCGCAAGCGCTCAATGCGCTGATTTCGCAAATCGTTGGAATTATCGACCGCTCCCCGGTGTTGATTACCCAACACATGCCGCCGACCTTCACCACCATCCTGGCCGAACATCTCGCCCGGATCGCCAATCGTCCGGCGCGGGAAGCGAGCGATGGCGAGGAAATCAATGCCGGCACGATCTATCTGGCGCCGGGTGGCAAGCACATGCAGGTGAAGCGTCGCGACGGCACCGCTGTGATTGAAATCACCGACAGCCCGATGATCAATTTTTGCAAGCCGGCGGTCGATCCGCTGTTTTCCTCCGCCGCCACGGTCTGGGGCAAGAGAGTGCTGGCATTAGTGTTGACCGGCATGGGCTCGGACGGTTTACGCGGTGCGCAGGAAATCGCGGCAGCCGGGGGCACTGTTCTGGCACAGGACGAGGCGACCAGCGTGGTCTGGGGCATGCCGGGCCAGGTCGCCAATGCCGGATTGTGTTCGGCCGTGCTGCCGCTGGCCGAAATCGCGCCCAAGCTGAACCAACTATTCCTGGGGCCGCCATGACCCCGCAGGATTTCGATTATCTGCGGCAAATGCTGCGCGAGCGCTCGGGCCTCATGCTGTCGGCGGAAAAGCAATACCTCGCCGAAAGCCGCCTGCTGCCGGTGGCGCGCCGGCACGGTCTAGTGACGCTCACCGACCTGATCGGCAAGCTCAGAACCAATCCGGCCGCTCCGCTCGGCGCCGAAATTGTCGAGGCGATGACCACCAACGAGACGTTCTTCTTCCGCGACAAGATGCCGTTCGATCATTTCCGCCAAACGATCATGCCGGCGTTGCTCTCCGCGCGCGCGCGCGAAAAGCGTATCCGCATCTGGTGCGCCGCCGCTTCGACCGGGCAGGAGCCTTATTCGCTGGCGATGATGCTGAGGGAAATGAGCGATCCGCTGACCGGCTTCCGCGTCGAAATCCTTGCCACAGATCTGGCCGGCGAGGTGCTCGAGCGCGCGCGCGCCGGCATCTATACCCAGTTCGAAGTGCAGCGCGGCTTGCCGATCCAGCAACTGCTGAAATATTTCACGCAGACCGGCGATAGTTGGCAACTCGCGGCCGACGTCCGCGCCATGGTGCATTTCCGCACGCTCAATCTGCTCAACGATTTCTCGCCGCTCGGTTCGTTCGACGTCGTGTTCTGCCGCAACGTGTTGATTTATTTCGATCAGGAAACCAAGATCGGTGTATTCAACCGGCTCGCAAGGCAGATACCCAATGATGGCTACCTCGTCCTCGGCGCCGCCGAAACCGTGGTGGGGCTGACCGACGCGTTCAAGCCGCTTCCCGACAAACGCGGACTCTATGCGCCGAATGCCGCCGCGCGCCACGCGATCAACGGCACCGCGCATGGCAATATCGCCAGACTTGCCGGCAAGCATTAGCAGGCTGCTGAAAAACTCTTTGCGTCATTCCGGACGCCGCGTAGCGGCGATCCGGAATCCAGAAATACAAGGAAACTCAATAGATCTGGATTCCGGGTTCGCGCCTTCGGCGCGCCCCGGAATGACGCCGGATTTAGCGATTAGTCGCAGACGCGAACGCGGCGCACATGCAGACGGCCGTAGCGGTCTTCGAAGTCGCGCCGTTCGATGCGGCATTCGCGGCGGTAGTAGCTGTTGCGATAACCGTTGTCGCGCCCGGCCTGCGAACCGATGATGGCGCCGACGGCGAGGCCGCCGACAACACCGGCGGCTATCGCGCCGTCGCGCGCCTGCGCCGGCGTCGAAACCGCGCCAACTGCGATCAGCAATGCCGCGACCGCAATGGGAATGATTTTGTTCATGGGTGTAAGTCCTCTCTGGAAGGGGTTCCTTGGCGCATGACAAGCCGCGGCACGGCAAATTGTTCCGGCCCCGGGCTCCGCCGGGCGTTCAACTTTGTTTGCGGAACGAAGCGCGCGCGCGCCGGGTTGATCCGACGAACATCGCGCGGCGTCACGCCGGCGCTCAGGCAAAACGATAAAAAACGATAAAGGAATGCGGATATGTTAGCGGCTGAGATGATTGGCGGTGCATTACTGTTTCTTTTCTTCGCGGCGGCCGCGACAGGGTCGGAAGCCGGCCGTTAAGCCGGCAATGGCTATCGCGGAACGAAGATTGCAGCATCTGTCACGATGATCGTGGGCTGAATCGGAACGAACGATGCTGGACAAAAAACGCCGATCGGCGAGGACCGGACCGGAATTTTTGAAGGTGGATTTACGCAAAAGGCGACTATTGTCTTAAAAGCCGGCAATGGATTTCATTTCGCCTTAACCAGAAACCCAAGGTTTTACCGCCGTTAATATACAAACGATAACTGAGCTTTAGGACGGACGGCTGGTAACAGAGCCATCCCGAATGTACCAGTTTTACACCTGCCTGACCCACGATCACGACTGGCGCCTCGTTATCCTGGCGGCACTGGTTTGTCTTTTGTCGAGCGCCGCGGCGATCGGCCTTTTCCATCGCGCGCAAGCGGCAACCGGCCGCCCGCGCATGGTCTGGCTGACGGTCGGGGCCGTGGCGGGCAGCTGCGGCATCTGGGCGACGCATTTTATTGCGATGCTCGCTTATTCACCCGCGCTTGGCGGGCGATACGAGATCGCGTTGACCGTCCTCTCGTTGCTGATCGCGGCGTTGTTCTCGATCGCGGGCTTCGGCGTTGCTCTGCTCCGCAACACGCAGGCTCAGGCCGCTATCGGCGGCGCCGTCGTCGGCCTCGGAATTGCCGCGATGCATTACACCGGTATGCATGCGCTCGAATATTCGCAATTCATCGTCTGGAATCCCACGTTCATTGCCGCATCGATTTTGTTTGGCGTCATTTTCGGAAGCGCGGCCGTTTCGTTCGCGGTCCGGACGGACACATGGCTCAATTCGGGCATTGCCGTCGGTCTGCTCACGGTCGCCATTGTCGCGATGCACTTCACCGGCATGGCCGCTATCGAAACCATTCCGGATTTCGCCAGCCTGCACGGCACGGCGTATCTGTCGCCGACGCTGTTTTCGCTGTTTGTCGCCTGCATTACGACACTCCTTCTCGGCATGTGTCTGGTCGCATCACTGAGCGACCGGCGCTGGAAGGGAACTTTGCAGCAGCAGAAAATGCTGCTCGACACCGCGCTTGAAAATATGTCGCAAGGGCTTGCGATGTTCGATATGTCAGGCCGCGTAACTCTGCATAATTCGCGTTATGCTTCCATGACCGGTTTGCCGGACAAATCTTACTTTGGGCGCATGCTGCTTGACCTGCTGCGTCAACGCAAGATCACCGGCCATTTCTCCGGCGATCCCGACAAGCATTTCGAACATGTGACCTCCACCATGCGCGAGGGGAAATCCAATATTCGCCATGTCAGGGTGGCCGATCGCACACTGCGGATCGTCGAAGTGCCGATGAAAGACGGGGGCTGGACCGCTACGTTCGAGGACGTCACCGAATGGCTGGTGTCGCAGGCGCGGATATCGCACATGGCGCACCACGACGCGCTGACGGATCTCGTCAATCGTACGCAACTGATCGAAGATCTTCAGCATGCGCTTTCGGCGAACCGGCTCGCCGGCACCAATTTGGCGCTGTACTTTATCGATATCGATCGCTTCAAGAACGTCAACGACTCGATGGGGCACGACGCCGGCGACATCGTGCTGAAGACGCTGGCGGACCGGCTGCGTGCGCTGACAGCCCCTGCCGATATTGTCGCGCGTCTTGGCGGCGATGAGTTCGTCGTGGTTCAAACGCAAACGCAAGGCAGCGACGAAGCGAAATCCTTCGCGGCACGGATTGGCGCCGCGATCATGATGCCAATCGATATTGGAGGCCAGTCACTCGTCGCATCGATCAGCGTCGGCATCGCGATGGCGCCGCATGACGCAACGACGCCGGAACGCCTGCTCAAATGCGCCGATCTGGCGATGTACAAATCGAAAACCGATGGCCGCAACTGCGTACGTTTTTTCACGCCGGATCTTGACGCGGAATTAAACGCACGCACCGCGCTCGAGCGTTCTATCCGCCGCGCGATCGAAAACGATGGTTTCGAACTACACTATCAGCCATTGATCGCAATGGATGACCGGAGGATTACCGGCTTTGAGGCGCTCGTGCGCATGGTTGGAGAAGACGGCACGCTTATCCCGCCGATGGAATTCATCCCAATGGCCGAAGAGTTGCGTTTGATTGACCGGATCGGCGTCTGGGTCTTGAACGAGGCCTGTCGCGCCGCCGTGACCTGGCCTCATTCGATGACGATCGCGGTCAATCTATCTCCGCTCCAGTTTATGAATGGGGACATCGGTTCGGTCGTAGCAAGTGCGTTGCAGTCGACCGGGCTTGCACCACACCGGCTGGAATTGGAAATCACCGAAAGCCTGCTGCTCGGAGACACCAGTGCGATTCTTGAACAGCTCCGCAAGCTGAAAGGCATGGGCGTTTCAATTGTCATGGATGATTTCGGCACCGGCTATTCGAGCCTGAGCTATTTATGGAAATTTCCGTTCGACAAGATCAAGCTCGACCGCAGCTTCTTGAAGGGCTCCGGCAATGCCGGCCGCGACGCCGCCACCGTGGTCAAGACCATCGTCGCACTTGGCCGCGAACTCAATATGCGCGTAACGGTCGAAGGTGTCGAAACCGAAAGTCAGGCCGCCTTTATCGAGGACGTCGAAGGCGATCAGGGACAGGGCTATTATTTCGGCAGGCCGATGCCGGCATCGGACATTCCGGCGCTGATCCTGGCGGAATTCCGCGCCAGTATCGCGACGAAGTCAAAGGCGGTCGCTTAGCCCAAACGAACTCGCCAGAATTTCCGCCCACGCCACAGGTTCGTGGCTTCCAGTAATAAAACGCCGATCGCCCGGCGCACTTTTTTTCAGGCTCTAACACACCGCATTGAACCGCGCCGGAATGTGTGCCTTCATCCGCGCCCCGAACCTATACCAAAGGTCTCTGACGCGATGGCCCTTACGCAAATCGCCATTCTTGACGACGATCATGTAATCCGCATGGCGCGCTTTGCGCTGAGCGGACCTGGCGAGGTCACCGAGCAATATGTGCGCGATTTTTTTCTGCCCGAGGACATGGACCTTGCGCGGGTGCTGAATGCAGGGCGCGGCCTGCATGAAGCCGACGGCGTTTCGCTGATCCCGATGGCGGCCAAGCACGACATCCGCTGGGGTAGCGACGCGGCCATCGTGATTTTCCGGCGTGGCATTGTTGATGCCGCGCTGATTGCCGTAAATCCGAAGCTGAAACTCATCCAGCGCATCGGCGCGCGAGCCGACAGCATCGATCTTGCCGCCGCTAAGGCGCGCGGCGTTGCCGTGTCATGCCTGCCACGTCCGACGCTGCAATACACTGCCGAGCATGCGATCCTGCTGATGCTGGCCTTGTCGAAGCGCCTGCTGGAGGCCGATCAACAGGTGCGCGCCGGCCGCTGGGACCGCGAACGCGTTCATCCCGAACACGGTGTTGCCTATAACTGGATTGGGCTCGCGCCGATCGGCGGCCTGTTTCAAAAAACCGTCGGCATTATCGGGCTGGGCGAAGTCGGCGCACTCGCCGCCGGCATGGCACGTGGCTTTGGCGCCCGTGTTGTCTATTGTAACCGTAGCCGCCTTTCTACCGATCAGGAGCAACGGCTCGGCGTCGAGTTTCTTCCGCTTGAGCGGCTGCTGGCGGAATCGGATTTCGTCTCGATGCACGCCAACAACCTGCCGGAAAACAAAGGTCTGATCGGCGCCGCGACTTTCGCGCAAATGAAGAAGACGGCGTTTTTCATCAACACCAGCCGCGGCCGCATGGTGGACGAGGACGCGCTTTATGCGGCGTTGAGCGAAGGCGTCATCGCCGGCGCCGGTCTCGACGTGCATTTCGAAGAGCCGCGCCCGACGCCGACCCGTTTTGCCGACATGCGTAACGTCATCATGACGCCGCATCTGGCCGGCGGCTCGCGCACGGGCAT
The DNA here is from genome assembly GCA_035648715.1 of Pseudolabrys sp. Lineage (GTDB taxonomy): Bacteria > Pseudomonadota > Alphaproteobacteria > Rhizobiales > Xanthobacteraceae > Pseudolabrys. The sequence continues at coordinate 100,753 of DASRLA010000072.1, forward strand.
CGTCAACGAAATCGAGGCCATTCTGGACAATTGCCGCGCGGTGCTGGCCGGCAAGCCGATCAAATATCAGATGAGCTGAGGGGACGCGCTGGGCAGCTTAATTGCTGGGCGCGTCGGCGATGCGTTCCCAATGCAATTCGCGATGCTGCATGACGCCTTGCCAGAGCCGCGGCTTCTGCGTCAGCACCAAATGGTCGCCCTCAAAGCGAACGAAGCGGGTCTGGTCGCCGCCGACGCGTTTGGGGTCGGCGGAAGCATCGACATGCGTCACCAGCGTCTTGCCGTCGAATTCGTAATTGCCGCAGTAAGAATTATATTCGCGTACCGTCTCGCCTTCCGGCAGTTCGCGGCGCGCATCGCATAACACCGACATCATCCGCTTGTCGGCGTAGAACACAAGCAAGCCGCGCGGCTTTTCGCCGTAGGGCGGGTGCATCGGGCGCCCCTCATCGTCGTGCGCCAATGTCTTACAGATCCGCCAGGTGCCGACGATATCTCTCATGTCTTATGCCTCTGAAAAACGCGGTGGCCGCCCCGGCGATAGCCGGGACGGCCTTGAAAGGAGAAATGGCGTTATTCGACCTTAAGGCCGAGCTTCTTGATCAACACCGCCCATTTGCTTTCTTCGCGCTTGATGTTGTCGGCATATTCCTGCGGCGTGCTGGCCACCGGCGCGCCGCCAGCGGCGACGATGCGCTTGTTGAAATCCTCCGACGTTACGATCTTGCGCAGTTCCTTGTTGAGCCGATCCACTATCGGCTGCGGCGTGTGTGCCGGCGCGACCAGCCCGTAATATTGGACGATGTCGAGCGCCGGAAATCCGGCTTCCGCCGTCGTCGGCACGTCCGGGATCGCCGATAGCCGCTCGGGCGAGGCGACCGCGATGGCGTGCAGCTTGCCGGCTTTGATGTTGCCGATCGCCGGCGGCAGCGTGTTGAACGCCAGATTGACGTGGCCGCCGAGCAGGTCGTTGGTGAGCGGGCCGGTGCCTTTGTAGGTGACCACGGTAACATCGGTCGCGGTCGCCGACTTGAATTGCTCGGCGCCGAAATAATTGAGCGTCGGAGAGGGCGGCGTGCCGATGGTCACCGTGCCGGGCTTGCTCTTGGCGAGCGCGACGACGTCCTTGAGCGTCTTCACCGGGACCGCCGGATTGGACATGATGACGATCGGGATCGAGGCGATCAGCCCGATCGGGGCAAAATCCTTAGCCAGATCATAGCCGGTGTTGCGAGGAAGGCTGGCGCCGGTGACCAGCATCAGCAGCGTATAGCCGTCCGGCGCGGCCTTCGCGCCATCGCGCACGCCGATCACCGAGCCGGCCCCCGGCCGATTGATGACCAGAACCTGCCCGCCGAGCGCCTCGGTCAGTTTCTGTGCGAGTACGCGGCCGACCGTATCGACGCCGCCGCCCGCCGGGTAGGGGACGATGAGCGAAACGGTTCGGGCCGGGTAGTCTTCGGCCGCTGCCGGCGTGAGCAGCCCGCCACCGAGCAGAACTCCCATCGCCAGCGCCGATGTGAGACGCAGGACTCGGGATTTGATAAATGACATACGCGATCCTCCATTGCTCCGGCTGCTCGGCACATCGACTCACATTCCGAAGCCGGAATGGCCGATGGATTCGGACATAGGTCCGGCTGGCGCCGTTAGGGCAAGATGCTGCCTGTTTGTCCGCCGGGCGGCAACCGGGGGGGCTCTTGCCGTAAGCGCGGCTGGCACCGTGGCGGGCCGCAATAGAAAAAGGCGCCGATCGCTCGGCGCCTTTTTTATTTCTAAGGAGGTTTGCGGATGGGCTCTTACGCCGGGATCCGCTCTTCGACCTCATGCGGCTCGCGCAGCACGTAGCCGCGGCCCCAGACGGTCTCGATGTAGTTCTTGCCCGAGGAGGCATTCGCCAGCTTCTTGCGCAGCTTGCAGATGAACACGTCGATGATCTTGAGCTCCGGCTCGTCCATGCCGCCATAGAGATGGTTGAGGAACATCTCCTTGGTGAGCGTGGTGCCCTTGCGCAGCGAGAGCAGCTCGAGCATCTGGTATTCTTTGCCCGTGAGATGCACGCGCTGGCCGGTGACTTCGACGGTCTTGGTGTCGAGGTTGACCACCAGGTCGCCGGTGTTGATGACCGACTGGGCGTGGCCCTTGGACCGACGCACGATGGCGTGGATGCGGGCGATCAACTCGTCCTTATGGAACGGCTTGGTCATGTAGTCGTCGGCGCCGAAGCCTAAACCTTTGACCTTGTCCTCGATGCCGGCAAGGCCGGAGAGGATCAGAATGGGCGTCTTGACCTTGGATACCCGCAAGGAGCGGAGAACCTCGAAACCCGACATGTCGGGCAGGTTCAGGTCGAGAAGGATGATGTCGTAGTCGTAGAGCTTGCCAAGATCGACGCCTTCTTCCCCCAAATCGGTGGTGTAGACGTTGAAACTTTCCGATTTCAGCATCAGCTCGATTGATTGAGCGGTCGCGCTGTCGTCTTCGATCAATAAAACGCGCATGCCAGTCCCCTATCTCGCCGCAACCGGGCCTAAGGTCAGCGCCGCAAAGGCGGCGAGTGTGAAAAAACGCGGTGGGACAAACCGATTCGACACTATGCGGACATGGTTAACAAAACCTGATTCTTGAGTGCAAGCATTCGCTGGCGAATGCAAGGCGAATCGCCCTAAGATGTTGCTCAAGAGTGGTTTTTTAGCCACGTGACGCTTCGTGCTCCAGTTTCGGAACCGGGTCTGACCGGCCCCTTCGAGTGCTGCCCCCTGGCGGTAACCGGCAGGGCGAATCGTTCCGTCCAAGTCCCAATTTCGAATCCATTGGACGATGACCCAATGATTAACGACCCGGGTAAACACGGAGTTAATAGCGGGCGTTTGCCGGTAATCCTAAGGGCGGGTTTACGGCATTTTGTGAGCATGCTGGCGATGCGGGAACCGGACTCGAACCGCGAAGCGGTTCGGGTGAGGGGTTACGGGCGACAGAGAGTGTTAGACCCCGTCACCCCAACCCTCTCGCCAAAAGGGGAGAGGCAGTCGTCAGAGTTGGGCGCGTGTTCCGAGATTCATAGCGGCAGCAGATCGTCACGATGAAAGCCCTCGCCGAACAAATCGCTGAAATTGACGGGGTCGAGATCTACGGCCGCGTCGTGGGCGTGCGCGGGCTGATGGTCGAGATCGCGGGCCCGATCTACGCCATGTCGGTCGGTTCGCGGCTGACGCTGGAAAGCGGCAACGAAGGCGGCGTGCCCTGCGAGGTGGTCGGCTTTTCCGGCAAGTTCGCGCTCGCCATGCCCTATGGCGATCTTGAAGGCGTGCGGCGCGGCTGCCGCGCCATCGTCAATTCGTCGGCCGGCAGCGTGCGGCCCTCCGACCTATGGCTCGGCCGCGTGCTCAACGCCATGGGCGAGCCGATCGACGGGCTTGGGCCATTGCCGCCGGGGCCGGCGCCTTACTCCTTCCGCAACGCACCACCGGCGGCGCATCAGCGCATGCGCGTCGGCAATCCGCTCGATCTCGGCGTGCGCGCGCTCAATACGTTTCTGACAGTGTGCCGCGGCCAGCGCATGGGCATCTTCTCCGGCTCCGGCGTCGGCAAGTCGGTGCTGCTATCGATGCTGGCGAGGAACGTGTCGGCCGACGTGTCGGTCATTGGGCTAGTGGGCGAACGCGGCCGCGAGGTGCAGGAGTTCATCCAGGACGATCTCGGTCCGGCGGGCCTTGCCCGTTCGGTGGTGGTGGTGTCGACGTCGGACGAGCCGGCGCTGATGCGGCGGCAGGCGGCCTACCTCACCATGGCGATCGCCGAACATTTCCGCGACGAGGCCAAGGACGTTCTGGTGCTGATGGACTCGGTCACGCGCTTCGCCATGGCGCAGCGCGAGATCGGCCTGTCGGCCGGTGAACCACCCACTGCCAAAGGCTATACGCCGACGGTATTCACCGAACTGCCGCGCTTGCTGGAGCGGGCGGGGCCGGGCACCACCGAGCAGGGAACGATCACCGGCATCTTCACGGTGCTGGTCGACAGCGACGATCATAATGAGCCAGTGGCCGACGCCGTGCGCGGCATCCTCGACGGCCACATCGTGATGGAGCGCGCGATTGCCGAGCGCGGGCGCTATCCGGCGATCAACGTGCTCAAATCGATCTCGCGCACCATGCCGCGCGCCGCGGATCCGGCCTACCTGCCGGCGATCAACCGCGCCAAGCAGGTAATGGCGACCTATTCCGACATGGAGGAACTAATCCGGCTCGGCGCTTACCGGCCCGGTTCCTCGGCCGACGTCGACGAGGCAATCGCCTTGCACAAGCCGCTGGAGGAATTCCTCAGCCAGGGCAAGGACGAGGCGACCTCGATGGCCGGCGGCTACCAGCGGCTGGAAGAGATCCTGAATGGGTCAGGTTCTGGCTCGGAGCCGGACGGCAAGCCGGTCTGAAAAGTCGTCGGTATCCGGCTCGGGATAAAGAGAAAACTAACGATATTGCCGCACAGTCCAAGTTCTGTAGGTTGGGCTGAACGGTCCGGGGCGTCCCGGCTGGCGGCAGTCGTTGCCGCGCTTGGGGCGCATGTTCGGGGCTTCGGGGGAGTATTTAGTCGATGAAGTCACGTGAAACCCTTATCCGCCTGAAGAAATTTCAGGTCGACGAGAAGCGGCGCAAGGTCGCGCAAATCGAGGCGATGATGGCGGAATTCGACCGCATCGCCGCCGAACTCGATCGCGAGATCAAGCTCGAGCAGGACCGCGCCGGTATCCACGATCCCGCCCATTTCGCCTATCCGACCTATGCCAAGGCGGCGATGACGCGGCGCGAAAATCTCAAACGCTCGAGCGAAGAATTGCGCGCGCAGCTCGACGACGCCAAAGCGATGCTGGGCGAGGCCTTCGAGGAGCTCAAGAAGGTCGAGATGCTGGACGAGCGCGACCACGCGCGCGAAAAAGCGGAAGCCAATGCGCGCGAGCAGACCGAGCTCGACCGCATCGCCGCGATGCGCTTCACCAGCAACGGCGCGCACGCTTAAGAACTGCGGTTTAATTCGAGATTATTAGAACGGCGTCCCTTGTGGCGTCGTTTTTTCGGCGTTTCAAAGTCGGTCAATTGGCTTGTGGCGGAATGAACGTATATACCGTCGAAGTCTCATCATAACCGGTGACCTGGCATTTTGCATTGGTGCGCGGCGTCTTACCGCGAAGGGTGACCTGCTTTTCGTCGGCGGATATCTCGCCAAATACCTCATAGGGCAGCGCAGGGCAATTGGTGGAATATTTGTAGGCCTTTCCTTCGTAGCGGGTAGAATTCTTCGACCCGCTGAAAAGGATCGCTCCTTTTCGGATGCCGGCCTTCTCATGATCGGCCTCGGGTAACTCCATCACGAATTTTCGAACGGCGCCGTCAGCAGATAGCGAAACAATCGATCCGCCTTGCGACCAGCGCGACGAACCGGGCGGGAGGGGAGGAAGCTGGCGTACAGCCACAGTTGGCGCATCGTCGGCGAACCTTTTCAATGTGTCGACAATGGCTGAAATGGCTCTTTGATCGGGCTTTGTGTGACAAGTGTCGCCGAGCGCGGCCGCAATCAAATTAATGGCGGCAGGGTCGCCACGCGGCGCGCCCGTCTGGAACGCTGCGGCATATCCGGTCGCCCAAGAAATCATCATAAGCGAGCGCAACAATTTCTCGCCGTTCGCCGGGTCCTTCAGGTCTGCGAGAAATTCACCGCATGTATATTTTTGCAGACTCACATTCGTCTGGGCGAAGGCGGGCGTGGCGGCAATGATTGCCAACAGAGCGCATTTAATCGCGTATTTTATGATCGTCATTGCGGAACATCCGTATAGAAGCCGTAAATGAAATAGGTTCCCCAGGAACCGCCGGCTTTAAGCGTTGACGATACGCCGGGAAGCGATGGGGTCGCATCAGCAAATTGGTCCGCAGCAGTCTGCGCCGCTCGCGCGGCTGCCGAGCCGTACTGTTTGTCGCCAATATCATTGACTCCTTTCGCGAGCGCGACACCTATATCGACCCCGCCGTACACAGCCGTTGCGTATGACGCACCCACGGCGCAGCCAGGGATCGCAGTTACGCCGCCGGCCAGCAGCCCGACGCCCGCGCCGATGATACAGCCTGTGCCGGCCGCCGCGCCCGTGATGACGATGCCCTTGATCCCTTCCTTGAAGTTAGCGTCCGTCTTCACAGAGTCATTGGCGAATTTTACACCGCGGGAAAGGCGATCTAATAAATTGCTGTCATCGGCTTTCGGTATTGTCCTATTAAAGCCGGTTACCGGCGACGAAGGCGCAGTCGTCATGGATGCGCCTGCTTTCGGGGAGGCTTGGGCCGGCGAAGTCAAGGCCGACAAAGTGACAGAGTTATCACGCAGGAACTGGATCTGCTTCGCGGAAAACGTGCCGGTCGGCTGTTGCGGACCCCCAGTGTTGGCGGGCGCTCCGATAGATATGGGCGTGCCGATCACAACGGCTTTGCCAATCTCGATCGGCTTCGCGGAAACAGGATCGATTGTCGCAGGATCGAGTCCAAGAGCTATCGCAGCGAGCTTGCGGTTCGCTATCGGTTGCGATGTGTCCGCCATGACGTTGCGCAAACGTTGATCTTCGGTTGGTTGCATCTTAGCCGGCGCACCGGTATTGGCCGGCGCGAGGCCGCTGCCGATGGCGACCTCTGCCAACTTGCGTTCGGTCGCCGTCGGCGACGCGGTAACCGACGGATTGCCGGCGCCATTTGGGCTGGCGAATGCGCTGTCGATTGCCTGCTGTCCGGCGCGTAGATAAGGCTCAGGCTTTTTGTTGGGATTGGCGTCGAGGGCCTTCTGGGCCTCCGGCGAAAACGCGTTGTCGATGGCTTGCTGGCCGGCGCGTAGATAGGGCTCGGGCTTTTTGTTGGGATTTGCGTCGAGGGCCTTTTGGGCGTCCGGCGAGAATGCGTTGTCGATGGCTTGCTGACCGGCGCGTAGATAAGGCTCCGGCTTCGCACTGGGCGCGACGATCTGTGAAGACGACGCTGGCGTGTTCTCCACGCTTTTAACCGACGCTGGATCAAGCCCCAATCCGATCGCGGCAATTTTTCGGGCGTCGAGCGATTCCCTTGAGTTGTTCAAGACGGCGCGCAACATATCGTCGCTCGATTGCGGCTGAGTATAGGTACTCTGCAGCTTCAGTTTTCCCATCGCGATTGCCGTCAGTTCTCGCTCTGCTTTTGTGGGCAGACGTTTTTTTTCCTTGTCGGCGGCTACATTCGACGGGCCACCAATTGTGTCGGGGTCTCTGCCCAAAGCAATGGCCGCGATCTTGCGCATTGCAATTGATTCCTTGGGACTGTGCATGATTGCAAGTAATTTGCGGTCGGCCTCCGCCTCCGCCTTGCGTTTGGCTTCCACCTCAGCCGCTAATTGTCGGGCGCGTTCAGCCCTTTCTTTAGCTTCGGCTGCCTCACGTCGAGTGCGCTCAATTGCGGTCTTGCGTTCTTCCTCTTTCGCCCGCGCGGCTTGGCGTAATTCTTCGGCTTTGCGGTTGGCTTCTTCTTTTTGCTGTTTTTTGGCCGCCAATTGACGTCCTCTGGCCTCGGTCGCTTCGGCTTTCTTCCGCTCGATCTCTGCCCTGCGCTCGATTTCTTTCTGCCGCGCAGCCTCGCGCCGCTCCTGTTCGGCGCGGCGCCTGGCCTCACGCCGTTCCTCCTCGGCCCGGCGTTTGGCGGCTCGTTCTTCCGCAATTCTTTGCCGACGTTCTTGCTCGATCTCCGCAATCTTGGAATCCCAAGTGGATGCTTGTTCAGGCGTTGCACAACTCATTTGCCCGCGTCTTATGGTGCCCGGCCAGTCGCCGCGCGCAGTCCAGCAGACCGCTCCACCTTGGCAATAGAGTCCTCGACCGCAATCGAGCGTGTCTTGCGCGATGCAGGTGCCGCCGCTCGAACATTTATTTCCGGGCTGGCATGAGTAGCTGCCGCAATCGACCATCCCGTCCGGAACGCAAGTATTTGAGAATTGAGAACAGCGAGTTCCAACAGGGCAGGTTCCGCCGTTGCTGCAATAATCGCCAACCTGCTGTTGCGGGTTTTGCTGGCGTTGGCCGCCATGACAGTATGTGTTATAAATATTTGCCAAATCGCCGGCGCCGCCGGAATAGACTCCCGGGCCGCCCATGCCTGATAGCAATTGATTCATAATGCCCTGGCAGTCGACCTGAGCTTTGGCGCCCGTCTGCAACCCGAGAATGAGAAAAAAACCAAATACGATGGCACGCATTGCTTAGCTCCGCTAACGCGCATCAGGCAGTTGCAGGAAGTAATAACATATCGTTATGGTTGATGGGAAGGCCCTCCCGCATTTTTCGTAGGCGCATCGCCGCGATGCGGTTTTCCACCAACGGTGCGCATGCTTAAAGAGTGCCCGGCGATATTTGAATTTCAAACGTCGCCCCTCACGGGCGCCGTTTTTTCGTTTTGCGGGCGGGCAGCGCCAATTGCGGCAGCAGCTTGACAGAGCAGGGACGAAACTATCGCGGATACGCCATGAGAGCGACGCAAAGACAGCGCAAGGAGATGGAGAATATTTAACTTCCGTTCGAACGCGCGCGCGAATACCGAGCGGGCGGGATCGACAGTTGACTGGGATGGTTGCGATGAAGCGTTTGTTTGCTTTTGCATTCATGGCCGCAGGCGCGGCGTTCGGTGCGCTGCCGGCGCAAGCCGCCGACATGCCCGCGCATCGCAAGGCGCCCGCGGTTTACCAAGCGCCGGAGCAGCAAGCCTACGACTGGACCGGATTTTATCTCGGTATTAATGGCGGCTACGGCTGGGGCCGTTCGAGTTGGAGCGATCCGGCCGTCGGCGCGGACTCCGGCAGCTTCAATCAGCGCGGCGGCCTGCTCGGCGGACAACTCGGCTATAACTGGCAGGTCGGCAAAGGCGTGCTCGGCGTGGAAACCGATCTCGACTGGATGAATCTATCCGGCAGCACGGCCGGCGCCGGCGGCGTTTGCGCCACCGATGGCGGCGGCCAATGCCAGACCAAACAAAGCTGGCTCGGCACCACGCGCGCGCGCGCGGGTTTGGCGTTCGGCCGCTGGCTGCCTTATGTCACCGGCGGCGTCGCCTACGGCAACATTCAAGCCGTGCAGCCGACCGGCACGTCGACCGTCACCAATACTGGCTGGACCGCCGGTGGCGGCCTCGAATACGGCTTCACGCGCAACTGGAGCGCCAGACTCGAATATCTGCACATCGATCTCGGAACCGCCACCTTCATGGGCGCGGCGTCCGGCACCAATACGCTTTCGGTGCCGGTCACCGACGATCTGGTGCGCGCCGGGCTGAATTATCACTGGTAAGCGCGCGTATCACTGGTAAGCGCGCGGCGTTTCGTTTTGTCACCGCAAATGGGTGAACGATGAAGAGGACAAGCACCGGCCGGTTATTCGCCGTGACGATCGGCGGCGCGCTGGCGGCGGCGCTGTTTTGTTCCGCCGCCGGCGCCCAGAATATCGGGCACGGCAAACACCATCCGGCCAAGGCATCGAATACGGAAGACGCGGCGAAGAAAAAGGCCACCGACGAAGCCTATCAAAAAGCGCTCAAGGGTATTCCGGACGCGACGCGCAAGACCGACCCTTGGGGAAGCATGCGCTAAAGCCGGCGGAATTATTTCTTGCCGTCCGCTTTGGCGCGCAGTTGCGCCAGTGCCAGGTCGAGCTTGGCAAGGTGCGCTTTCAGCGCCGCGATTTCGGCCTGTGCCGCGGCGAGATCGCGCGCAGCGGTGGCGAGCTTGCCTTGCGTCTCGCGCGTATGCTTGGCTAGCGCCTGCTGCAAGAATTCGGTGTTGGCTTGCAGGCAGCCGGTGCGGCGCTCAATCTGCTTTTCGGCCATGTAGGCTTCGAGACCGCGGATGTCTTGCGCCAGCGCCGGAGTGGTGAGCAGGATCAATAACAGCGCGACTATTTTCATTCAGTCATTCGCGCCTTCGCGCACATAGGGATGATATCGCGGGGTCCACATTTTTTCGCGCACGGCGGCTTCGATACCGGCAGCGCCGACTTCGGAAGTCAGCCCCTCAACGTGCGCCTGCTTGCCGACGGCGATGGCGACCGTGATTGCCACCTCGCGCAGCGCGGTTACGGGCGGAAGTAAATTGGCATCCGGATTGCCGCGCGCCGGCGACATATCGGCGAGCGCCTTGGCGGCGGCCATGAACATGCCGTCGGTGATGCGGGTCGCATGCGTCGCGATGGCGCCCAAGCCGACGCCGGGGAAGATGTAGGAATTGTTGCTCTGATCAACGCTGAACGGCTGCCCATTGCGCGTGATGGGCGGGAAGGGCGACCCGGCGCCGATGACGGCGCGGCCATCGCTCCAGCGCTCGATGTCGGCGGGTGTCGCCTCGGCGCAGGAGATCGGGTTCGACAGCGGAAAGATGATCGGGCGCTGATTGTACTTGGCCATGGCGCGCACGACGGTTTCGGTGAAGGCGCCTTTTTGCGCCGAGACGCCGATCAGCGCGGTCGGCTTGGCGTTGTAGATGACGTCGAGCAGCGATATGCGCTTCGGGTTGCCGGTGTTCCACTTGGCAAGCGCCGAACGCGATTGCAGGAACGGTTTTTGGAACGGCTCGATATCGGCCATGCCCTCGATCAGCAACCCGTCTTTATCGACCAGATAAAACCGCCGCGCCGCTTCCTTGGCGTCGATGCCGGCATCGGTCATGGCGTTCATTAGCAAGTTGGCGATGCCGCAGCCGGCCGAGCCACCGCCTAAAATGGCGATGCGCTGATCAGAAAGCGGTACGCCGGTGACGTTGATGGCGGCGAGCAGCGCGCCGGTCGCCACCGCGGCGGTGCCCTGGATGTCGTCGTTGAACGAGCAGATGCGTTCGCGGTAGCGGTCGAGCAGGCGGGTGGCATTATTTTTGGCGAAGTCTTCCCATTGCAGCATGGCGTGCGGCCAGCGCTCGGCCACCGCATCGATGTATTCCTCGATGAAGCTGTCGTATTCGTCCCCGCGCACGCGCTTGTGCCGCCAGCCGATGTAAAGCGGATCGTTCAGGTTGTCTTCGTTGTCGGTGCCGACATCGAGCAGAATGGGGAGCGCGGTCGCGGGGTCGATGCCGCCGCAGGCGGTGTAGAGGGCGAGCTTGCCGATCGGAATGCCCATGCCGCCGGCGCCCTGATCGCCGAGGCCGAGAATGCGTTCGCCGTCGGTGACGACGATGGCTTCGGTCTTGTCGAATAGCGGGTTGGCGAGAATTTGTTTGATCTGGTCGCGGTGCGGGATCGAGAGAAACAGGCCGCGCGGCTTGCGGAACAGGCGGCTGAAGGATTTGCAGCCGGCGCCCACCGTCGGCGTGTAAACGATGGGCAGCAACTCCTCGACGTTCTGCCCGAGCAGCGCGTAATACAATGTCTCGTTGGTGTCCTGGAGGTCGCGCAGGAAAGCGTAGCGTTCGAGGTCGGTATGGAATTCGCGAAAGGCTCGCAGCCGGCGAGTTACCTGTTCCTCGATGCCGGCCACGGTTGGCGGCAGCAACCCGTGCAGGCCGAAGGCGCTGCGTTCCTTATCGGTGAAGGCGGTGCCTTTATTGAGGCGCGGATCGGCGAGCAGGCGGTATCCGAATAATTCGGCCGGCAACGTGGTGGGTTGGCGTCGGTCGTCGTCAAGTTTGGTCAGCAAAGCGTTTCGTCCCGCGTTCGTTATGCGGGAGAGTAGCACAGCCGGGCGGCGCGCCGCATTCGCTAATTGGACAATTAGAAAGCCGCCGCCAGTTCCTTCGCCCCGGGCGACTGCGAGGCGCGCTGCATCTTGCCGTCGATATCGGCAAACAGATTGGCGACCGTGCCGGTACGGCGCGCCACCGGATTGCGCTCATAGCCGTTGCGCTGGAAGAAATTCGCGGTCGGCACGCGCGCGCGAAAATCCGCCGGCATGGTCACCATGTCAAGGCCAGTCGAGTCGCCAGTCAAATTCATCAATTCAAGTTCGGGCGCCCGAAGCGGCAGGTCATAGCCTTTCATGCGCGCGAAGTGCACCGAGTTCAAAAGCTTCTGCACCTGCACCAGCGGGCCGATGTCCATATCGAGCACGATGGCGTGAGTGCCGATGCCGCCGGCGGTGTTCTTGGCGAGCTTGTCGTAGTCGCTCCAGCGCTGCGGCACCGAATGCGCGTAAGCGATCATGCGCTTGACAGCCTCGATCTTGCGCGCCATCGCGCGCTTGGGTTCGCCGGTGAGGCTTTTTTCCTTTTGCCGCAGGCTGGCCAGAATAAGCCCGCCATGTTCGGCCAGCATTGAGACCGAATTGGTCGAGAGCAATTGATTGTAACCGACCGCCGGCGAAATCGCCGTCGCGCGCTTGGGCGAGACGCCGGCCTGCGTGTCGTAGGTGCCGTTGCCGCCGGTCTCGAAGGCATAAACGCCGACGATCTGATCGCGCGTCAGGCCGGCGGCCTGCGCCACACGGGCATAGGCGCGCTTGAAGGCGAGATCGTTGCGCGGCAGGTCGGGCACGAAGCCGAATTGCATTTGCGCGTTGCGCAGGAAATCGGCGATCAGCGGGATCGGCGCTCGCTCGCCCGGCTGGGGTCCTGGCGGCGCATTGGGATCGAGCGGACGGGGCGGGCCGTCATAGACCGGCGGATGGTCGAGCACATAATCGTCGAGAGCGATCCGCTCGTGCGTGCGCCGCTTGGCGTTGCGGACGCGGCGCTTGGCGGCGACGTCTTCCCAATAGGCTTCGGCCGTCTGTTCGTAAGGGTCGTGCGCGGCGTGCCAGGCGGCGAGCCGCGACGGGTAGTCGGCGCCGGCGCCGATTGAAATCTGCGAATAGCCGGGCGCGCAGCCGAAAAGCAGCGCGGCGATGGCTGAGACGAAGGCTGTGCGGGCGAGAGAATTCATCGGTCCGGCTGCTTTCCGATTCGGTTTCTCACCACCCTGCGGACTTCGCGCGGCGACGCAAGGGGACAAATGTACTCAAAAGAAACAAAAAAACGCACCGGCAATGCGGCGCGTCAAGGCTCGGGGGAAGCGGTAACGACGGCGCCGCCGTCAGCGGATGGTGGGCGCGTTGTCGCGGCTGGTAAAGACGACCGGAGCGCCGGCCTTGTAAACGGTCGGGCCTTGCGCCGTCATGATATCGACGCCGAGGTTAAGTTCACGCGCCGAGATCGCGATGACCGAGATCAGCAGCGCAGCGCAGAGGCCGACCACCACGATTTTCAAGTGGGTCGAGCGGTCGGCGGTATACATTGACCAGTTCATGGCGTCCTCCAAGGTCACAGGCATCAGTCGCGCCGGCCTTGAGAAAGGTTCACTTGTTCGTGCCATTAACGTAGGGACGGCGCACGGGTTCCGTGAGGCGCATCACGGAACGGTGAAACGATGTGAACAAGATGCGGGAGAGGGACTTAAGGCGGTGATTCGATGGCGAAAAGTTTGCAGCGCGCCACTCATCGTCCCACCGCGCGCGCTACTACGCCTTTGTTTCGCCACCGTCCGGCAGGGCGTCTGTTGATGAAACGCCATTTTCCAGTCACCGCCACGTTTGACGTAGCCGCTCGAGACCAGCGCCCGGTAGGGCGCACCATCGGCACGTTTGGCGCTGGCCTGATAGGTCAAAAGCGCGACGCCGGGCGCGGGTTCGACGAAGCCTTTGAATGCGATGTCGAGATCGTGCCAGCGCGCGCCATCCTTGATGGTGTCGGCAATGTCGCTTTGCCAAAGGCGCCGCTCATCTGCGTGAAGGCGATAAGGCAGGTGTCGTCGAGGTTCTGCCGATAGAAGGCGGCGTCGCCGTTCCAGAACTTGCGTTCCAAAGCGATGAGATCGTCGCGCCCGGTTGTCTGTGACGTCATCGGAATACCCTCCTGGCTCTCGCCGTTAACGGCAAGGCGCGGCCGGATGTTCCTTTCTAGGAGTCGGAACCGCTCAACTGGTGCTCTTCGGCGATGCGCTCGAAATTCTCCGCCATGCTCTTGATGCGATAGGAGACGCGGCTGTCGTTTTCGACCGGCAGCGTGCGGATGACGGTATACTTTCCGCGCGCGGCGGCGTTGCCGAACGTCGGTTCGTAGAAGACGTTCTGGCCGGCGGCGAATTTATGCGTCATGGGACGGGCTCGACTTCTTGTTGTTGGGCCGGCGGAAAGAGGCGTTCGGCCTTGAATGAAAACGCCCGGCTGGTGAAAGCCGGGCGTCACGTTATTCGCGCCGATCGGCGATCAGGCGTTCGACAGATTGCCCGCCGCCTGCTTACCGCGCTCGGTGATGATTTCGTAGTTGAGGCGCTGGCCTTCGTTGAGCGTGCTCATGCCGGCCTTTTCGACCGCGCTGATGTGCACGAACACATCCTTCGAGCCGTCCGCCGGAGTGATGAAGCCGAAACCTTTTTGGGTATTGAAGAACTTGACCGTACCTGTCGCCATCGTGGCACCTTTTGCGTCTTGCGCTGCTTTAAGTTGGGATGCGCTTAAGGCGGTTGCCGCCTCAAGCGATCGAAACTTCCGAGTTTTTGGGGTGCGATGTTAGGCGCCCAAAAAGGGGCAGCGGAGCAAGGCAGTACCGAAAACCAGTTTCAACGTGGTTTTATTATATGAAATGACGAAAATCGTCAATCAGGCACGGTCTTAGGCGGCTTTCGCTTTCTTGAGCGGATAGGCTTCACTTTCGTAGAGCGCGCGAATGTCCTGATGGCCAAAGCGCTTCTCGTTGATCTCGATATAGGCGCCGAGCAGAAGCGGCTCGGGCAATTCCTCGACCGCGAAGCGAATGGCCTCGGCGGCCTTGTCGAAACGGCGATAGCGCAGCTTGCTGGCAATCTTGCGGTTGCGCGACGGAAACAACTCCGCCGGTGCGGTAAAATCGAAATTCTGCATGACAAATCTCCAAAACCGGGCGTCCGGACCGAATGGGCCGCGAGTGCACGGGTCAAGACGGAAGGGGGTGAACCGGTAGAGTGCATATAGGCACTAAATCGCGGCTTTCCAGAGGCAGCGGCCAATTAGGCCAAGCGGGACCGCATTATGCTTAAGCATTGCCGATCCGCCGCGGTCGCGCAGTTAGACGGCTGGCCGGTTCACTGACCCCGGCGCGGCGCCCGGCGCTTACGCCGCCGCTTCGATCGCCTTATGAACGGCCTGCATGAGATCGTTCGCCCGGAACGGCTTGTACAGCGTCAAAGTCGCGCCCGCTTCCAGCGCCATGCTTTCGAACTCCGGCATTTCCGGGCAATTGCCGCCGCCGAACATGAATCCGGAGGCTGCGATGATCGGCATGCGCGGGTAATGTTCGCGAACGGCTTTGGTCGTCTGCAAGCCGTCGATGCCGGTCATGAACAGGTCGACGATGACGACATCGAATTGTCTTTGCTTGACGGCTTCAACGCCGGCCATACCGCTTTCGGCCGTAATGGCATCGAAGCCGTTGGCTTCGAGGATGATCTTCGCCGTTCTGCGGACGGCGTCATCATCGTCGATGATCAGCGCGCTTGCCATTGGGTTCCCCGCACAAACGATTATGAAGCCGCGGCGGCACCGCCGCCCGCGCTCATGGTCTTTTGGATGGCCTCGGCGAGACGCTCGGGCCGAAACGGCTTTTGCAGACAAATGATGTCGGAAAGATAAGGAAGCATCGACATGTAATCGAGCGCGGTGCGGTCGGATAAATTCAGACTGACACCCGACATGGCGATGATGGGCAGATTTGGCGACATTCCCCGCAAGGCCTTGATGATTTTCACACCATCCATGCCGGGGAGATAAATGTCGATGATCGCCAGATCGATCGCGGTGTCCTTGAATTTCTGCAAGCCGACGACGCCGCTCTCGGCTTCGACCACCTGGCAATGATAGGCCTGCAGCATGATTGAGACCGCCAACCGGACATGGGGCTGGTCGTCGATAAGAAGAACGCGCATCTCGCTGAATTTCCTTATCGGCGTACAGGTCGTGGTTAACGATCCGTTACTCTCACGGAAGGATTATTGGCGCATAAATCTTGCATAACCGTTTCATTTTACCCGAGCCGCCAGCGGCGCATTGCTGACGGCCAGCGGAAAGGTATTATTTGCAGCAAGCGATTGCCGGAGCAGTTTGGCGAGATCCTGCTTGCGATAGGGCTTCACCAGCAAAAGCACGCCGCGATCGAGCCGCCCGTGATGGACGATGGCGTTTTCCGTATAGCCTGACGTGAAAAGCACCTTGAGCGGCGAGCGCCGCCTGGCGATCTCCTCGGCAAGCCGACGGCCGTTCATCGGGCCGGGAATGATCACATCGGTGAACAGGAGATCGAACGCCGCGCCGCTATCGACGATGGCGAGCGCTTCGGCGGCATTGACCGCCGACAGCGTGGTGTAGCCGAGGCCCTCAAGCTGCGTCGTAACCGAGGACAGCACCAGCGGATCGTCCTCCACCACCAGAATGGTCTCGTTGCCGGATTCCAACTGCGGCGCCGTTTCCGAAATGGTCGCGGGCGGCGAGTCCGCCTGCGGCAGATACAGCTTGAACGTGGTGCCGTAACCTTCCTCGCTGTAAATTTTGATGTGCCCGCCGGACTGCTTGACGAAACCATAGACCATGCTCAGGCCAAGTCCGGTGCCGCTGCCGACGCCCTTGGTGGTGAAGAACGGTTCAAAGACCTTTTCGCGGATCGCCGCCGGAATGCCGGTGCCGGTATCGCTTACCGCGATCATCACATAAGAGCCGGGCGAGACCTCGCTGTGCTGGCTCACATAGGCCTCGTCGAGAATGACATTGGCGGTCTCGAGCGTCAGCTTGCCGCCCTCCGGCATGGCGTCGCGGGCGTTGATCGCCAGGTTGAGGATCGCGGTGGAAAGCTGCGCCGGATCGATCAGGGCCGGCCAGGCGTCGTCGCTGAACCGCGTCACGATTTCGATGTCCTCGCCCAGGGTCGGACGCAGCAACCTCGCCGATTCGGTCGCCACCTCGTTGACGTTGGTTTCACGCGGCTGTAGCGGCTGCTTTCGTGCGAAGGCGAGAAGGTTGCGGGTCAACTCGGCGCCGCGGTCGGCCGCCTCGCTGATCAGCTTGGCAATTGACGCCAGATGCGGCTTGTCGGCGACGGCGTCGCCGAGAATGTCGATGGTGCCGGTAATCACCGTCAACATGTTGTTGAAGTCGTGCGCTACGCCGCCGGTCAGTTGCCCGATGGCATCCATCTTCTGCGACTGGCGTAGCTGCTGTTCGAGTTTGTTGCGCTCGGTGATGTCGACCAGCGCATAGGCAATGGCGCGAACATGGCCGTCCTCGTACATCGGCGCGGCGTCGAAACTGATATCGACGGTCGAACCGTCTTTGCGCCTGCGCTGAACCCGGACGTTGCGCAGTGTTTCGCCGGAACGTGCCCGCCCGATAAGATCGTCATACTCCGCCTCGCCGCCTTGCGGCACCAGGGCGTAAGGCCGGCCCAACGTCTCCTCGGCACTGTAGCCGAACATCTGCTCGGCCGCCCGGCTCCACACGAGCACGCTTCGATCGGCGCCATTCAGACAGACGATCGCGACCGGCGAAGCGTCGATGACGGCGGCGAGCGTTTCCTTGGTCTCCCGCTCGGTCTGCGCCATGCGGATCTGTTCGGTGATGTCGCGGCCCATAAAATAGAATTGTTGATCGGCTTCCGACCAGACCCCGGACCAATCCAGGGAGATGACGCGCCCATCTTTGTGGCAATAGCGGCACTCGAATTGCCGCAGTTCCTTGCCGCGGCGCGCCATGCGCATCTCGTTCCGCGTCTTATCGAGGTCGTCCGGAAATATGAAATCGATCGCCAGATGGCCGGTCATTTCTTCCGGCCGGAAGCCGATAGTGGCCAGCGAGCACGGACTGACCTCAACGAAGCGCCCGCGCCGGTCGGTGACCAGGATCAGATCGAGCGACGTATCGAAGATGCGGCTGCGCTGCCGCGTTTCGCGTGCGAGGGCGTCCGACTTCTCCCGCAATTCGCTCGCCATGCGCGTGAAGGCGGCGCCGAGCGCGCTGATTTCGCGGCCGCCGCCGGCGGGCGCCTCGATGGCCTCGCCGCGCGAGAACGCGTCGACCGCCTTGGTCATTCGTTCAAGAGGTCGCGTCAACGAACGCGCCATCAATGCGGCAAACCCCACGGCGCAAAGGGCCGCGATCAGCCCGCCTGCCAGACTGGATTCACGGACCGCGGCGGCCGGCGCCATGACCTGGGCATAAGGAACGGTCTCGATGACGGCGATATGCGGCCCGCGCGCCAACTGGGCCGTTTCCCAGCCGACGCCGAACTTTTCGCCGGCGGCATTCTGGGCGACTTGAGGCCGAGAATTGTCGGTCGTGAGATGTTCGAACGCCGTTAATAATTTCGAGAAGTCCGGAAAGCTGTCCTGAATTCGAGCCGGCTTGCCGAGTTCGAAGGCGAATTCGCGGCTGGGATCGGAATGGACAAGATAGTCGCCACGCTCGTTGACGACGTAGACCCCCCTGCCGTCGCGGGCGTTCGACCGGATACTGGCGAATGCCGGGCGTAAATCGACATTGATGATGACAATTCCGAAAGGCTCGCCATCCGGCGTATCGATGGGGGACGCGGTCTGCAACGTCGGAACATGCGGCGTTTCAATGACGCCGTGTTCGCGGTTTAGCTCGATCGGCGAGACGTAGACCTGTCCCGACGATAGCGCGATCGCCTTTTTGAAATAGTCCGTGTCGCCTTTGCTCTGAAGCTCGGCGTCCGGCACGACCCGGATCGCGCCGTCGGGGCCGGAGCGATCGACACGGATGAGTTCGCGGCCGCCGTTTTCGACGCCGATTAGCCGGAATTGAGCGTAGTTTGGCTTGGCTTTGAGTTCGGCCACGAAACGCAGGCCAAGCACCCGCCGCCACTCGCTTTCAACCGCGACGGCGGTGGGGTCGGTCCGGCTGGCAATATGCGCCTTGACGATTTCCGCAGCGGCAACCGCGGCGCTGAAACCGAGCGCGTCGGCCCGCGCGCCGCGTACCGCGCCTTCAAGTTCGACGGCCAGCAGGTGCGCGTGCGTATCGATCCGCTCCAGTTCGTGCGGCTCGACCGCCGCCGAGACGTTTATATAAGTGAGCAGGCCGGCAGCGGTAGCCGTCATCAACACGAGGCCGACCATCGCGACGGTCAGGCGGGTCGATAGCTTCATGGAAATGCTCCGCATGGTCTCGACTGCGCGCGAACGCTGGATGCCGGCCGGCAGAGCATCGTTTCGCCCGCCGCGAATCACCAATTCGCTCGTGCAATGGTAGCAGCGTCAGGTTGCAGGACCGGATTTTGCGTGCGTTATTCAGTGTAAATCCACGCCGAATTCGCTCGGAATAAACGCGAATAAGAATAAAATGGCGCACGCGTGCCGCACGCGGTCGCTTTGCGCTGCAACCGCGAGGCGCAAAAGCGCAGGCTTAAATGCTGCCGACCGTCTTCAGCCGTGCGCGCGGATGAATCTCGCTTTGCGAGATCACCGGCGTCTGCGCGCGGAAGCGCTCGACGATGCCGCGCACGAAGGGACGGATGCCGGCCGAGGTGACCAGCACCGGCGCTTCGCCCTCGCGCGCCGCGGTCTCGAAACGGTCGCGCACCAGGCCGATGAATTCCGACAGCTTCGATGGCTGCATCGCCAGTTGCCGGTCGTCGCCCTGGCCGATGATGGATTCGGCGAAGGACTGCTCCCATTTCGACGACAGCGCGATCAGCGGCAGGTAGCCGGTGTGGCCGGTATATTGCGCGCAAATCTGGCGCGAAATGCGCGAGCGCACATGCTCGGCCAGCGTGACCGGGTTGCGCGAATGCGAAAGGCCATCGGCGATGCCTTCCAGGATGGTCGAGAGATCGCGGATCGACACGCGCTCCGACAGCAGGATTTGCAGCACGCGCTGGATGCCGGAGGTGGTGATGAGCGTCGGCACCAGATCCTTGAGCAACTCGGCCTGATCCTTCGGCAGTTCTTTGAGCAGTTTCTGCACTTCGCCGTAGGACAACAACTCCGACATGTTGCCTTTGAGCAATTCGGTCAGGTGCGTCGATAAAACGGTGGCGGCGTCGACCACGGTGAGGCCCTGCATCGCCGCGTCTTCCTTGAGCGAAGCGTCGATCCAGGTCGCCGGTAATCCAAAGGTCGGCTCGGTCGTATGCGTGCCCGGCAGCTTCACCTGGCCGCCGGCCGGGTCCATGACCATGTATTGTCCGGCCCAGACCTTGCCGGTGCCGGCTTCGACTTCCTTGATCTTGATAACGTAAGCGTTCGAATCGAGCTGCACGTTGTCGAGGATGCGCACGGCCGGCATCACAAAGCCCATTTCGGCGGCGAGCGAGCGGCGCAGTGCCTTGATCTGTTCGGTCAGGCGGTCGGTGCCGTCAGGCGAATTGACCAGCGGCAGCAGCGCGTAGCCGAGCTCGACCTTGAGGTCATCGATCTTGAGCGCGGTCGAGATCGGCTCGTCGGCGGCCTCGGCGGTCTTGACTTCCGTATCGACTTTCTTCTTTTCCGTTGCCGCCAGCAGCTTGGCGCGGCGGTCGAACACGAAGGCGAGCGCGGAAGCGCCGCCGCCGAGCGCCAGGAACGGCAGCATCGGAATGCCGGGGAGAAGCGACATCACCAACATGACGCCGCCCGCCATGCCGAGCGCTTTCGGATAGCCGGACAGTTGCTTCATCAGCGCCTTGTCGGCCGAGCCGGAAATGCCGGCCTTCGAAACTAAGAGGCCCGCGGCAGTCGACACGATCAGCGCCGGCACCTGCGTGACCAGGCCGTCGCCGACGGT
>DASRLA010000073.1:0-3024 GCA_035648715.1 Pseudolabrys sp.
GTCGAAACGGCCGTTAACCGTGTCGGCGACCGCATAGTCGCGGTAAAAGCATGGCAATCGCGCCTGCGCCACGATCATGCCATACAGGGTCGAAATGGTGGTCGCCTGAGCGTTGCGGCGAAATAGGGGGAACATCATCGCTTTGATATGCCGCTGAACTGGGCCTGATGCCCGGTACGGCAACGACCGCGATGATGCAAGACGGAAATGACGGTGTCGTCTTTGAGTTCCAGGACCATTCACACTCGCGCGGCGCCCGTCCGGCTGGCGCTGCTGCTTACCTGCGGTCTGGCGCTTGCCGGTTGCGGCAACTTCCACGAAACGCTGCAGCACGGCTATGTGCTGCAAGAAGGCGCCCTGGAGCAAATTCCGGTGGGCGCTACGCAGGAGCAGGTCCTGATCGTGATGGGCACACCGTCCACCGTCGCCACGGTTAATGGCGAGGTGTTCTATTACATTTCGCAAAGGACCGACCGCAACATGTCCTTTATGCCGCAAGAGGTGACCGACCAGCGCGTGGTCGCGATCTATTTCGACAAAGATCGCCGGGTCAATCGGCTGGCCAATTACGGCTACAAGGACGGCAAAATCTTCGACTTCGTGTCGCAGACAACACCGACCGGCGGCCTCGAACTCAACTACATCCGCAACATCTTCAAAGGCGGTCCGACGGTCCGCCCGTTCTAAGCGTCGCGTTTTTAGCGACATGAAAAAGGCCCGCGAACACCGCGGGCCTTTTGTTTTTGTTGCGCGAAAATTTAGTGCGCGAGCACAGCCAGTAACAGCAACGCCACGATGTTGGTGATCTTGATCATGGGGTTCACCGCGGGGCCCGCCGTGTCCTTGTAGGGATCGCCGACGGTATCGCCGGTCACCGCCGCCTTATGGGCTTCGGAACCCTTGCCGCCGTAGTGGCCGTCCTCGATATATTTCTTGGCATTGTCCCAAGCGCCGCCGCCCGAGGTCATCGAGATGGCGACGAACAGACCCGTAACGATCACGCCGAGCAACATCGCACCCACCGCCGAGAAGCCGGCCGATTTGCCGATCGCGCCACCGCCCGCGATCAGATAGATCACGAAGTAGACGAAGATCGGCGAAAGCACCGGCAGAAGCGACGGCACGATCATCTCCTTGATCGCTGCCTTGGTAAGCATGTCGACGGCGCGGCCGTAGTCCGGCTTTTCCTTGCCCTTCATGATGCCCGGATGCTCGCGGAATTGCCGGCGCACTTCCTCGACAATGGCCGAGGCGGCACGGCCGACGGCGGTCATTCCCATCGAGGCGAACAGATAAGGCAGCAGGCCGCCGAACAAAAGCCCGACCACGACGTAAGGATTGGTCAGCGAGAAATCGAGTTTGACGCCTATGAAGTACGGATGAGCCGCCGTGTCCTTGGAAAAGAACAGCAGATCCTGGTTATAGGCCGCAAACAGCACCAGCGCGCCCAAGCCGGCTGAGCCGATGGCATAGCCCTTGGTGATCGCCTTGGTGGTGTTGCCGACGGCGTCCAGCGCGTCGGTGAATTTGCGCACCGACTTCGGCAGTCCGGCCATCTCGGCAATGCCACCGGCATTGTCGGTGACCGGGCCGAAAGCATCGAGCGCCACCACCATGCCGGCGAGCGCCAGCATCGCGGTGACGGCGATGGCGATGCCGAACAGTTGCGCCTGCCCGTAGGACACCAGAATGCCCGCGATAATCACAATCGCCGGCATCGCGGTCGATTCCAGCGAAATCGCCAGGCCCTGGATGACGTTGGTGCCGTGGCCGGTTACGGAAGCCGCCGCGATCGACTTCACCGGGCGGAATTGCGTGCCGGTGTAGTATTCGGTGATCCAGATGATGAGGCCCGTCACCACCAGGCCGACGACGGCGCAGATGAACAATGACTTGCCGGTGAAGGCAACGTTGGGAATGGCACCGAAACCAACCAGACGATCGGTGACAAACCATATGGCGACGAGCGAGAGCACCGCCGAAGCGATGAAGCCTTTGTAGAGCGCGCCCATGATCGACTCGCTCTTGCCGAGGCGGACGAAGAAAGTGCCGATGATCGAAGTGATAATGCAGGCGCCGCCGATGGCCAACGGATATGTCATCATGTTGAGCAGCGCCGGCGTGCCGGCAAAGAAGATCGAGGCCAGCACCATGGTGGCGACAATGGTCACCGCGTAGGTCTCGAACAGGTCGGCCGCCATGCCGGCGCAATCACCGACATTGTCGCCGACGTTGTCGGCGATGGTGGCCGGATTGCGCGGATCGTCTTCCGGAATGCCGGCTTCCACTTTGCCGACCAGATCGCCGCCGACGTCGGCGCCCTTGGTGAAGATGCCGCCGCCAAGACGGGCGAAGATCGAAATGAGCGAAGCGCCAAAGCCGAGCGCCACGATGGAGTCGATCACGATGCGGTCATTCGGCGCGTGTTGCAGCGTGAAAACGAGGAAGCCGAAATAAAGCGTGACGCCCAAGAGCGCGAGGCCCGCCACCAGCATGCCGGTGATGGCGCCGGCCTTGAATGCAAGCTCCAACCCGCCCGCCAGCGATTTGGTCGCGGCTTGCGCAGTACGCACATTGGCGCGCACCGAGACGTTCATGCCGATGAAGCCGGTCGCGCCCGAAAGCACCGCGCCGACGGCAAAGCCCGCCGCCACCAGCCAGCCGAGCGTGAAACCGAGAATGACGAAGATCACCGCGCCGACAATGGCGATGGTTGTGTACTGGCGCTTGAGATAGGCCTGCGCGCCTTCACGCACGGCGGCCGCGATCTCTTGCATTTTCGCACTGCCGGCATCGGCGCGCAGCACCGAGGCGGTGGCCCAGATGCCGTAGAGGCACGCGAGCACGCCACAGCCGACGATCATCCACAATGTGTTCATGGTTGCCCTCAATTTCGATCGATATGGCAGGCGGGAAAAACGCTCCCGCCGGCACAGGAGCGTCGAGGATGGCCGCTTTGAGGGCGCTTCACCCCGACCGGGAAAGCGCGCGGATATAGCCAAAAACCGGTGGCCAAGGCAACGC
>DASRLA010000074.1:0-2473 GCA_035648715.1 Pseudolabrys sp.
CTCCCTAGGCGCGCGCGTATTGGCCGCGGCCGAAGAAGCGGTCCTTGGCGTCGTCGGTCGCCGTATCGCGCACCGACTTGATGGCGCCGATCTTGGCGTAAGCACGCTTGACCGCATCGCGCGCCTCGATTGTGTCGATCCATTTTTTGACGTTCGGCCACTTGCCGAGATCGATGGCCAGCAGCCCGACATTGCGCAGCCAGGGAAAGGCGGCGATGTCGGCGATGGTGTAGTCGCTGCCTGTCACGTAAGGCTGGGCTGCGAGGCGCTGGTCGTAGAGTTCGTAGAGCTTGTTGACCGTGGTGCGGTAGCGGCTGTTGCCGTAGTCGTTGCCCGGCGGCGAGAATTTGGAGAAGTGTACGAGTTGGCCGCACATCGGGCCGACATTGGCCATCTGCACCATCAGCCATTGGATGGTGTCGTAACGCTTGACCGGATCGTGCGGAATGAACTTGCCGGTCTTTTCGGCGAGGTACATGAGGATCGCGCCGGATTCGATGACCGCGTAAGGCTTGCCGCCGGGGCCGTCGTTATCGACGATGGCCGGAATTTTTTGCAGCGGATTGATCTTGGCAAATTCCGGGGTGAAGTGATCGCCTTTCCATACGTCCACCAGCTTGGTGTTGTAGGGCAGCCCACATTCCTCGAGCATGATGAAAATCTTTTGCACGTTGGGGCTGGTCAGCGCGTAAAGGTCAATCATTGCGGGTCTCGTGTGAAAAGGCCGCGGAATGCGGGCCGACTTCTATAGATCAACACAGGCGGGTTTGTCGCGGGGGTCCGATCAAGCTTGCGCCTCGGCCGCTGCCTTGCGCAGGCAGGTGGGACAAAGACAATCTTCGGTTTGCCCGGCCGGCGTGAGCGGCAAGCGATAAGGCTCCGCCGCGCACCAGCATTCGCCGCCGAGCCCGCAGTCGAAAGCCGTGCCGCAGCGCGCGCAGGCGAGGCGGCGGGATGGGATGAGTGGGACGGCTGTCATTGTCGCATTGCAGAACCGAATCGGCGCCATGGCAAGCCCGCTTCGTGAGGGTTTTTACGGCTGCTCGCCGCCGCCGGCATAGCCGCGGAGCGCAGGCGCGGCTGGCTCATGGAACCCGGCAAAGCGGGCACAAAAAAAAGCGGTCCCGTCGGGCAGGGTCAGCCGCGCGGGACCGCAAAAAGGGATTACGCAAAACTCAACAAGCGACAGAAACATTGTCCGGATAGCCCAGGCATATGACGCGGAAATGACATAGTGTGGACTGCTGACTGTTATTGATTGAGCACGAAATATTTTCGAGGAACCCATGCCTGCATTGTCTGCCTATCTTTGGCCGATCGCTCTCCTGGTTGGATCCAATTGTTTCATGACCACCGCCTGGTATTGGCACCTTCGCTACAAGGAGGTGCCGCTGTTCAGCGTGATTCTGATCAGTTGGGGTCTCGCACTTTTCGAATATTGCATGGCGGTGCCGGCCAATCGTTACGGCAGTGCGGTCTATAATCCGGCCCAGCTCAAGACCATTCAGGAAGTCATCACGCTAACGGTCTTTGCGGTGTTCTCCACTTTCTATCTCAAGGACCCGCTGACCTGGAGCCAGGGCTTCGGCTTCGGTCTTATCGCGGCCGGCGCGTTTTTTGTGTTTCACAAATTCTGAGGCGTCATGAAAACGTCCCTGCGCGCGCTTAACGCGGTCAATTTCTTCATGGCCGACGTTCAAGGCGGACTGGGCCCTTTCCTCGGCATCTATCTGCAGGCCAGGCATTGGTCGCCGGCTGAAATCGGTGTGGCGATGACCATCGGCGGCATTGCCGGCATGGTGGCGACGGCGCCGCTGGGTGCGCTGGTCGATCGGTTGAAAGCCAAGCGCGCGCTGGTGGTTGTTGCCGCCTTCGCGATCACCCTGGCGTCTCTGGCAATCCTGTGGCTGTCGGGCTTTATCGCGGTGGCGGCGACCCAGGTCGTGACCGGCGTCGCCGGCGCGGCGATCGGCCCTGCGCTCGCCGGCATCACCTTGGGCCTGGTTGGTCAGCAACTTTTTACCCATTGGCTTGGGCGCACGCAGGCGTTCAACCACGCCGGCAATGTGACGGCGGCGGTGCTTGCGGGGGCTTTCGGCTACGTGTTCGGCATCGGAGCGGTGTTTGCAGTGCTGGCGGTGATGGCCGCCGCATCGGCGATGGCCATCTTCTGGATCGATCCCAAACGGATCGACTACCGTGCCGCGCGCGGCCTTTCGGGAAAAGAAAGCCAAGGCGAGTCGGCATGGTCCAGCCTCGCTACCTCAAAGCCGCTGCTGGTACTGGCCGCGACGCTGCTGCTGTTTCACCTCGGCAATGCCGCCATGTTGCCGCTGCTCGGCCAATCGGTGGCGGCGGCGGGCGCCGGCAATCCGAGCGCGTTCACGGGTGCAACGGTGGTCATTGCGCAAATCACCATGGTGCCGATGGCGCTGCTCGCCGCGAGACTGGCGGAGAAGCGTGGATACTGGAT
>DASRLA010000075.1:0-19310 GCA_035648715.1 Pseudolabrys sp.
GTGCCGCAATCGGAATACTCAAGCCCGCTCGGCTTCCTGGCGATCCTGCCGCTGGTGATGGCGGCGCTCTGGCGCGGCCCGCGTGACACCGCCACGGTCGCGCTCATCCTGACCAGTTTCGCGATCTGGGCGACGCTGCGCAATGCCGGGCCGTTCGGCAAGATCGGCTTGAACGAATCCTTCCTGCTGCTGCTGACCTTCATGATCAGCGTCTCGGTGCCGAGCCTGGCCTTGAGCGCGGACGTTGCGATGCGCCGGCGAACCGAGGGCGACTTGCTTCAGTCGCAGGCCGAACTCGACCGGCGCGTCAAGCAACGCACCGCCGCGCTCGCCGACGCCAATATTCATCTGACCGAAGCGCAACGCCTTGCCAATCTCGGCAGTTGGTCGTGGGACATCGTTTACAACCACGTCACGTGGTCAGAACAGTTGTGCGACATCTATGGTGTCACGCCCGACTCGGCGCCCGCCAACGTCGAAGGCTTTGTCGATTTCTTGCATCCCGACGACCGCACGGCGGTGCGCGAAAGCGTCGAAGCCGCGCTTAAGAGCGGCGGCACCTTCAGCCACGAGGAACGCATCCAGCGGCCGGACGGCGAGATACGCTATCTGCAAAGCGTCGGCGAGGTGGTGCGCGACGATCGCGGCGCCGCAATCCGCATGCTTGGCGTATGCCTCGACATCACCGACCGCAAGGAGGCCGAGAAGGCCCTGCGCAACAGCGAGCAAAGCTATCGCATCCTGCTCAAGGGCGTACGCGACTACGCCATCTACATGCTCGACACCGAAGGCCTCGTGCGCAGTTGGAACGACGGCGCCGAACGGCTCAAGGGCTACAGCGCCGAGCAGATTATCGGCCGCCATTACAGCGTCTTCCTCACCGAGGATGCGCGCGCCAGCGGGCTTGCCGAACAGGCGCTTGCCGCCGCCGCCGCCAATGGCCAGTTCGAAGGCCAGAGTTATGTCGTGCGCCGCGACGGCAGCAAATTTTTCGCCAGCGTGGTGCTCGACGCGATTCGCGACGAGGCCGGCGAGCTGATCGGTTTTGCCAAGCTGGTGCGCGACATAACGGCGCAGCGCGAGGCGCAACTCGCGCTCGACGAGACGCGCGAGCAGCTTGCGCAATCGCAGAAAATGGAAGCGCTCGGCCAGTTGACCGGCGGCATCGCACACGATTTCAACAATCTGTTGATGATCGTGTCGGGATACGCGCAGATTCTGGAACGCCGTCTAACCGAGGCGAAAGACACGCGCGCGGTCGAGGCGATCCGCGCCGCCGCCGGGCGCGGCGAACGGCTGACCCGTCAATTGCTCACCTTCTCGCGCCGTCAGCAGTTAAGCCCGGTGACGGTCGATCTGCGCGCGCGCATCGACGCGGTGCGCGACATGCTGGCGCCGTCGCTGGGCGGCAATATCGAGTTCGTCTGCAATGTCGAAGACGACATCTGGCCGGTCGAGACCGATCTCGGCGAACTGGAACTGGCGCTGGTTAATCTTGCGGTCAATGCGCGCGACGCCATGCCGGATGGCGGCACGCTGACGCTGTCGGCGCGCAATGTCGTTTTGAAGCCCGGCTCAGCGGCCGGAAAGCTTTCTGGTGATTTCGTCGCGCTCGCCATCATCGACACAGGCACCGGCATTGAGCCGGACGTGCTGACGCGCGTGTTCGAGCCGTTCTTTACGACAAAGCCGGTCGGCAAGGGCACGGGACTTGGCCTTTCGCAGGTGCATGGTTTTGCCAACCAGACCGGCGGCGCGGTAACGGTGACGAGCGAGCCCGGGCGTGGCACCGCCGTGACGATTTATCTGCCGCGCGCCGAGGATCAGGCGGTCGAAGCGCAAAGCGGCGTGGCCGCCGCCGAAAGCGCGCCGGCGCAGGGCACCGTGCTGGTGGTCGAAGACAGCCGGGAAGTCGCCGCCGTCACTTCCGCCATGCTGGAAACGCTCGGCTATCGCGTGGTGCGGGCGGAAAACGCCGCCGACGCGTTGCGCCATCTCGAGCAGGGTATCGCCTTCGAACTGGTGTTCAGCGATATCGTCATGCCGGGCGCGATGGACGGTCTGGGTCTTGCCAAGCACTGCCGCGAGCGGTTTCCGGGAATGCCGGTGCTGCTAACCAGCGGCTACAGCGACGCGCTGCAATCGGCGGACGGCCGTTACGATATCTTGCGCAAGCCGTTCGAAATGGGCGCACTCGAACGCGCTATTGAACAGGCGATCGGCCGCCGCCGTGGCAGCCTCGCCCGTTCGGCGATGTAATAGAATGATTTGGCTTTAGAGCGTTTTCGAGCGAAGTGGGTACCGGTTCGCGTGAAGAAAACGCGATAAAATAAAAGCTAGAGCCCCGGCTTTGATTCCATCAAAGCCGGAAAGGCTCTAGTTGGTCGTCTGCGGCGTGTAGCCCGGCCGCACGATTTGCTTGATCTTGTCCATCGTGTAGTTCTGCCCGTTGATCGACATGACCGGCGGATCTTGCGAAAGGTCGGCTGAATCGACGGTGGCTTCGACCTGCGTGGAAATGCCGACCGATTGGTTGTTGGCGTCGACCGCGGTCGCGGTCAGCGTATAGGCGCCGTCGGGCCACATCTTGCCGTCATTGCCGTGGCCGTCCCAGCTAAAGGCCTGCGCGCCGGGCTGAACGGCGAAGGTGCCGGTATAGGCGGTTTGACCGGTCGAATCCTTGATGGTGACGGTGGCGGCGGCCGGCTTGGTGACGTTGAAGGTCCAGTTCGCCTGGTTGTTGGCCAGTTGCGCGTTGGAGCCGTCGACCACGACAGTGGCGCCGACAAAGGCGAGCGCGGTGGTCGAGGCCGCCGATTTTTCGAGCGAGACCAGGCTCGTCAACTGATCGTTCGATTTCATCTGCTGTTCGACCTGCGCGAACTGCACCAGTTGCTGGGTGAACTGATTGGTGTCGAGCGGGTCGAGCGGATTCTGGTTTTGCAGCTGCGTCGTCAGCAATTGCAGAAAGGTCGTGAAGTTGCTGGCGATCATGGTGTTGTCGACGGCGCCCGAAACGGCGTCCGCGCCGCTGGTCGCCGCCGCCGCCGGGGCGGACGTCACCGGAGTTGCGATAACGCTCATGGGCTAAGTCCTCGGGTTCGTCCGTTGCGCCGTCATGTCACGTTCCTAAACGCGGATATCGAGGCCGCCGGCGCGCGCGCCATAGCGGCTATAGTCGCGCGCGACCGCGATTGTCGGCGCCTGCGGGTCATCGACCACGATATGCGCGGCATTGCGGCCGCCGTTGTCGCTCTGCTGCTGACCGGCCGATTGATCGCGCAGCGAGAATTGCAGGCTGTTGTCGGACGTCTTGAGTCCGGCGTCATTGAGCGCGCGTTCAAGCCCGGCGGTGTCGCGCCGCAACAGGTCGAGCGTGTCGGTGCGGTCGGCGACCATGTGCGAGATTACATTGCCGTCCTTGTCGACCTCGAGCCGCACATGGATGTGGCCGAGGTCGGGCGGATCGAGGCGGATATCGAAATGGTTTTTGCCGGAGAGCGCCTTGCTGGCGATCTCGATGCCGACGCCGGCGATTGGCACTGCTGTTTGTGAATTTGGCGCCTGCACATTGGCGGTGGGCGCGGCGGCGGCTGGCGCTTGCGCGGTTTGCGGCGGTGCCGGCGGCACCGTCGGCTGCGCGATATCGGCGGTCAATTTCGGCGCGGCGGTTTGATCGTCGGGCGCGGGTTTGACCTGCGCGTCCGCACTGACGCCGCGATGGATGTCCGCGACGGTTTCCGCATGCGCATGTTCGGCCGAAGTCTTGTCCGGCTCGCCGTTGGCTTGCGCCTTGGCGGCGGCGTCGAGCGCGGCCGGGGTCGCCGCCGCGGTTTTGGCGGCGTTGGCTTTGCCGGTGTCGGCTTTCTTGTCGGCCTTGTCCGCGGGTTTGTCGGCGGCTTTGCCGTCGATCTTGCCGTCAGCCTTGCCGCCAATCTTGGCTTGCAGCGCCGCCAGCAGATCGGGCTCGCCCTGTTGCGCCTTGGCGGCATTGATCGTGGCGTCGGCCGCCTTGCCGGCATCGGCCGTTGCCGCGGTCGTCTGCATGGTGGCGACGGCGATGGCGGCGGCGACCGGCGTCTGCACAGGTGCTGCTTGCGTCACCGTGACGGCGGTAGCGTCCGCTTCCGTCGATTTGGCGGCGTCGCCAGCCTTATCGGTGTCTTTCGGATCCTTGGCTTTCTTGGTGTCTTTAGCGTCCTTGGCGTCCGAGGCGTCTTTGCCATCCTGCGCCTTGGAGGAGACTGCATCTTTGGCCGCGTCCTGCGCGGGGTTTTCCGATTGGGACGCGTCGGCGGATTTGGCCGGCGGGTCGGGACGGTCGGCCGATTTCGGCGGATCGCGGTCGGCACGCGGCGGCGGCGTATCGTCGGCGGGGCGCGCGCGCGACTCAGGCGCCGGCGGCGGCAGGCTGTCGTCGACCAGACTGTCGAACGGCGTCGAGGACGCCGCGCGGTCGGGCGAAAAAGACGGCCGGGCGCTCGGCGCCAGCAGCGGTTTCAGGGCTTGAGCACTTGAATCGGACGCAACATGCGGCACGGGCGACCTCCGGATTTGACGCCTTCAGGTCTGCAAGCCGCAGGCCACCTGCGAATGCAACGATAATGTAATCATTTCAAATGTTTACGATTGCTTCCCACGGCCCGGCCTGGCCTCACCCGGCACCCGATGCAGCAAAAGCGGCAGGAATTGCCGGGGGTGGGGCCGTTAAGCCCGGACCTTAAAATGGCCGGAAACGGCTTTCATTGCGCGCCGCGGGCCGCCACATATAGTAAGAAGCGCCATGATGAACTCCCTCGATCTCAGCCGCCGTCCGCAGGACACCCGTGTCGTCGTCGCCATGTCGGGCGGCGTCGATAGCTCGGTGACCGCCGCGCTGCTCAAGGCCGAAGGATATGACGTCGTCGGCGTCACCTTGCAGCTCTACGACCATGGCGCCGCCTCGCACCGCAAGGGCGCCTGTTGCGCGGGCCAGGATATCTATGACGCGCGCGGGGTCGCCGAGCGCATCGGTATTCCTCATTATGTTCTCGACTACGAAAGCCGCTTCAAGGAGGCGGTGATCGACCGCTTCGCCGAGAGCTATATCGCGGGCGAGACACCGGTACCGTGCGTCGCCTGCAATATGTCGATCAAATTTCACGATTTGCTCGGCACCGCGCGTGAACTCGGCGCCGATATCCTGGCCACCGGACATTACGTCGCCTCGCGTGCATTGCCTGCGGGCGGCCGCGGACTTTACCGCGCCCGCGAAGAGGAGCGCGATCAGAGCTATTTTCTGTTCGGCACGACGCCGGAGCAACTGGAAATTCTGCGCTTTCCGCTCGGCGAACGCACCAAGGCCGAAACGCGCGAGCTTGCGCGTCAGTACGGCCTGGCGATCGCCGACAAACACGACAGCCAGGACATCTGCTTCGTGCCGACCGGGCATTACGCCGACATTATCGAACGCCTGAAGCCGGGTTCGGCCGAGCCGGGCGCGATTGTCGATCTCGATGGCAAGGTGCTGGGCGAACATGCCGGCATTATTCATTTCACCGTCGGGCAGCGGCGCGGCCTTGGCGTTGCCGGCGGCACGCCGCTTTACGTCATCAAGCTCGACGCCGAGCGCAAGCGCGTCGTGGTCGGCCCGCGCGCGGCGCTGCGCACCAGCGGCATCGTGCTGCGCGACGTGAACTGGATCGGAGACGGCGATCTCGACGAGTTGCTGGCCGACGACAGACTGGAAGTTTTCGTGAAAGTGCGCTCGTCGCGCCCGCCGCAGGCGGCCTCGCTGCGCCACGGCAGCCACGGCTACGAAGTCGAGTTGGTCGACGGCGAACATGGCGTCTCGCCCGGACAGGCTTGCGTGTTTTATGATGCGGCCGTTGGCCAGGCGCGTGTGCTCGGCGGCGGCTTCATCAAGAGCGCGGTCGCCGCGAGCGATAGCCTGCGCGCCGGCGAGGAAGCGCTCGCGGCCGTTGCCGCGCGCGGATAAATCGGTGAATTCGGTTTCCCGACGTAACGATGCGTAACAGATAGAAAAGTCATGGGGGGCGACATCGACAAGCGGGGCGTCGAGCGCGCTTATGCGCGCTGGGCGCCGATTTACGACTTCGTTTTCGGCAAAGTGTTCGCGCCCGGCCGCAGCGAAGCGATCATCGCCGCCGAGAAAGTGTGCGGACCGCAAGGCGGACGCATTCTGGAAGTCGGCGTCGGCACCGGCATTTCGCTGCCCGATTACGCACGCGTCAACAAAATCACCGGCGTCGATCTGTCCGAGCCGATGCTGCGCAAGGCGCAGGAACGCGTGGAAGAATTTGGGCTGACCAATATCGAGGCGTTGTCGGTGATGGACGCCGAGAACATGGCGTTTCCGGACAGCGCCTTCGACGTCGTGGTGGCGCAATTCGTCATCACCACGGTGCCGCATCCGGAAGAAACGCTGGACGAATTCGCGCGGCTCACGCGCCCCGGCGGCGAAATCATTCTGGTCAATCATCTCGGCGCCGAACGGGGCTTGCGCAAACTGTTCGAATTTTGCTTTTCGCCGGTCGCGCGCTGGCTCGGCTGGCGGCCGGAATTTCCCTTCGCCAAGATAGCGCGATGGGCGGAACGGCACGGCGGAGTGCGCATTCTCGAACGCCGCGCGCTCGCGCCCTTGGGTCATTTTGCGCTCATACGATTCGAGCGCTTGTCCGCAAGCCGGTCCGCCGCCTAGACGGAACCCAACGGAACTTGCGCTGCCGCTCGACCGTTATCCATCTCGAATGCGCCAAATGGCGCGGCAAAGATGGAGCCGGATATGCATCGCAAGGCACTTTTATCGATCGCCACAGCGCTGCCGCTGGCGATCCTGACGCCGGCGCTGGCGCAAGCGCCGCCGAATGCGAAGGCGCCAATTGCGCCCAAGACCGAGCAGCTTGATCCCAATGCCTGTGCTGGTGGCGGCGCGCAGGCGACTATCGGGCAGGGCGGTGACGTCGAGGTGAAAAAGCCCAACGACCGCACGTTGAGCAACAAGCTCGCGCGCTCGGGCGGCGTGATCTGCCCGCCGCGGCATGTCGATCCCGAAATCCAGGCGCCGACCCCGCCGGGCGGACCGATGCCGGTGATCCCGCCGCCGGGTGGCCCGGGCGGCGACTCGAGCGTACGGCCGAAATAACCGGCGGGCATGCGGGCTGCACGAGCGAAGTTTCAGATGGATAAGGGTTTTTTCGCCGTGTCGCTTGACAGCCTTCGCCCGCGCTTCCTATATCCGCCCGTTCCGGCGGGCCGTAGGCATGCCGGGCACCGGTGGCGGGGTAGCTCAGTTGGTTAGAGCAGCGGAATCATAATCCGGAGGTCGGGGGTTCAAATCCCTCCCCCGCTACCAATAGCGTCAACGTATTTTGAGATAATTGGCTGGTCGGATTTTTAACCGTACCACGGTCCGTACCACGGTTGATGAGGTGTTCCTCAGACTTGGGGGCGGCCATGCCCGACCTCCGCATCGGAAACTCGGGCTAAAGCTCCGCTCCTCCACCCATTCCACTCCGCCATCGAAAAGTTCGGTCGGCAAGCCGCGCCTTCCAGGCCTGTACGACGGCAGGCCAGAGATCGCCAAGATCATAGTGGCCGTTGCCGTGGTATTCGACGCGCGCCCTCAGATTATCGGCAAGAACGGTGGCAACGTATTCCAGATAGCGGCGCAACGTCGCGGCGGCGCCGGTAACGTCGTTTTTGCCGAGCTTATCGGCAATCTGCTTCCAGGCGTCGCCCTCGCTCCACACTTGCGGCCCTGTATCAACCGTCCAGCCGCCGAAGTTGATGCTCGACTGGACGAGATTTTCCGTCCGCATGAACTGGAGCCATACGGGGTCGTGCGTGGTCAGGATAAATTGAGTTTTAGGAAACTTAGCCTTCAGCAAGCTGCAAACCTCGCGGCGGTGACCCACATCAACCGACATGAGAACGTCGTCGAGCACGGCAAGGGTGAACTCGTCACCGAGCGTGTGCTTCATCAAGGCGAGGTACAGGCAGGCGGGTAATATTTCCGGTCAGTGCAAACTCAATGGCGTCAACGACGCCGCTCTTGCCGGTGCCATTGGGCCCGCAGATGCCGAAGTTTTTCTTGTTGAGCGAAAGCGTCAGATTCCGGATTCCGTGAAACTCGACGATTTCGATGGTTTCAATGCGGATCATTTCGCCGGCTCTCCCGGCGTAACTATCGCTTTGCGCAAGCTTTCGGGATCAAGCTTCTGCTGTTCGAGCGCCAGTTTCAGTGCGGCGATGGCTGGCGCTTCAAGGGTCTTTTCGGCCTCAAGTTTTTTCAAAAACTCGGCGAAAACCGAAGACACGGTCGAGGACAGGGGCGGCGGAGGGGTTGCCATGATTACACACTAACGGGGCGTGGATAGCTTGCGCAAACAAGCGCGCGTCCCGCTATGAGGGAAAGGCCCAGTTTAGCGGTACTTTCCGCTTATACAGTGATATGCGCCGGTCCATATTATAGGGGTTAAGGCGGGCAACTCCTATGAAAATCAATAGGATATATCTTATTTTCTCTAGGTTATTTGATAAGTTATATCTTATAGACTTCTTTAGTCATTATAGGGTATACCTTATCATATGAAAGACGCCATTCGCCACCTCGACAAACGCTTCACGGCTTTGCGCTCATTAGCCAAGAACCCCCGACCGCCCAAGGGCTGGCTGCGGGCCATTCGGGACGCGCTCGGCATGACCACCGCGCAATTTGCGCGGCGTCTTGGCGTGTCTCAACCTCGCATCATTGAACTTGAGCAATCAGAAGCAAGCGGTGGAGTTACGCTGAATACCTTGCAACGTGCGGCGGAAGCTCTCGGCTGCCGGTTCGTTTATGCGCTGGTACCCGATCAACCGCTCGAAGATACGGTGCGCGCGCGCGCGGCAGTGATCGCTGCACGCCAGTTGGATGCGGTGGAGCATACTATGCGTCTCGAAGATCAGGCCGTAACGAACAAGAAAGTCGGCAAGGAATTGCTTCAACGGCGTATCGACGAACTGATGCATCGGCCGGCTCGTCTATGGGACGAAAAATGACAGATCTTTTCCACGCTGACGATCACGCAACGCCACTCACACCGATAGAACGCGACGGGCTGATTCCGACACACGTTACCTTGCACAGTGAGTTGAACGAGCTTGAGCAGAAGAACATCGCGGAGGCCGATAGCTGGGCTTTTGCCCGCAAGCGCGGCGTTCTTGGCGAACCTTTTTTGCTCGGTCTTCATCGCCGAATGTTCAAGCGCGTGTGGCGCTGGGCAGGGCAGTATCGTAAGAGCGACCGCACTAATCTTGGTATAAAGCCTCATCTCATCCAGCCAGAACTACGACAGGCTATCGACGATGCGCAGGGCTGGATCGATTACAAGTCCTATGAGCCTGACGAAATGGCGGTGCGCTTTCACCACCGTTTGGTCGTCATACATCCATTTCCAAATGGAAACGGACGCTGGTCGCGGATGGCGGCAGATTTACTGATAGTTCGTCTGGGCGGCAGCCGGTTTACCTGGGGTAGCGCCAATCTTCAAAAGAAAGGCGGCGTGCGAGACACTTATATCGACGCCATGAAGGCGGCCGACAATCACGACTTCACTACGCTGATTGCGTTCGCGAGGTCATAAGCGAAGGAAGAAAGTTGCTCCCTATCAATCACTGTGCGATGCCGGCAACCGTCGCTATTGATATTCGCTGATTAATCGGTTGCGGGCCACCGCAACCGGACTAGCTCGCGGCAATAAGCAGGGGTGGGCCGCGACAGGCCGACACACCTTGCGGCGCTCGGCGCGAATCGGTGCGATACAAATCAATGGCCTTGATGAGGGCAAAGCGCGGTGCGGGTTCTCTATCTTGACCAAAACAAATGGATCGCCTTGGCTCGCGCGGCCAAGCGTCCGGCTGACCACCCGCAATTAAATGAACTTTTAAAAGCCATCAATGACGAAGTAAGCGCAAATCGTATGGTCGTTCCGCTTACCCGCTGGCGGTTGGCCCAGGCGTTCGCACGGAAATATTCAAGCAGAGTAGCCTGCTGGTCCGTCAGTTTCCTTTTGGATAGCACGTCACACCACTCAAGGGCGCGAGCGGTTCCATCGTCCCTGTCGAGATCGCCCGCAAGATCAACCAGTAGGCCAATTCGTTTGAGCGCGGATTTACTGACCACGGCGTGGATGGGCCCGAGAGCCATCAATGTTTCAAATATACTGCCGAGGTCAGGCGCCATGGGAACGCTCTTTTACGGAGATGACTGATTTTCATTCTGCGGTAGCGTAAATGGCGATGGCGCTAGCCCGCACCTGACCGCGACAGCTTCCTGCGGATTGTAGTTTTCGCAAATTTCTTGGGCCCAAACCCCTGCATGGTCATGCCAGGTCGAGAATGAGCCTGCTCCGCCGCTAGTTGGGCAATCCGCTTGTCGTCAAGGTGCGCGTAAAGAAATCTTTCGGCATGTGATGCGCGTGTCCTGTTCCAGCCATCGGCGGCTTCGCGCGGCGCATCAAGTTGCGAGCGCGGCTTTTCAGCCCATGTCATGAGCAGCATAACCTTCGGTGAAAGCGGGAACGTGACCTCCACGGTCTTGTTCATGAATCCACCATCGCCGTAAAAGGGGGAAACTGATTTTGGATTGACCGCCTTCGTCAGTGCATTGTCGCAGGTGATGAAATAACCGTGCGCCGCATAGACTACGGTCCAGCCCATTCTGAAAAAAATGGGGGTCAACTCGTCCATCACACCGAGGCAGCGCAACGTGCTCTCGCGCGAGACCTGAATCTCAAACTGAGACGGATCGAGAAGCGCGCTCCTCAGAGCCTCCAATCCCTTTTCATCGAGCGGTGGGCCACCGCTGCGCTTCACAAAGGCCTCGAAGGCTTTGTCATTCGCGCCATAGGCGTAATTGTGAATTTGCAGGCCGCGGCTTTGCATCTCGCCGAACATCCGGCGCATAGACGGAGTGCGCGAGTACATCGCGGCGAGAAAATTCGCGAAATCCGCTTTGGGCTGGCCTTCTGGAAGCTTGCCTTCGAGCAAACCGCGATAAACAGGTGCAGCCTTGCTTTCAACATCGGACAAAAACTTCTCGATCGTCGTGTCCTTCGTCCCATCGTCTTTCTCGACGGAATAAAAATGGGTCTCGAAGCCTGTTTCTTCCGGTATCGACGACCGTGAATTGCCGCTCTGCTTGTCGTAGGTCCAGATGTGTCCCGCAGGCGCATTGCCGACAAAATTGCGGAGATGCAAAACGGGGCTGTAGTGGTGGCTCTTTTCCATTGAACGACCTGCGACCTGACTACGGACCGTGCTGCTGACCATCTAGTGCGCCAATGCGAGTACGCCAGCCGGAGCTCGTGTAAACGCGCCGGTGCGTATCCACTTTTTGTGCTTGGCAGCTAGCGAGACGGCACTGTAGAACAAATAGGGAACGCAGTCAATCACGACAACCCGCAGCCTGCCAGAAGCGAATCCGTGCGCCATCCCCATGAAATCGAACGACTGTATCTCGACTTCGACGGCTTCTTCGCCTCGGTCGAACAGCAAGTGCATCCACATCTGCGCGGCAAGCCCGTGGGCGTGGTGCCGTTCAAAGACGCGCAGCACACTTGCGTCATTGAGGTCCTGGCATCCCAGCGGGAGAATCAGGCCGAGACGTTTCTAGGCAAGCTTCTGACCGCCACACGGCGGAAAACCTGCCGTATCTGGGCCGAACAAGCGCCATTCGAAGTCAAGGATCAGTTGAAGAATCGCGGATACCGCTGGTCCGCCGGCACCGACGGCGGGCGCAAGTCGTGGTACGTTGATGTCGATGCGACGCTGATGGAGACGGAGCTCCGCTTCCTGCGTACGGAAATCTACGGTCGTGATCTCGACCTAAGCGTTGAGGAGTTGGATGCTTTCACCAGGTTCTCGAACCGGTCGTGATCGAAATGTCGGCCCTTGATGACGGAAATGAACAGGCGGCGAATGTTCCAGCCGTCAATACTTTCCTGAGCACGGACGGCACTTGCGGCAGGTTCGAGGAAAGCTGCCGGCGACCGTGTGCCCTTGCAACCGGGGCAGGAACCGAATGGGGGTACCTATCGGTCCGTCTTCTTGACTGACCGCGAAGATTCGGCGCGGTTCGTTTCGACATGCGCCGCCAAGACCCGTTCCACATACGCCGACAATGATCTTCCATCGTCCTTCGCCAACCGAGCGAGATTGTCGCGCAAGTTTTTCTCAGCCCTTATATTGATGCGTGCACCTCGCGTGGGGAGCGTCTTGATCCTGTTGCGCTTGACCATAATCGTGCTCGTCTCCCCGCGCAATTGTCCTACAAGTGATGATGTTTGCCCCTTAGTGGGGCCAAGTGACCACGAGAAATCGAATCAGATTCGGCGGCATAAGTCGACACAAATCTGATTAACCTGGGCTGACTCCCGATCATCAGCGCGTCGCGACTGTCGCAAAAAGACCCGAAGTCGGTCGAGGTCCTTGTAAGCGACGGCGAAAATTTGCTGCCGGATCTGCCAGTACCGTTTTATGTTTTGGGCAGCAGCGCTCATCGGGAAAACGACAGATCGTCTCGCGGATCGCCTTTTTGCCGTCTGGCAAGCGCTTATGGTCAAATCGCCAGAAATACGGTTTTCAGATGATGGCGAAACAGTTTCTTCTCATGTGCAGTGGGCGGACGGTTCAGCATTGCCGGCAGGCGCACTGGCCCGATGCCTCCCGGTGGCAGCCGACTGGACCCGAATGATGTTTTCGTTTTCGGGATCGACATGTTCGCCCGGCGGATGCTGCAAGTCGATGCAGTAACAAAGATAACCGGCTTTGGCCCATGGCTTTGCCATGACTGTCGAAAGATCGAAGAACGAGACCATGATTTGACGCGGCTCGACCTTAGCCTTCAACACTTTTGGTTTACGGACGGCGCGCGGGGTTTTTGCCTTGCGTTTGTGTTTCGTGTTTTTCTTTCGCATGACGCCCTCGGCTCCATTTGCCACGATGAAACGCAGCATCGGGCCAGGCCGGTATTCTCCAGGGCCAGCCTGGACAAAGTTCTAACGGCCGGCAGCTTTCGCGCTACTTCTCAGCCGAAGGTTAACCGTCAATGACAGGCAGCGGCTTCGGCGGAATGGTCAGCGGGCGTCTGGCGTCGGCGGTGATTTCAGCCTCCAACCTGGGTGCTCATAACGGTCTGGTTGGAGGTTCGAGTCCTCCCGGGCCCACCAGCTTTTGCTTACGATATCGCTCAGTCAGTGGGTCTGCTGTCGGGAACCGCCCCAAGAACCGCCCCAGTTTCCTAAACGGTTACGCAGCACCACGGGGCGCTTATGTCGGTCCGAGAACG
The DNA here is from genome assembly GCA_035648715.1 of Pseudolabrys sp. Taxonomy (GTDB): domain Bacteria; phylum Pseudomonadota; class Alphaproteobacteria; order Rhizobiales; family Xanthobacteraceae; genus Pseudolabrys. The sequence goes on from DASRLA010000075.1 coordinate 13,331, forward strand.
TTACTGTGGAACGTGAATTCAGTGTCTGCATTTGACTATAGGACATCGCGCTCCTCAAAAGCAAAACGCTGCCGGCCTTCGGAAAGGCCGGCGCGTCACGCAGAGTGACGCCCAGACCTCTTGGCAATGTCCCGCGATAATTTGTAATAAGGTTGCCAATTAAGTGCGGGCGGTCATCGCACACCGATACGCGACGGCACTCGAAGCCACGGGTTTGCGGCAAATGCGCCGCATTCCATATTTGCGTACCTGCAGCCGGCGCGCTTGCGACCTCAATTGCCCGGCGTCACTTCATATTGCGCGATCAAAAATAACGCGCTGAGCGATGCTGCGGCACAGAGTCCTGCTCCGACCACAGCAGCAAAGCGGAACGCCGACAGGAGAGCTGGTCCAGTAGAAGCAAGGACTGCGCCGATGAGGGCCGTTGCCACTAGTCCGCCTGTACGCGCGGCGGCGCTATTAAGCCCGGAGGCTACGCCTGTATGATGACTGTCCACTGACATAAGCACCGCCGTCGTCAGCGGTGCGACCGCTCCAGCCAGGCCAAGTGCAATGACGATCATCGCCGGGAGGACGCCCAGCCAATAGCCGGTGTTTGGTCCGATCCGGAGCGCGAGGAGGAACGGGCGCAGCTTTATCCGCGACAACCGGCTTCGGCTTCTCGGCTTTCGTTTCGGGAAGCGGCTTCGCGACAATGCGCCGCGTCAGTTCGATATTGGCCTGGGCCATGACTTCGGTGAGCGGCGCCGCATTGGCCGGATTGCCGCCCGTGGTATAGACGCGGCCACCGGGCAAAGCCGGGATCGCAGTCGAGGGCGGCAAGATGCCGGGCGAACTCACCCGCGCGATCTCGATCTCCAGGGCACGCAACCATTCACTGGACACAATCATCGTGCCGGCGTGTCGCGTGGTAAGCTCGGCACCGAATACCTCGGCGGCCTCGCGCCCCAATTCGACGATATGCTGATGCGCCCGATGCAGCGTGGCGATGTCGGTTGGATTTTCGATGCCGAGATTGCTGGTGAATCCGCGGCCGGTGAAAAAATATTCGGTGTTTCCGGCGCGGCCGGCGTAATCGAAGCTCGGGGTGATTGTGCCGAAACTGCCGCCGTAGATGCCGACGTTACCCCCCCGGCTGCAGCGCATTGCCGCTCTTGGTCTGAATATCGACGATGCCGGCTGTGCGCAGGCCGAACTGCGCCGGCAGTGCGCCGGTGATCAGCGCGAGGCTGCTGGCAAAGCTCGTGTCCAGAACGTGGCCGAAGCCCGAAATACCATCCGGCAGCGTGATGCCATTGATGCGATACTGCACATTGGCGTGTTCGTTGCGCACATGGATTTCTCCACTCGCGGCGGAATCCTGCGAAACACCGGGTGCCTGGAGCAGAGTTTTGTTGATTGAGCCGTTAGTACCCTGTGGCAGAGTTTCGATGAAAGCCCGATTCATATCGAAGGTACTGGCGCCGAAACGCGGTGATAGATTATCGCGCGCAACGTCAAGCTGGGTGTTCTGAGCCGCAAGTGTCGCATTGCTGTCAGGCTGCGGCGACGGGGCGACGGTGGCGCGGGGCGGCGCCGAGCGCTGGGCTTGGACCACGATTTCCGGAAGCACTTCTTGGGCCTGTGCGGCGCCTGCCAACGCGCCCAGCAGCACAAATGGTGACGCCGTCCAAAGAAAGGCGCGATAGGCATGTGGCGGCATGGAAACTCCCGAAATCATTGACAGGACCACGAATGTAATACTATAACATTACATTGGCGATCTAGAGTCAACCGCCGCTTCCGCGACCTGCAACATGATGCAATCTTGAAGGGTACGGACCATGAAAACATTGATCGGATTGATGCTAGCGGCGGGTTTGATCCTTGCCACGGCACAGAATACTCGCGCTGCCGACAACAAGATCAAAGTCGTGGCCGCAGAGAATTTCTATGGCGATATCGCTCAGAAAATTGGGGGTGACCTGATTGAGGTCGCCAGCGTCATGAGCAATCCCAACCAGGACCCGCATCTGTTCGAAACGACGCCGAGCGTCGTGCGCCAGATCGCCGATGCACAGATCGTTATCTATAATGGCGCCGATTACGACGGTTGGATGGAAAAGCTGCTCAACGCCACTCCGCGCGCCGAGCGCACCGTTATCATCGTCGCCAACCTCGTCGGCAAAAAGGCCGGTGACAATCCTCATCTGTGGTACGACCCTTTGACGATGCCGGCGGCTGCTAAGGCGATGGCCGCCGCCTTTACTAAGGCTGATGGTGCCCATGCCTCCGACTATGCCGGGCGGCTTGCAGCCACACTCGCGGCGTTTGAACGCATCAATAAGCGGGTCGAGCAGATTCGCGCTAAGCATAGTGGCGAGACAGTAACCGCTACCGAGCCGGTGTTCGGCTATATGGCTGCGGCGCTTAAGCTGAAGATGCGTAACGAGCGCTTCCAGCTTGCGATGATGAATGACACGGAACCTAGCGCGCGCGACATTGCCGCTTTCGAGAACGACCTCAAACAGCACAAAGTGAAGGTCCTGCTCTACAACAAGCAAGTTACAGGCAATATGACCGAACGGCTTTTGAAGGCCGCAGGCAATGCCAAAGTGCCGGTTGTCGGAATCACTGAAACTCAGCCGGCGGGCATGGCGATCGAGGACTGGATGCTTGGTGAACTCAACGATCTCGACAAGGCGCTGAGCGGTCCGTCTCGGTGACGGCCCACGCGCCGCCATCCATTTGCTTAACTCACAGCTCTCAAGCTAGATACGAGAAGCATGGCTTAATCGATACGATCTGTATCGTGTAGGCGATAGATGAAAAAGGACCGAAGAGTAATTCGCCCGCTGGAGCTTACGTCTCACTGTACCGAGCATCGCGCGGCCAACCACGAACTCGTGCTTCGGGTGTTGCTATCGGCTCAAGTGCCAATGACGGCCTATGAAATACTTCGCGCGCTTTTGCGATACGGGATCAAGGGGCCGCCGACGGTATACCGCGCGTTAGATCGCCTGATGGATTTTGGCCACATCCATCGTTTGGAATCCATCAGCTCATACCTCGCATGTGCCAATCAACGCCACTCTCACGGCCTTGCCGCTTTTGCGATCTGCCGAAAATGCGGTGATGTCCAGGAATTGGCGGAGGGCAGCTTAACGGATCATCTCAAAACGAACGCGAAGCAATCTGGATTTCATGTTGACGCTGCTACAATCGAACTCAAGGGCCAATGCGCGTCGTGTTCGAAAGATCGACTCGCGCAATGAGGGCAAGCGGCCGATAACCGCTAAGTTAGTCAATTGGCGAAGTCACGAAAAGGTCTGAAATCCCGAGACGCGTCGCGCATCCGGACAAGCGACGGTACTTGTGTTCTTGGTTGTTGCGAACGCCGGCATACTAGACGATGCCGAGCGCCGGGCTTCGGGTGGTGATGACCGCCTTCTTCCTCATCGAGGGCGTCGCCTCGATCACGTTCACGTTTGATCACTAGCGCTAACTGTCCGGCCAGTGGGGCTGGATGCTGGTCAGCGGCATCGTCGATCTGGTGCTGAGCGCGATGCGACTGGCCGGTCTGCCTAGCACGGCGGTATGGGCCTTGGGGCAGCCCGTGGGCATCAACATAATCTTTGGCGGTTCATCGCTGATTGCGATGGCGCTGCACCCCAGGAAGGCGGCGGGCGTCGGTGCGCCCTGATGGGCGGTCACGGCAGTCCGCCCTGTAGCGCGCCGCCGAGCAGGATCAAACCGAGCACCAGCACCAGGAATGCGCCGCCGATTTCGACCGCATGCATGACGCGTTCCGCGGTCTTGGACTCGAACCCGGCGATGCGAAGCGCGACGTCCTTGGCCGATACCGCCAATATCGCCAGCGTGGCGACGGTGATGAAGGTGCCGAGCGACATCGCCAGCACCGAACCGATGCCGGCTAGCAGCAGCTGCTGCGACAGCGCGAATACCAACACAATAATGGCGCCGGAACAGGGTCGGATACCGACTGCCATGACGGCGGCCCAGGCCCGCGATGTCGTCAGCGGCCGCGCCAGTAGCTTGGGGTCGGGTGCATGCGAATGGCCGTAATCGCAGGCCTGATCGTGCGTTTGATCGTGGCCGTGTTCTTGATGATGAGCGTGCCCCTGCGGCGCGGCGTGATGATGGTGATGGCCACGGCCGGTGAGTTTGCTCCAGAGCAACCAAGCGCCAACCGCGGCGACCAGCGCGTAGCTCATGATCTCGAACCAGTCCGTCGCCTGCGTCATGCGCACCGCGGTGGTATGCAGGATCGCGGCGGCGACCAGAACGACGGCGATGGCGACAAGGCCTTGCATCAGGGCCGCCGCGAGCGCGATCACGATGCCGCGTTTGACGGTCTGGCGCGAAACCAGAAGATAAGACGTAATTACCGCCTTGCCGTGGCCCGGGCCGACGGCGTGGAAAACGCCGTAAAGAAAGCTGATACCGGCGAGCAACAAGAAGGCGTGGCCGCTGTCCTTGACGTGGTCGAGCGCATCGGTCAGCGCCTTGTAGAACTCCGACTGCCGCAACGCGACCCAGACGAAGAAACCGCCGAGCGGGCCGGTGAAAGCAGGGCCGGTGCTGTCTGGCGTGGCGATGCCGAACGGGCTTTGCACCGCCCAGGCGGCGCCGGTTTGCACCATCAGCCATGCCGAGACCACGGCCGGTAGCAGGGCGAATGCGCGAAAGCGGTGCATCATTGCGGGCAATCCAAGGTGAATATGTTGGCGAGCCCAAAGGCCGCGTCGCGTAGCGCCCTGGGTAGGTCGTGTTGCTCGACCGGAACGGCGGCGAGTTTGGCCATGATGCTGGCATTGAGCGCATGCGGCGGATGGTAGGCCGCGGCGCAGCCTGGCGGCGCTTGATAGAGGGTGATCGGCGCCGTTTTCGCAAAGGTGAAAGCAACGAAATATTCGGGGTCGTAGATTTCGAGGGTCGTCGATGCGCTTGGCGCCATCGGCGTGGCGAGCGGCAAATCGAAAAATAATATGAGCCGGCCGTCCTGGTGATGCAGATAGTAGTGCTCGGGAAACTTCAGTTTGAGACGCTGCTTGCCGACCGTCAAAATCGTGAAAAAACCGTAGTGTTTGAGCGAATCGACATTGGTCTTGGCCAACGGCGCCAGTTCCTCGGTGGTCAGCTTGCCGTCGCCGTTCTTGTCGAGCCCCTGGCTGGCGAACGCGGAAAACGCCCGGTCGAATTCCCATACATTGCGGATGCTGGTCATGCGGCCTTGGGCATCGAACATTATTTCAGTCCGGCCGTCGACGAAGACGTGCGGGTGCGCCGAGGCCGCACCCGCAGCCGCCAGCATCGTGACCGCACCGGTCAGTCCGAGTAATCGCAGGAAATTGAACATGCCTTAAGAAGAAATCCGTCCGCAGCACGCCGCCAATTCGATTGACTCATCCGAACGTGGTCAAAATGTGATTCCGCTTCGATTTGGATGTTTCGCTTATTTTGTCCGTTGTGGGCTGCCAACAGATGGGGTAATCGGCCAGCAGCTTGTGGATAGCTGAAGATTTTGGGTGCTGCGCTTCAGGCTGATGGTGGAAACGAGCTCCGTTGTTGACACGGCCTCAAGCATCAGAAGGAGAAGCGCAGCATGGACCATTCTGCTGGATTGGACGTATCGGTCAAGGAGACCAGCGTTTGCATTGTGGATGACACAGGCAGGATCGTGCGGGAAGTGAAGGTGGCGAGCGAGCCTGAGGATCTTCTGGCGGTGCTGGCGAATTCTACTTACAATTTCAAGAGGATTGGATTGGAAGCCGGGCCGCTATCGCAATGGCTTTACAGCGCGCAGAAATATCAAATGATTTCAAAGGGCAGGCTCAGCCTACGAATCTAGGGGGGGCAGAGGTTCGAATCCTTTTGAGGCGCGCCAATTCCGTACAAAACTGCGAACCCCTGCCGCAGTGGATGCCCGGCCGGCAACCACCTGTTCCAAGGCCGCCTTGTCGCCGATAAGGTGCGGGGG
>DASRLA010000076.1:0-133464 GCA_035648715.1 Pseudolabrys sp.
GGATGGAACGCGACAGTTCCCCCAAAAAGGTGCGGCCAGCCTCCCCCAAGGCTGGCCGCACCTTTTTGGGGGAACTGTCGCGTTCCATCCTTCGCGAAAATGCCACGATGCAGTCAGACTGCCGGCAAGCTTACAGCGCAATGCTTGGCATGGGAGCGACGCGCCGATTGTGGAATTGCCCATGCAACAGCGAATTGACGTAACCAAAGTGAGTCCCGCCATCTACCAGGCGGTGTCCGCCCTGCAGAAGTATGTCGACCAATCAGGGCTCGATGCCAAGCTGCGCGAGCTCATCAAAATTCGTGCCTCGCAGATCAACGGTTGCGCCCATTGCCTCGCGATGCACACACGCGACGCACGCAAGATCGGCGAGACCGATGAGCGCATGCATTTGCTCGACGCCTGGCGCGAAGCAGGCGTGTTCACCAAAAAGGAGCGTGCGGCGCTCGCCTGGACCGAAGCCGTTACTTTGGTGTCGCAGACACACGTGTCTGACGAGGTCTATGCTACGGTACGCGAACAATTCTCGGAGAAGGAAATCGTCGACCTCACGGCAGCGGTGGCGGCGATCAACACCTGGAACCGGTTCGCAATCGCGTTCCGCGTGCCGCCGCAGATCGAAGCCAAGCAGATAGCGGCCTAGCCGACCCTCTTCAGGCCCTTGGCATATTGCTTCCAGCGCTTGACATAGTGATCCGCGCCGCCGCGAATCATCGCCAGCGCCTTCTCATCAAGCGTGCGGATGGCGCGCGCGGGCGCGCCGACGATCATCGAATTGTCCGGGTAGCTTTTGCCTTCGGTGACCAGCGCGCCGGCGCCGACCAGACTGTTCTTGCCGATCTTGGCGCCGTTCAAAACGATCGCGCCCATGCCGACCAGCGAATTGTCGCCGATGGTGCAGCCGTGCAGCATCACCTTGTGACCGATCACGCAATTGACGCCGATCACGAGCGGAAATCCCATGTCGGTATGCAGCGTGCAATTGTCCTGGATCTGCGAGCGCTCGCCCAGTTCGATCCATTCATTGTCGCCGCGCAGCACCGCGCCGAACCAAACGCTGGCTTCGGGCTTGAGCCGCACGCGACCGATCAGCACCGCCGTGTCAGCCACCCAATATTGGCCGTCGCCGGGAAATTCCGGCGTCTGGCCGTCGAGTTCATAGATGGGCATTCGCGCCTCCGTTAAGGAGCTCGAACTTGCCCGAATGATGCTGAAGAGGAAAGCGGTTTAGGCGAGGATCAGGCCGCAGGCTTGCAGGCTCATCACCACGACCATGCCGGACATCAGGCTCCAGAAGCCGGCGATCAGCGTCGCGAAGAACACCATCTGGAAGCGGCGGCTCTCCTCGCGGCGGCCGATCAGCGTATTGCGCATGATCAGGAACGGCGCGGCGAACATCAAAAGCGGAAGCGCCGCGAAAGTGCGGGCATTGGGCCCGGCCGTCAGCAATTTGAAGCTCGGCAACCGGCTGGTGGCGAGCCGATAGGCGGAGCACAACATGCCAGCCACGGCAAAGCCGAGCGCCAGCGCGAGCAGCATCTGAAAGGATTCCGCGGTCATCGTGACGCCTCAACGCAATGCCGGCGGCCTATGTCGCAAGTTCCGGCGCGGCCCGCCATGTAATCCTTAACCGATGGTTAACCTCCGTAACGAATGGTTAACCCTGTCGTGGCACCAGAAGGAACATGGCCAGCTACGCGATCCATCCCCAGCGCCGCCGCGCGGTCCACCGTGGCCACAATCCGCTCGCCGCTCCGATGCTTGTTTTTGCCGCAGTCTGCGCCGCCGCCACGCTTTATGTCGGCTACGTGCTGTGGCCGCGCTGGCCGGATGCGCCGGTCTCGCTCGATGCGCCGTCGCTGCCGATCATGGTCGCGGGCGTTGCCTTCAACATCGAGCCGGCCGCCATTCGCATTCCCTCGCAGCGCCATGTCGGCGCGCTGCCGAAAGTCGATCTCGCTTATCTGTGGCCGTCGCTGATGCCGCCCGATCCCTCGATCAAGGTGATCGACGGCAAGCCTGTGAACCCAAACGAGCGGATGTTCGTCAATATCGAGCCCGGCGACGGCACGTTGCCGCTCAAGGAGCGGGTGGACGAAATTTATCCGCGCTATCTGGTGCCGGAGCCGGTTGCCGGGCCGGAGGGTCTGACGCTGCGCCCGTTCCGCGACGGCACGCCCTATCAGGGCGAGGAGTTGGTGTTTGAGTCGGCAGCGCCAGCGCATTTTCTCGCGCGCTGTTCGCGTAAAGGGGTGACAAATTCCGGCACTTGTTTATTGGAGCGCCGCATTGGCGAGGCCGACATCACCTTCCGCTTTCCGCACGAATGGCTCGGTGATTGGAAGAACGTCGCCGCCGGCATCGATAAGTTAATGGCGCGGTGGCGTCCGAACGATTGACGCCGATTATTCGCCGCTATCGACCAAATCGATATCCAGAATCGGCAATTCGAGAATGTAGCTCTTGCGGCCCTTCTCGGCTTCCAGAAACAACACGCCGAGAAATTCCTCGCCGATATAGGCTTCCAGCGAATCCATTTTCTTCGGACGCGTCACGACTCGAATTTTGTCGTTGTTGAATTTCAGCCGCAGATAATTGGTCAGCGTCGGCACCGGCTGCATCGACGGATCGGCCGAGACCTGGATCACCATGCGGAAATTATAGGAACGCTCGCCGTCCTCGTCGTCGACGGTCATTTCGCCGAGATCGTCCTCGCCGACGAAAACCTCGGCTTCTTCGTTGTTCTTCGGTACCACGCGAATATTCGGGTTGCCGAAAACCTTTTTCAGATAGCCGTCTAGTTGCCTGACTTCCTGGACGTTCACAGGGCCGCTCCTCTATCCGACCAAACAATATTTGGAATTAGTTGCCCGATTGGGCCCCCAGTTGCAACTCGCAAAACTCAGCGCTTTGTCAGCCGTCCAGCATGATGCCGTAGAGCATCTGGTCCATGGCGCGCGAGGGCTCCGGGCAACCGGCTTCCCCCACCACCTTGGCCGGCACGCCGGCGACCGTCGTGTTATGCGGCACCGGCTTGATCACGACGGAGCCGGCCGCGATGCGGGCGCAATGGCCGACTTCGATATTGCCGAGAATTTTCGCGCCGGCGCCGATCATCACGCCGCGGCGGATTTTCGGATGACGGTCTTCGTGCTCCTTGCCGGTACCGCCGAGCGTCACGTCGTGCAGAATCGAGACGTCGTCTTCGATGACCGCGGTTTCTCCGACGACGAGGCCGGTGGCGTGATCGAGGAAAATGCCGCGGCCGATTTTCGCCGCCGGGTTGATGTCGCACTGGAAGATCGCCGACGAACGGCTTTGCAGATAAAGCGCGAAGTCCTTGCGGCCTTTGCTCAAGAGCCAATGCGCTAGGCGATGCGTCTGGACGGCGTGGAAGCCTTTGTAATAAAGCACCGGCTCGATGCAGCGCGTGGTGGCCGGATCGCGGTCGAGCGTCGCCACAATGTCGGCGCGGAAGGCTTCGCCGATCGAGGGTTGGTCGTCGAAAGCTTCACTGAACGCCTGGCGGATCAAATCGCTCGACACGTCGGCATGGTCGAGACGCTGGCTGACGCGATGCGCCACCGCGCTTTCGAGCGAGCTGCGGTGCAGGATGTTCTCATAGATGAAGCTCGCCAGTTCCGGCTCGCGCCGCGCGATCTCCTCGGCTTCGTGGCGGATGCGCGACCAGACCGGATCGACCTTGTCGAGGCCATGGGCCGGGCGAGACTGGGATTGAGCCATGAACAGACCTCCTGCGCGCGTCTAAAGGGCGCCTCTCAACGCCGGACCGATCCCCTAGATAGGCCTTTTATCACGGAAAGGCAGTGGGCCGAGCCTGCAAACTCGTCTCGACGCCAGCCTTACGCAGGCCGGTTAAGAAAGTCGATAACGCCCGCTTTATAGGCCTTATCCCCCACCGCCAGCATGTGGTCGCGGTCCGGGATTGGGAGCGCTTTGGCGCCGGGGATGAGGGCTGCCAGCGCTTCGGGCGACCCCGCCACCTCGTCTTTAGTGCCGACCGCAACCAATACCGGGATACCGATGGACGCTACCTCGGCGCGGCTGAGCACCTGGCGCGAGCCCCGGATGCATGCGGCGAGCGCGCGGCGGTCGGATTTGGTCTGGTCGGCGAAAGCGCGAAAGGTCTTCCCCATTTGGTCTGCCACGTCAGCGAGCGTCGGCGCCTCCATCGCGTCAGCAATCGATTCCGGCAGGCCGACGCCCTCGACCAGCCGAATGCCGAGGCCGCCCAGAATGGCCGAGCGCACGCGCTCCGCATGCTTGAGCGCAAGGAAGGCCGTGATGCGCGCGCCCATCGAATAGCCCATGACATGCGCGCGATCGATTGAGAGATGATCGAGCAGCGCGCAAACGTCTTCCGCCATCTTGTCGGTGTGATAGTCGGCCGGATCGTACAGCTTGCTCGACGCCCCGTGGCCGCGATTGTCGAGCGCAATGACGCGGTATCCCGCGCGCGTGAGCGTCGTCATCCAACCGGGGCCGACCCAGTTGATCTCCTTGTTGGAGGCAAAGCCGTGCACCAAAAAGATGGGGTCGCCCGATCCTTCGTCGAGATAGGCGATCCCGGCGCCGTCATGCGTGAAGCTTGGCATTCTGGGTCCATCATTCGCCCGGGAACGGGTCTTCAGCTAACGATGATACCACGGCGCAAGCCAGTGCCTTGCGCGGATCATCAGCGAGCGCACGCCGACGGCGAATACGGCAAGGCAAAGCACATAGACCAGTGAGGCGTTCTCATTCAGCTCGTTCGACTTGGTGAACACCGACATGCCCATGCCCTGCACGCTCGCCAGCACCTCGACCGCGATCGCGTTGGTGATGCCGCGCGCGAGGCCGAGCTCGACGCCGGCGACGATGAAGGGCAGCGCCGCCGGCAGCGCAATGCCGAACCAGACATTATGCGTGCGCGCGCCGAACATTTTCCCGACATCGAGATAATCCTTGGGGATCGCACGCGTGCCGTCGGCGGTGCTGACCGCGACCGGCAGGAACACCGAGATAACAACGATGACCAGGCGCGCCGCCGGCTGATAACCGACCCACAGAATAACGATCGGCACCAGCGCGATCAGCGGCAGCGCGTAGAGGGCGCGGATATAGGGCGTGAGGACCCAGTTGATCTCGCGCACGCGCCCCATGGCGACGCCGATGACGATGCCGGCCGCCGAGCCAATGACGACGCCTTCGAGGATCGAGCCGAGCGTCAACAGCACGTCGAGCCAGAACTCCTCACTGGCGATCGTCGACGGGATCGCCAGCAATATGCCGCTCGGCCGTGCGACGAAATCCGGCAGGGTGGCGCTGACGCCAATCTGCCAGATGGCGAGGATGACCAGACCGGTGACGACCGGCGCCAGGCGCGCGCGCGTCAGCCAGCGATCGAGCCAGGCCGAGCGGGCCGACGCGGGTGCCGTTATCCCACTGCTGATTGTCGCCATCGGATCACATACCGTTCGACAAGCTCACCGACGCCGACCAGCGTCACCGCGAGGGCGGCGATGAAAATCGTCACCGCCAGTACCCAGCCGGAATCGACGATGGTGGTGCCCTGCAACAGCACTGCCGCGATGCCGTCGGGGTTGAGGAAGAATTCGGCGACCAGCGTGCCCGCCATCGACAGGGCGATCGACTGCTTGATGCCGGACATGGCGTAAGGCAGGACATAGGGAATGATGACGTCACGCCAGAGCTGGCGCTCGTTCGAGCCGAAGATGGCGGCGACGTCGAGGTGCTGGCGCGGAATGCTGCGCGCGCCCTCGGCCACGCCGATCAGAACCGGGAATATCGAAATCAACACCCCGACCAGCACGCGCGGCCAGAATTCAAAGCCAAGCAGCACCGACACGAAAGGCACCAGCGAGATGGTCGGCGTGGCGTACAGAATATAAATGTACGGCTCGAACGCCGCCGAAACCAGCGCGACGCGCGCGAGCAGCAGCCCTATCACCACCCCGAGCACGACATTGAAGGCGAGAATGATGAGGTAAAGCTCTCCCGACACCCAGAGCGCCGGCAAGAGCGGGCCGGAGTCGAGCAATTCCCACAACCGCCGCATCGTCGTCGTGAACGGCACGAACAACACGCCGAAGCTGTTGCCAAGCGCCTGCCACGTACCGATTAACAGCAGAACGCTCAGCGTGTAGCAGGCGATCTGGATCCACCAGGCATTGGCGGCGCGGAAATGGGCGACGCGCGCGGCGAGCGATTCCCCGCCACGCGCGCGTTCGGTCGTTTCGTTAGAAGTACGACTCAACACCCCGCCCCTTTACTTCTTCAACCGCTTGGCGGCCTCGGCGTAAAGCGACGTGTCGACGATCTTCTCGAAAGTTGGCTTCTGTTCGGGCTTGACCGAGCCGATCTGCACCAGTTCGTTGAGCTGGGCCATGATCTGGTTCTTGTCGAGGCCGTTGTTGTTTTCCCAGTAGTTGATCGCGTGATAGGCGTCGATCGCTGCCAGCGCGACTTTCGGATCGATCTGGCTGGCGTTGGCCGCGATCTTGGCGAACTGATCCTTGTCCGCCGGCTTGTTGCTGCCCATGAGCTGCACGGCCTTGATCCAGCCTTCGAGGAAGCGGACCAGACCTTCGCGGTTTTCAGCTATCGCCTTCTTGCTAGCGATCAGCATGAGATAATGCAGGTTCTTCTTGATCGACGGCGGCACGTCGATCTGACGCCACTTCTTGCCGGTCTTGAATTCGACCTGCGCCAGTTCGTCGATGTGGAAGACGCCGGAATGGACCTGACCGGCGATGCCCGCCTTGACCAGCGGTGCGTTGGCGAGATCGATCAGCTTCACGTCGCTGATTTTCAGGCCACAGGTCGCAACCGCCGCGCCAATGTAGAGATAGCGCGCGTTGTTGATGCCGTCGGCGGCGACCGTCTTGCCCTTGAGGTCCTTGCATCCCTTCACCGCGGGATCGTCGGTGGCAACCACCCAATCCTGGGCGTTCATGCCGGCGATGGCGACCACGGGCGCGCCCGACGCGATCAGGTTGATCGCAGCCTGCGACGACGTGGTGCCGATCTGCACGTCACCGGTGAGCACGGCCTTGCCGGTATCGGAGCCGCGCTGGAACCAGCGCACCGTCACGTCGGCGCCGGCGGACTTCCAGTAGCCCATGGTTTCCGCGACATCGACATAGGTGTTGGAGAAGATCGGCGGGCGGCCGATCGCCGACACCGATACCTTGACCGGATCGGCGGCCGGCGCGTTCGACGCGAACAGCATTACCGCCGACAGCGCCAGCGCGGCGCCCAGCAGCGTCTTTGCAGCAACATGTCTCTTGATCTTGATATTCAGCATTTGAGTTACCTCCCTTGTCGTTGTTTTAGTTTAGTGCGGACGGTCTCCATTCCCACTCGGCTGATCGAACAGATCGTGCCAGACCTGCTCGCGCAATTCGATAAAAGCCGGACTCGATACCACGCTGCGGTCGCGCGGCCGCGGCAGATCGACCTTTCGCACGGCGCGCACATGCGCCGGCCGTCCCGCCAGCACGATGACGCGGTCGCCCATCAGCACCGCTTCGTCGATGGCGTGGGTGACAAACATCATCGCTGTCGGACGCTTGTCCCAGATGCGTAGCATCTCGAATTGCAGTTGCTCGCGCGTCTGCGCGTCGATGGCCGAAAACGGTTCGTCCATCAACAAAAGTTTCGGCTCCATCACCAGCGCGCGCGCTAAGCCGGCGCGCTGCTGCATGCCACCCGACAATTGATGCGGATAGGATTTCTCGAATCCTTTAAGGCCGACCAGTTCGATGGCATCGTCGACGCGGCGCGCGATTTCGTCGGCCGGCATGCGTTTGAGCTTGAGGCCGTAGGCGATGTTGTTCCAGAGATTCTTCCACGGGAACAGACCGAAATTCTGAAACACCATCGACACGCTCGGCAGCGGCTTCTCGACCAGCTGGCCGTCGATGCGGATGACGCCGTCATTCAACTGATTCAACCCGCCGACGCAACGCAACAAAGTGGTCTTGCCACAGCCGGACGGTCCGACGATGCTGACGATCTCGGTTTGCCCAACGGTCATATTCATGTTGGCGAGCACGTCGAGCGCCCCATAGCGCAGAGACGCATTCTCGACGATCAGCCGTGCTTGCGCGGTATCGCTCATTGAACCTTGCTACGCCTCAACCGCGAATGCCTATCAGGCGACGGCGCGGTCCAGGTGCTCCTCCCAACATGCGGTTGCGCGATGCAACCTAAAGCGGCGCGTCGTTCCGACAGGCCATCTTATTTTTCGTTTTAGCGTGGGCAGCCTATCGGCTCGTTTTGATAAGGGCAATGCGGGTGGCGAATTTGTAACAGGCGGCATTACGCTGCGCCGGAGCACGATATGCCCGGCGGCAACAAAACCACCTTCCCGTTCCGATTTTCATATGGCGGAAATCGATGCCGCCCTGACGCGCGCGTCATACTCGCGCGGTCAGCGCCGCATAGCGCTCAAGCCGCCGCCGCTTGCGATAGTGCAGCACGCGCAACGTCGCGCGCTCGGTTGCACTTTTGAGTGACGACACGAACGCAAACAATGTCAACAGGGCGCCGAGGATCCAGACCGTCAGGTCGAACGCCGCGAAGGTCAGCGCGATGGCGCCGCGCCCTGCCACCTTCAAGATCGCCCGCGTACGGCTGCCTTCCTTGCTGGCGAGCTTGGCGACCTGCGCCACTTCGCGCGGGCTTTCGGCGATGCGCAAACCGTCGAGCGCGGCTTGTGTGCCGGCTTTCGCCTGCACCGTGCCGACGTCACGCGTCAAATGCACGAGCCCGCCGGCGCGCTCGACCTTGACCGCCTCGCGCGCGGCGCAGATCGCCAGCGCCGGTTCGGAAATCGACACGCCGGCGATTTCTTTTTTCAACTGGCCCCAATCGACGATGCGGCGCAGCGTGTTGCTTATATGACCAGCGAGTTCGGCGCTCAGCCGCCCGGTCTTGCGCGCCACCTTGGCAATCGACAGGCCGAGGCGCCCGGGCGCGCCGGCGCCGAGCGTAGCGTAGGTGCCGGCAGTGATCGCCAGCCCGACGCAGGACAGTCCAAAAATCAGTGTGTCGACTTTCTCACCCATGACAAAGCGTCCGCCCTCGCGCACCGCGTCGCGAATGTCGCCGAAGACGAACAAGTCGCCGAGCGTGGTGCCGGCCAATCCCGCCATGTCGTTCGGCTCTCCGGTGACCAGACCCATCGCGAAGCTTTCAGCCGCATGACGCACGGTCGCGTCGCTTTTGGCGCATTCGGACAGGAAAGAAAGTCATGACTGATACGCTTTATCCGCCGTCATCGCGAGCATTGTCGGACGCGCGCAAGCGGCTTGCGCCGGAACCGCACGCGGCCTTTCTGGCGTTCAGCGAGAAGCTCTTTGCCGATGGAGCCTTGCCGGCCAAGACGAAACAACTGATCGCCGTCGCCGTCGTCCATGTCACGCAATGTCCTTACTGCATTCGCGGGCATACCAAGACCGCCTTGCGCCAGGGAGCGACCGGGGAGGAGATCATGGAGGCCATCGCGGCCGAGATGCGCGCCGGCGGTGCCTATGCGCATGCGGCGCTGGCGGTCGAGGAAATCGAGAAGTCTGCGCCGCCGGTACAAGCAGGCGGATAGCGCTGCCGGAAAGACGTTCGTTACGAGGTCGCGCCGAAACGCGTCAGCGCCTTGCCACCTTCATGCGTTGTCCGATCAGAACGGTAGCAACCACCGCGGCGGCGAACAGGATGGTATCGATCTGGATCGGCTCTTTGTTCACCGGCAGCGCCAGGCCCACGATGACAAACGGCTGTAGCAACATGATTTGGCCGACGCGAGCGATGCCGCCCATCGCCAGTGCCGCGTTGAACACGAAGAACGCGGTGTATTGGCTGACAAAACTGACATAACCGAGCCCGAGCCAGGGCAACAGCGTGACGTTCTCGATGCCGGCCGGCCACATCACGAGCGTCGCGAACAACGTGAACGGAAGGAAGATCGCGACCTGCCAGGAAATCACTTCCCAGCCCGGCATGAGAGCGGTCAAGCGGCCCGACAACGTGTAGCCGAGCGCACCTGAAATCACGGTGCCCAGCAAAAACAGGTCGCCGATCGAAAAGCCGGCGCCGCCGCTTTGGCGATAGACAAACGTCAATACAATGCTCGCGCCTATGGCGCCGACCAGCCAAAATCCGATGCTGGGCCGTTCGTGAGCAAAGATCGCCGCCGCGGCGGCGGTCGCCAGCGGCAAAACGCCGAGCACGACTCCGCCATGAGCGGCAGGCAAGGTCATCATCGCAAACCCCGCCGAGAGAGGAAAGCAAACCACGGTGAAGAGCGCGGCGAAAAATAATTCGAGCCAAAGCGAGCGGGGTGGTAATCGTCTTTTCGTGAACGCAAGAACGGCGAGCGCCGCGATGCCGGCGATCGCGGCGCGCGCGACCGTCAGGAAAACCGGGTCGAACTCGGTCACGGCAAGCCGGGTCGCGGGCAGGGTGCCGGCGAACATGCACATGCCAATAAAACCGAGCAATAATCCGAGTTTGTTATGGGAGATGATGGCGGCGCCTTTTCAATTGACTGCCCAGAACCTCGTGTTGGTCCGCGTGAGTGTATCTTTGACTTTCGTTTGGGCAGCTGAGTCGATAAGGGCACACGCTGGTACGGTGCTTATTAAGCGTGTTCAAGTGTTATTAAAGCTTGGCTGTTCCGCGCAAACAGATCGTTTACTTGGCATCAGCGCGTTTCACAGATTGAAAATAAATCGAAATGAATCGCGCTCGATAGCTAAGGCTCTCGACGCCACCTATTCGTTATGGCCGATTATTCGAAAATTCCACTCTGGTTAATCAGGAGCGCAATCGTCCTTCATTAAAGCATACCGGATGCTAAAGTGAGCGGACTCGTGAGAGGGAGATTGCTAGTCTAGGTGACCGAAACTGTATCGTCTGGCATTGTTGTGGCGGTGAGCTGTAGCGCCGAGCATAAATTTAGCAAGCCGGTTAGAAAGTCAATTAGACTGTTGGCCGGACTAGGTATCGAAGGCGACGCTCACCTCGGTGTTGCTGTTAAACATCGATCGCGGGTCGCGCGCGATCCCAATCAACCGAATTTACGGCAAGCGCACCTGATCCATGAAGAGCTATTTGACGAACTCCGGGCGAAAAGGTTTCGTGTCGGGCCTGGTTTACTTGGAGAAAATATCACCACGCGAGGGATCGACTTGTTAGCATTGCCGCGCGGCGCGCTTTTACGTATCGGCGATACGGCGATTGTCCTCGTGACTGGCCTACGGGATCTATGTCGGCAGCTGAATGATTACCAATGCTACCGCGACGTTCGCCTTATCGGTCTGCGCCGGATCGAGCGCGACCTTTCGCTCAGCGGCGAGATCGACAAAGCTTTGGGCGAGGTCTGAATCTTTCGCCGCCAGCGCTTCATCGATCTCGCGGGCGGCAACAAAAGCATTAAATTTTTCATCGAGCGCGCGGCCGGCGACCTCGGACGGGTCGTCCACAATCGAAAACAGCCGCCCGGCCTCATAGCCGCGCGGCACCACGTAAGCCGCTAGCCCCGTCAGCAGCGCGGCCGCGACCAAAGCCGGTGCGATGCGCCGAAGCCGTATCGCGGGTTTTTGCCTTCCCTCCGGTGGAGCGAATCCCTGCGCATCCCGCATGCTAAAGGCTCATTCTCCCGGGGCCCCAATCGTCGCCCACCCCTTGGGGATAACGTGTGCAGGCGCACTGCCTCTCCGTAAAACGCCAGCGATTCAAAGCCGTTCCAAAGGCATCCGGCACAGCTTTAACGAACCCTAACCGCTGGCCAGAGGCTTGCGGCCTCGCTATGGTGCGGCAAATCAGACGCCGCCGCTTGGCACAAGCGGCAATCCAAAAAAGGCTCAGCATGGCGGAACACGTCGTCCCCCATTTCCATAACGACCCGGGCGTTCCGGTTATTGAAATCGGCGCCAAGGAATTCATGTGCGTGGGCGCAACGCCACCTTACGATCATCCGCACGTCTTCCTCGACATGGGCGCCGACAGCGAGATCATCTGCCCTTATTGCTCGACATTGTACCGGCTCGACCCCTCGCTCGATCCGCACGACGCCAAACCGCCGGTTTGTGCGCTGAAGCTCGCCGCCGCTTAGTCGAACAAGGAGCATCGCCGTGGCGTCCGGGCGTCATGTCATTGTCGCCGGTGGCGGCATCGCGGGCTTGACCGCCGCGCTTTGCCTGTCGCGCGCGGGCTTGCGCGCCACCGTGCTCGAGCAATCGCCGGCGACGGTCGAAGCCGGCGCCGGCATTCAGCTTTCGCCCAACGCCACCCGCATTTTAATCGAACTCGGCCTGAAAGATTATCTGGCGCCGGTGGTGACGAGGCCGCACGCCATCCGCGTTATTTCCGGCGGCTCCGGCCGCGAGATCACGCGCATTCCGCTCGGCGACGTGGCCGAGCGCCGCTATGGCGCGCCATTCTGGACCGTGCATCGCGGCGATCTGCAAGCGGCGCTGGCCGCGGCTTGCGGCAAGGCGCTCGACGTCGAACTCAAGCTCGGCCACCGGCTCGACGATTTTGCCGCGCATGTCAACGGCGTCACAGTGCAGGCCGACTACGGACGGCAAGTAGTCGACGAACGCGGCGCGCTGCTGATCGGCGCCGATGGCCTTTGGTCGTCCGTCGCCGCCAAGCTCGGGCTCCAGCGCAAGCCGGCTTTCGCGCACCGCACAGCCTGGCGCGCGCTGGTGCCGGCCGAAAGCATGCCGCTACATATGCGCAGCGACCTGGTGCACCTGTGGCTCGGCGTCGATGCGCATCTGGTGATGTATCCGGTGCGCTCCGGCCGTCTCATCAACATCGTCGGCATCGTGCATGACGAATGGAACAAGCCGGGATGGCAGGCGGCCGGCGACCGCGCCGAAATCATGCGCCACTTCGCGCGCTTCATCTGGGCGGAAAGCGTGCGCGAACTGATTGCCATTCCGGAGCAATGGCTGAAATGGGCGCTATACGATCGCACCACACCGTTCGGCGGCGGCGAAGGCCCCGTCAGCATGATCGGGGACGCCGCCCATCCGATGCTGCCGTTTCTGGCGCAAGGCGCCGGCATGGCGATCGAGGACGGCGCCGTGCTGGCGGCTTGTCTGAAAGCCAATGCCGCCGATTTGACGCAGGGCCTGCGCGCTTATGAGACTGAGCGCACCGGTCGTACAGCTCGCGCCCAACATGTCTCGCGCAAGCAGGGCAAGCTTTATGGGCAAACCGGACCCGCGGTGCTGATGCGCAATCTCGGCATGAAATTGTTGGGCGGAGAAAGACTGCTCAAGCGCTACGACTGGCTCTATAATTGGCAAGTAGACCAATAAGCCTTGCCATAAGGACCGATCGGGTCCGAAAAAAAATGCCAGAGGAGACCTCCATGTTCCCCGCCACCGTCGCCGGCAGTTTGCCGAAGCCGTCCTGGCTCGCCGAGCCCGATAAACTTTGGCCGAAATGGCGGCTGGAAGGCGCGGACCTCGCGCAAGGCAAACTCGACGCCACCCTGCTTGCCGTCAAAATGCAAGAAGACGCCGGCATCGACATCGTCTGCGACGGCGAAATGTCGCGCCAGCATTTCGTGCACGGCTTTCTCGAATTCGTCCACGGCATCGACTTTGGCAACAAGGTCGAGATGGGCATTCGCGCCGACCGCTACAAAGCGATGGTGCCGGTCGTCACCAGCGCGCTTTCGCTCAAGGGCCGCGTGCATCAATCAGAAGCCAAACACATGCGCGCGCATACCCAACGCAAAATCAAGATCACCCTGCCCGGCCCGATGACGATTTCCGACACCATTGCCGACCGGCACTACGGCGACAAAGTGAAGATGGCGATGGCGTTCGCGGACCTCCTGAACAAAGAGGCGCGTGCGCTGGAAGCCGACGGCGTCGATATCATCCAGTTCGACGAACCGGCCTTCAACGTGTTCATGGACGAAGTGCCGGGCTGGGGCATCGAGGCGATGCACCGCGCCATCGATGGACTCAAATGCACTACCGCCGTGCACATCTGTTACGGCTACGGCATCAAGGCCAATATCGACTGGAAGAATTCACTTGGGTCCGAGTGGACGCAATATGAAAAGATTTTTCCCGCGCTGGCCAAGAGCAAAATCAATCAAATCTCGCTCGAAGCAATCAACTCACGCGTGCCGCTGCGCCTGCTGTCGCTGCTCGACGGCAAGGATGTGTTGATCGGGGTCATCGATGTCGCGACCGACGCTATTGAGACGCCGGAACAGGTCGCACAGGTAATCGCCGATGTGATGAAATTTGTGCCCAAGGAACGTATCGTCGCAAGCACCAATTGCGGCATGGCGCCGATGAAGCGGCAAATCGCGGAGGCGAAAGTCAAAGCGCTCGGCGCGGGGGCAAAGCTGGCACGGGAGAAGTTCGCGTAGCCCGGATGAAGCGCAGCGAAATCCGGGAGGGCGTTCCCGCATTGCGCTTCGCTCCATGCGGGCCACGGTGCGCTACCTCGCCGCCCGGCCCATCACGTCCATCAACTCGGCGACCTTACGGCGCTGGTCGGCCTTGTCGCCGCTCGAAATCGCGTGCTCGACGCAATGCGCGACGTGCTCGCGCAAGATTTCTTCCTCGACCCTGCGCAGCGCCGCGCGCGCGGCCGCGATCTGCGTCACGATATCGATGCAGTAGCGCTCGTCCTCGACCATGCGCGCCAGGCCCCGGACCTGGCCCTCGATGCGGCCGAGCCTTCCAAGGGTGGCGGCCTTGCTGTCTTTTGCCATGACCGCTATATACCCCCCTAGGGTATATAGCGCAAGACCGCAGGGCGAAGCCAGACCATGAGCAAAACCACCGGCCACGAGCATTCCCATAGCGCTAGTACCGGTGCAGTCGATCCGGTCTGCGGCATGGCCGTCGACCCCGCGACGGCCATGCACCGCGCCGCCGTTAGGGGCGAGGATTATTTCTTCTGTTCCGCCGGTTGCCGCGCGAAATTTGTCGCCGAACCGCAGAAATATCTCAAACCGCGCGCATCGGAAAAAGCGATCGAAGGCGCGATCTACACCTGCCCGATGCATCCGCAAATTCGTCAGGCCGGACCCGGGGCCTGCCCGATCTGCGGCATGGCGCTCGAGCCGGAAATGGTTTCGCTCGACGACAAGCCCAATCCCGAACTCGCCGACATGACCCGCCGCTTCTGGGTCGGCCTCGTGCTCGCCATTCCGGTGATGATCATGGACATGGGCGGGCACATTATGGGCACTCACTGGCTGCCGCCGGCGATGTCGAACCTCTACCAGTTTGTCATCGCTACTCCGGCGGTGCTGTGGGCGGGCGCGCCGTTCTTCGTGCGCGGCTGGCAGTCGCTCATCACGCGCAATCTCAACATGTTCACGCTGATCGCCATGGGCACCGGCGTCGCTTACGTCTATTCGCTCGCCGCCACCTTCGCGCCCGGGATCTTTCCGCAAGCCTTCCGCATGCATGGCGGGCAACCCGCGGTCTATTTCGAAGCCGCCAGCATGATCACCGTGCTGGTGCTGATCGGTCAGGTGCTGGAGCTGCGCGCGCGTGAGGCCACCTCCGGTGCGATCAAGGCTCTGCTCAATCTCGCCCCCAAGACCGCGCGCCGCGTCACCGGCAGCGGCGACGAGGAAGTTTCACTCGAGGATATTCAACTGGGCGACCGCTTGCGTGTGCGCCCCGGCGACAAAGTGCCGGTCGACGGCACCGTACTGGAAGGCCGCTCGGCACTTGATGAATCGATGGTCACCGGTGAGTCGATGCCGGTCACCAAGGAGAAAGACGCGCGCGTCATTGGCGGCACGCTCAATACCTCCGGCAGCTTCGTCATGCGTGCCGACAAAATCGGCCGCGATACCTTGCTGGCGCAGATCGTCCAGATGGTCGCGACCGCACAGCGCTCGCGCGCGCCGATCCAGCGCCTGGCCGATCAGGTCGCAGGCCTGTTCGTGCCGGCGGTGATCGCGGCTGCGCTCGTTGCCTTCGCATCATGGGCGTATTTCGGCCCCGAGCCGCGCTTTGCCTATGGCCTGGTCGCGGCCGTCAGCGTGCTGATCATCGCCTGCCCCTGCGCGCTCGGTCTCGCCACGCCGATGTCGATCATGGTCGGCGTCGGGCGCGGCGCGCAGGCCGGCATTCTCATCAAGAATGCCGAGGCGCTGGAACGGCTGGAAAAGATCGATACCCTGGTCGTCGACAAAACCGGCACCCTCACCGAGGGCAAGCCGAAAGTCGTTGCCGTGTTGCCCGCGCCGGATTTCGACGAAGCGCAAGTGCTGCGCTACGCCGCGAGTGTCGAGCGCGGCAGCGAACATCCGCTCGCCACGGCCATCGTCAAAGCCGCCGCCGAACGCAACATCGAATTTACCGCCGCGCGCGGCTTCGATGCGCAGACCGGCAAAGGCGTCACCGGCATGGCCGATGGCAAACGTCTCGCGCTCGGCACCGCTAAATTCCTCACCGAATTGAACATCGACACCGCCGCGCTGGCAGAAACCGCCGAGCAGCAGCGCGCCGAAGGCGCCACCGCGGTGTTCCTTGCCATCGACGGCAAGGCTGCCGGCATCATCGCTATCGCCGATCCAATCAAGATCACCACGCAAGCCGCCATCAAAGCACTCACCGCCGACAATATCCGCGTCGTCATGCTGACCGGCGACAACCGCACGACGGCCGAAGCAATCGCCCGCCGCCTTGGTCTGGCCGAAGTTGAAGCCGATGTTCTGCCTGACAAGAAGGGTGAAGTGATCGCCAGGCTCACACAGGAAGGCCGCATCGTCGCCATGGCCGGCGACGGCGTCAACGACGCTCCCGCGCTTGCCGCCGCGCAAGTCGGTATCGCCATGGGCACCGGGTCCGACGTCGCCATCGAAAGCGCCGGCGTCACCTTGCTCAAGGGCGATTTGATGGGCATCGTGCAGGCGCGCGCGCTGTCGCGCGCGGTCATGGGCAATATCCGGCAGAATTTGTTCTTCGCCTTCATCTATAATGCCGCCGGCGTGCCGATCGCGGCCGGCGCGCTTTATCCGGTCTTCGGTCTTCTGCTGTCGCCGGTGATCGCCGCGGCGGCGATGGCGCTGTCCTCCGTCAGTGTGGTCGGCAATGCGCTACGCCTGCGCGGCGTCAAACTCTAGGACTAAACTTGATGCGTCTTGCCCTCACCGCCGCCCTCACCGCACTCCTTTGCGTCAGCGCCGCCCAGGCTGGTGAATGGCGCGCCGAACGTGTCGATACGCCGGCACGGGTCACGGCCATCGAGACGGTCGACGGCAAGCCTTACGTCAATGCCGGAGGGCTTTGGTATTTGATCGGCTATGCCGAGCGCGGCGCCGCGCTCACTTTCGTCGAGCGCGCGCCGCGCGCCAAACAGCCGGAAGGCGCCCTGCCGGATGGCCGCGTTGCCATCGGCACGCGCGATATTTCCCGCGCGTGGCTTTCCGAACCGACGACGCGCTACGACCACGGCATTCTCGGCGACAATATCGAGGCGGGCGCGCTCACGATCGAGACGCGCGACGGCAAACTGCATTCGGTGCGCCTGAAAGACGACGCCGTGTTCGAGGATCTCGAGCCGCGCATCGCCGATCTCGATGGCGACGGGCGCGACGAAGTGATCGTCGTGAAGAGCTATCTCAAGCGCGGCTCGGCGCTCGCCATCATCGGTCTGCGCAAAGGACGCGACTTGGGTCGCTACGAGATCGTCGCCGAGACGCCGCCGCTCGGCGGTCCGCACCGCTGGCTCAATCCGGCCGGCATCGCCGACTTCACCGGTGACGGCAAACCCGATATCGCGCTGGTGCGCCAGCCGCATGTGATCGGCGAACTCGAATTATGGAGCTTCAGCGAAGGCCGCTTGCGCAAGGTCGCGTCGCTTCCCAGCGCCGCCAATCACATCGCGGGGACACGCGCGCTTGCCATGAGCG
Source organism: Pseudolabrys sp. (assembly GCA_035648715.1). Lineage (GTDB taxonomy): Bacteria > Pseudomonadota > Alphaproteobacteria > Rhizobiales > Xanthobacteraceae > Pseudolabrys. The sequence goes on from DASRLA010000076.1 coordinate 17,939, forward strand.
CGGTCGCCGATTTCAACGGCGACGCCATCGCCGATCTGGCGCTGCCCTCGCTCGACCGCTCGCATATCCGCATCGTGACCTTCGCGGCGCAGGCGCGCGAAATCGCCAGCGTGGCGCTGCCGGACAAGGCCGTCACCAATCTCGCGGTGGTGGCCAAGATTTCCGGTCCGCCGCCGGTCGCGGTCGGGTTGTCGGATGGGTCGTTGATGCTGATCCGAAACGACTAAGGTACGCGCTTAAAACACGGCGATATATTTCAAAAGCGACAACACGCCGATGATGATGACGACGATGCGCGCGATCTGTTTGGCGCGGCCGTCGATCGGCAGCCTGTTGATGAGATAAAGCACCAGCACGATCACCAGGAAGGTGACGAGAATGCTGATCAAAAGATTGATGCCCATAAAATCCCCCGTTCGATGACGCCCGGCGGGGCGCCGTCCGGCTAACAATAGCGCCGTGGGTAAAAAGTTCCATCGGCATTCGGCGACGCAGGGGATTTACGCAAGCCTTTATTCAGTGGATCGGCCGGATTTCCTGTCGCACGCCCGGATTGGCTCCCGCTCCAAGCGCTGGACTTTCTAGCGAACCTGCGGCCGTTGCCGCGCCCGGCACGGGTTTGCAGTTCTTCTCGGCCTCCCTACGGCGCAATTCATTCAATTCTCCGCGCACCTGGTAGTATTCCGGCCGGTACGCGACCGCCGAGGCAAAGCTGCCGCCGGCCCCCGTGCCGGCCTTGGCGATCAAGGCTTCGAGTTCGCGCGCGCGCGTCTGTTTCGCCACTGTGGTTTGCGCCAACTGCGCGCAATTGTAGATGGAGTATTGATCGGGCGGCACCAGAAAGCTCTCCATCGTGTGTTCCTGCGTGCCGGGCGATCCGGCGCATGCGGAAAGTGCGAGACCGAGCGCCGCGATGGCCGAAGCGCGCATTATCTGAGGGTGCAATCTGGTCACTCTCTTCATCGCGCCGACGATGGCCTTTGTTACCGGCAATATTGTGGTGCGGACGGAGGGACTCGAACCCTCACGAGATTACTCTCAACGGATTTTAAGTCCGGTCTGTCTACCAGTTCCAGCACGTCCGCGTGCCTCTCATCATCCGCCGTCACGGCGGATGATCTCCGGCGCGGCGGCGGCCTAACTCAATCGGGTAATAACGACTTCCAGGCCTGATCCCAGTCTTTGCCGGCGGCATCGACGACGCGGCCATCCTTCTCGAAGAACTTGTTCGCAATCTGGAACATCGCAATGAAGGTGCCGCCTTTGGGCGCCCAGGCGCTGTGGCGACTGCCGGCCGGACGCCAGACAAATTCGCCGGCCTTTACTTCGGTGCCGGCATCGGGGCCTTCTTTATCGACCAGCGAGCCCTCCAGCACATAAGTCTGCTCGATCAGCACATGTTCGTGGTCGGGCAATTCGGCGCCCGGCGCCATCTTGAACAGCAGCGTCGCCAGCCCGCTTTTGCCGTCGACCAGCAGCGGCTTCATCTCGCAGCCGGGAAAGCGCGTCTTCTGCCACGGCATATCGATGGGCTTGAGATGATGCGAGCGCAGGTCGATCGGCTCGGCGCGTCGGGTATCCGGCTTGACGTTCATCGACATTCTCCCTCGCTATCGGGAAGCTAATCTCTACAAGCTACGCCAATTCGCGTCTATTTGCCCAATGTAATGTGAGCCTGCTTGACGATTTTACCAAATTTGGCAGTTTCGGATTGTACGAATGCCTTGTATTCCGTCGCGGACATTTCCTTCGGCACGATACCCTGCGGCAGCAGCTTGCCGGAAATCGCCGGGTCCTTGAGCGCCTTGTTCACGATGCCATTGAGGCGGTCGAGGATCTCCGGTGGCGTACCGGCAGTCGCGAACAGACCGAACCAATTGAGCAGTTCGTAGCCGGCCAGACCGGGCGCGCCTTCGCTTAGCGGAGGCACGTCAGGCAACTGCGGCATCCGTTCGCGCGACGTCACCGCGACGGCTCGCAGCTTGCCGGCATTGATCAGCGGCAGCGCCGCCGCCAGACTAGAAAAACTCGTCGTCACGGCGCCGGTCGCGACGTCGGTCACCGCCGGTGCCGAGCCGCGATACGGCACGTGGAGAACGTTGATGCCCGCCATGGTGTTCATCAGTTCGCCTGCCAGTTGCTGCGGATTGCCGACTCCGGAAGACGAGAACGACAACTTGCCGCTATTGGCCTTGGCATAGGCGATCAGCTCTTTCGGATTGTGGACGGGCGTCGCGGACGCCACCACGACCACGCATGGCACAATGCCGATCAGCGCCACTGGCGTGAGTTCGCGGCTGACGTCGTAGATCATCTTCTCCTTGAACAAATGTTGATTGATGGCGACCTCGCCGGAGGCAGCCATCAGCAATGTGTAGCCGTCGGGCGTCGCCTTGGCGACGGTATTGCTGGCGATCATCGCGCTCGCACCCGTGCGATTTTCCACGATCACCGGCTGGCCGAGTGCCTGCTTGATCGGCTCGCCCAATAGACGCGCGACAATATCGACGCCACCGCCAGCCGCGTAACCGACAATGATATGAATCGGACGGTCGGGATAACCGGCTTGGGCGACGGCGGGGTGCGCCAACGCGGCCGCTGCCGCGGCGAGAAAATGACGTCTGTTCAGCATCGAAATCTCCCTGAATTTCTTTTTTTACAAAGGCATCCGCTTTATGCGGTCATTCCGTCAGTCGCCGCCTTCGCGGATCGGCGGTACGTAGGACAAGGCCGTATCCCAAGGGAAATAGATCCAGGTGTCCTGCGACACTTCGGTGATGAAGGTGTCGACCAGCGGCCGCCCCATCGGCTTGGCATAGACGGTGGCGAAATGCGCCGCCGGCAATATCTCGCGCACGACGCGCGCGGTTTTGCCGGTATCGACCAGATCGTCGACGATCAGCACGCCTTTGCCTTGCGCCCGCATCGAGGTCACTTCCGGGCCGACGCCCTTCATCACCTTGATGGCGCCCTGGTTCTTGTAGTCGTGATAGCTGGCGATGCATATCGTCTCGATGATGCGCACGTTCAATTCGCGCGCCACGATCGCCGCCGGCACCAGCCCGCCGCGCGTAATGCAGACCACCGCCTCGAATGGGCCCGCTTCGTGCAAACGCCATGTCAGCGCACGGGTGTCGCGGTGGAATTGGTCCCAGGACACGGGAAAAACTTTGTCGGGTCGTGGGGCGTCGCTCATGTCGTCGGTTCCGTCGGTTGTCAGGCGTTCGCGGCCATATCGGCTTTCACTTTCACCAGCATCGCTTCCACCGCCGCCTGCGCTTCGGCAAGCCGCGCGGCGTCGCGCGAGCGCACCACGATATTGGTGTTGGGCGTGCCCTTTTCGTCGACAAAGGGATAGCTGCCGATGATCGTACCGGGATAGGCCTTGGCGACGAGACCGAGCGCGGTGCCGACATCGCCTTCCTTGGCGTCGGCGCGCACGCTTGCCGACAACATTTTCACGCCGGTCTTTAGTTTGGGCGCCACCTCGTCGAGCATGCCCTGCATCACCGCCGGAATGCCGGCCATCACGATCACGTTCTCAATCCAGAATCCGGGCGCGCCAGAGACTTTGTTCGCCACCAGCGCGGCACCCTTGGGAATGCGCGTCATGCGCATGCGCGCTTCGTTGAGTTCGCCGCCCATCTTGGCAAGGCGCTCTTTCATGATCGCCACCGCCTCGGGGTGGAATTCGAGCGGCGCGCCGAAGGCCTTCGACACGCAATCGGCGGTGATGTCGTCATGGGTCGGGCCGATTCCGCCGGTGGTGAAAACATAAGTGTAGCGCTTGCGCAGCGCGTTGAGCGCCGCGACAATTTCCGGCTCGTCGTCGGAGATGACGCGCACTTCCTTCAGGTCGATACCGATGGCGGTGAGATATTCGGCGATGTAGCCGATGTTCTTGTCTTTGGTCCGTCCCGACAAAATCTCGTCGCCAATGACCAGAACCGCGGCGGAGACGATATCGGACTGCGCAGGGGACATGACGCTCAAAATCCTCGAAATACAGCCGCCGACGAACTGGTAGCGTGCCGCCGGGTGAGGCTCAAGCGGCACCCAAGCGCGCAGGTAACTGGCCGCTGTTGCGGCGGCTGATTATCGCCCATAATTTAGGCAACAGCGGCCCGGCGGGCCGGTTATCCTTGTACAAATAAGTGTTTTCCTTGCGTTTTTTCTGGCCTGAAGATTGCCGAATAGCCTGCGATGACGACGATTTTGGTCCGCTTCCCAGGCTGGGGAAAAGGCGGATGGTCGAGTTGAGAAGCTTGCATGTCTGGAGCGAGCCGGGCGAACGCATCCTGGCGCTTGCCTCCTCCGGCAATCTTTCGCTCAGCCAGACCGTGCGCTCGATGCTGACGGAAGGCATTGAAAATCCGGAGACCGGCGAATTGGAAACCTTGATGAACGCGCCGACCATGTTCAAGGCGGCGCATCGGCGACGCGGTGCGTCACGTCCAGCAGATTGAAGGCAAAGCGCTGCAAGAGGCGTCCATCGATCATGAAGCCCTATTTCCAAGACCTGCGTGGCGCTGGTCGGGCGCCTTGCGCGCCGCCCATATCGCCATCCCGCGCCCGCCCTACCGTAGCCCGGGCTGAAAACACGTCCGCGGACGCGATATTTAAGCGTTTTTGGCCGGCTGACCGGTAAAGTTCCATTACCCATTTACCGGGGGTTAACGGCTCCGTTGGAATTGCCGCCGCCGACCGCCCGACCCTATTGGCGACGCTAAAACGAAAGCGAATAGCAAGCTTTCTCCCCTAGGTTCCGTCCCGAAAAGTCCAATCATCAGGATACTTTAAGGGATTTCATCCGTGTCGCTTGCGGCCGCCCCACGCAGCCAACAGCATCAGTCCGCCACCAGTTGGGACCGCGCGCGCTTAAGCGTCGTGGTGCCAGTCGGCGTCATCGTGGCCGTCGCCATCGTCTGCATTGTCGTCGCCGTGCTGTCGTCGGCAAAGCGCGCCGATCAATTCGCCATCGATCACGAGACGCAGTTGTTCTCCAGCGCGCTCACCGAATACGGTAGGCGCGTGTTGCGCGAGGTCGACAGCGTCGCAGCCTCGAAAGGCGCGGCCGCCAATATCCGGCGCACCTTCGACCGCGCCTGGGTCGATCAGCGCGCCGGCATCTGGCTCGAAGATTTCTTTAAACACGACTATGTCGTCGTCTTCGATGGCAATGACGTTCCGATCTATTCGCGCGCCGGCGCCGCACCGGCCGAGCCCGGCTGGTTCGAACGCGTTCGCCCCGAGCTCGACGAAGTGCTCAATTATATGCGCGGGCGCGCTCCGGCGATGTCGAACGCGGTCCGCCTGAGCGAGGCCAATCCGATCGAAGGTGGCGCCCACCTCCACTCCGTCGTCATCCGCAACCTCATGGGCGAGCCGGCGGTGATCGCGGCCGCGGCGGTCGCCTCGCCCGACGGCCTGCCGGCCACACTCGATACCGGTGTGCCTATCGTTCTGTCGGTCAAATTCATCAATGGCGGCGTGCTTGCGGACATCTCCGGTCAACTCGGCCTCATCCATTTGCGCGAAGTCGCTACCGGTCCGGTTGCAGCTGGCGACTTCAGCTACACGCTCGCCGCGCCGAATGGCAATCCAATCGGGCAATTTGCCTGGAAGCCGAAACAGCCGGGCGCCGAGATCGTGCACAGCGTGGTGCCCTTCATCGCAGTCGCACTCGCGGGCTTTGCACTGCTGGCGGCCTTCGTGCTGCGCTACATGCGCCGCACTGCCGCCGCCATCGCGGTCGGCGAGAGCCGGCTGCGCCACCTTGCGATGCATGATCCGCTCTGCGGCCTGCCCAACCGCATCTTCTTCAGCGAACGGCTCGAGGCCGTGATCGACGAAGTGCGCATCAGCGGTAATCCCGCCGCCGTGTTCTATATCGATCTCGACCACTTCAAGGACGTCAACGACACGCTCGGCCATCCGGTCGGCGACGAACTGATCCGCAACGTCACGCTGCGGCTGTCACATACGCTGCGCGGCGGCGATCTGGTGGCGCGGCTGGGTGGCGACGAATTCGCGGTGATTTCGTCGGGCATCGGCAATGACGCGCCCAAGATGATGGCGCTGGCGCAACGCATCATCGCCGCCATCTGCGCCGCCTATAATGTCAGCGGCCAAAACATCGTGATCGGCGCGTCCATCGGGATCGCCATCATCGATAAAAACTGCGCCGGCTCCGCCGATATCATGCGCTACGCCGACATGGCGCTCTACCGCGCCAAAAACGAAGGCCGCAACCGCGCCTGCATTTATGACGCGGCGATGGATGCCGACTTGTCGAATCGCAAGCTTCTGGAAGGCGACCTGCGCGAGGCGATCGAGAACAATTTGCTGCGCGTCTGCTACCAGCCGATCGTCAATAAAAGCGGCGAAACGGTGCAAGGCGTTGAGGCGCTCTGCCGCTGGACGCATCCGACGCGCGGCGAAATCTCACCGGCCGAATTCATCGCCGCCGCCGAGCATTCCGGTCTCATCATCGAACTCGGCGCCTGGGTGCTGCGACGCGCGCTGATCGACGGCATGGCCTGGCCGGAATTGACGGTCGCGGTCAACGTCTCGCCGCTGCAATTCCGTCGCACCGATTTCGCCGACCTGGTCGAACGCACGCTGGCCGAGACCGGCTTCGACCCGGCGCGGCTCGAACTCGAACTGACCGAAAGCGTGCTGCTCGGCAATATCGACACCGCCGAAGCCGGCATGATGCGCCTGAAGGCGCTCGGCGTGCGGTTGGCGCTCGACGATTTCGGCACCGGCTACTCCTCGCTGCTCTACCTCCGCCGTTTCCCCTTCGACAAACTCAAGATCGACCGCAGCTTCGTGCTGTCGATCGAGAAGGCCGCCGACGCGGCGGCGATCGTGCACGCGGTCGTCAGCCTCGGCCGCGGTCTCGGCATGAAGGTGACGGCGGAAGGTGTCGAGACTGCCGACCAGCATCTGTTCCTGCGCGCGGCCGGCGTGCACTTTATGCAAGGCTATCGCTTCGGCAAGGCGGTCAGTCCCGACGAGATCACCGCCCGCTTGCGCACGCCCGGCGCCTTTCAGCCGATCGAGCCGGAAGCGCTGGCGAGTTGATCTTCAACGCAAGCGCCAGTGGCGAGCGCTGACTTTTATGGTATGGCCTTCCCATAATAATTTGGGGAGTGACGCCGATGACCGCCAAAATCGCACTGGTAACCGGGGCCGGAACGGGCGTCGGACGCGCCGTCGCCACCGCGCTCGCCAAGGCCGGCTATAGCGTGGTGCTGGCCGGCCGGCGCAAGGAGCCACTCGACGCGGTCGCCGCCGAAATCAATGCCATCGGCTCGCAGGCGCTCGCCGTGCCCACCGATGTCTCCAAGCGCGAGTCGATCCTGGCGCTCTTTGCGACCGTGAAATCGACCTTCGGCCGCCTCGATGTCCTCTTCAACAATGCCGGCATCGGCGCGCCGCCGGTGCCGCTCGAGGATCTGCCGTTCGAAGCCTGGCAGAACGTCGTCAACACGAACTTGACCGGCATGTTCCTGTGCACGCAGGAAGCCATCAAGATCATGAAAGACCAGAAGCCGCAGGGCGGCCGCATCATCAATAACGGCTCGATTTCGGCGCATGCGCCGCGCCCGTTCTCGGTCGCCTATACGTCAACCAAGCACGCGGTCACCGGCTTGACCAAATCCACTTCGCTCGACACCCGCAAATACAACATCTGCGCCGGCCAGATCGACATCGGCAATGCCGCGACGCCAATGACCGACCGTATGGTGCAGGGCGAAGGCGTGCCGCAGCCGAACGGCAGCAAGATGGTCGAGCCGCGCATGGACGCCATGAATGTCGGCAATGCCGTGGTCTACATGGCCGGGCTGCCGCTCGACACGACGGTCTTGTTCATGACGGTGATGGCGAACACGATGCCGTTCGTGGGTCGCGGGTGACCTGAACCCGCGCTTGCCGAAGCCAAACTGTTCCGGAGACATCCGGGACAGTTTTTTATGATGTGACGCTCGCTGAGTCACTTCTCGCCCCGGCTAACGAGGGTTTGCTTCGACAAGCCTCGATGTCGCGAGGCGTCGAGGCACGTGGGTCCGGTTGGGTCTCGGCGCTCCGCGCGTCCGCTTCTTTTTAAGAGGCGCGCAAATCAGACCACGGCCTGCCCGGGCCGCAAAGAATACGAGCGATGGCGCGCGTCTGCTGTTGACGATTAAAAACGGCGAACCGGTTCAATAGCCATCACTTAAGCGATCGATAGCCGCATTTAGGATAACAAGTCCGAGCACAGCGGCGATTAAAGCAAAAGTATACACGGCAAGTAATTGCCGCTCATTGCAAATCACCACGGCGTCGTCGCCGAGATAAGACAGCATGGTTTTCCTCGTTTCCTCCTGCTCCGTAGGTGATCGATCAACGCGCGGCGGCGGGATGCGGCCATATGCTGACGTCCCTCTGATGAGAAAGGATGGATGCCGAATAAAGCCCCTTAAATAATATGGCCAAAAGATCGCGGCGCGGACATTTCTAACTCGCAAGCGCAGCACCATTCGCCACGAGTTGGGAAACTGCGCCCTGACTTTAGCTTTCAATGGGGATGGTTCTTCATGAGCAAGCATCCGATACAGAACGCCAGCCATAGCGATGTAGAAAACCAGACCATCCTTCAGGATGTTCGGAATGCGCAACGAAATTAACGAAAGCAGATAGTCGATCGGCGGGTGAAATGTCTTTTGGTACGCTGCCAGAATCGATGCCAAAGCTTCAAATACCGATATATCCAAGAACCTGAAAGTGAGATTGCTGAGCGCAACGGTCCCAAGGATAGTGCCGAGCACGGCGGCCCAACCTGAATAGGCAGAGCCGAAGATAGCCAACCATTTTCGAATTGACGACGGCATCCGCGACCGCACTTCTTCCACGACCATAATCATGGCAAGTGTGCGCCCTGTAAACGGGCCTTGCGGAATTTAATGCAAGCGGATTTCTTCAGAAAATCTGAAATCGGCCGCCTTGATCAGTTGATGATGTGCGATCGTGACCGAATGAAGCGGCCCTTCGATGCGCTGTTTCCAGAACGTCAGAAACCGTTTCAACGTCGGGAAGTCCGGCGACAGGTCGTATTCTTGCCAGACGTAGGTTTGCAGAATGTTTTGGTAGTCCGGGAGCCGATACAAAATATGCGCCGTCGTCAGCCCATATCCTTCGACCTGCTTGGCGAAGTCACTCGAAACCATCGAACCCATTGTCGTCCTCCATCGTGAATCGGACGATATAGTTTCCAGTCCCGGCGTTAGACATTGCAAGCCAATAAGTTAAACAAGCTGTTTATAATCAAGGCGTTAGCAGCAATCGCGTGAACTGCTAACAGATCTCCTTTTGGCTGCGGCATCATTTCCGGTACCGCGTCTCTCAACCTGCGGCCCGGCCCTACGGTTCCTCCGGGCTGTTAACCATATCAAATCAGCGGCTTATGAGAATTGTTGGCACTCGCCTGAAATGAGTGCTAAAAATCTCGCGGACGCCCCTTGCAGACGAAAAAATTGCGCCCCATCTGCCGTCCAGGAGCCGGCGGGGTTCAAGCCAGCTACCGAAAAAGCAAAACGCTTCAATTATTTAGGAGGACTGCCATGAAGTTCCGCCCGCTTCACGACCGCGTCGTCGTCAAGCGCATCGATGCCGAGGAAAAGACTGCCGGTGGCATCATCATTCCCGACACTGCGCAAGAGAAGCCCTCGCAGGGTGAAATCGTCGCCGTCGGCCCGGGTGGCCGCGACGAAGCCGGCAAGCTGATCCCGATCGATCTCAAGGTCGGCGACACCGTGCTGTTCGGCAAATGGTCGGGCACCGAGGTCAAGATCGACGGCCAGGATCTCCTGATCATGAAGGAATCCGACGTCATGGGCGTGATCGAAGGCGGCGCTGCCGCCAAGAAGAAAGCCGCCTAAGCGCGCGCGATCCTCGTCCTGAGGAGCCGCGCACAAGCGCGGCGTCTCGAAGGACGAGGGCAACAAACATCATGGCCTCATCCTTCGACACGGCGCGCCGAAGCTTAAAAGCGAGGGCGGGCTCCTCAGGATGAGGATCGGAAACACAGAGGATTTCAACAATGGCTTCCAAAGACGTTAAATTCGGCGTCGATGCTCGTGATCGCATGTTGCGCGGCGTCGACATTCTCGCCAATGCGGTGAAGGTGACACTCGGCCCCAAGGGCCGCAATGTCGTACTCGATAAGTCGTTCGGCGCCCCGCGCATCACCAAGGACGGTGTGACGGTCGCCAAGGAAATCGAGCTCGAAGACAAGTTCGAGAACATGGGTGCGCAGATGGTGCGCGAAGTTGCGTCGAAGTCGTCCGACTTCGCCGGCGACGGCACCACCACGGCGACCGTGCTCGCGCAGTCGATCGTCAAGGAAGGTTCCAAGGCGGTTGCCGCCGGCATGAACCCGATGGACTTGAAGCGCGGAATCGACCTCGCGGTCGAAGCCATCGTCGAGCACCTCAAGGCGAATTCGAAGAAGGTGACCTCGAACGAGGAAATCGCCCAGGTCGGCACCATTTCGGCCAATGGCGACAAGGAAATCGGCGACTACCTCGCCAAGGCGATGCAGAAGGTCGGCAACGAAGGCGTCATCACCGTTGAAGAAGCCAAGTCGCTCGAGACCGAACTCGACATCGTCGAGGGCATGCAGTTCGACCGCGGCTACATCTCGCCCTATTTCATCACCAACGCCGACAAGATGCGCGTTGAGATGGAAGACCCCTACATCCTGATCTACGAAAAGAAGCTGTCGCAGTTGCAGGAACTGCTGCCGCTCCTGGAAGCGGTGGTGCAGACCGGCAAGCCGCTGCTGATCGTGGCTGAGGACATCGAAGGCGAAGCGCTCGCCACCCTCGTCGTCAACAAGCTGCGCGGCGGCCTCAAGGTCGCGGCCGTCAAGGCGCCGGGCTTCGGCGATCGCCGCAAGGCCATGTTGCAGGACATCGCTATCCTGACCGGCGGCCAGGCGATCTCGGAAGATCTCGGCATTAAGCTCGAGAACGTCACCATCAACATGCTCGGCCGCACCAAGAAGGTGACGATCGACAAGGAGAACACCACCATCGTCAACGGCGCCGGCAAGAAGGCCGACATCGAGGCGCGCGTGGCGCAGATCAAGGCGCAGATCGAGGAAACCACCTCGGACTACGACAAGGAGAAGCTGCAGGAACGTCTTGCGAAGCTCGCGGGCGGCGTTGCGGTGATCCGCGTCGGCGGCGCCACCGAGGTCGAGGTGAAGGAGCGCAAGGATCGCGTCGATGACGCGATGCATGCCACCCGCGCCGCGGTCGAGGAAGGCATTCTGCCGGGCGGCGGCGTCGCGCTGTTGCGCGCCACCGAGGCCCTCAAGAAGGTCCGCACCCAGAACGACGACCAGAAGACCGGCGTCGAGATCGTGCGCAAGGCGATCCAGTCGCCGGCCCGCCAGATCGCGACCAATGCCGGTGAAGATGGCTCGGTCATTGTCGGCAAGATTCTCGAGAAGGATCAGTATTCCTACGGCTTCGACGCCCAGAACGCGGAATACGGCAACATGCTGACCAAGGGCATCATCGACCCGACCAAGGTCGTGCGCGCGGCGATCCAGAACGCGGCCTCCGTGGCCGGGTTGCTGATCACCACCGAAGCGATGGTCGCCGAATTGCCCGCCAAGAAGGGCGCCGGAGCCGGCGGCGGCGGAATGCCGGGCGGCATGGGCGGGATGGATTTCTAACACGGTCCGCTCAACGCGAAAAAGAAGGCCCGGGAGCGATCCCGGGCCTTTTCCATGACCACTTAATCCCGATGAGGGCGCGCGACGCCCGTCTCAAAGGTGGGGCGGATAGCCGGTGTTTTGAAAACAGAAACGACCACAAATGAGAAAGGCGCGGGTACATCCGCCGTCGCCTCAAATCTCATCGTGGCCGCTGGGATGACGAGGCTTACGCAAACGCTGCCGCATCACCACTTGTGCATTATGTAGCCCGCAAGTGTGACCGCTTCATGACGAAAGCCTTAACGAAAGCTTGCACTTCCAGGGTGCGCGTCGGCATCGGCGGCTGGACCTATGAGCCATGGCGCGGGGTGTTCTACCCCAAGGGTCTGACGCACGCCTGCGAGCTTCAATATGCCGCACAGCACTTGACCTCGATCGAGGTCAACGGAACCTTCTACCGCACCCAGACAGCGGCCACCTTCCGCAAGTGGGCCTCTGAAGTGCCGGACGGTTTTGTGTTCGCACTCAAGGGCCCGCGCTATGTGGTCAATCGCCGCGTGCTGGCGGAAGCGGGAGACTCGATCAAACGCTTCCTCGAATCCGGCATTACCGAACTGGGCGGGAAGCTCGGCCCCCTGCTCTGGCAATTCGCGCCACACAAGAAATTCGATGAAAAGGATTTCGGAGCTTTCCTTGATCTGCTCCCGGAAAAGTTTGACGGCCACGGCTTGCGTCACGTCGTCGAGGTGCGCAACGACACGTTCAAGATGCCGGCCTTTATCGATCTCGTGCGCGAGCGCAATATCGCCATCTGCTACGCCGAGCACGACACCTATACCGAGGTCGCCGACATCACCGCTGACTTCGTTTATGCCCGCCTGCAAAAAGGCAACGAGAAACTCAAAAGCGGTTACGCGCCGAAAGCGCTCGACGCCTGGGTTGCGCGCGCCAACACTTGGGTCAAAGGCGGCGAGCCCACCGACCTGCCGCGCATCGACAAGAAGAGCGCGCCGAAAACGCCGCGCGACGTCTTTATTTATTTCATTCACGAAGCGAAAGTCCGTGCACCGGCAGCGGCGATGGCGTTGATCGAGAGACTGAAATAATGGCGAAGGCAAAGACAGTGACAAAAAAGAAAACGGCCAGGAAAACAACCGCCAAAGGTTCGGCGAAAGCGCATCCGCTTTTCACCATCGGCTACGAGCAGGCGACGCTCCCCGCTGTGCTGCGCGAACTCATCCGCGCCAAGGTCAAGTTGCTCATCGATACCCGCGCGGTCGCCGCTTCGCGCCGTTTCGGCTTTTCCAAACGCCAGCTTGCCGCCGCGCTGGACGAACAAGGCATTGGTTATCTTCATTTGCAAAAGTTGGGCACGCCAGCGGAAGGACGCGAGGCCGCGCGCGCGGGCGACCTCGACACGCTGTGGCGCGTTTACGGCAAGCACATTAAGACGGCTGAAGCGCAAGAAGCGCTTGATGAATTGGTCACGCTCACAAAGTCGGGCACGCGCATCGCCCTGCTCTGCTACTGCCGCGATCCGAACGCCTGCCATCGCAGCCGCATTGTCGCGGCCGTCAAAGAACGCATGCGGCTGAAAGTCGAGGACCTGATCCCAGCGCTGTTCTAGTTACTCGGCCGGCTGCGCGGCGGCGTGCCGGTGCTCGATGTTGATGATGAGCGAAACGAGGCCGAGCGTCGACAGGAACATGAACAGCGCGAGCACGGAATTCGCGGCCAACACCAATCCAAAGCCGCCGCTCTGGTGCAGCAGCGCGATCATCGCGACGGCGAGGCCGGCACTGATGAACAGCGTGAAGTAGCGAACGGCGTAGACACGGCAGCGCCAGGCATCGGCCGTGTAACGCGCCAGGATCATGTCGTTGACCGTGACCTGGCCGTAGATAGCCGCCACCGCGATCGCAAGCGCCACCATCAGCCAGACACCGCTTGCATAGGCCGCCCACAAATTGCCGGCAAGGCCGAGCCCGGTGATGATTGCAAACATCATATGCGGCGTGACCCATTCGACCAGCCGCCCTACCGAAAGCTGCGCCAGCGCACCGCACATCAGCACGCCGGTAGCGACACTGCCGATCAGCACCAGCGGCACATCCTTGGCCATGCCTTCGTCGACAATTTTCGGCAGCGCGATGGTGAGCACGTTGAAAACCATCCCGGACGAAATCGCGATCAGCAAAAACAAGCCAAAGAGCATGACCGCGACTTTCGGCGTCAGCGGCACGGCGGCTTTCGTCACCCGCTTCTTGGCATGATGGGCGTCGTCGGGCGTGAGCCACACATAAAACACGCCGGAGCCGATCAGAACCACGGCTGGCACGTAGAAGGCCGCACGCCAGTCGATCCAATAGGCCAGCGCGGCGCTGATGCCGGCGGCAAGCGAAACGCCGAGATTGCCGCAGACGCCGTTGAAGGCGAGCGTGCGACCCATAGGGCGTCCATTGGCGCCGGAGGCTTCGATCAGCATCGCCATGCCGACCGGGTGATAGATGGCGGAGAACACGCCGAGCGCGAACATCGCAACCGACAACATCGTCAAATTCGGCGCCAGCCCGACCGCGATCAGCGACACACCGCAGCCGAAGAAGAACAGCGCCATCATGTTGCGGCGGCTCCAGCGGTCGGCGAGCCAGCCGGCCGGCAGCGAGAACACGCCGAAGGCGATGAAGGCCGTGCTCGAGAGCGCGATCAGCTCGCTATAGGGCAGCCCATAGACCACCTCGAGCCCGATCACGACGGTCGGATAGATCAGCAGCACGAAATGATCGAGCGCATGCGCCAGATTGAGAAAGGAAATCGAACGCAGCCGCGCGGCTTCGTCGGAATGCGCTGCGGCGGGAATGGTGGTCGGGCTCATGCGTGATAATTCGTCTGAGGGTGCAGGGTTTCGGGCGGCGGGCTTTCATCGATTGCCGCGCTCCCGGCCTTAGAAAACAAGCCCGAAGCGGGACCGACTCGAAATGTACCATTTTATACCCCTTGCCATTTGGCGATGTTCGGTCGATTTTCGTCGGCTACAGGCCAAGACCATGACCGAACAACGACCCATACCTGAATACCGCCGCAATCTCGACGATGCCCCGCGCCCGGTCGCCGCGCTCGCCCGCACACTCGAGTCCGGCCACGGCATCCCGCTGCACATGCACCGCCGGGGCCAATTGCTCTACGCGGTCGCCGGCATCATGCGGGTCGAGACGGCGGAGGCGGCCTGGATTGTCCCCCCGGCCCGCGCGATATGGATGCCACCGCAGTGGCCTCACTGTGTCACCATGCGCAGCCACGTCGAGATGCGCACGGTCTATTTCGATGCGCCGAAGTGTCAGGACCTGCCGCAGCAACCGGTATTGGTCGAGATTTCCGGGCTCCTGCGCGAACTCATCCTGACGCTGCTGGAGGAGCCGGCCGACTACGACGAGAACGGGCGCGGCGGTCAGGTGGCGAGCCTGATCCTCAGCGAACTCAAACGCTTGCAGGAGCGCCGTCTCGAAGTGCCGATGCCGCGCGATCCGCGCGCGCTGCGAGTGGCGCGCGCGCTGCTCGACAATTCCAGCATCGGCCACGATCTCGACCGCTGGGCGATCGAGGCTGGCGCCAGCCGCCGCACTCTGGCACGAATCTTTCGCAGCGAAACCGGCCTCGGCTTTGCCGAATGGCGCGCGCGCCTGCGCGCCATCGACGGGCTGGCGCGTTTGTCGGACGGCGCGTCGGTCGCCGAGACTGCGAACTCGGTCGGCTATGCGAGCCCGAGCGCTTTCTCCGCCATGATCCACCGCCTGCTCGGCCAGCCGCCACGCCGGCTCACCAAGAACTCAGTACACGGATAGGTCACTGCAACCTTAGCGTGTTTGTCGTGGTTGCTAGACAACAACCGGGCGGCACGCTTTAGTTGAACGGTAGTCCAGTAAGTTGCGTACTGAACAACCGGGGCTCTGGGGGCCTCCTATGCGTCGCCGAAGGTGCGTTCGCGCGGCGATTTTTTTCGCCGCGGCCTTCTCAATTTGTCGATTTTGTCTGTCGGCCGGCCCCAGTTGGGCCGACGACGACGGCGAAGCACATTCGATGTTGTTTTCCGGCCGGGACATCTGGCGCAATGGCGCATTTGCTTACAGCGGCTTGCTGATCGCGCCGCGCGGTTTCGAAGAAGACGGCTTCATGCTCAAGCTGCTGATGGCCGGCGGGCTCTACCGTTATTACGCCGGCACGCTTGCGCAAGACATCATCGCCGCCGAATGGAGCGTGCAGGTCATGCCCGGCTTCCGCATCAAACGCGGCAATACCGAGATGAAATTCTTCTTCGGCCCCGAATGGCAGACCCACCGCCTGTGGCCGGACGATACCGGCAACCGCCAGCGCGGCTACAACGCCGGACTGCGCATGGTGGGCGAACTTTGGTACGAGCGCACGCCGACGACCTTAATCGTCGGCGATGCCTCGTTCTCCTCCATCGCCACCAGCCATTCCGCGCGCCTCGGTTACGGCTGGCGCGTCGCCGATCAGATTTTCAGCGAAGGTTTTTACACGGGACCCGAGGTGCAATATTTCGGCTCCGACGGCTACCGGCAATGGCGCTTCGGCATTCACATCACCAGCCTGAAAGCCGACGCCATCGAGTGGTCGGCAGCTGGCGGCATCGCGCGCGATAGCGACGGCCGCTCCAGTCCCTATGTTCGGCTCAACATGGCGCTGAAGATCATGGACTAGTCAAGCGTGCGCCGGAAGCGCGTCACCGCGATGGCCATGGCAATCAGCATCAGCAGCGCCATCGCCGCCGCGTCATAATGCAGATCGGCGACGGAAGCGCCCTTGAGCATGATGGCGCGCACGATGCGCAGATAATGCGTGAGCGGCAGCGCTTCGCCGATCCATTGCGCCAAAATGGGCATGCCGGCGAAGGGAAACATGAAGCCGGACAAGAGAATGTTCGGCAGGAAATACATGATCGACATCTGCATCGCCTGCAACTGGTTCTGCGCGATGGTCGAGAAGGTGTAGCCGATCGCCAGATTGGTCGCGATAAACAGCGTGCTCAAGCCCGACAAGACCCAGAGACTGCCGAGGATCGGCACGCCGAACAATAAAATGCCGATGCCTATGATTAGCGCGGCTTGCAGGAAGCCGACGAAGACGTAAGGGATGATCTTGCCGAGCATGATCTCGATCGGCGTGATCGGCATCGACAGCAGGTTTTCTATGGTGCCGCGCTCGATCTCGCGCGTCACCGACAGCGCGGTAAAGATCAGCATGGTCATGGTCAAAATGGTGCCGACCAGGCCCGGCACAATGTTGAGCTGGGTCTTGCCGGCCGGATTGTAGCGGGCGTGGGTGCGGATTTCGAAAGCGGGCGCGCCGGCGTTTGGCATCGCGCGGTCGTGCACCAGCGCCGTGCGCACTACCTGCCCAAGCGCGCTCAGCGCCGAACCCGCGGCGACCGGATCGGTGGCGTCGGCCGAGATCAGCATCGCCGGCATTTCGCCGCGCCGTAGCGAGCGTTCGAAATTAGCCGGGATTTCGACCGCGAACAGGACCTTGCCGGACGCGAGTAGACGATCGAGTTCGGCTTCGCTGCGCGGCAAATAAGTCACCTTGAAATAGCCGGTATTCTTCAACGCGGCCAGGATCGAGCGACCAGCGTCGCTCGTCTCCTGCAACAGCACCGCCGTCGGCAGATCGCGCGGCGTTGTGTTGATGGCGTACCCGAACAGCAGCAACTGGATCAGCGGAATCATCACGATCATGCCGAACGAAATGCGGTCGCGTTTGAGCTGAATGAACTCTTTGAGCAACACGGCCCAGACTTTGCGCCAGAAGCCGTCGCCGCCAATGCGGCGCGGCGCCTCGCTCGGGATGATATGCGTCATTGAAAATTATCCTTGGCTTTGCTCATGAGGTCGATGAACACGTCCTCGAGCGAGGGTTCGGATTTTTCCCATTTGAAGTCTCTGTCGCGATAGCGCGCGATGGCGGCTTCGAGCGCGGTCGCGTCACGGCCGGACACGTGCAGGCTGGTGCCGAAGGGCGCCACCATGCCAACGCCGGGCTTGTTCTCAAGCTCTTGCGCCAGCGCATTCAGCTTCTCGCCCCAGGCGGCGGTGACGACATAGGTCGTCAGATGCGAGGCCGCGATGACCTCGTCGACGGTGCCGCGCACCAGCAATTCGCCATAGGCTATATAGGCGATCTCGTGGCAACGCTCGGCCTCGTCCATATAATGGGTCGAGACCAGCACGGTGAGGCCATCGGCGGCGAGCGCGTGTATCTCATTCCAGAATTCGCGCCGGGCTTTAGGATCGACGCCGGCGGTCGGCTCGTCGAGCAGCAGCAGTTGCGGCCCCGGCAATGTGCAGGCGCCTAGCGCAAGCCGCTGCTTCCAGCCGCCCGACAATTCGCCGGCCAGTTGCTCCTCGCGGCCGGCCAACCCCAGCCGCTTGATCGCGGCGCGCGCCGCTTCGGCCGGCTTGGCAAGGCCGTAGACGCGGCCGATGAATTCGAGATTCTCCCGCACCGACAGATCCTGATAGAGGCTGAAGCGCTGCGTCATGTAGCCGACCTGACGCTTGATCTTGTCGGTCTCGGTGCGAATGTCGTAGCCGAGGCAAGTGCCGGTGCCTTTGTCGGGCGTGAGCAGGCCGCACAACATGCGAATGGTCGTGGTCTTGCCGGAGCCGTTCGGCCCGAGAAAGCCGTAAATGGTGCCGCGTTTGACCTGCATCGAAAGATCGC
The DNA here is from genome assembly GCA_035648715.1 of Pseudolabrys sp. Lineage (GTDB taxonomy): Bacteria > Pseudomonadota > Alphaproteobacteria > Rhizobiales > Xanthobacteraceae > Pseudolabrys. Next base: position 36,387 of record DASRLA010000076.1, read on the forward strand.
GCACCACCGCGCGGCCGTCGAAACTTTTGGTCAGGTGCTGCACGTCGATGACGACGTCGCCATTGTTCTTTGGGGCGCCGTTCTGAGCGCTCCGTGCCGTAGCAGCCGGCGCGGTCATTTCGCCGCCTCGTTCGCCGGTAGGCTCACGCTCACCGGCTGACCGACGCGGAATTTCTCCGGCTGATCGGGAAACGCCTCGATCAGATATACGAGCTTGGCACGTTCCTCCAGCGAGTAGATGACCGGCGGGGTATATTCGGCGCTGCGGGCAATGAAAGTGACTTTGGCCTTAAGGCCGACGGCGCAAGCATCGCACGTCACGGTCACCGCTTCGCCGATCTTGATCTTGGCCAGTTCGGTTTCCGGCGCAAAGAATCGGATCTTGAGATTGCTCGGCGGCAGCAGCGCTACCACCGGACGGCCGGGTGGCACGGTTTCGCCCGGGCGAAAATAGACTTCCTCGATCGAACCGGCGGCCGGGCTGAGTGCGCGCCGGCGCGCCAAGCGCGTCTGCGAGGCGTCGAGGTTGGCCTTGGCCTGGCGCAATGCGGCTTGCGCGTCTTCGAAAGCCTTCTGCGTCCCGGTCGCGGTCTTGAGCAGTTCTTGGGCGCGGTCGAATGACTGCTCCATATTGGTAACCGTCGCCTGCCTCACCGCCACGTCTGCCTTTTGCAGATCGTCGTCGAGCGTGAACAGCAGATCGCCCTTTTCGACTTTATCGCCCTGGCGCACTTTGAGAACTTCGACGCGGCCCTGTTCGTCCGGCGACACGAATACGGTCTCGGCCTCGACCCAGCCTTGCAACTGCCGGTCCGGCGTTTTGCCGCAACTGGCCAACACAAAGGCCACCAGCATCAAAGTCGCGATTGAAAAATATTTTTTGCTCATGCGGCCCTCCTCGGGGCAAACAGCAACTCGACATGCGCCGTCATCATTTTGCGCACGTCGAGCGGCTCGAAGCGCTCAAACAAACCGCTCCAGATGATGGCGACCAGCCCGGGCGCAGCAATGAGTTGCGGAAACTCGATCAGCGCCGCCGGCACGTCGCCGCGTTTGGCGGCGCGCTTGAGAACGCCGCGCACGGCCTCGATGATGCGCGACAGCACTTCGCGGTAATAAAATTCGGCGAGCTTGGGAAAGCGGCGGCCCTCCGTGATCATCAGGCGGACGACTTCCTGGCGCCGCGTGCCATAGACCTCGCGCACGAACAGATCGACAAAGCGCTCGGCCAATTGACTGGCCGGAATGTCGACCGTGCCGATCGCCTCGATGCCGGCGATCATCGGCGCCAACATGGTGCGCACCAGCTCCTGGAAAAGGCTCTCTTTATCGCGGAAGTAGAGATAGATCGTGCCCTTGGCGATGCCGGCGCGCCTGGCGACATCGTCGAGCCGCGCCGCCTCGAACCCCTGCGCGGAAAACTCATCGAGTGCGGCAGCGAGGATCGCCGCGCGCCGGGCAGCGCCGCGCGCCTCGCGAGTTTTAGCTTCCGGTGCCAGGGGCGCCGGCGCCTTGCCGGTGCGCGCCGCGGCAGACGCCACACGAGCCGGAGCAGCGCCTTTACGGGCCGGCGCGGAATTGCGCCTGTCGGATTTGCGGGTCTTCATCGGCTCTTGTTTCGATAAACTGACTGACCGGTCAGTCAGTTATAGGCAATACGGCTGGCGGGCGCAAGCCTCGCGCCACCGCGTTTTGTACGAGGCGAATTGTCTTTACGATCAAGCCAGATGTTGAATTTAGCGCAGATCGCGCAGGGCCGCGTCAGCCCTTTGGCGCTAGCCGTTGGCGTCGCAAAAGAACGTGCGGATGACACATTCGGTGCCGCCGTCTTTGTAGCAGGCCTCCAAGGCGGCGTTCTGGCTGCCGCCGAGGCGCGGTCCCTTGCCCCAGCCAATGGCACCGCACGGATTTACGAAATCGACCGCGAAGGCGGCGCAGCCACCCCGGATCGTCGTCGCCAGGCGGCAGGACGTGCCCTTACATTTCGAAAGCGCGCTCTCGCTCGCCGCGTCAATCGTGGGGAAATCATGCGCCTCGCCGAAGGCAGCGCAGGGCCCGATCGCCAAAGCACCGGCCGCGCGCGCCGTTGATACCGCGACAAACATCAAGGTCACGGTCGCGAGCAGCAGGCTCGCGACCACAAAGGCGCGCATCGCCGACGTGTGAAGTTGCGTCATCGTCTCCGACCCAAACAGCCGAACCAAAAGGTTCGGTTCGATAAAGGGGCTGAGTCGCAGATTCAATCAATGATTCGAATCTCAGGCGCGTTCGATTTCCGCCTTGACGGCCGACAGCGACTCGGGCGTGTCGATATCGATCAGCGCCGCATCGCCCGCGAGCGGCACTTCGGCCACGGCTTCGGCATATTGGCCGATCAGATAACGCGCGCCGATATCGCCGGCGATTGCCATCAGGTCGCCGAAGAACCGGCGCGACCACACCACCGGATTGCCGCGCCGCCCGTCGGTCGATGGCACCACGATGAGTGCGCCGCGCTCGGGATCGAAAGCGCCCAGCAATTTATCGATCAGCCGGCTGTCGACCTGCGGCATGTCACCGAGACAGACGATAACGCCGTCGCAGTCTTCCGGCACCGCGCCGATGCCGCGCGCAAGCGAAGTGCCGAGCCCGTCGGCGTAATCCGGGTTGTGCACAAAACGCAGCGGCAGACCGGCCAGCGCCTGCTCGACGCGCTCGCGTTCATGGCCGGTGACGACGATCACCGGCTTCGCACGCGATGCTAAAGCCTGCTCGGCCGCGATGCGTACCAGTGGCTTGCCGCCGATTTCGGCCAGCATCTTGTTGACCGCGCCCATGCGGGTCGAGCGTCCGGCCGCCAGAACGACGGCGGCGACTTGGCGGCCCTTTTCCGGCGCGGGCACGGAACGCGGCTGCGGCCGTGTAACGATTTCCATCAGCAGACCGCCGACCCCCATGCCGGTGATGTCGTCGCGACTCACATTGAGCTCCGCGAGCAGGCGCATCAGCACCCAGTCGAAACCGTTTTCCTTTGGCGAGCGCGCGCAGCCGGGCGCGCCGATGACCGGCTGACCATTGAGGCGGCCGATCAGCATCAGATTGCCGGGATCGACCGGCATGCCGAAATGTTCGATCTCGCCGCCGACGGCTTCAATCGCCATCGGGATGACATCGCGCCGGTCGGCGATGGCCGAAGCGCCGAAGATGATGACCAGTTCGGCGCCGGCTTTGCGTACCTCATCGATGGCGCGCGCGAGCGCTTTTTGTTCGTGCGGCACGCGTTTTTCCGCGACGATGGTCGCGCCGGTCGGCGCAATGCGCGCGGCCGTGATTTTCAGTGTCTTGTCGATGACCTTCGGCGCCAAACCAGGCAGCAAGGTCGAGACGATGCCGATCTTGCGCACGGTGTAAGGCGCGATGCGGATGACCGGTTTTGTTTTTGCCGCCTCAGTGACGGCGCGGTCGCGCGCGTTTGCCGATACGGCAAACGGAATGATCTTGACGGTGGCGATCATCTCGCCTTCCACTACCGGCTTGAAGGCCGGCAGCGTGGCAAGCGTCACCGCTTCGTCGATGCGGTTGAGGCGGTTGACGGCGTTAGTATCGACCACGAGAACGCCGGCGGTCTCCGCGAACAGATTGCAACGCCCAGTAAACGCGCGATCGACCCGCGCGCCCTCGCCGGCGACCGCGGCGGCGATTTCGGCCGCCGCCAGATCCTCCGGCACGTCGCCTTGCTCGACGCGCGCAACCACGATTTCTTTAACGCTCGCCGCGTTCAACGCCGCGACTTCTTTCGCCCCGATCAGCGTGCCTTTCCTGAGCACCAGATCGCCCTGGCGGATCGAATGCACCGCCGTGGCGCCGAGCGCATCGTTGGGCGCTACCGGGCCGAACTTCATGCCGCTTCCGCCTTCGCCGCGCGCAGCGGCTTTTGCCGTAACGACTGAACGATCTCGCCCATGATCGACACCGCGATTTCGGCCGGCGAGATGGCGCCGATGTCCAAGCCGATGGGCGCATGGATGCGGGCGATGTCCGCGTCGGCGACGCCCGCCGCCCTGAGCCGGTCGTTACGCTTGGCATGCGTTTTCTTCGAGCCGAGCGCACCGATGTAAAAGCAGTCGCGCGACAGCGCGTGCAGCAGCGCCGGATCGTCGATTTTCGGATCGTGCGTGAGCGCAACGAAGGCAGTGTAGTGATCGACCTTGAGCGGCGGCAGCGCCACATCCGGCCATTCCGCGATCACCTTGACGTTCGGGAAGCGTTCGGCCGAGGCGAAGGCCGTGCGCGGGTCGACCACCGTCACGTCATAGCCAAGCATTTGGCCGATCGGCGCCAGCGTCTGGCTGATATGCACCGCACCGGTGATGACCAGTTGCGGCGACGGCACATGCACGGTGAGAAATACGCGGCCTTGTGCGGTTTCTTCCATGCCGCTTTTCGCCATACGCAGGCGCTTTTCGATCACCTCGGCGAGTGTATCCCTGGCAACATCGACGGACTTCACCAACCGCTGCGCGCCACTCTCAACATCGGTGACAACCACAATAGCGCGGCGCGCTTCGCGTTCGGTATTGATCATGTGCAGAAGTTCGAATTTCACGTTAGCTCACCTTCTCGACATAGACGCGGATGGTGCCGCCGCAGGAGAGCCCGACATTCCAGGCGGTTTCGTCGGCGACGCCGAATTCCAGCACCTTGGGCTTACCGCTTTCGATGACATCCATCGCCTCGGTCACCACCGCGCCTTCGACGCAGCCGCCCGACACGCTCCCTAAAAAATTGCCTTCGTCGTCGATCACCAGATTGGAGCCGATCGGGCGCGGCGCCGAGCCCCAGGTTTCGACCACGGTGGCGAGCGCGACGCCGCGGCCGGCGTTGCGCCAGTCCTCGGCGGCTTTGAGAATGTCTTCATCGCGAGCGAGCATGGCGGTCTCCTTCAGGCAACATTGCGCAGCATCTGCTTCGGATCATAGCCTTTTGCGGGCATTCCGGACAGCGCCCGCACCAGCGCGGTCATGGATTCCAGGTTATGCACGGGTCGCAATTCGTCCACATGCGGCAATATCGTGCGAACGCCCTTGGCGCGTGGCTCGAAGCCATCGAAACGCAGCAGCGGATTGAGCCAGATCAAGCGCCGGCAGGAGCGGTGCAGCCGGTCCATCTCGAATGACAGCGTATCGTCGGCGTCGCGCTCCAACCCGTCGGTGATCAGAAGTACCACCGCGCCCTGCCCCAGCACGCGCCGCGCCCAATGCTTGTTGAAATCATGCAGCGAGGTGGCGATGCGGGTGCCGCCCGACCAGTCGACCACATGGGCGCCGCAGGCGGCGAGCGCCTCGTCGGGATCGCGCTGGCGGATCGCACGCGTAACGTTGGTCAGCCGCGTGCCGAACAAAAACGTCGTGACGCGCTTGCGCTCGTCGGTGATGGCATGCAGGAAATGCAGGAACAGCCGCGTGTACTGGCTCATCGAGCCGGAAATATCCAGGAGCGCCACGATCGGCGGTTCTTTCACCTTCGGCCCTAAATATTTCAGATCGATCAGCGCGCCGCCGGCTTTCATGCTGGAACGCAAGGTGCGGCGCATGTCGATCAGATGGCCGCGCCGGGCCGGCGTCATGCGCCGCGTTTTGACTTCATTGAGCGGCAGCGAAAGCTTCGTGATCGCTTCGCGCGCGGCGGCAATTTCAGCCGTCGTCATCTGCGCGAAGTCTTTCTTGTTCAGCACCTCGCGGTCGGAGACGGTCAACCGCGCATCGATCTCGACCTCCTGCTCCTCCGGCTTCTGCTTGTTGGCGTCGGCAAAGAGCGCTTCCTGGATCCGTTGCGCACCCGCTTCCGGCTGTTTCGGCGCGGTCGGCAGCGTGTCCGGCAGCATGGCGGCGATCAGCTTGTCGATGTAACCGCGGCGGCGAAAGAAAATACGGAAGGCCTGATCGAACAGAAGCGAATGCTCGTGCCGCTTCACAAACACGGCATGCAGCGTCCAGTAGAAATCCTCACGCGTGCCGACGCGTGCGACGCGCATAGCCTCCAATGCATCGAGCACCGAGCCCGGCCCAACCGGCATGCCGGCGGCGCGCAGCGCACGCGCGAAGTATAAAATGTTTTCGGCTAAGCGGCCGTCTTCAGCCATGCGCCTACTCCGCAGCCCTTAACTCCGACTTCACCTCGTCGAGCAGCGCCTTCATCTTGGTGCCGTCGAGCCGGGCAATGTCGTCCTGATATTTCAGCAGTGCGCCGAGCGTATCTGACACCGTGGCCGGATCGAGCGCCACCACGTCGAGCTCCGTCAACGCACCCGCCCAATCCAGCGTCTCTGCGACACCCGGCGATTTGAACAAATCCTCCTTGCGCAACGCCTGCACGAAGGCGACCACCTGCTCCGATAATTTCTTTGCGATGCCCGGCACCCGCGTACGCAGAATGGTCAACTCCCGTTCGGCATTCGGATAACCGACCCAGTGATAGAGGCAGCGTCGCTTCAAGGCGTCGTGCACTTCGCGCGTGCGGTTAGACGTCACAATCACAATCGGCGGCTGCTCGGCCTTGACGGTGCCGAGTTCGGGAATGGTGACCTGAAAGTCAGCCAACACTTCTAGGAGGAACGCCTCGAAGGCCTCGTCGGTGCGGTCAATTTCGTCGATCAACAGCACCGGCGGCCCGGCGGCATCCGGCTCGAGCGCCTGCAACAGTGGCCGCTTGATCAGATAATGCTCGGAGAAAACGTCCTGCTCGATGCGGGCGCGATCATGCTCGCCGCCGGCTTCGGCCGTACGGATGGCGATCATCTGGGCGCCGTAATTCCATTCGTAGACGGCAGCCGAAACGTCGAGGCCCTCATAGCATTGTAGCCTTATCAGCCGCCGCCCGAGCCCCGACGAGAGCACCTTGGCGATCTCGGTCTTGCCGACGCCGGCCTCCCCTTCGAGGAACAGCGGCCGCCCCATGCGCAAGGCTAGATAAAGCACGGTCGCCAGCGGCCGGTCGCCGATATAGCCGGCCTTGGCCAGCAGGCTCAAAGTGGCCTCGATGCTGTCAGGGAGCGGCGTAACGGTCATAGTTCAGTATCCTCGGTGACACTTTAACCGGTTCGGGCGGCGGATTACATGTAGTCAGCCGGAGCGCCGCAAGCCAGCGGCCAAAGCGGATAGCGGCCGAGGAAAACAACATGAGCACGTCGGAAACGATCGAAAAAGGCCCTCTCCAGCTGCCCACCATCGATGCGGGCGTCAGAATCGGCCATGTCCACCTCAAAGTGGCCGATCTCCAGCGGGCGCTGGATTTCTACTGTGGGATATTAGGCTTCACGCTGACGACCAGCTACCCGGGCGCGGCCTTCATTTCGGCTGGCGGCTACCACCACCATATCGGCCTCAACACCTGGGAGAGCAAAGGCGGCTCGCCGCCGCCTCCCGGCACGACCGGGCTCTACCACACCGCCATCTTGTACCCGACCCGGAAGCTATTGGCCGACGCACTCAAGCGCCTGATCGTCGCCAAAATCCCGCTCGACGGGGCGAGCGACCATGGTGTCTCCGAAGCGCTCTACCTGCGCGATCCGGACCAGAACGGCGTCGAACTCTATTGGGACCGGCCCAAGGAGCAATGGCCGCAGAAGCCGGACGGCTCGTTGAAGATGTTCACCCACCCGCTCGACCTGCATGATTTGCTGGCGGAGTTGGACCGATAGAAGCCACTGGCGTTAGTGCGTAGCGTCGTTTTCTGCTACAATGGCACGACTGAGCGAGCGAAGCTGTTGGTGGAGGCCGGATGACCATCGCCGAATTGGTTTACGAGCAGGTAAAGGCTCTGCCGGAGCCGATCGCGCGCGAAGTACTCGACTTCATCGGCTACCTGCGTGAACGCGGTGACCGCCGGGAGACGCGCGATCTGATGAACGCGCAGGCTGCCTCTCTCGCGCCGATCTGGGACGGCGACGAGGATAAAGTCTGGGACAATGTTTAAGCGCGGCGGCCTGTTGCTGGTGCCGTACCCATTTTCCGACCTATCCGCTGCGAAAAGACGTCCAGTGGTTGCCGTCACCGCGCCCGACAGCTATGGCGACTTTGTCGCGCTTCCTGTGACGTCGCGGCCGCAAGCTGAATTTGGCATTCCTATCGGTCCGGAAAATATGGTGCAGGGCAAACTGCCGGCCCCGAGTTGGATTCGCATCGACCGGATCGTCACACTGAATACAGGCCTGATCGTCAAATCGGTCGGCCAAGTTAGCGACGGCGTGCTTGCCGAAGCCGTGCGAAGGTTCTGTGCTTATATCGGCTATCAGGGTTGAGCATCGTATTCGTGCATGACGGAGAAGCGGCGTGATCCTGTTGTCCAATGGCGGCGATAACACGCAGCGCGCCACGCAAGCGTCCGACTCCATCGCGGTCGGCACTGTCAACGGCATCGCAATTCTCAAACGCGGAACCGACGGCTGGACCGTGGCGCATCGCGGGCTCGCCGGCTGCTTCGTGAGCGCCGTTACGCAATCCGCCGATGGCACGCTGTTCGCCGCTACCCATGGCGTCGGCGTCGCGCGCAGCAAGGATGACGGCGAGAGCTGGCAATGGGTCAACAAAGGCATCGACCGCCACGATCTGTGGTCGGCGCGCGCCGGCAAGCTGCAAGGCAAGGATGTCGTGCTCGCCGGCTCGCTGCCGGCGCATCTCTACCTTTCGGACGACAATGGCGATAGCTGGCGCGAATTGCCGGCGCTGCGGCAAGTAGCGAGCGCCGAAGGCTGGTGCTTTCCGCCGCCGCCGCGCATCGGGCACGTCAAAGACATCGTGCTCGACGGCGACCGGCTGCTGGTCGGCATCGAGATCGGCGCGCTTTTGGTTTCGACCGATTTCGGTCAGAGCTTTACCGACCTGACAGTCGATCCCGTCATCGGCGAAAACGATATCCACCGCATCCTCGTTCATCCGGCCCGGCCGAACCGCATTATCATCGCCAACGGTATCGTCGGCGTGATGACCAGCGACGATAACGGCAATACATGGCGCAAGAATCCGATGCCGCCGGACGCCAACTATCCCGACCCGATCGTCATTCATCCCGATCAGCCAGACCTTGTCTTTCTCACCGCTGGCGTCGGCTGGCCGCCGCACTGGTACAAGCGCGGCCGCGCGCGCGGCAAGATTTTTCGCAGCCACGACGCCGGCCAGACTTGGGAGCGCCTGCTCGGCGGATTGCCGAACGGCCAGCGCGCCACCTTTAGCGCGCTCACGATCGAGACCTTCGACGGCGGCTATGGCCTTTACGCCGCCGATAGCGATGGGCAGATCTTCGAGAGCCTGGACGGCGGCGACCACTGGACCATCATCGCGGATGTGGCGCCGGTATCGAAAGGCGAATTCTATCGCGGGCTCGTGAAGGACCGCGTGCCGCTCGCCACCGTCGACGACGTGGCCTTCAACCCGACCGCGCAATCGCGGCTCGACGCGGTGAAGGCGTGAAGGCCGCGCGGGCCAGGCCCCCTCGATAGACAGGTCTCTGTAAGCTCATAAGGCTGCGCCCGCGTAAGCGCGCCAATAAAAACCGCCCCGGCCGCTTTCAAACGGCCGGGGTTTTATTGTGCCCGCGCCTGACCGGCTCAAGCCGTCGCTATCTCATTTGGTTTGCGCAACATAAACGTCAACAGCGCGGCGACAAAGGAAAGCGCCAGCATTATCATGAAGGCCAAATCGTAATTCCCGGTGGCGTCGAACGAGGCCGCACCGAGATACGCGCCGACGCCGCCGCACATGTGGTGGATCATCGTAATGAGGCCGGTGAGCGAGCCGAGATGACGCGGACCGAAATGCCGCAGCACAAAAACGACGCAGAGCGGCGCCGTCACCAGAAACGTGATGCCGAATACGAGTGCGAAGATCGTCACCGACAGCGTCGATTTGTCGACCAGCACCAATACCGACACTGCCGCCCGCGCAATGAAACACAATGCCGTGGGCCAGATCGGTCCGGCGCGATCACTGAAAGCGCCCGACGCAACAACACCAATCAAGCCCATCAAGCCCATCACCGCTAGCAGATTACCGGCGAGAAAGGCGTCGACGCCGCGATCCTGCGCGAAGGCGACCACGTGCGTCGATACGAAAAAATCGTCGAAGCCGCAGATCGCATAAATCGCGATCAGCAGCCAGAACGGCTTGGTGCGCGCGGCTTGCGCCACGCCGAGGCCATCCAATGGCCGCGCCGCCTTCGATTGCGCGGGTGAAGTGCCGGGAATCGCCAGCATCAACAGTGGCACCAGTGCGAGATGCGCAATCCCGAGCCACAGATAGACCGACTGCCAGCTGACCGTCAGCAGCACCGCCGCCAGCACCGCGATCACCACGAGCTGACCGACGCTCATACCGGACATCACCACCGCGTTAGCGATGCCGGTGCGTTTAGGGAAGGCGCGTGTCACCATCACGCCGACCGGAATGACGGAAGCGACGCCGTTGCCAATCGCGAAAATAACGCCGTACAGCACCAGCGCGTGCCAGGGCGCGTAAATCACGCTCATGGCGCCGATGCCGATGCCGGCCAGTAAAATGCCGCCGCTGAGCACCAGACGCGGGCTCATGCGGTCGACCAGATTACCGGCCGCGAACATCGCCAGCGCCGAGATAACCTGGAACAGCGCGACCGCCTGCCCGATATCGCCGCGCAACCAGCCGAACTCTTCGACCATCGGCTTGAGCGTGAGCCCGACAGTGAAACGCGCGCCGCCGCCGATGAACAGCACGACAAAGCCGACCGCGAGCACGAAGCCGGGTCTCGCACGCAAGGGCTGCCGTGGCTGGGTGGCCGCGTCCGTCATCACGTTAAAACACCAACGGTGTTCGTCAGGCGTTCGCCTTCGCCAGCGCGCGGCGCGCCAGCACGCCGACCAGATGTGCGCGGTATTCGGGCGAAGCGTGAATGTCGGCGTTCATTCCCGTTGAAGGAATGCTCATGCCCTCGATCGACTTGGGCGAGAAGCGCTTCTTCAGCGCCTCCTCGAACGATTTGACGCGGAACACGCCATTGGCGCCGGCGCCGGTCACCGCGACGCGGATATCCGAGCCGCGCTTCGACACGAACACGCCGACCAGCGCGAAGCCGGAGGCCGGGTGCTTGAACTTCTCGTAAGCCGCTTTCTTGGCCATCGGGAACGACACCTTGACGATGATCTCGCCGTCTTCGAGCGCGGTCGAGAACATGCCGGTGAAGAAATCGTCGGCCGCGATGCGGCGCTTGTTGGTGATGATGGTGGCGCCGAGGCCGAGGCAGGCGGCCGGATAATCGGCATTCGGATCGTTATTGGCGATGGAGCCGCCGATGGTGCCGCGGTTGCGCACCTGCGGATCGCCGATCGAGCCCGGCACCATGGCAAGACCCGGCAGCGCGTCCTTCATCACCTGCGAATTGGCGACATCAGCGTGGCGCGTCATGGCGCCGACCACCACGGAGCGACCCTTCAATTCGACGCCGGCCATGCCTTCGACCAGCGACAGGTCGATCAGCGCCGAGGGCTGCGCCAGCCGCAGCTTCATCACCGGCAACAGCGAGTGCCCGCCGGCGAGCAGCTTGCCCTCCGGATTGCGCGACAAAAGACCGGCCGCCTGGCGAACCGTGGTCGGACGGTGGAAGGTGAAATTATACATCGGTCACTCCGTTTGAATTCTTGTCGTGTCTCGTTAAGCCGCTTTCGGCGCCTGCGTGCGTTGCAAGGCCGACCAGACCGCATTGGCGGTCGCCGGCATTGCGATGTTCTCGGTCCCGATCGCGTCGGTGATGGCGTTGATCACGGCCGCCGGCGAGGCAATCGCGCCGGCCTCGCCGCAGCCTTTGATGCCGAGTGGATTGGACGGCGACTTGGTTTCGGTGGTGCCGACATGGAACGACGGCAGGTCGTGCGCATGCGGCATCGAATAATCCATGTAGGAGCCGGTCAGCAACTGCCCGCCTTTGTCGTAGACCGCGCCCTCAAGCAGCGCCTGGCCGACGCCCTGCGCGATGCCGCCATGCACCTGGCCTTCGACGATCATCGGATTGATCACGGTGCCGAAGTCGTCGACCGCGGTCCATTTCGCGATTGTCGTCTTGCCGGTCTCGATATCGACCTCGACCTCGCAGATGTGGCAGCCGGCCGGGAAGGTGAAATTGGTCGGGTCGTAGAACGACGTTTCCTTCAGGCCCGGCTCAAGCTCCGCGCCGGTGAATTTGTGCGCGATATAGGCGTTGAGCGCGACATCGCCGAAGGCCACCGACTTGTCGGTGCCCTTGACGGTGAACTTGCCGTCCTTGAACTCGATGTCGCCTTCGGCTGCTTCCATCATGAAGCCGGCGACCTTTTTGGCCTTGATCTCGATCTTCTCGAGTGCCTTCACGATCGCGGACATGCCGACCGCGCCCGAGCGCGAGCCGTAGGTGCCCATGCCGAACTGCACCTTGTCTGTGTCGCCATGCACGATCGAGACATTCTCGAACGGAATGCCGAGCCGCTCCGACACAAGCTGTGCAAAGGTGGTCTCGTGCCCCTGCCCGTGCGAATGCGAGCCGGTCAGCACTTCGACCGAGCCGGTCGGGTTGACGCGCACTTCCGCGCTTTCCCATAAGCCCACACCGGCCCCGAGTGAGCCGACCGCCTGCGACGGCGCGATACCGCAGGCTTCGATATAAGTCGAATATCCCAAGCCCCGCAGCTTGCCGTGGCGGGCGCTCTCACGCTTGCGCTTGCCGAAGCCCTTCACGTCGCCGATCTCCATCGCCTTTTTCAGCGAAGCATTATAGTCACCCGCGTCATAAGCCATGATCACTGGCGTCTGGTGCGGGAACGATTTGATGAAATTGCGCCGGCGCAGATCGGTCGGATCGAGATCCATTTGGCGCGCCGACACTTCCATCAGACGCTCGACCACGAAAGTCGCTTCCGGGCGCCCGGCGCCGCGATAGGCATCGACCGGCGCGGTGTTGGTATAGACCGCGTCGACCTCGCAATAGATTTGCGGAATGTCGTACTGGCCCGACAGCAGCGTGGCGTAGAGATAAGTCGGCACCGACGACGAGAAAGTCGACATGTAGGCGCCCAAGTTGGCGATGGTTTTTGCGCGCAGCGCCAGAACTTTGCCATTGGCATCGAGCGCGAGCTCCGCATGCGTGACATGGTCGCGGCCATGCGCGTCGGTCAGAAACGCTTCGGAGCGATCCGAGGTCCACTTTACCGGCCGCTTCACCTTGCGCGCGGCCCAGAGGCAGACGACCTCTTCCGGGTAAATGAAAATCTTCGAGCCGAAACCGCCGCCGACATCGGGCGCGATCACGCGCAATTTGTGTTCCGGCGTGATGCCGACAAAGGCCGAAATGACCAGACGCGCGACGTGGGGGTTTTGCGACGTGTTCCAGAGCGTCAGATTGTCGTTGCCGGCGTCATATTCGGCGAGCGCCGCGCGCGGTTCCATCGCATTCGGCACCAGCCGGTTATTGATGATGTCGAGCTTGGTGACATGCTTGGCGGATGCGAATGCGCTCTCGACCGCCTTCTGGTCGCCGAGGTGCCACTGATAGATCGTGTTGTTGGGAACGTCGGGATGGATCTGCGGCGCGCCTTTGGCTTGCGCTTTCGCGGGGTCGACCACCGCCTGCAACACTTCGTAATCGACTTCCACCTTTTCGGCCGCGTCACGCCCTTGCGCGATGCTTTCGGCGATCACGACCGCGACCGCGTCGCCGACGCAATTGACCTTGCCGGACGCGAGCGCCGGATGCGACGCCATCTTCATCGGCGTGCCGTCCTTGGAATGGATCATCCAGCCGCAGATCAGATTGCCGATCTTGTCGATCGCCAATTGCTCGCCGGTGAGGACATCGACCACGCCCGGCATTTTTTTTGCCGCTGAAGTGTCGATGCTTTTGATCCTGGCATGCGCGTGCGGCGAACGCACGAACACCGCGCGGGCTTCGCCCGGCCGCACCACGTCATCGGTATATTGGCCCTGGCCGGTGATGAATCGGAAGTCTTCCTTGCGGCGCACCGCCGCGCCGATGCCAGTCCCGCTCTTTTCGGTCATTGGCGGCATCCTCCCATTCAGTTTTTTATCTTCTTGATGGCGGCTAGCGCGCCATCGCCTTCGCACCTGCTTCGATTGCCTTGACGATGTTGTGATAGCCCGTGCAGCGGCAGATATTGCCGTCGAGCTGTTCGCGGATGGTATGTTCGTCGAGACTGTTGCCGTTGCGACGAACGATATCGAGCGCCGACATGATCATGCCGGGCGTGCAGTAGCCGCATTGCAGGCCATGATGTTCGCGGAAGGCTTCCTGCATCGGATGCAGCTTGCCGCCCGGTTCCGCCAAACCCTCGATGGTGGTGATCTCGGCGCCTTCGCATTGCAGCGCTAGCGTTGTGCAGGCCTTGGCGGCGATGCCATCGAGATGAATGATGCAGGCGCCACACTGCGAGGTGTCACACCCCACGTGCGTACCGGTAAGTCGCAGATTTTCCCGCAGGAATTGCACCAGCAAAGTTCGCGACTCAACATCACCGGTGACGGCCTTGCCGTTCACCGTCATGGACACCTTCGCCATGACTTCCTCCCAAATTCGGGGCCAAAGGCCCTCTTTTTGCCTCGCCCAACCGGACGTGAGCGGCACGATAATGGAATCTGGCCGATTTGCGGCCGGATGTGTCTTGGAACGAGACTAACTCTGAACCCCGAGCGGTGGCCCGGTCAAGCGCTTCGATAGGCCAACGGGTTGGAATCGCCAAACCGGCCGGCCAATTTCCCTTGTTCGGCGACATTTTTAACGGGGCGCGGCAAGGCCGGCAACCTTACAGCGAATTCACGGAACTACAGCGTGGCGAAGTCTTTACCTCTTCGGAAAAAGTCACAAAGCAAGGAATCTTCCTATGCGCATGAAAATCACCGCCGCCGTCGCCGCTCTGGCCATTGCCGCAACGTCCATCGTGGCGGTTTCGCCGGCCAGCGCCCAATGGCGTCATCATCACCGTGGCTATCACCATGGCGGAGGGGCCGCGATCGGCGGATTTGTTGCAGGCGCTCTGCTCGGCGGCGCCTTGGCCGGACCGCGGCCCTATTATGGCCCCGGCTATTACGGTGGACCGGCTTATGCCTATAGCCCCGGCTACGGCGGCAGCGAAGTCGCCTATTGCGAAAGCCGCTTCAAATCCTACGACCCGGGCTCGGGCACTTATCTCGGCTACGATGGTTATCGCCATTCCTGCCCGTAACAAACCTGCGTAAAATAAAAAGCCGCCCCCAAATTTGGGGGCGGTTTCCTTTGCGGCTCGCGGCTCAGGCCGGCGCACCGCCGATATTGGCGGCGAAATTTTTGAAGAAATCGTCGGCGGTTTTCTTGGCCGCGCCGTTCACCAGGCGCTGCCCAAGCTGCGCCAGCTTGCCGCCGATCTGCGCTTCCACATTGTAGGTCAACAGCGTACCGCCATCCTTCTCGGTCAGCGTGACGGTCGCGCCGCCTTTGGCGAAGCCGGCGACGCCGCCATCGCCCTCGCCGGAAATTTTGTAACCGTTGGGCGGGTCGAGATCGGTGAGATGAACGTTTCCTTTGAAGCGCGCCTTCACTGGCCCGATTTTGGTGACCGCCACCGCCTGGAATTCGGTCGGCGAGGTCATGTTGAGTGTCTCACAACCCGGGATGCAGGCCTTGAGCACCTCAGGATCGTTGAGCTTGGCAAAGACCACATCGCGGCTGGCCGGGAGTTGCACCTCGCCTGTCATTGTCATCGCCATTTGAAACCATCTCCCTCATGCGCGGCTCGGCCGAGCAGGCCTTGCGCACACTTAAGCCTTCACGCCGCGCCTGAAAAGGGCTTTGCAGCGGGCGCGCCACCCTTTAAGTCTGGGCGCCACGCCTGAAGCTCAATAATCATAACCCGATGGGGGAGGAATTTCATGCCGATGATCAACGCCGACGATGGCTGCCCGATCAATGTCGACGTAACCGGCCCGGACAGCGCGCCCGCTTTGATGCTGTCGAACTCGCTCGGCACCAATCTCAACATGTGGGACGATCAGGTTGGCGAATGGTCGAAGCACTTTCGCGTCATCCGCTATGACCGCCGCGGCCATGGCCGCTCCGGCGTGCCGCAGGGTCCCTATTCGATGGAGCGTTTCGGTCGCGACGTCATTTCGGTGCTCGACGCCCTCAAGGTGAAAAAGACCAACTGGTGCGGCCTGTCGATGGGCGGCATGGTCGGGCAATGGCTCGGGGCGAATGCGCCGGACCGCGTGGAAAAGCTGGTGCTGTCGAATACCAACTTCTACTACGCGGATAAAGCGCCCTGGGCCGACCGCATCAAGGCGGTGCGCGAGCAGGGTCTCCCCAAGCTGGTCGACGCCAATATGCAGCGCTGGTTCACCGAAGGCTTTCGCAACAAGGCACCGGTGGTGATCGCGCGCATGAAGGCAATGTTCATCGCCACCGATCCGGCCGGCTATATCGCCTGCTGCGAGGCGATCCGCGACATGGACTTCCGCGCCTCTAACTCGTCGATCAAAGCCCCGACGCTCGTCATCGTCGGCGCGCAGGACCCGGCGACGCCGCCGGCGCAGGGCGAGGAAATTGCTAGGCAAATACCCGGCGCCAAGCTCGTCAGCCTCGACGCCGCGCACATCGCCAATATGGAACAGCCGAAGCTGTACGCCGAAGTCGTGCTGAATTTCTTGCGATAGGAGATAGCGCCGGTGGACGAGAAAGAACGTTATACGCAAGGCATGGCCCGACGCCGCAAGGTGCTGGGCGCCGAATGGGTCGACCGCGCCAATGCGAAAAAGAATTCCTTCAACGAGGAATTCCAGGACTTCATCACGCGCGGCGCCTGGGGCGAAATCTGGACGCGACCGCACTACGATGAACGCACGCGGCGCATTCTTGTGATCGGCACCATGATCGCGCTCGGGCAATGGGACGAGTTCGCCCTGCACGTGCGCGCCGCGCTCAAGGAAGGCGGATTTTCCGAAAGCGACATCAAGGAAATCATCCTGCAACAGGCGATCTATTGCGGAGTACCGGCGGCTAATCACGCCTTCAAGGAAGCAGCGGCAATCATCGACGCCATGAAAAAGGGGCTTGATTAGCCGCCTTTAATTCAGTCGGTTGAGCGCACTCAATACGTCAGACGTGGACGCGCGGCGCAGCCACGGCGGCCGACGCGTCGATGGCAGGACCTTCCGGCATCATGCGGATCCTGGCCGAGTGGGCATAGCTGCGCTCGACCAGGCAAAGCGCGATGGCGATCGCCGCCAGCAGAAGCTGCAAAACCTGCTCACGCAAGAGATCCGGGTTATGCGACCAGATCGCAGGGCCCGCCGCGACGATGCTGACCGCCACCACGAGAAGAAGGCCGCTTTCCAAAATTTCGGAATTGGCGGAACCACCGGCGAGTGAGCGCAAACGGCTGGCCAGATGCAAGGCGCACAGGATGGCGACCGCAAGCTTTACCGTACCGAAGAAAGCCGCCAGTTGGAGCAGGCCGACCGGCGTCAAGTGGAAGATGCTGCCGACGCCGAAGACGAATTGCGAACGCCAGACATCCTCCAGGCCATAAGTCGGCGAGGTCAAAACCCGCAACGCGTCGTAACCCCAGAACAGGGTGAAATAGAGCGCGACGCCCATGATCATCGCAACGCTGGCGGCGGAAGCTTTACGCATGATGCCCTCCTGTAATTCCAGACATCATCGGTAGGCGCATCAAATCTTAATTTCAAAATAAACCGAAACTTTACCTTACCGACGCCGGGCCGCGCTTCGTCGTTAAGCTTACCCGCCACGTCCCTCGTGGAACAAATTGCGATGGCGATGCGCGCGGATGGTCCAGTCATTGACCGAGGAACGCGACGGAATGGTTTCGATGTGGATGAAGTCGAACGCGTCGTCGTCCGGCGGATCGCCGTACAGATGAAAAAGTGGGAGTGCCGATGTCGCCGCGGTCCTGAGCATGCACGCAGCATAAAACATAAGCGCGCGCTACCAATGCGGCATGCCGATATGAAAAGCCCCGCACCGGGCGCGGGGCTTTTTGTTCTTATCAAACAGGCGTTAGCGCTGCTGGCCACCTTGCTGGCCACCCTGGTCGGGGGCGTTCCTGCTGCTGCTGACCCGGCTTCTGGTTCGGATTCTGATTCTGATTGGAATTTTGATTCATCTGATTGTGGTCCTTCCGACGTTTCCTCGAAGAGCTGACTTCGAGCAACCCCATCCCAGGAGCATAACGTTGCATGGCAAGCATTCACTTCTGGGCAATCTTTGGCGCCTGCGGCGCCATATGGAACCGGACGGCCTGTTGTGGGTTCCTCTCTCACCGAAACGATGACTGAGGAGCAGGGAGCATGGGTCGCTATCTTTTGCTGTGGTTTTTAGGCATTCCGCTACCGATCCTGGCATTGATCTGGATCTTCGGCGGCCTGCACTAATTTCCTCCGACCGCGCGCGGCCGAGCCCTATGAGCGGTCGCGCGGGTCGCGGCGGAATGGTTGCGTCAAAAGACGCACGATCTTTAATTCCGCCACATCCCGGAAAATCGGCAATCCGATGACGACACCCGCTTCGCCGGCCGCCGGCGCTTCGCGATAAGTGCGGAATAGCCGGTCCCACCACGGTAGATTGAATCCGAAATTGCTATTGGTCTCCTCGCGCACGATCGAATGATGCACCTGATGCATTTGCGGCGTGACCACGATCCAGCGCGCCAGCCGGTCGAGCCATGCCGGCAGCGCGACATTGGTGTGATTGAACATCGATGTGGCGTTCAGCAGCACCTCGAAGGCCACCACCGCCACCGCCGGCACGCCAAGCACCGCGACGGCGGCGATCTTGATCGCCAGCGAAAGCAGAATCTCGAGAGGATGGAAACGCACGCCGGTGGTCACGTCGATGTCGATGTCGGCGTGGTGCATGCGGTGCAGCCGCCACAACAACGGCACGTGATGGAATGCGTAATGCTGGGCATAAATGACGAGGTCGAGTGCGACCACGCCAATGACAAAGGCCGCCCAACCCGGCAGGCCGATCCACGCGAACAAGCCCCATCCCTTTTGCGCCGCGATTAGCGCCACCCCGACCGCCGCCGTCGGCGCCAGCAGGCGAACCGCCAGAATATCGATGGCCAGAATACCGAGATTGCCGGGCCAGCGTGGCTGCCGACCGGCAATCAGATTCCGGCGTGGAGCAGCCCATTCCCACAGCACCATGACGGTGAAAATAAGCGCGGTCGCGCCGACCCGGATAATCATTTCAAGATGGGGGGTCATGGCCCGCTCCCTGCGGCGCATGCGCGCCTCGCGACGGCCCAGTTAATAACATTCCGCAGGCGCAAGCGCACCACCGGCGTTGCCGCCCCGCGCCCGCCCTGTTAAGCCTTATCAAACAGGCCAAAACGACCGGCGGCCGGGCCGGTCTTTCGGAAGGCGAGCGCTCCGCATGGAAGTGTTTATCCAGCAGCTCATTAACGGCATCACCCTCGGTTCCATCTACGGTCTGATCGCCATCGGCTACACGATGGTGTTTGGCATCATCGGCATGGTGAACTTTGCCCATGGCGACGTCTTCATGGTGTCGGCCTTTGTCGCGCTGATCGCGTTTTTAATTCTCACCACCTGGCTCGGCATTACCTCGATCGCGCTCGCGCTGTTCATCGTGCTGATCGCCGCCATGCTGTTCACCTCGCTGGTCAACTGGGTGATCGAACGGGTAGCCTACCGCCCCTTGCGCGGCTCGTTTCGCCTGGCCCCGCTGATCTCGGCCATCGGCATGTCGATCTTCCTGTCGAATTTCGTGCAGGTGAGCCAGGGCCCGCGCAATAAGGCGATCCCGCCGATGGTGCACGGCGAGTGGGTGTTGTTTACCAAAAACGATTATGCGGTCACGCTCTCGTTCAAGCAGGCCATCATCTGGGGCGTCACGGCGGTATTGCTCGTCTGCTTCTGGTATCTAGTCGCCAAGACGCGGCTCGGCCGCGCGCAACGCGCCTGCGAGCAGGATCAGAAAATGGCGGCGCTGGTCGGCGTCAATGTCGACCAGACCATCTCGATCACCTTCATCATCGCCGCCGCGCTCGCCGCCGTCGCCGGCACTTTGTATCTTATGTATTATGGCGTGGTGAGTTTCTCCGACGGCTTCGTGCCCGGCGTGAAGGCCTTCACCGCCGCCGTCCTTGGCGGCATCGGCTCGCTGCCGGGTGCTGTGATCGGCGGCTTGCTGATCGGGCTGATCGAGACCATGTGGTCGGCGTATTTTTCCATCGACTATAAGGACGTCGCCGCCTTCTCGGTGCTCGCCATTACACTGATCTTCCTGCCGCAGGGCTTGTTCGGCCGCCCGGACGTCGAGAAAGTCTGACGATGGCAGCGGGGGTGGAAAACGGCCGCGCCTATACAGCCCGCGCCTTCCGCGAAGCGGCTATCACCGCGCTGATCGCGCTGGCGCTGTTTCTGCCGCTAGTCGGCTTTAAAACCGTCAACAATATTCGCAACGAATTGATCCTGGAGACGCGTTGGCCGCTGCTGTTTTCGCTGGCCGCCATCGTCGGCTGTAGCCGTCTGTTCTATTCGCTGGTGGTGGCGCCCTGGCTCGCGCGGCGGCGCTACCGGCCCGTGCCTGCGCAAGCGCCGATCTGGCGTGTGCATGCCGGACGCTGGTTCGTCCCCTTCGCCATTGGCTTTGCCATTGCCTATCCCGTCATTATCATCGCCTTAACCGGCTTTGGCGGCGCGCTTAAATGGGTCGACAATTTCGGCATCCAGATTCTCATTTATGTGATGCTCGGCTGGGGACTCAATATCGTGGTCGGCCTCGCCGGCCTCTTGGACCTCGGCTATGTCGCCTTCTATGCGGTCGGCGCTTATTCGTACGCGCTGCTTGCGAAACAATTCGGCTTTTCGTTCTGGCTGCTGTTGCCGCTGGCCGGTGTGATGTCGTCGTTCTGGGGCATTCTGCTCGGCTTTCCGGTGCTGCGGCTGCGCGGCGATTATCTCGCCATTGTCACACTGGCGTTTGGCGAAATCGTGCGCATGGTGCTGATCAACTTCGTCGATCTCACCAACGGCTATGCCGGCATCAGCGGCATTCCGCGTCCGAGCTTCTTCGGCATTCCGTTTACCGCCAATGATGACGGCTTTGCCGCGGTGTTTGGACTGGAGTTCTCCCCGATCTACCGCACCATCTTTCTCTATTACCTGATCCTGGCGCTCGCCTTCCTCACCGCATTCGTCACCGTGCGTCTGCGCCGCCTGCCGGTCGGGCGGGCTTGGGAGGCGCTGCGCGAGGATGAGATCGCCTGCCGCTCGCTCGGCATTAATACGACGCATACCAAGCTCACCGCCTTCGGCATGGGCGCGATGTTCGCCGGCTTTGCCGGCTCGTTCTTTGCCGCGCGGCAAGGTTTTATTTCGCCGGAAAGCTTCACCTTCCTGGAATCGGCCACCATTCTGTCGATCGTCGTGCTCGGCGGCATGGGCAGCCAGATTGGCGTTGCGATTGCCGCTGTCGTGATGATCGGCGGCACCGAGATCATGCGCGATTTGAATTTCCTCAAGCAGATTTTCGGGCCCTCCTTCGATCCGACGCAATATCGCATGCTCATCTTCGGTTTCGCCATGGTGCTGATCATGGTGCTGCGCCCGCGCGGCCTTGTGTCGACGCGCGCGCCATCGGTATTCCTTAAGGAGCGCAAGACCATCTCCGCCGACCTCGTAAAAGAGGGACACGGCTAGCGCATGACCCGGACTGGCGACATCCTGCTCAAGGTCGAACAACTGACCATGCGCTTCGGCGGGCTGGTGGCGGTCGACAATCTTTCGTTCGACGCACGCGAAGGTGAGATCACCGCGCTGATCGGGCCGAACGGCGCCGGCAAGACCACCGTGTTCAACTGCATCACCGGCTTCTACAAACCGAGCGAGGGCCGCATCGGCCTGCGCCACGGCAACGTCTCCGTCTGGAGCCAGCTCGACGACGTCACCGAGACCGGCAAGCGCAGCCATGTGAGCGCGGACGGCGCGCTTTATCTGCTCGAACGCATGCCGGATTATTTGGTCACGCAGGACGCCCGCGTCGCCCGCACCTTCCAGAACATCCGGCTGTTTCCGGGCATGACCGTGTTGGAAAACTTGATGGTGGCGCAGCACAACAGCCTGATGGTCTCGTCCGGCTATACTTTGCTCGGTATTTTTGGCGTGCCGTCTTATGTGAAGGCGGAAGCCGCCGCCATCGAACGCGCCAAGCACTGGCTTGAGCGTATCGGTCTGCTGGCGCGCGCCGACGATCCGGCCGGAGACCTGCCCTATGGCGCGCAACGCCGGCTCGAAATCGCGCGCGCCATGTGCACCGATCCTGTGCTGTTGTGCCTCGATGAACCGGCGGCCGGGCTTAATCCGCACGAAAGCCACGAACTCAACCAGTTGCTGCTTTCCATCCGAGAACGCGACGGCATTTCGATTTTGCTGATCGAGCACGACATGTCGGTGGTGATGGAGATATCCGACCACATCGTGGTGCTCGATTACGGCGTCAAGATTTCCGACGGCGCGCCTGAGGACGTACGCAACGATCCCAAGGTAATCGCCGCCTATCTCGGCGTGCATGACGACGAAGTCGAGGAAGCGCACGCGGAGGTGAAGCTATGACCTCCTCCCTCCTCAGCATACGCGGCGTCAAGACATTCTACGGACGCGTCATGGCGCTTAAGGGCGTCGACCTCGACGTCACCCAAGGTGAGATCGTTACGTTGATCGGCGCCAACGGCGCCGGCAAGTCGACGCTGATGATGACGGTCTGCGGCAATCCGCGTGCGCGCGAAGGCGTCATCACCTTCGACGGGCGTGACATCACCCATCTCGCTACCCACGAGATCGCGCGCCTCAAGCTCGCCCAGGCCCCGGAGGGCCGTCGCATCTTCTCGCGCATGACCGTTCTCGAAAATCTTCAAATGGGCGCGCTGGTCGCAGACGAAACCCAGTTCGACCACGATCTCGAACGCATGCTCACCTTATTCCCGCGTCTTAAGCAGCGCATCGGCCAGCGCGGCGGCACGCTGTCGGGCGGCGAACAGCAGATGCTGGCGATCGCGCGCGCGCTAATGGCGCGCCCTCGCCTATTGCTGCTCGACGAACCTTCGCTTGGCCTTGCGCCGTTGATCGTCAAGCAGATCTTCGCGGCGATCAAAGCGCTCAACACGCATGACGGACTGACGGTCTTCCTGGTCGAGCAAAACGCCTATCACGCGCTCAAGCTCGCCCACCGCGGCTACGTCATGATCAACGGCTTGATCACCCTTACTGGGACCGGACGCGAGTTGCTCGAACGCCCGGAGATCAAGCAGGCTTATCTGGAAGGGGGAGCACAGGCATGATCCCGAAAAGCAGGCTCCGGTTTTCGGACAAGATCATGCCTCAAAGGAAAAAGGCATGAATCCGACGCCCGACCAGGCCGCGGATACCTTCTTCATCGGCCACCTCATTTACGAGGAAGGCTCCTTCGGCGTCTTTTTGCTGGTGACCATCTTCCTCGGCGGCGGCGCGGCGTGGTTGTCCGGCCGCGCCATTGCCCTGACCTGGCGCCAGCCCTGGCAGATATTCGTCTATGGCCTGATTTTGGGCGGCGCCGTGCGCTTCATCCACTTCAGCCTGTTCGGCGGCACGCTGCTCTCGGCCTATTATTACGCGATCGACAGCGCGTTCTGCATCGCATTCGGATTGCTGGGATTTCGGCTCGCCCGCGTGGCGCAGATGGTCACCCATTATCGCTGGATCAACAGGGCCGACGGGCCTTTCCGCTGGCGCAAAAACCCGCCCTGACGTAATATTCTCCGGGAACGATAGAAACTGCCGGCTCCAAGTCACAGGGAACAACGACATGAAGCGCATCACCTCAATTAGTCTCGCGCTCGGCCTGGCGATGGGCTCCGCCATCGCCTTGGCGGGCACCGCCTCCGCTCAAATCAAGATGGGCGTCGTGGGCCCGGTCACCGGACCGAACGCCGCCTTCGGCGCGCAGCTCAAGAACGGCGCTGAGCAGGCGGTCAAGGACATCAATGCCGCCGGCGGCATCATGAAGCAGCAGATCAGCCTCGAGTTCGGCGACGATGTCTCCGATCCGAAGCAGGGCGTGTCGGTCGCCAACAAGTTCTCTGGCGACGGCGTCAAGTTCGTGGTCGGCGCTTTCAACTCCGGCGTCACCATGCCGTCGTCCGAGGTTTTCCAGGAAAACGGCATTCTGCAAATCACGCCGGCCTCCACCAATCCGCAGATCACCGAGCGCGGCATGTGGAACATCTTCCGCACCTGCGGCCGTGACGATCAGCAGGGTTCGGTCGCCGGTGCCTATATCGTTAAACACTTCAAGGGCAAGAAAGTCGCCGTGGTCGACGACAAGACCACCTACGGCAAAGGTCTCGCCGACGAAACGGTCAAGGCGATGGCGAAAGGCGGCGTCAAACCGATACTGCGTGAAGGCATCAACACCGGCGAAAAGGACTTCTCGGCGCTGGTGTCGAAGATCAAGGCGTCCGGCGCCGATCTCGTCTACTGGGGCGGACTGCACACCGAAGGCGGCCTGATCGTACGACAGATGCGCGATCAGGGCATCAAGGCGCCGCTGATGGGCGCGGACGGCATCACCTCCGACGAGTTCGCCTCGATCGGCGGCCCCGGCGTCGAAGGCACGCTGATGACTTACGGCCCCGATCCGCGCAATACGCCAGCGGCGAAAGACGCGGTGGCAAAATTCCGCGCCGCCAAGTTCGAGCCGGAAGCCTATACGCTCTATAGCTATGCCGCCGTGCAGATCATCAAGCAGGCGGCGGAAGCGGCCAAATCGCTCGACCCGAAAAAGGTCGCCGAGAAAATGCACTCCGGCATGAAGTTCAAGACCGTGATCGGCGACATTTCCTATGACAAGAAAGGCGACCGCACCAACCTCGACTACGTGATGTATATCTGGAAGAAAAACAAGGAAGGCAAGATCACGTATCTTGAGTGCCCGGGCAATGATTGCAGCAAGGTGAAATAAGACTCGGCTGCTCGTCGATAAACGGAAAGCCCGCCACCGCAAGTCAGCTATAGCTGACTTGCGCAACTAAAATGCCGATCTCGGGTAAACCCGAGATCGGTTGGCGGGTTTTTTGTTGCCCTCACCCAATCGTCCCCAAACCCGGAAACATCTCGAGCAGCCACACACTCATCTGGTTGATGCTGCCGGTGAGAAACGCGATGCCGGTCAGCACCAGCAAGCCGCCCATCACCTGCTCGACGCGATGCAGGTGGCGCTTGAAACGCGACAGAAACGCCGCGAAGGGCTCGATCGCAAAGGCGGCGACGATGAACGGAATTCCCAACCCGAGCGAATAGATCGCCAGCAGGCTTGCGCCCTTGCTCACCGTCTGCTCGGACGCCGCCACCGCCAGAATGGCAGCAAGGATTGGCCCGATGCAGGGCGTCCAGCCGAACGCAAAGGCAAGTCCCATCACATAAGCGCCCCACAGACCGACGGGCTTTGCCACCTGCGCGCGTTTCTCGCGCATCAGGAAGGCGAGCCGCGTTACGCCTAGAAAATGCAGCCCCATGACGATGATAAGGATACCGGCAACGGTCGAAAGTGGACCGGAATAAGCGCGGATGATCGAACCGACCGCGCTGGCGCTGGCACCCAGCGAGACGAACACGGTGGAAAATCCGAGCACGAATAAAACCGCCGCGATTACAGTCTCGCGTTTTACCCGCGGCTCCGGCTCCTGGTCGGCTAGACGCTCAAGCGAGGCGCCCGCCAGATAGACCAGATAAGGCGGCACCAGCGGCAGCACGCAGGGGGAGAGAAAGGAGACCAGGCCCGCGATCAGGGCGGCCAGATAGGAAACGTCATGCATGGGGCCGCATATGCCCCGGGTATTATGGCGCTGGCAAGGTCCTGTGACCTTCATGGCGCTGATGTGATATGCGGGTGAAGCAGGAGAAGCGGCCGCATGTCCGAAATGCGCAATCTCATCACCGATGTCCCCGGTGTCCGCGTCGGCCATGCCGGCGGGCAAAAGCTCGGCTCCGGCACCACGGTCATAATCTTCGACCATCCGGTGGCGGCAAGCGTCGATGTGCGCGGCGGTGGGCCCGGCACGCGCGAGACCGCCCTGCTCGATCCGGCGCAGACCGTCGAAGGCGTCGATGCCATCGTGCTCTCAGGCGGCTCCGCCTTCGGGCTCGATGCCGCTTCCGGCACGCAGGCCTATCTGCGCGAGACCGGCCGCGGCTTCAGAGTGCGCGAGGCGCAGGTGCCGATCGTGCCGGCGGCGATTTTGTTCGATCTCCTCTCAGGCGGCGACAAAAACTGGGGCCGTTATCCTCCCTATCGCGAATTCGGCTATGACGCGGCCACAACCGCGAGCAACGACGAGTTTGCGCTCGGCAGCGTCGGGGCAGGCCTCGGCGCGACGACCGTGAACCTGAAAGGCGGCATCGGCTCGGCCTCGGCGCGCACCTCGAGCGGCCACATTGTCGGCGCGCTCGCGGCCGTCAACGCCGCCGGCAGCGTCACGGTCGGTAACAGTCCGCATTTCTGGGCGGCGCCGTTCGAGCAAGGCGATGAATTCGGCGGCCGCGGCGTCTCGCCCGCGTTCGGGCCGGACGCCTTCGAGATGCGAACCAAGGGCGCGCCCGGCCAGAACACCACGCTGGCGGTAATCGCGACCGACGCCAAATTGTCCAAGGCGCAATGCAAGCGGCTGGCCGTGATGGCGCAGACCGGCATGGCCCGCGCAATTTACCCGGTGCATACGCCACTCGACGGCGATATCGTCTTTGCCGCCGCCACCGGCTTTAAAGAATTGGGCGACAAGGACCTTGAAAATCCGATCTATGACCTCACCGAACTCGGCATGGTAGCGGCCAACGTGCTGGCGCGCGCCATTGCGCGCGGCGTCTACGAAGCGCGCCCGCTCAATTTTCCGGCCGCGCTGGCAAGCTGGATGGACTGTCACGGGCACTAAACGGGCATCGAGAATTTAATCGAGCCCGGCCACTTGCCGTATCAAAGCGCGCGGGTCGGCCGGCGCGGCGTCGCCGGTCCAGGCGATGAACTGGTCGGGCCGCACCAGCACCATGCCCTTGCCATAGGCTTCGCGGCCGCCGGCGAAACTATCCTCGATCAGCTTCAACGGAATTGACAGCGCCGTGGCCGCATCGGCCATCGCGCGCGCGTTCCCGTCCGGCGCGCCGAAAGCGAGAAGCGTAAAGCCGCCGCCCAATTCCTCGTAGACATTGCGTCCGGACGACAAAACTTGCGGCGCGAGATGATGTCCCGCGCGCGCGTCAAACCGGTGTTCGCCGAAGCCGCTGGTCGTGCCGCCCGGCGGGCCCACCACCACCGGCGAGCCCTCGTAATTCGGCTCATAGGACCGCACGCGCGTGCCGAGATCGGTTTTGCGCGTCTCCCAGGCCGTCTCAAAATCGGCGCGGTCGCGCGCCGGATTATGGCGCGCGAAAAAAGCCGCATCGTCACGAATGCGCGCGGCGATGAAATTATCCGCGACGTCGCGAAACACCGGGCGGCGTTCCGCGCTGTATGATTGCAGCAGTGCCTCGCCGCCCCAGCCTTGCAGCTTCGCCGACATTTTCCAGGCCAGATTGGCGGCGTCCTCCAGCCCGTTATTGAGCCCGTAGCCGCCATAAGGCGGGTGCGTATGGGCGGCATCGCCGGCAATGAAAATCCGGTCTTTCCGGTACGTCTCGGCGACGGCATTGCGCAATTCCCAAAAGCCCGTGTAGTCGAATTCGACCGCGGCATCGCGGCCGATGGCGCGGCGCAAAGGCGCGTGAAAATCGAAACCGTCTTGCACGGTGTCGCGCGCAACCGGTGCGTGGAAAAAGAAGCTTTCGCCGACATCGATGCGGCCGAAAAATTGCCAGAAGCCTTCAAAATCCGGATGCATCACGCGATAGGTCGAGCGGTCCGGAAACCGCTTGAGCAATTCGTGAAGTTCGCGCGAGCGGAACACCATCAGCACCATCAGCCGGTCGAAATCGGTGCCGCTGCGCACAACACCGATCGCCTCGCGCACCAGCGAGCGCGCGCCGTCGCATCCGGCAAGATAGTCACCAGTCAGCGCCGCGCGTCCGCCGCCCTCTTCCTCGGCGATATCCGCGCGCACGCCATGCTCGTCCTGCGCGACCGCCTGCGCGGTCCAGCCGTAAAACGTATCGACGCATGTGACCGTCGCGAGCTTTTTTCGCAGCACCGCTTCCATCTGGTATTGCGGCATGCGGTCGATGTCCTGGAAATAATAAGGCCGCACCAGTTCGCGCCCGGCCGGCGCATGCCAATACTGGCCGAGTAATTCGCCATAAGCCGTGATCTCACCGATCGGATGGCCGCGCGGCATCAGCCGCGCCGCGCGCAATTCCTCGGTGATGCCCCAGAAGTAAAAATGCTCAAGCGTGCGCTGGGTGAGATTCTGTCCTTTCGGAATGCGGTGCAGGCCGGCGCGGCTTTCGATCAGTGCGCAGGAAATGCCGCGCAATCCGAGGTTGACGGCAAGCGCGACGCCGACCGGCCCGCCGCCGACAATGATGACCTGATAGCGCTTTTCCACCATACTGTTCCGATGCTAGGAGAGGCCGGGGCGATCCGGTCAAATCAAGATTGCGCGGCAGACAATTCGATTTCGCGCCATAACACAAGGGATGGAAACGTGACCAGCAATTCATCGATGACCCGGCGCGCGTTTGGCGCAGCCGTCATGACTGCCGCGGTCATCAGCTTCGCCTTCGCGCCTGAAGCCTTCGCAGCCGATTCCTATCCGAGCCGCGTCATTCACATCGTGGTGCCGTTTGCGCCGGGCGGGCTCAACGACAATGTCGCGCGCATCGTGCAGCCTTACATGCAACAAAAACTTGGGCAGAGCATTGTCATCGACAATCGCCCCGGCGCCAGCGGCATGATCGGCAGCGAGGCCGTCGCAAAGGCGGAGCCGGACGGTTACACGCTGCTGGTGGTCGCCTCCTCGCATACCGTTATCCCGGCGACCGAAAAGACCATGCGCTACGACGCCGATAAAAGTTTCGCCGCCGTCGGCTTGATGGTGCGCGATCCGCTTTTGTTCGTCGTCGGCAGCGGCGTGCCGGCCAAAACCTTGGCCGAATTCGTTGCGCTCGCCAAGGCGCAGCCCGGCAAACTCAATTACGCCACGCCCGGCAGTTCCAGCCAGTCGCATTTCGTGACCGAGCTGTTTGACAGCAAAGCCGGCATCAAGATGACGGAGGTGCCCTATCGCGGCGGCGCGCCGGCGGCATTGTCTTTGATCATGGGCGAGACCCAGTTCGCCGTGCTCTCGACCCAGCTTTCGGTGCCGCAGATCAAGGCCGGAAAAATCCGTGCGCTCGCCGCCGGCGGCAAAACGCGCAGCAGCCATTTGCCCGATCTGCCGACCTTGAGCGAAGCCGGTTTCCCCGGCATGGAGGCCCTGCAATGGGTCGGCATGCTGGCGCCGGCCGGTACGCCCAGGGACGTCATCGGCAAACTCAACAAAGCGCTCGACGAAACGCTTGCTATGCCGGAGGTCGCCGCCAAGCTCGGTGCCACCGGCATGACCGGCGCGCCGACATCGCCGGACGAATTCCAGGCTCTGCTGACATCGGAAGTCAAACAATGGCGCGAGGTCGGCCAGAAAGCCGGCATCGCAATGCATTGAGGCGCGCGGTCGCGTTCGCAAGCTTACCGGACCGCCACGCACAATCGGCGCGAACCAAGTCACGACGCCGGCGTTGTGGCTGCATGCCATCAAGCGTCATCCAGTCCATCGCCTACGAGTTGGAACATAGCCGGTTGACGGTGACGTTCACGAGCGGGCGTGTCTATGAATACTACATGGTGCCGCCAAGCGTCGCGGCGGCATTCAGATCGGCATTTTCAAAGGGAACATTTTTCAATTTGGAAATCCGCGATTGTTATGCCTGTCGGGAAGTGACGCCAAGTTCGTAATATTCACATAAACCGCTCGGCCGCGTAAGGCGCGGGATCGCAGAACGGCGTTTCGCCAGCCATCATCTCAGCGATCAGCCGGCCGGTGACGGGCCCGAGCGTCAGGCCCCAGTGCGAGTGGCCGATGGCGAGCCACATTCCTTTCTGGCCCGGCGCGCGTCCGATCACCGGCCGCGAATCCGGAAACGATGGCCGCGAGCCCATCCAGGTCTTGTCGTCGGCGGGCTCACCGATCGGAAATAGTTTGCGCAAGCGCGGCATCAGCCGGTCGATCTGCGCCGGCGTCGGCTTGGCATCGCGCGCGGCGAATTCGACGCCAGTGGTCAGCCGTATGCCCTGCTCCATCGGCGTAATGAGATAGCCGCCCGACACATCGACCACCGGGCGCGCCTGCGCAGCGTTGCCCTCGCCCTTGAAGTGGCGGTGATAGCCGCGCTTGACCGCCATCGGCAACTTGATGCCGAGCGGCTCCAGCACGTCCGGCGCCCAGGGCCCGAGCGCGACAATGACGTTCGGTGAATCGAGCCCGCCCTCGTCCGTCTCGACCCGCCAGCCCGAGCCGGAACGATGCAGCGAACGCGCGTCGCCGGTGAGCGTCACGCCGCCGAGCGCGCCGAAACGCTTGGCATAGGCGCGCGTCAGCGCCAGCGGATTGCTGATGCTGGCGGCCGCCGGCCAGAACACCGCGCGCTCGAACACCGGATTGAGCGACGGCTCCAGCTTGCGTGCACCCTCGGTATCGAGCAGTTCGAACGGCAGGCCGAATTCCTTCGCCAGTTCGAATTCCAGTTCCAGCCCGCGCACCGCGCTGACGCTGCGGTACAATTTCATCCAGCCGGTCTTGCGCAACAGCCGGGTGGCGCCGGATTCCAGCATGAGGACCTCGTGCTCGCCGAGCGCGCGCGCAAACAGCGGCCGGTTGAGCCGCGCGGTCTCGGCAATGCGTTTGGGCTGCGAGGCGGCGCGGAAGGCCCAGAGCCAGGGCGCTACCTTGGGCAGAAAACTCAAATGGTAATTGGCATCGCTGGCACGTTTGAGCGCCACCCGCATCAGCGCTCCAAGCCCTGGCGGAAAGGCCGGCGGCAGGATGGTCGACCCCTCGATCACGCCGGAATTGCCATAAGAGGTCTGCTCACCAATACCGGCGCGGTCGACCAGCGCGACGCTTAATCCCCGCTTGACGAGGTGCAGCGCCACCGAGGTGCCGACAATGCCGGCGCCGAGAACGATCGCATCGGTGCGTGCCATAAACCCTCCGTGTGAGCCCTCACCCGGACGCGGGACAGGGCTTCCTCCTTTATATGGATCAACGCCGACGAAGGCGCTATCAAGGCGCGCGCCAATCCGTGCCGCCGGGGACATGCCTGCAATGAAATTTCTGCAACTATTAGCGGCGGCGCTCGCCTGGCTCGGCCGCCAGGGCACGCGCGCGCTCGCGGTCTCGGTCTTCTTTGGCCTGGCGCTGCCGCAGCTCGCCGCTTACGTGAAGCCATTTCTCGGCGTGATTGTCTTCGTGTTGCTGCTGTTCTCGTACCTGCGAACCGACCCGAGCGCTTTCAGCCGCTATATCAAAGCCCCCGGCCTCACCATCCTCGCCGCGCTCTGGGTCATGGTGGCGGTGCCGCTTCTGTTTGGCACCGCTTACGTGCTGACCGGCCTGCGAGAGAGCATGCCAGCGCTCTACACCATCATGATCCTGCAAGGCGCGATTACGCCGATTACCTCGCTCGCCGCCTTCGCGGCCCTGATGGGGCTCGACGTCGCCTTCGCGCTGACGGCGCTGATCGTTTCCAACGCGCTGTCGCCGCTCACCACCGTCGCCTTCAGCTATTTGTTTCTCGGCTCGTCGCTGTTTTCGCCGATCGACCTCGGTGTCAAACTGTTTTTCTTTTTCGCCGGCGCTGGCGCGGTCGCCTATGCCATCCGCCGCTTCGCCGGTCAGAAACGGATCGAGCGGCAGAAGGAAGTCATCGACGGCCTTAACGTGCTGGCGGTCTTCGTCTTCGCCATCGCGGCGATGGAGAGCGTGCCGCGCAACGTGATGGCCGACCCGCTGTTCGCGCTCGAACTCCTGGCCTTCATCATGGTGCTGAGCGTGGCGCTGATCGGCCTAAGCGTGCTGGTGTTCTGGCGCGCCGGCCGCGACCGCGGCCTGGTGGTCGGCCTACTCTCGGCCTTCCGCAACATCGGCGTCATCATGGCGGCGCTCGGAACGAGCCTGCCCGACCTGGCATGGTTTTATTTCGCGATGGTGCAGTTTCCGATCTATCTGCTGCCGGCGGTGCTCAAGCCGCTGGCGCGCCGATTCAAGAAAAGCGCCTAGACGATAAGAAACAGAAAAAGCCCGTCCGGAATTTCTTTCCGGGCCGGGCCCAAGGACGAATCGCGTCCGACTACTCGTTACGCGAAGGCCGACATGGTCGATGTCGCCACGCTCAGCACCTGCGACTGCAGCTTGATCAGCTGCTCAAGCAGATTGCTCGTGCTCTTGTTGCCGCTCGTACCACCACCCGACGCGTCGCCACCGGAAGCCGCCGGCGTCGTCATGTCGACCTTGCTGCCGTCGGCATAGGAGATCGTCGTGGTGGTCGAACCGTCGGCATTGGTCGCGCTTTGGGTGGTGGCGCCGTCGGCGCCCGTTCCCGAGATCAGCGCGTCGAGGGCGCTTTGCCCCGATGCGCCGCCGCCGCCACCGCCGCCAACGCGATGATGGTGATGGCCGCCGCCATGATCGGCTTTCGTCAGTTCGCTTTGGCTCACCGAGCCATCGCTGTCACCGTCGATCTTGGCAAAGACCGCATCGGCCATATCCTTACTCGCGCCGGCTTTGGTCGCCGCGTTCTCGAATTCGGATTGGCTGATTTGACCATCGCCGTCGCTGTCGAGCTTGGAAAACAGCGGCGAAGGTTGCTGCGTTTGCTGGCTTTGCAGCGAGATCAGAGTCGACAGCATGTCCGCCCCGAAAGGCGGAGGGCTTGAGCCCGTCGCGGCGTTTGACGACGCGGCGGTCCCCGTTTGAGCGGAGGACGAGCCGTCCCCCGTGTCTTGCAGCAGCATCGATAGTGGGTCGGAAGCATTGCTGGCGTCCGCGGCCCCCGCACTGCCTTGTTGCAACAACTGCTGCAAATAGGCCAATGCGTTGGACGAAGAGGCGCCCACAGACATGGACATCACTCAACTCCCGGTATTCCGCCGGATGTGCCCGGCGGACATCGCTCCCGGAGCCGGAGTTGCAAGAGCCGCGCCAGCGCTCGCGCCCGTTCGAAAAGGCGCGTCACGCTTGGCTTGTCCACAATTTCGACGCCTTCGGCAGGCGGCGAATCCGGTCAACGCACCGGCATTTTCTGCCGGGTCACGTGCCGGAAATGCCGGCCGGGCGGGCCTTCGCGCGTTGCCCCGCCTGCCCCGGCATGGTAGGCGAACGGCGTTTCCGGAGAACTCTGAATGTCCCGCCCGCTCATCATCGCGCCGTCGATTCTCGCGGCCGACTTCGCCAAATTGGGCGACGAGGTGCGCGCTATCGATGCCGCCGGCGCCGACTGGATCCATGTCGATGTCATGGACGGACACTTCGTCCCTAACATCTCGTTCGGCCCGGACGTGATGAAATCAGTGCGCGGCATCTCCAAAAAAATCTTCGACGTGCATCTGATGATCGCACCCTGCGATCCTTATCTTGAAGCCTTCGCCAAGGCCGGCGCCGACATCATCACCGTGCATGTCGAATCCGGCCCGCACGTGCATCGCTCCTTGCAGGCGATCCGCGCGCTCGGCAAGAAAGCCGGCGTCACCATGAACCCCGGCACGCCGACCTCGAGTGTCGAGCACCTCATCGATCTGGTCGATCTCATACTGGTGATGTCGGTCAATCCCGGGTTCGGCGGGCAAACTTTCATTCCCTCCGCACTCGACAAAATCCGCGACCTGCGCACGATGGCCGACGCGCGGCCGATCGACATCGAGGTCGATGGCGGCATCACCGCCGCCAACGCTGCCGACGTGGTGCGCGCTGGCGCCAATGTGCTGGTCGCAGGCTCCGCTGTGTTCAAGGGCGGCAATTACAAGGAAAACATCGCCACCATCCGGCAGGCGGGCGCAATGGCACGCGGAGAAGCGGCTTAAATGATCCCTCGTTATTCCCGCCCCGACATGGTCACGATCTGGTCGCCGGAAACCAAATTCCGCATCTGGTTCGAGATCGAGGCGCATGCCGCCGATGCGATGGCCGAGCTTGGTGTGATCCCGAAAGAAGCCGCCAAGACCATCTGGGAAAAAGGCGGCAAGGCGCAATTTGACGTTGCCCGCATCGATGCCATCGAAGCCGAGGTCAAGCACGACGTCATTGCCTTCCTCACACATGTGTCGGAAATCGTCGGGCCGGACGCGCGCTACATGCATTCCGGCATGACCTCCTCGGACGTGCTCGACACCTGCTTCAACGTACAGCTCGTGCGCGCCGCCGATATTCTGCTGGCCGATCTCGACAAGCTACTGGAAGCGCTCAAGCGGCGCGCCTTCGAACACAAGATGACGCCGACGGTCGGGCGTTCGCACGGCATCCATGCCGAACCCACGACGTTCGGTCTGAAGCTGGCGCAGGCTTACGCCGAATTTTCGCGCGGACGCGAGCGGCTGGTGGCGGCGCGCAAGGAAGTCGCCACCTGCGCGATTTCCGGCGCGGTCGGTACCTTCGCGCAGGTCGATCCGCGCGTCGAAGCGCATGTGGCGAAGGCCATGGGCCTGACGCCGGAGCCGGTCTCGACCCAAATCATCCCGCGCGATCGCCATGCGATGTATTTCGCCACTTTGGGCGTGATCGCTTCGTCAATCGAACGTTTGGCCATCGAGGTGCGCCACCTGCAACGCACCGAAGTGCTGGAAGCGGAAGAATTCTTCTCGGAGAAGCAGAAGGGCTCCTCCGCCATGCCGCACAAGCGCAACCCGGTACTGTCGGAAAACATCACCGGCCTGGCGCGTCTGGTGCGCGGCTATGCCCTGCCCGCGATGGAAAACGTCGCGCTCTGGCACGAACGCGATATTTCGCATTCGTCGGTCGAACGCGTGATCGGACCCGACGCCACCGTCACGCTCGATTTCGCGCTGGCGCGGCTGGCCGGCATCGTCGACAAGTGGCTGATCTATCCCGCCAACATGCAGAAGAATCTCGACAGGCTAGGCGGCCTCATCCACTCGCAGCGCATTCTGATCGCGCTCACGCAAAAAGGCGTCGCGCGCGAGGACGCCTATCGCCTCGTACAGCGCAACGCCATGAAAGTCTGGGGCGGCGAGAGCAACGATTTCCTCGGCCTACTGAAGGCCGATCCCGACATACGCAAAGCGCTGAGCGAAAAAGAACTCGAAGCTAATTTCGATCTGGCGCACCACTTCAAGCACGTCGATACGATTTTCAAGCGGGTGTTTGGCGAAGCATAAATCATGTTGGACGCCACCGCCGATTGCGATTTCCTTATCCTCCCCGGCCTTGGCAATTCCGGCGTCGATCATTGGCAGTCCTACTGGTGCCTGTCGTTTCGTAACGCCACGCGCGTCTTGCAGGACGATTGGGAAGCGCCGGTCCTGTCGGACTGGCTGGCGCGGCTCGACGCGGCGATCGAAAACGGTACGCGCCCGGCGGTGCTGATCTGCCATAGCCTGTCCTGTTCGCTCGCCGCGCATTGGGCATCGCGCAACAAGCCAAGCCGCGTCGTCGCGGCGCTCCTGGTCGCGCCGACCGACGTGGAAAATCGCATGCACCTGCCGGAAAATATCCTCGGCTTCGATCCGATGCCGCTCGCGCGCTTTCCCGTCCCCGCGCTGGCGGTGACCAGCAGCAACGACCCTTATGTGAGCGTCGCTCGCGCGCAACGGTTTGCCGAGGGCTGGGGCGCCGATTTCTGCAACGCTGGCGAACTTGGTCATATCAATTCTGCCTCACGGCTGGAATTCTGGCCGCAAGGCCTGCTGCTGCTCGGGCAATTGCTGGCGCGCATCGGCCGCTGAACATCCCGGCTGCGACCTATTGTCACCTGCGCTAAGACATGGCTTATGCTCTGCGCTCATCGTGAATATCCCTATGCCGATTCTAAACAACCGTTCAGAAAACGCCGCGCCAGTCATCCTGATTTTCGATTCCGGTGTCGGCGGCCTCACCGTGTTCCGCGAAGTCGTGCGCGCGCGACCCGATGCCCGCTATGTCTATGTCGCCGACGATGCAGGATTTCCTTACGGCAATCAGCCGGAAGCGGCGCTGATTGCGCGCATTGTCGAGGTGATCGGTAAAGCGATAGCGGCGCACGCACCTGATCTTGTGGTCATCGCCTGCAATACAGCTTCGACTTTGGCGCTCGCCGATTTGCGCGCGCGTTATTCGGTGCCCTTCGTCGGCACCGTACCGGCAATCAAGCCGGCCTGCGCGCAATCGCAGAGCAAACGTATCGCCGTGCTCGGAACGTTAGCGACCGTGTCGCGCGAATATACCCACGCGCTCATCCGCGAATTCGCCGGCGATTGCGAGGTCGACCTGGTCGGCTCGCCCAATCTCGCGACGATTGCCGAACGTGAGTTGTCCGGCGCCCCGGCTCCCGATGCCGAGATTGCGAACGAAATCGCCACCTGCTTTGTCGATAGCGGTGGCCGCCGCACCGACACGGTGGTGCTCGCCTGCACGCATTATCCACTGCTGACCGAGCGCTTCGGCAAGCTCGCGCCCTGGCCGGTCGAGTGGCTTGATCCGGCGCCGGCGATTGCGCGCCGCGTCGCCGACCTGTTGCGCGACAAGCCGGCCACCGCCGGCGCGGCCGCGCCGGAAATTCATTTCACCTCCGGCCGCGTGCCGCCGCCCGCGCTGGCAAGCGCGCTGCGAAAATTCGGCTTCTAACCCAACAAATTCGGCCACACCTCCAGCGCGCCGCGCCAGATCATGTCAAAGGCCACATAGACGATGATGGCAAGACCGACGTAAGCGATCCAGCGATGCTTGGTCAGAAGTCTGGCGATGAAATTCGCCGCCACGCCCATCAGCACGATCGACAATGCAAGCCCGAACACCAGCGCGTCGATGTGGTCGCGCGCAGCGCCCGCCACCGCCAGCACATTGTCGAGCGACATCGAAACGTCGGCGATCACGATCTGCCAGGCGGCCTGCGCGAAAGTCTTCTGCCGCGCCCTGGTCTCTGCCTCGGCAATAACCGCGTCGGCGTCGGCATGGCGCTGGCCGCGCAATTCGCGCCACATCTTCCACGAAACCCACAACAGCAAAATGCCGCCGGCCAGCAACAGCCCGATGATGCCGAGCAATTGCACGGCGAAAACCGCAAACAGAATGCGCAACGCCGTCGCCGCGACGATGCCAACCAGAATGGCGCGGGTGCGCTGCGCCGCTGGCAGGCCAGCGGCAGCAAGTCCGATGACGACGGCATTGTCGCCCGCCAGCACGAGGTCGATCATGATGACCTGCGCAAAGGCGGAAAGCGCGTCGGGCGTGAAAGTGAGAAATTGGCTCATGGCGGCGCTCTTACCCCTCCGGTTTAGTCAGTCCGACATCGCAGCCATGTGGTTGCCAGAGGGGCCCGGCCTGATGAAATCGAAAATGGGGTGAAAAAGTCCTCCCGGCAAGACAAAAGCGGGCCAAAACAGGCAAAAAACTCGCCGGCTGGTACTTCGATACGACTGGCTTCCGGGCAGCCTTTGTTTGACAGTTGACCCTCGCGCCCCTAAAACCCCGCCACCTTCCGGGGCATTTCGAGCCCGGATAGGCGTTTCGCGACCCGTGGTCTCCCCTTACGCTTTAAGGGCTGGCCTGTCGGTTTCGGGGTGACCCGGGACAGAGGAGGGCGCGGTTCCTCACCCCTATCGAATTGAACTTATGAGGACGCGATGACCAAGCGTATGGAATCCAAATACAAGCTCGACCGCCGGATGGGCCAGAATATCTGGGGCCGTCCGAAAAGCCCGGTCAACCGGCGCGAATACGGTCCCGGCCAGCACGGCCAGCGTCGCAAGTCCAAGCTCTCCGACTACGGCGTGCAGCTCAAGGCCAAGCAGAAACTGCGCGGCTATTACGGCAACATCTCCGAACGCCAGTTCCACGGCATCTATTTCGAAGCCATCCGCATGAAGGGTGACTCGGGCGCCAACATGATCGGTCTCCTCGAGCGCCGTCTCGATGCGGTGATCTACCGTGCCAAGTTCGTGCCGACCGTGTTCGCTGCGCGTCAGTTCATCAACCACGGCCACATCAAGGTGAACGGCAAGCGCGTCAACATTTCGAGCTATCGTGTCAAAATCGGCGACGTGGTCGAGGTCAAGGAAGCGTCCAAGCAGATGAACCTGGTGCTGGAAGCGCAGCAACTCGCCGAGCGCGACGTGCCCGACTATATCGATGTCGATACCGGCAAGCTCACCGCCAAGCTGTCGCGCGTGCCCGTCTTCACCGATGTGCCCTACCCGGTTCAGATGGAGCCGCATCTGGTGGTGGAATATTATTCGCGCTGATTGTTCGGCGCTTTTACATTCGCAAATGCCAGATCCCCTGCCCATAAGGCGGGGGATTTGCTATTCAGGGGTCTGAATGTATCCGGAGACCCGTGCCATGAGTGAACTCACCCGCCGCGCGCTGCTCGCCTCGACCGCCGCCGCCGTGGCGGCGCAAGCCCTGCCCGCTCTGGCCGCGCCGCACAGTTTCAAACATGGCGACTTCGACATCATGATCGTAAGCGACGGGCACCTTGTGCTGCCGACCAGCTTTCTCGCGCCCGGCTCCAGTCCGGACGAGCGCGCGCTGCTGCTCAAGGCGGCGGGGCAAACCGGCGACACGTACAATTCCCCGACCAATGTCACGCTGATCCGTACTGGCACCGACCTTATCCTGATCGACATGGGTTCCGGCGACCGCTTCATGCCGAGCGCCGGCAAACTCTGGGACAATCTCAAAGCGGCCGGCATCGACAAGAGCAAGATCACCAAGGTGATCTTCACCCACGGCCATCCCGACCACCTCTGGGGCTCAGTCGACGAACTCGACGACTTGATGCTGCCGAAGGCGGCGTTCTACGTCGGCTCCGCCGAATGGGATTTCTGGCACGGCGATAACGCCACCCGCGGCCTGCCGTCCGGACGCGCCGGATCCGTCACCGGCGCGCGACGCAACTACGCGGCGCTCAAGAGCCACGTGAAAATGTTCAAGCCAGGTGACGAGATCGTGACCGGCTTGCAAGTTCTCGCCACGCCCGGGCACATCCAGGGCCATGTCTCACTGGCGCTCAAAGGCAAAAACGATTTGGGCGGCGATGGGCTGATTGTCGGCGGCGACGTACTCACCCACCCACTGATCTCCTTCATGCACCCGGAATGGCGCCCGGTCGCCGATCATGTGCCGGACCAGGCGGTCACGACGCGCAAGATGCTGCTTGATCGCCTCGCCAGCGACCGCTCAAAGCTGATCGGCTTCCATCTGCCCTATCCGGGTCTCGGCCATGTCGAGCGCGTAGGCTTGGCGTACCGTTTTACCAGCGCGGGTTAAGTCCGAATCCAAGCGGTTATCCCCCGCTATTAGCATGCTGCACCGCACATATAGTGAGCATTGCGCCACATTTTTCTACATGTGGTGACCGAGCTGCGCTAGTTTTTGGGCGTCCTCGATTCGGGAGGGCAAGCCAGGGAGAATCTGCGATGAAAGGGATTGATGCGATCAAAGGCTGGGTTGGGGCGCTGACTGAACTGGCCCTCATGTTGCTGGCGTTAGCAATTGTTCTCGCAGTGCTGATCGGTTCGAACCTGCCGTTCTTCGGCGGCGTCACGGCCAATATCATGGCTATGGTCAAGGACCTCGGTGCCAACGGCCTGGTTGGGCTGATTGCGCTCGGGATCATCCTCTGGCTGTTTTCAAGCCGCAAAATAGCCTGAGCCTGGTTCGCCCCGTCTGAGCTGACGGGCGAGCTTCGCCTGCATCAAAAACATGGGTGGGGCCAGTTCCCCACCCGCAAAGAAATGTCCGCGTTTAGCGAGGTTTTGCACGATGTGGAAATTCGTCGCTGCCGCGAAGCAGGCTTTGTGGGAATTCGTA
Organism: Pseudolabrys sp.; assembly: GCA_035648715.1. Lineage (GTDB taxonomy): Bacteria > Pseudomonadota > Alphaproteobacteria > Rhizobiales > Xanthobacteraceae > Pseudolabrys. Next base: position 76,411 of record DASRLA010000076.1, read on the forward strand.
GAACTCGGATTCCTCGCCGTGCTCGCGCTAATTCTGATTCATCTCATGCTCGGTGCGGGGGCCGGCGCCTATATCACGTCGGTCGTCGACAACGTGACGAAGTTCACGACAGCTGCGAGTTCCGGCCTGCTCGGCATCGTCCTCGTGCTGGCGATCGTCTATCTGGTGCTACGCCGCGCCAGTTGGTCGGCCGACCGACCCGCCGCCAAGTCGCCGGCGGCAAGCCGCAGCAAATAGCCAACAGAGCAATAATCGGGAATTATCGGCCGCGGCTCTCTTGCCGCGGCCGAATGCTTTAGCCTCAGGCCTGCTCGTCCGCTTGAGCCGCGACGCCCTTTTCCTTCAGCGTCGCCTGCAATTCGCCGGCCTGGAACATCTCGCGCACGATGTCGCAACCGCCGATGAACTCGCCCTTGACGTAAAGCTGCGGGATCGTCGGCCAGTTCGAATAGGCCTTGATGCCGTCGCGCAGGTCGACGGATTCCAAAACATTGAGGCCTTTATAGGCGACGCCGAGATGGTCGAGTATCTGCACGACCTGGCCGGAGAAGCCGCATTGCGGAAACTGCGGCGTGCCCTTCATGAACAGCACCACGTCGTTGGCCTTCACTTCGTTCTCGATGAACTGCTCGATACCCATGGAGTTTAATTCCCTTTGGTCCGGTTTGGGCGGCGCCGCGCGCTTTCGCGCAGGCTCGGCCGCCTTTCCAAGTTTGGCTTGGCAAGCTTCCTTGAACATATATGTAGCCTGAAACCACTCACCACCCCAAGCGGCCACTGCGGCAGCCGTCTAAAATATTGTTAATTCGGCCATTTTTGCGGCCACCCGGATGACGGCAGGACGCCTGCCGCGGCCCGCCCGGTCAACCGCCCGGCGTGCCGGTCTGCAGCGCCAGCGCATGCAACACGCCGCCCATCTGGCCTTTGAGCGCCTGATAGACAAGTTGATGCTGCTGCACGCGCGATTTGCCGGCGAACGAAGCGGCGAGCACGGTGGCGGCATAATGATTGCCGTCGCCAGCGAGGTCGCGGATCGTCACCTGCGCGTCCGGAATGCCTTCCTTGATCAGCCGCTCGATCTCGCCCGCATCCATCGCCATCGCAATCACTCCTTCGCAGCGAAGGTTACGTCAACTACGTCCATTCGCGCAGCCCCGGAAACCTCTTTGCACCCAAAAATGTCTATCTGAGGTCGCTGGTTGCGATAAAATAATTAAACCGTGACGAAAGGCGCAACTTTCCGCTCGTAAACGGCCTAAACACTGCCCGCCATATAAGCGGGCAGCCAGCCTTCCGAGCGCTCGCTCAGATGCGCGATCGCGATCGCGCGCTCGCCTAAAATTGCGAGCGCGTCGCCGCCGGTTTCGCCGATGCGCCAGACCGGGATGCTGGCCTCGCGCGCACGCGCCATCACCGCCTCGGCCTTTTCGGTGGGCACCGTGACGATGTAGCGCGCCTGATCCTCGCCGAACCAATAGGCGTGCGCCGGTACGTCGTCGGGCGCGGCTTCCAGTTTCGCGCCGATGCAGGACGCCATTGCCATCTCGGCCAGCGCCACCAGCAATCCGCCGTCCGACAGGTCGTGCACGGCGCTCGCCGTGCCGTCGAGAATGAGCGAGCGCACAAAGTCCCCGTTTTCGCGTTCCTCGATCAGATCGACCGGCGGTGGCGCGCCCTCTTCGCGCGCGCAAATCTCGCGCAGATAGATCGACTGTCCGAGCCAGCCGGTCGTCTCGCCGACGACGAGGATGACGTCGCCCTCGCGCTTGAAAGCGAGCGTCGCGCTTTTTCGGAAGTCGGCGATCACGCCGACGCCGCCGATCGAAGGCGTCGGCAAAATCGCCTTGCCATTGGTCTCGTTGTAAAGCGACACGTTGCCGGACACGACCGGAAAGTCGAGCGCCTTGCAGGCTTCCGCGATGCCGCGCACGCAGCCGACAAATTGGCCCATGATTTCGGGCCGCTCCGGATTGCCGAAATTGAGATTGTCGGTAATGGCGAGCGGCGTCGCGCCGACGGCGGTGAGATTGCGCCAGCATTCGGCCACGGCCTGCTTGCCGCCCTCGAACGGATTGGCCTCGCAATAGCGCGGCGTCACGTCGGTGGTGAGGGCGAGGCCTTTCGGCCCGTCTTCCACGCGGACCACAGCGGCGTCGCCGCCGGGGCGCTGCACCGTGTTGCCGCCAATGATATGATCGTATTGCTCCCAGACCCAGCGCTTCGAACACAGGTCCGGCGCCGCGATCAGCCGTTCGAGCGCCTCGACAATGCCGACCGGCGCGGCCACCGTCTCGGCATCGAGCACCTTCGGCTTTTCCAGATTGACGAACGCCCGTTTGTATTCCGGCGCACTGTCGCCCAGTTCCTTGATCGGCAGATCGGCCATCACCTGCCCGCGATGGCGCACGATGAAACGCTTCGAGGACGTGGTCTCACCCACCACCGCGAAATCGAGCCCCCATTTGCGGAAAATCGCCTCGGCCTCTTTTTCCTTGTCGGGCTTGAGTACCATCAGCATGCGCTCTTGCGATTCCGACAGCATCATCTCATAGGCGCTCATGTTCTCTTCGCGGCACGGCACCTTGTCGAGATCGAGCGTGACGCCAAGATTGCCTTTGGCGCCCATTTCGGTCGCCGATGAGGTGAGGCCCGCCGCGCCCATATCCTGAATGGCGATGACGCAGCCTTTTGCCATTATCTCGAGACAAGCTTCGAGCAGTAGCTTTTCGGAAAACGGATCGCCGACCTGAACGGTCGGACGCTTCTCGTCCGAGTCGTCGTCGAATTCGGCGGAGGCCATCGAGGCGCCGTGAATGCCGTCGCGACCGGTTTTCGAACCGAGATAGACAATCGGCATGCCGACACCGGACGCGGCGGCGTAAAAAATTTTATCTTTCTCAGCCAGCCCCACTGCCATGGCGTTAACCAGGATGTTGCCGTCATAGCGCGTATGAAAGCGTACCGAGCCGCCGACCGTTGGCACGCCGAAGGAGTTTCCATAGCCGCCGATGCCGGCAACGACACCGGATACGAGATGCCGCGTTTTCGGATGCTCGGGCGCGCCAAAGCTCAACGCGTTGAGGCACGCAATCGGCCGCGCGCCCATGGTGAACACGTCGCGCAAGATGCCGCCGACCCCGGTCGCGGCGCCCTGATAGGGCTCGATGTAGCTCGGGTGATTGTGGCTTTCCATCTTGAACACGCAAGCGAGACCATCGCCGATGTCGATGACACCGGCATTCTCGCCCGGCCCCTGGATGACATGCGGACCCTTGGTCGGCAGTCCACGCAAATGAACCTTCGAGGACTTGTAGGAGCAATGCTCATTCCACATCGCCGAGAAAATGCCGAGCTCGGTCAGCGTCGGCTCGCGCCCGATCAGGTCGAGCACACGCTGATATTCGTCGGGCTTGAGCCCGTGTTCGGCGACGAGTTCGGGGGTGATTTTGGTGGCGGCGATATTCACGGGCTAGGCCGCCTTTTCCAGCGCCTCGGTCAGTCCGGCGAACAGCCCGCGTCCGTCGGTGCGGCCGACCTCAGCTTCGACATGGTTTTCCGGATGCGGCATCATGCCGAGCACATTGCCGCGCTCATTGACGATGCCGGCGATGGCGTTGATGGCGCCGTTATGGTTCCAGTCCGGATCGATCATGCCGTCCGGCGACGAGTAACGGAAAATTACCCGGCCTTCGCCTTCCAGCTTGGCAATCGTTTCGCCATCGGCGATGTAATTGCCTTCGCCATGCGCGATCGGCACGCGGATCACTTGTCCCGCGTTATAGCCGCGCGTAAACGGCGTATCGGAGCGCTCGACTTTCAAATAAACGTCGCGGCAGATGAAGCGCAGGTTTTCGTTACGCATCAGCACGCCGGGCAGCAAACCGCTCTCGCACAAAATCTGGAAGCCGTTGCAGACGCCGAGCACCAACCCGCCGTGCCCCGCGAACTTGCGCACCGCGTCCATGACCGGCGAACGTGCCGCGATGGCGCCGCAGCGCAGATAGTCGCCATAGGAAAACCCGCCCGGTATCACGACCAGATCGGTGCCGCCCGGTAGGTCGTATTCGCCGTGCCAGACCATCGCCGGTGCGCTGCCCGACACAAGCTTGAGCGTGCGCGCGATGTCACGCTCGCGATTGATGCCGGGGAATACGAGGACGGCGGCTTTCACGGAGCGGATGCCGGGGAATCGATAATTCCAAGGCGCCTATCAATTCGATCAAGCCGATTTTCATGCCGTGCCAGTGTCAACTGAATTCCATTCAGTTGCTGGTGAATGCCCACCATCTCGGTCCGGATCGCCTGGGTCTCGTGCTTAAGTTCATCGACTTTGCCATCGACCTGCTCAAGCCGCACCTGAACTGCCTTTAGAACCTCGTACATGAGCTCATTGGTGACTTCGGCCATCGGTCAGCTCCTCAGCCAACAACCTGGACATGATAATTCTCGATCACGGTATTCGCCAGTAGCTTGTCGGCCGCCTCTTTTAAAACCGCCTCGGCCTTTTTCGAGTCGCCGCCTTCAAGTTCGATATCGAACACCTTGCCCTGCCGCACCGAGGCCACACCTTCAACACCGAGCGAACGCAAGGCGCCCTCAATGGCCTTGCCTTGCGGGTCAAGAATGCCGGTTTTAAGGGTGACCGTGACGCGGGCTTTCATGAACTGCGGCTTATCACATGAGTCGCGGACCTTGGCCGGAAAAACTCATGCCGTCCCCGCTAAACTAGGGACGACAATGCCCGGGACAAGGTTTCCTTGGCCCGGGCACCGGATATTTCACACCTAAATCGCAGCAGCCGCCTAACCCTTGACCAGGACCGGGCCGGCGCCGCGCGGCGGTTCGCCCTCGTTCATGATGCCCAGGCGCTTGGCCACCTCGGTATAGGCCTCGACCAGCCCGCCGAGGTCGCGGCGGAACCGGTCCTTGTCGAGTTTCTCGTTCGACTTGATATCCCACAACCGGCAGCTATCGGGCGAAATCTCGTCCGCCACGACGATGCGCATGATGTCGTTTTCCCACAGCCGGCCGGTTTCCATCTTGAAATCGACCAGCCGAATGCCGACGCCGAGGAACAGGCCGGAGAGGAAGTCGTTGACGCGGATCGCCAGCGCCATGATGTCGTCGATTTCCTGCGGGCTCGCCCAGCCGAAGGCGGTGATGTGCTCTTCCGACACCATCGGATCGTTGAGCGCGTCGTTCTTGTAATAGAACTCGATGATAGAACGCGGCAGTTGCGTGCCCTCGTCGATCCCTAAGCGCGTCGCTAGCGAACCGGCCGCGACATTGCGCACCACCACTTCGAGCGGAATGATCTCGACTTCGCGGATCAACTGCTCGCGCATGTTGAGCCGGCGAATGAAATGCGTCGGCACGCCGATGTCGTTCAGGTGCTGGAAGACGTATTCCGAGATGCGGTTGTTCAGCACGCCTTTGCCTTCGATCACTTCGTGCTTCTTGGCGTTGAAGGCGGTGGCGTCGTCCTTGAAATGCTGAATCAGCGTTCCCGGCTCGGGGCCCTCATAGAGGACCTTCGCCTTGCCTTCGTAAATGCGGCGACGGCGGCTCATCGGGATGTACCGTGGTTTTTGAAAGTCCATGGGATGCCGTGGTTCCTTGTCGTGAGAAATTTAAGATCCGCGGCGGCGGGACCGGACTGTTGAGCGTTTTGCGTTTTGGCTTGCGTTCGGCATCGCACGCTTGCGCTAAAACGGCCCGGGCACAAGGTCAACCTAGCCGATCGGTTCGGGCAGCACAATCGAGCCACCCTGGCGTTTTCCACTTGGTTATCGCCGGCAATTTTTCCTTAATTTCGCACCGCCGTGTTGCCTTGACCGGTACAGGGCGATATGCAAGGCGCAGCACAACTGTGTCAACAATGAGGGGCGGCATGAGCACGTTCGACAAGCGCGAGGAAGGCTTCGAAAAGAAGTTCGCGCATGACGAGGAACTGCGTTTCAAGGCGACGGCCCGCCGCAACAAGCTGCTCGGCCTCTGGGCCGCCGCCTTGCTCGGAAAAATGGGGCCGGATGCCGACGCCTACGCCAAAGAGGTCGTCATGGCCGATTTCGAGGAGGCCGGCGAAGAAGACGTTTTTCGCAAAGTTGCTAAGGATTTGGCGGACAAAGGCGTGAGCGAGCAGCAAATTCGCACGCAGATGAACGAATTGCTGGCGCAGGCGGTGGCGCAAATTCAGGCGGGTTCCTGACGTGACCGCCTTCGCGCTCGCGCGGCGGCTACGCGCTGGCGAAACCGTTTATTCCGGCTGGTGCATGATGGGAAGCCCGATCGTGGCCGAGACCATCGCGCGCGAGGGCTTCGCTTCGGTCGTGCTCGATGCGCAGCACGGGCTGTGGGACACCGCCTCGATTTTCGCCGGCGTCGGCGCCGTGCACCACGCAAGCGCCGCGCCGATAGTGCGGATACCGCTTAACGATTTCGGCATGGTCAGCCGGGCGCTCGATTTCGGCGCCGAAGGTATTGTCGCGCCGATGATCAATACCAGAGACGACGCGCGCGAGTTCGCCGCCGCCGCCAAATACCCGCCACTCGGCGAGCGCTCTTTCGGGCCACCGCGCGCGATGATGCTGCAAGGCCAGATGGCAGCCACCGATTATCTGCCGGCCGCCAATGACGGCACGCTCACCTTTGCGATGATCGAAACGCCGCAGGCGCTCGAAAACGTCGACACAATCGCGGGTACGCCCGGTATCGATGCGCTGTTCATCGGACCATATGACCTGTCGACCTCGCTGTCGGCAGGCAAAGCGCAGGACATCAACGCGCCGGAAGTCGACAAGGCGATCGACAAGATTTGCGCCGCCGTCGTGAAGGCCGGCAAAATTCCCGGCATCTATTGCCGTGACGCCACGCGGGCGCTGGCCATGAGTAAACGCGGATTCAGATTTATTACCGTCGGCAGCGATTTCAGTCTTGTGCGCGAGAGCGTAGCAGCGAGCTTGAAAACACTGGCGGTGAAGCCGTCCGGCGACCGCGACGCTTTTTAAAAAACAATGGCTGTCATAGCCGAGCTTGTCCCGGCCATCCCGCTTAGGAAAGCAATGCTCACCTAAACGGGATCACCGGGACTTGCCGTTTCGCGTCGGCCCGGTGATGACAGCTAAAAGATCATCCAGCGCTTGCTTCACATCGGCCTCGACGTCTTCCGCCTTTATCTCGATCACTTTGTATTGATGGTCGACCAACCACATCCGTCGGCTGGCGCGTGATTGCACGCCTGCCTCCGCCTCATTCCGCGGCACAAGATCGAGCACGCACTTCAACGGAAACGACACGAAATCGGTGATATGCGGCCCTAGCGGCACCTGACGCTTGAAGCCTAAGCCCGCAAAGCGGCGGTCGCTGGTGATCGCGCGCCACAAGGTGCGTTCGGCTTCGGTCGGATTACGCCGCAGCAGCCGCGCGAGGCCACGCACCGGCGCGCGGTCTTCCAGCACCCTGCCGGCGCCGTGATCGGCAATCATGTCGCGCAGGTTCTGCGCTTCCGAGGGATCGAGCACGCCCCCGCGCGCCGGACCCTTGCGCCCCTGCGCGATCGCCATGATGACGCCGTGCAGCGTGCGCATGTCCTGCTGCGTCGCTTCGAGGCGATGAAAAATATTGCGCAAGTTCACCACCATCGTGCCGCGCTTTTCCTCCGGCCGGAAAAATTCGACCTTTTCCAGTTCGCGCTCCAAGTCAGCAAAGAAGGCCGCGATTTGCTGCTTGGCCGCCGGCGGCGAGCGGCGCGAGGCCGGCTCGCGCGTCGCGCCCTTGCCGGTCTGCTTGAACCACTCGTAAGCGACAATCACCACCGCCTGCGCCAGATTGAGCGAAGCGAACGCCGGATTGACCGGCAATGTCACGATGCGGTCGGCCATGCCGACTTCATGGTTTTCCAGTCCGTTGCGCTCGCGCCCGAAAACAAGCGCCACCGTCTCGCCCGAAGCCACACGTGGCGCCATCTCGGCGGCCGCCTGCACCGCATCGATGATGGGTTTGTGCTGGTCGTGGTTGCGCGCGGTGGTGGTGAGCACGAAAGAGCAGTCCGCCACCGCCTGTTCCAACGTATCGTACAGTACGGCGTTTTCGAGAATGCGATCGGCGCCCGCCGCCATCACCACGGCGCGCTCGTTCGGCCAAGCCTGCTTCGGCGCGACCAGCCGCAAGCGCGCCAGCCCGAAATTCGCCATAGCGCGCGCCGCCGCCCCGATATTTTCGCCGAGTTGCGGCTCGACCAGCACCACCACGGGGGCGGGCTGCTCGATCCAGCGTTTGGTCTTGTCGGTCCCGGCGCCGGGCATTTAGTCCTCCGTTGCGGGCGGTATAGCCGTCCGGACGCGCTTGTGAAAGCGCCGCAAAAGCCCGCTTCCGTGAGCCGGATGGGGATGCTATAGGCCAGCCGCCGGCACCCTTTCTCCCGCTGTCCGCGCGTTTATTCAGAAGGTTTACCCGACAATGGCGAAGATCAAAGTGGCTAATCCCGTCGTCGAAATGGACGGCGATGAGATGACCCGCATCATCTGGCAGCTTATCAAGGACAAGCTCATCCACCCCTACCTCGATATCGATCTTTTGTATTATGACCTGTCGGTCGAGAAGCGCGACGAGACCAACGACCAGATCACGATCGACTCGGCCGAGATGACCAAGAAGGTCGGCGTCGCCGTCAAATGCGCCACCATCACGCCGGACGAAGGCCGCGTGAAGGAATTCAGTCTGAAGGAAATGTGGCGCTCGCCCAACGGAACCATCCGCAACATTCTCGGCGGCACGATTTTCCGCGAGCCGATCATCTGCAAGAACATCCCACGCCTGGTGCCGGGCTGGACCAAGCCGATCATCATCGGCCGCCACGCTTTCGGCGACCAGTACCGCGCCACCGATTTCAAATTCCCGACCGCCGGCACGCTGTCGATCAAGTTCACCGGCAACGATGGCAAGGTGATCGAGCGCGAAGTGTTCAAGGCGCCCGGTTCCGGCGTCACCATGGCGATGTACAATCTCGACGAATCGATCCGCGACTTCGCGCGCGCTTCGTTCAACTACGGCCTAAACCGCAATTACTCGGTTTATTTGTCGACCAAAAACACCATCCTGAAACAATATGACGGCCGCTTCATGGAGCTGTTCCAGGAAATTTTCGACAAGGAGTTCAAGGCCGAGTTCGACAAGAAGAAGCTGACCTATGAGCACCGGCTGATCGACGACATGGTGGCGGCCGCGATGAAGTGGTCGGGCGGCTATGTCTGGGCCTGCAAGAACTACGACGGCGATGTGCAGTCGGATGTGGTGGCCCAAGGGTTCGGTTCGCTCGGCCTGATGACCTCGGTGTTGATGACGCCGGACGGCAAGGTGGTCGAAGCGGAAGCGGCGCACGGCACCGTGACCCGCCATTACCGCGAGCACCAAAAAGGCAAAGAGACCTCGACCAATTCGATCGCCTCGATCTTTGCCTGGACACGGGGCCTCGCCCATCGCGCCAAGCTCGACAACAACACCGCGCTGGCAAAGTTTGCTTCCACGCTCGAGAAGGTCTGCGTCGACACGGTCGAGGCCGGTTTCATGACCAAGGATTTGGCGCTTTTGGTCGGCGCCGATCAGAAGTGGCTCTCGACCACCGGCTTCCTCGACAAGATCGATGAGAACTTGAAGAAGGCGATGGCGTAAAGCGCCCCCGCCGCTCTGAATTGCAAAACGGCGCGACTTCGGTCGCGCCGTTTTATTATTCAGGGCTTCCCGTGTCCGCTCGTCCCCGCGAAAGCGGGGCCCAGATTAAGCGCAAGAACTGGATTCCCGCCTTCGTGGGAATGAGCGGAGTATGTCGCTCCCACCGAATGATGTTTGACTACTTCACCTCAATATGCGCCGTCTTGATGACCGGCCACCAGCGCGCGGCCTCTACCTTCTGGAAATCATGCAGCGCCTGCGGCGTCTGCGCGCCGGTGTTAATTTGAATGCCGAGCTGCTTGAAGCGCTCCTGCACCGTAGGCAGCGTCAGCACCTTCACCATCGTGGCGTTGAGCTTCGTCTCGATCTCCTTCGGTGTGCCTTTCGGCACCCACAGCCCGTACCAGAGCGAGGCGGTAAATCCCGGCAGACCCGCTTCCGCCGTGGTCGGCACCTCCGGCATCGAGGTGGTGCGCGCGGCGGCGGTCACGGCGAAGGGTTTGATCGTGCCGGACTTGATCTGGCCGAGGAAATTCGACGCCGGCTCCAGCATGAAATCGATCTGGCCGCCGACCAGATCCTTCAGCGCCGGGCCGTTGCCGCGATAAGGCACGAACAGATATTGCGTGCCGGTCTCCTTCTGGAACGACAGTCCGGCCACATGCCCGGTGGCGCCGACGCCGGCGATCCCGGACGAAGCCTTGCCCGGATTTGTCTTTAGCCAGGCGATCAATTCCTTCAGATTATTCGGCGGCAGGTCCTTCTTGCCGACGAACAGCAGCGGCTCGCTGCCGATCAGAACGATCGGGTCGAGATCGCTCAGCAGATCGTAGGGCAATTGGTAGAGTCCGCCGGTCAGCATGTGCGTGGTCGAGGTGCCGATCGACAGCGTGTAGCCGTCCGGCGCAGAGCGTACGGCTTTTTGGACGGCAATACGTCCGGCCGCGCCGCCAATGTCTTCAATCACGACCGGTTGCCCGAGCAAATCGCTCATATGCTGGCCGAGAAAGCGCGCGAGCGTGTCGGTGGCGCCACCGGCTGGGAACGGCACGATCATGCTGATCGGCCGCGACGGATAAGTTTCCGCTGCTGCGTGGGCAATGCCGGCCAGCAAAGCGCAGGCGGCGAGCGCCGCGGTGATGATTTTGTTCATGAAAATCCTCCCCAAGAATGGGCCACAACGCGAAATACCGGCCTGTTCGACGGCGACCGTTGTTGTTGGGAGCCTAGCGCATTGGGCAGCCGCCCGTCATCCGTGCACAAGCCGAAATCGCTAGTCGGCGAGACGCCGCTCCATGCTCACATAGGGCGTGCGACCAGGATCCTGTCCCTGCCCGGTGACGACGAAACCCAAACGCTCTAAATATCTTTGATTGTCCGGCAGAGTGACCCGCACGCGCAATGTCAGCCGGCAGGCGCCGGCCGCGCGCGCTTCGGCTTCGGCGTCCGCCAATAGCGTGCTGCCGACGCCGCGCCTACGCCAGGCCGGCAAGGTCGCCAGCCGGGTCAGATAAAGTGCATCGTCAACCGGCACGCAAAAGAGACTGCCGACCAGCGCGCCGTCCGCTTGAGCGATCAATATGGGGCCCGCCCGATATCGCCGCCGCATGTCGTCGATGGTTTCCGACAGAACGCCGGACGGCGGCTCGAAGCCGCCAAACGCCGCGTGCACCAGCGCGAGAATTTCATTGAGCCGCGTGCCATCGGTGAGACGCGACGTGCGAATGTCGGCCGGCTCGCTCAATCTCAGTCTCCGAGCGCCGCCTCGACCGCCTTGAGCGCCGCATCGGCCTTGCCGCCATCCGGGCCGCCGGCCTGCGCCATGTCGGGCTTGCCGCCACCGCCTTTGCCGCCCAATACCTCCGAGGCCCTGCGCACCAGATCGACGGCGGAGATGCGCGCGGTGAGGTCGGTGGTGACGCCGATCACGATCGAGGCCTTTCCGTCTTCGCTTACCGCCACCAGCGCCACCACGCCGGAGCCGATCTGTTTCTTGCCCTCGTCGGCGAGGCTCTTCAAATCCTTGATGTCAACGCCGCTGACCGTGCGCGCCAAAAGCTTGACGTCGCCGACGCTGCGGATGTCGCTAGCCGCGCCGGAAGCCGAACCACTACCGCCGCCCATCGCCAGTTTCTTGCGCGCGTCGGTCAAGTCACGTTCGAGCTTCTTGCGTTCGTCGAGCAAGGCAGCGACGCGCGCCGGCATCTCTTCGAGCGGCGATTTCATTTCTGCCGCCGCCGCGCGCACGGTCTGCAATTGCTTGTTCATGGCGTGACGCGCGACGTTGCCGGTGAGCGCTTCGAGCCGGCGCACGCCGGAGGCGACCCCTGAGTCGCTTAAAGATGAGATCAAGCCGATATCGCCAGTGCGCTTGACATGCGTGCCGCCGCACAATTCGACCGACCAGCCGAGCGTATTGCCGCTACCCTCGCCCATCGACACCACGCGCACTTCGTCGCCGTATTTCTCGCCGAACAGCGCTCGCGCGCCGGAGGTGCGGGCGTCGTCGAGCGCCATCAACCGCGTGGTCACCGGCGCATTCTGCAACACGATGTCGTTGGCGATGTCTTCGACGCGCGCCAGTTCGTCCGCCGTCACCGGCTTGGGGTGTGAGAAATCGAAGCGCAAGCGGTCGGGCGCGACCAGCGAGCCCTTCTGCGCGACGTGATCGCCCAGCACCTGCCGCAAGGCTTCGTGCAGCAAATGAGTGGCGGAATGGTTCTGCCTTATCGCGGCGCGGCGCGCGTGATCGACTTCCAGCAGCAGCGGATCGCCCAGTTTGACCGCGCCCTGCTCCACCTTGACCGAATGCGCAAAAAGGTCGCCGGCTTTCTTTAGCGTGTCGGAAACGGAAAGCTTGACGCCCTCGCGTCGCATCTCGCCGGTGTCGCCGGTCTGGCCGCCCGACTCGGCATAAAACGGCGTCTGGTTCATCACGACAACGCCGCTGTCGCCGTTTCTGAGTTCGCGGACTTCCTTGCCGTCCTTGACCAGCGCGGCGACGATGCCCTCGGCGGCTTCGGTCTCGTAGCCGAGAAATTCGGTTGAGCCCAAGCGTTCGCGCAGGGGAAACCAGATCGCCTCGCTCGCGGCTTCGCCGGAGCCTTTCCAGCTTTCGCGCGCCTTAGCGCGCTGGCGCTCCATCGCGTCATTGAAAGATGCTTGGTCGACCGAAATGCCGCGCGAGCGCAACGCGTCCTGCGTGAGGTCGAGCGGGAAGCCATACGTGTCGTAGAGCGTGAACGCTGTCTCGCCGTCGAACATGTCGCCTTTCTTCAGCGACTTACTCTTGTCGTCGAGGATGGCGAGGCCGCGTTCAAGTGTATTGCGAAAGCGCGTTTCTTCCAGCTTGAGCGTCTCGCCGATCAGCGCCTCGGCGCGGATTAATTCGGGGAACGCCTGGCCCATCTCGCGCGTCAGCGAAGGCACCAGCTTCCACATCAGCGGCTCTTTGGCGCCGAGCAACTCGGCATGCCGCATGGCGCGCCGCATGATCCGGCGCAGCACATAGCCGCGGCCTTCGTTCGACGGCAGCACGCCGTCGGCGATCAGGAAGGACGAGGCGCGCAAATGGTCGGCGATGACGCGGTGCGAATTCTTCTGCGGCCCGTCGGCCGCGACCTTGGTGAAGTCGGCGACCGCCTGGATGAGCGTGCGGAATAGATCGATATCGTAATTGTCATGTGTGCCCTGCATCACGGCGGCGATGCGCTCCAGCCCCATGCCGGTGTCGATCGAGGGCCGCGGCAGGTTCGTCCGCTCGCCGCCGGCGCGCTGGTCGAACTGCATGAACACGAGATTCCAGATTTCGATGAACCGGTCGCCGTCGGCGTCGGCCGAGCCGGGCGGCCCGCCCGGAATATGGGGACCGTGATCGTAGAAAATTTCCGAGCACGGCCCGCATGGGCCGGTGTCGCCCATAGCCCAAAAATTATCGGAACCGGCGATACGCAAGATCTTGCTGTCGGGCAGACCGGCGATTTTCTTCCACAGCGCGAAAGCGTCGTCGTCGTCGATATAGACCGTGACCAGAAGCTTCTCGACCGGCAGGCCGAATTCCTTGGTGATCAGGTTCCAGGCGAGTTCGATGGCGCGTTCCTTGAAATAATCGCCAAACGAGAAATTTCCCAGCATCTCGAAGAAAGTATGGTGGCGCGCGGTGTAGCCGACATTGTCGAGGTCGTTGTGCTTGCCGCCGGCGCGCACGCATTTCTGCGACGAGACCGCGCGCACAAAGGGAAGCTTTTCGACGCCGGTAAAGACGTTCTTGAACTGCACCATGCCGGCATTGGTGAACATCAGCGTCGGGTCGTTGCGCGGCACCAGCGCCGAGGACGGCACCACCTGGTGCTCGTTCCTGGCGAAGTAATCCAGGAAGCTTTTACGGATTTCGTTGACGCCGCTCATGAATGAAGGCCGTTCGCCGTTTTAAAAGGTGCCGGGTGCGTCCCGCTGGGGGCCTTAAGCACGCCTCGGCCGGGGTGCTTAAAGCCCCGTCCGGCTTGATGTTTTCGGACCGTCTATTTAGCGGCGGGGGGTGGCGGAGTCTAGGCGAGGCGCCTGTTTCCTTCTCCCCGCGTGCACCCAAACTCGGGTTTACCCGAGTTCGGCATTGTAAACGACCGAAGTCGGATAAATCCGACTTCGGCCAAGAAGGTGGCGAAGACCGTCAGGGCCGAGCCGGACGAGGGGCATGCCGCTTTTCGGAAAACGGCAAAGTCCCCCTCACCCGACAGTCCGTGCTCCGCACGGGACTGTCGACCTCTCCCCGCTAGCGCCTTTCCGGCTTTGATGGAATCAAAGCCGAGGCTCTAGCTTTTACTTTTTCGCGTTTTCTTCACGCGAACCGGTACCCACTTCGCTCGAAAACGCTCTAGCGGGGAGAGGTAAAGGCAAAAACGCCTTCGCCCCCGTCCTCGGTGGCGGCCGCTTTACGCAACCGGGTGCCGACGGGGGCGAAATGCGTGTGGACGCATTACTGGAGACGCTGCGCGACCGATCAGGCCGCCGACTTGCTCTTTTTAGCCTTCCGCGCTGCTTTGGCTTTCTGGCGCTCGACCTTGGCCTTGGCCTTTTTCTCGGCCTTTGCCTTTTCAATCACCTCGGACTTCGCCTTTGCCGTGGTATCCGGCGTGGTCCCGTCCTCGGTGTCTTCCTTGCTGTCGCTTTTGGCGAACTTCGCCTTGGCGCGTTCCTTGTAGTTCTTGCGCTTCTCCGGCTTGGCGCGAACGGTCACCAGATCGTTCGCCCGCGCGGCAACCGGAGTTTCGGCCGCCTTCGCGTCCCTGATGCGGCCGGCCAGCGCAATCACTGCGCCTGCCGCATCGGCCGCAACTTCGGTTTCCACCTCCGCTCCATTCGTCGGCTCGGCCGTCCCGTTGGTCGGCTCTTTGACCGCCTTATGGGTCTGCTTGTTAGTCTGCTTGGTCTCTTTGGGCGCTTCAGGCTGCATCGTGATGCTGGCCTGTGCCGGTTCTTCTGCGAAGGAAACGTCTCCCGTCACGGAGGGCTTGCCTTTGCCAAGACCGGCGCCGGGCGCTGGTGCGAATTCACCAGTCGCCGGCGTGCCCGGAGCTTTTCAAGCTTCGGCGGCGGCTTCGTCGTCGTCCTTGTCGGGCTCCTCACCCGCCAAAATCGCTTCCGCGATCAAGCCGGAATTGGCGCGCACCTGCGCCTCAATTTTATTGGCGATGTCGGGATTGTCCTTGAGAAACACCTTAGCGTTCTCGCGGCCCTGGCCGATGCGCTGGCTGTCATATGAGTACCAGGCGCCGGATTTCTCCACCACGCCGGCCTTGACGCCGAGGTCGATCAGCTCGCCGACCTTGGAAACGCCGGCGCCGTACATGATGTCGAATTCAACCTGCTTGAACGGCGGCGCCAGCTTGTTCTTGACCACCTTGACGCGGGTCTGGTTGCCGATCACCTCGTCACGTTCCTTGATGGCGCCGATGCGGCGGATATCGAGGCGCACCGAGGCGTAGAACTTCAGCGCATTGCCGCCCGAGGTGGTCTCAGGGCTGCCGTACATCACGCCGATCTTCATGCGGATCTGATTGATGAAAATCACCATGGTGCGCGATTTCGAAATCGAGGCGGTGAGTTTGCGCAGCGCCTGGCTCATCAGGCGCGCCTGCGCGCCCGGCTGCACGTCGCCCATCTCACCTTCCAGTTCCGAGCGCGGCACCAGCGCCGCGACCGAGTCGACCACCAGCACGTCGACCGCGCCGGAGCGCACCAGCGTGTCGGCGATCTCGAGCGCCTGCTCGCCGGCGTCCGGCTGCGAAATCAACAGCTCGTCGACATTGACGCCGAGCTTGCGCGCATAAATCGGATCGAGCGCATGCTCGACATCGACAAAGGCGCAGATACCGCCGAGCTTCTGGGCTTCGGCGATGGTGTGCAGCGACAGCGTGGTCTTGCCGGACGACTCCGGCCCGTAAATCTCCACCACCCGCCCGCGCGGCAGGCCGCCGACGCCGAGCGCGATATCGAGCCCGAGCGAGCCGGTCGACACGGTCTCGATGTCCATCGACTTGTCGTTCTTGCCGAGCTTCATGACCGAGCCCTTGCCGAACTGGCGCTCGATCTGGCTGAGCGCGGCCGACAGGGCTTTGGACTTATCCATGGACGATCCTTCGACGAGACGCAGGGCAGGCTGACTCATGTGTCGCTCCTTATGGCCTTAGATTCGACCCCCGACAACGCGGCGCTCCACCTGGCGGCTGATTACCGGCTTGGCTGCCCACGGCCTTGATCGACTGTGGAGGCAGTGTACACCATTTGTTCTAGGTTCGCAATATGTTCTTTTTTTAATTGGATCCAATTTTCCCCTGGAATCCCTTAGCTAGAATCCGAATGTGTCCCGAGCCGCTGGGCTTAGAGGCCCCAGGCACACCCCCAAAGCTCAGCGGTCTTCTCCAAAAAGGGGACTTATCGACTCGATTCCATCCGGTATATCCCGGTACCGTGATGGAGCCCGTCTGCATGTCGAATACCGAGCCGATGCCCGCGGCCATCGACCGCTTCCAGCAGGGCGCGGACCGGTTCCGGCCCCACTCGCCCGCACAGGCGCGGCGCGCACCCTTCCCGCCGCTGATCGAGCAGGCGATTCTATTCGGCTTCTTCGCCGGCGGCGCCGCCTTCTGGATGGCGGTGATCTGGTGGATTTTGCGCTAATTCATGGCGCATGATCTGATCCGAAAACCGGTATCCACTTTTCGGGATCATGCGCTAATTCATGGCCCATGATCCTGATCCGAAAACCGGTATCCACTTTTCGGGATCATGCGCTGAATACGCGAGACCGCGCGGCAGCCTGCCCGCCGTCAGTTCGGCACTTCGCTCAGCATCGCCTTGAGCGCGGCTTTGCCGGCGCGGTTAGCCTCCGACATCGACTCGAAATAGATCTGGCTGTGCTCGATCGGGCTGGTGCGGCCGGCGCGATAAATCTCCCAGCGCCACGGCTTGGGCGGGTTGGCGCGGTTCTTCACAACGACGGAAAAGTCTTCATGGTCGATCATGGAAAGGCACTCTAGCGGCTAAATCCCGTGAGCGGGCGTTTTTCTTGAGTGCCGAAACTAGCCGCCAACCATTACCGAAACTTGCCGCGCCCCGCGAAATAGCATGCGGCCCATGCGCGGCGCCTCTCCCATTGCCACGATACCGCCGCAGCTGCGCCGTCAGGTGGGCGCGGGTTTCACCCTATCGATTTACTGCGTTGGCAAGCGGCAATAGCCCCGGTCCCAACGAGTAATTAGGGCCGCGACAAGGCAGACGAACCTTGGAGCGGGCATGCGCGGACAGCTATTGGGGGCAGCTATGGTGGATCAATGCGTGCGTCTGGGCATGGCGATTATCATCATCGCCCTGATCTCGCTCGCACTCTATCAGTTCTCCGGCCGCGCCGGCGCCAGCGCCCCGGTCGCGCTTCCCATCGGCAGCACGCATTAACGCGCCGCCCTCTGGCGAAAAAATGTGGTCTTACCGGCGGGCTAAAACGGCCGGTTACTGATTACCAGTGTGATGCCCATCACTGCGCTCACCAGCGCGGTCAGGGCATAAATCTGTCCGACAAACCAGACTTTGAGGAACCGCGCGGGTTCAACGCCCGCCGGTCGCGCCACCAGCACCATGACAAGCGTAACGGCGATCAGAACAAATCCCAGTCCAAACGTCATGGCAGCCCCCGGCGTGGCGAAATCCTGGCCGGATGCTAGCGATCACGCATCCCGGTGGCTCCTAAAATGACCGTAAAAAAACGATCGAGACACGTCGCACCACCTCGGCACCTCCTCTGATAGAAATATACAATATACACAACCAAGTGTTTGATCTGTCTGAAAATATTACAAAAGCGCTCGGTTAATTGGGTGACATCCGGCACGACATCCCGCCGGTTTATTCACTCCAGCGAAATAGAGGATCTGAAATGAAGTCGGCTGTCCTAAAGCGCTCCATTGAATTGCACGGGCATAAAACCAGCGTTTCGCTCGAAGACGGATTTTGGAATGGTCTGCGCGAGATCGCCGCGGCGACCAATACTTCACTGCAAGACCTGTTGCGAAATATCGACTCTGCCCGCGACAGCGCCAATTTGTCTTCGGCGATCCGTGTGTTTGTCTTTACCTATTATCGCGACCGCCAAGCGCCGGAACTGCCGAACGTTGACCTTCCTGCTCACGCACAAAGCTCACCGCCGGTCTTGCAATGTTAGTCCGCGGCGGCGGGGGCTAAGGCCGCGGAGGCGCGGCGGACGGAAGGGCACGGAGCTGCCGGCGACGCACCGGCAGGCCCCTAATGGCTTCATAAAAATCGTTGGAACTTTTTGCCGGACGCCGCGTTTATTCGCGGTTGCTGAAAACGCGTGGTGGCACTTGTACTTAGTCGGGGCTGGAAGTTAGGGGGCGGCAATGAAATCGAGCGTCGCAAAGCGCTCCGTCGTTATCGGCGGACACAAAACCAGCGTCAGCCTGGAAGAGCCGTTCTGGCAGGCAGTGCGGGAGATCACCGACTCTCGCGCCATCACCGTTTCCGAGCTGTTGCGCGAGATCGACCGCGACCGCCACGACGCCAATCTATCCTCGGCGGTGCGCGTCTTTGTGCTCGAAAATGCCCGCCAGCGCGCCGAAGCGGCGCGCCAGAGCCGCCAGCCCTCTGCTACCTTGCCGCCAGCGCGCTGAACCGGGGCGGCAAATCCGGTTTCCTAGGCGCACTCCATGCGTTAGTGTTTGCGCGCGCAACTGGAATCAGTGCCGTGACCGAAACCGCCCTCTCCGCCGCCACTCAGCGTGGCGTCCCCAGCACCGTGGTGTCGCCGCTGCGCTGGCGCTACGTGTTGTTTGCCGCCTTCGCCTTCGCGGCGATGTTCGCGGCGATCATCGGCGACAATCTCTGGTTTCTTAATTTCGTGCACGTCATGACCGGCGCCTTGTGGACCGGCATCGATCTGTTCATGGGCTTCATCGTCGGGCCGGTGCTGCGCGCGGTTTCATTCGAGACCCGCCGCGCCATCATCGCCGGGCTGATGCCGCGCACGCTCATCCTGATGCCATCGCTCTCGACCATCACATCGACCGCCGGCTGGTTCATGGCGGTGCGGCTCGGCTTTCTCGATCTTGGGCTTCCGCAATTCTGGTGGGTGATCGCCGCGCTCGCCATCGTCACCGTGCTGACCGTGCAGGGACTCGGCTACCTTTTGCCGATGAACCTCAAGCTCTATTTCGAGACGCTGAAGGAAAACCCCGACCACGACAAGCTCAAGCGCTGGATGCGCACTTACGTGCGCGTGGTCGCGGTGCAGGGCGCGATGCAGGTCGCCATCATCGTGGTGATGGCGCGCTTTGCCACCGGGTTTTAAGCGCTTGACCGCGCGCGTAGCCGCCCGGCAAAGTATCGGCGCCGCCCCTCAAGCATGGCCGGAACCGGCATGACACGACAACCCAATGCGGTCGATTTCTGGCGCGGCTTCGCGCTGATCACGATCTTTATCGACCACATCCCCGGCCTGTTTTACGCGCGCTACACGCTGGTCAATGTCTCGATCGCGGACGCGGCCGACCTGTTCGTCTTTCTCGCCGGCTGGTCGATCCGGCTGATGGCGGAAGGCCGCGCCATGTCGACGCGCGACCTGATGCTGCGCCTGCTCGCGCGCGCGCTTGAGCTTTACGCCGCGCAGGTACTCATCACCATGCTGGCGATCGCCATGCTGGCTGGGACCGCGATCAAATTGTCCAACCCGCTGCTGCTCGAGTGGCATAACGCAGCCTCCGTGTTCAACGATCCGGTGCCGACCCATATCGGACTGGCGGCGCTCACCCACCAGCTCGGCTATTTCGATATCCTGCCTCTCTACGTCGTGCTGATGCTGATGGCGCCCTTGTTCGCGCTGATCGACCGCGTCGCCGCCAATTGGCTACTGCCGCTCTCGCTCGGCTTCTATGTCATCGTGCTGGTGTTCCGGCTGCAATTGCCGACCTGGCCGGTGGAGGGCACCTGGTTCTTCAATCCGCTTGCCTGGCAGGTGCTGCTGGTGCTCGGCTTCGTGATGGCGAAGGACAATGCCGGCCCCGGCCTCTGGGTGCGCCGCCACATCGTCGCGATCCGTACCGCGGCCATCCCGATCGTCATCCTCGGCGCCTTCGTCGTGCTGCTCGACTGGTGGCCGGACCCGACCGACGTCCCTAACCCGAAACTATTCTTCATCGTCGACAAGACCTTCGTCACGCCAATCCGCCTGATCCAGTTCCTGGCGGTGGTGGCGGTGTTTTCGCTCGCCTTCCGTTACATCCGCCGCGCGGCCGAATGGCCCTATCTCGGTGCTGTCGTCGGCAGCCTGATCGGCATGTTCGCCATGCTCGGCCGCAATTCGCTTTACGTCTTCTGCGTCGGCTCGCTGTTAAGCCTGTCGGCGCAGATCGTCCGCTTCGACCTGCGCGGCACTGTCGGCATCGACACCGCCGTGGTAGTCCTTGGCATCGTCATCATGGCGCTCACCGCATGGATAGCCGAATCGCGACAACGCTCACGGCCCGCTGCATCGCCGCAGCGCTCGTAAGCCTCGGCCTTATGGCCGGCGCGGCGCGGGCGCAAAGCCCGTCGCCGCCGGCCGACAGCGCGCCGGCATCGTCGGTATCGAAGGCGTGCCAGCCGGGTTCCGTCGCGCTGGCGGAAGAATCGGCGCTGCCGAACGTCGCGGTCGCGCTCGCCACCCGCAAGAAGCTGCGCATTCTGGCCTTCGGCGCCGCGCCCGGCCGCGTCACCGCGCGCGGCGGCGGCTATACCGCGCTGATCGAGCAGATGCTGGAACGCGCGCTCAAAGGCACCGACGTCACCATGGTCAATCGCGGCGTCTCCGGCGAACTCGCCGCCAGCGCCGCCGTGCGCATGAAGACACAAGTGGCGCTGGAGGAGCCCGACCTGGTGCTCTGGCAGGTGGGCACCAACGACGCGCTCGCCTCGGTGCCGTCCGACGAATTCGCCCTCACCATCAAGGACCAGATCGATTGGCTCAAGCGCCACAAGGTCGACGTCGTGCTGGTCGGCCTGCAGTTCGCCAACCAGATGCTGCGCGACGCCCATTACATCGAGGTGCGCGAAACCTTGCGCCGCGTCGCCGCGCAGGAAAACGTCATCGTCATACGCTTTTTCGAGGCGATGCAGATCATCAACCGGGTCGAAGCGCGCGGCGGCCCGGCCATCGAACCCGATGAAGTTGAGCAATCCGACGCCGGATATAACTGCCTGGCGCAATATGTCGCGCGCGCCATCACACTCGGGGTCTTTGCCAAGAACATGCCGAAGCGGCCGGCGGTGCAGTAATTTCCCGCCATTCCGGCGGGCGAGCGGAGCGAGCGAACCCGGAATACGAAAGCTTACACCCCCAGATAGCGCTGCAGCACGTCCGGGTTGGCCTTGATCTCGGCGGCCGAGCCCTCATGCGCGATGTGGCCGTTGTTGATGATGTAGACCCGGCTCGCCAGCGCCAGCGTCGCCGCCAAATTCTGCTCGACCAGCACGATGGTCTGCCCGGCCGCCGCCAGATCGCGGCAGGCGTTCAGCAGATCGCGCACGATCACCGGCGCCAGCCCCTCGAACGGCTCGTCGAGCAGGATGATCTTCGGGTCGCGCACCAGCGCGCGCGCTATCGCCAGCATCTGTTGCTCGCCGCCCGACAGATCGGTGCCGCGGCTGCCGCGCCGTTCCTTCAGGCGCGGGAACATCTCGTAGATGCGGTCGAGCGGCCATTTGTTCGGCGCCGTCAGCCCGGCGAGCACGATGTTTTCCTCGACATTGAGGCTGCCGAAAATGCGGCGATCCTCCGGCACCAGTTGCATGCCGGCCTGCGCGATCTTGTGCGCCTTGACGCCGGCGAGATTCGCGCCGTCGAGAATGACCTTGCCACTCCGCGGCGTGACCACGCCCATCAGGCTTTTCAGCGTGGTCGACTTGCCGGCGCCGTTGCGGCCGATCAGCGCCACCACTTCGTTCTTTTCGACGCGCAAATCGACATCGAAGAGGATATGCGAATCCGCGTAATAGCTATTGAGACCCCGGACCTCGAGCAGGCTCATCAATGCACCTCCTCGTGGAGGCCGCCGAGATAGGCGTCCTGTACCGCCGCGTTGCCTTTGATCTCTTCGGGCGTGCCCTCGACCAGAACCGAGCCCTCGCGCAGCACCGTGATTTTCTCGGCCAATTCGAAGATCGCGTCCATGTCATGATCGATCACGATCATGGTGCGACCGCGTGCAATCGTCTTGAGGAGTTTTACCGTCTCCACCCGCTCACGCGGGCTCATGCCAGCGAGCGGCTCGTCGAGCAACAGCAGCGTCGGCGAGGTGGCGAGCGCGAGACCGATCTCCACCCGCCGCTTCTCGCCATAGGCGAGATCGGAAACGGCCGTATCGGCGCGCTTGGTCAGGCGCACCAGCGCCATCGTTTCTTCCACCCGCTGCGCCAGCCCTTCCACTTTCGAGATATTGCGCAGCAGGTCGAGCTTGAAGTCGCCGCGCTTCTGCGCCAGCGCCGCGATGGTGATGTTTTCGCGCACGGTCAGGCGGGTGAACAGCTGGTTCACCTGATAGCTCTTGGTCAGCCCGAGCTGACATACGCGCGTGACGTTAAAGCCGGTGATGTCCTGGCCTTCGAACTCAATGGTACCCGTGGTCGGAGGAATTTCGCAGGTCAGCATCTTGAAGAACGTTGATTTGCCGGCGCCGTTCGGGCCGATCACGCCGCGCAATTCGCCGCGCCTGACCGCGAAGTCGATGTTGTCGTTGGCGACAATGCCGCCATAGCGCTTGCTCAGGCCGCTCGCTTGCAGGATCACGTCCCCGCCCGCCGCCACGCCCGAACTGAGCGAGGCCGGCGTGGCATATGCGCCGACGCCGCCGTTACCGGTGTCATCCACGTCCACGGCCGCTTCTTCCGGCTCGTGCTTGCGACGGCCGAAGCGAACAAGCCGATAAACATCGATCAGCCCGCCGACGATGCCACGGCGCAGGAAGCAGATCAGCAGCACGAATACGATTCCGAGCACCAACCGCCAGGTGGCGCCCAGATGCAGTGTGTTCTGAAAGAAGTCGCTGAGATAAAGCCACACGGCGGCGCCGACCAGCGGACCGAACAAGGTGCCGGCGCCGCCGATCGCGGTCTGCATCACCAGTTGGCCCGAGGTGTCGAACATGAAGGCGTCCGGCGGCATGAAGCCCTGCATCAGGCCCAGAAGGCCGCCGGCAAAGCCGGCATAGGCGGCCGCAATGACAAAGGCCGCCAGCTTGTAACTGTGGATGTTGTGGCCGAGCGCGGCGGCCCGCAACGGATTGTCGCGGATCGCGGACAGGATCGCGCCGACCGGCGAACGAACGATGCGCACCGCCAGCACCAGCCCGACGAAGTACCAGAAGGCGAGAAACATATAGACTTCGAAGTCGGTGTTGAAATGCAGCGTCGTGAAGCCGAGCGCGACGCTGGGCTTGGGGACGCCCGGCAGGCCATTCTCGCCGCCGGTAAAAGCCGACAATGGATTGAATTCGACGAAGAAAAACACCTCCGCGATCGCCACCGTAATCATCGCGAAGTAGATGCCGGTGCGGCGCAACGCGATCAGGCCGATAAAGTAGCCGACCACGGCGGCAACGACCGCGCCTGTTACGACAGAAAACATAACGTAGGGAATATTCATCCGCGTCATCATATACGCGGCGAACATCCCGCCCGTGCCGAAGAACGCCGACTGGCCGAACGAGAGAAGCCCGGTGTAGCCGAACAGGATATCGAAGCCGAGGCCGAACAGGCCCCAGATCAGGATGCGGTTGACCGTGTTCGGCGAGAAGCCCAAATAAGGGAGCACGAACGGCGCCGCGATCAGCGCGATGGCTGTGAGGATTTCGACAAGGAATGGACGTTGCGTGCGCATCAGGTTGACGTACTCATTCGCGGCCCGCGGTGCCGAGCAGGCCATAAGGCCGCAGCACCAGCACTAACGTCATCGCCACGAACAGCATGACGTAGGCGTAACCGGGGTTGAACATGGAGGTGATGCTGATGATCTCGCCGGCGATCAGGCCGCCAAGCACCGCACCGGGGAACGAACCGACGCCGCCGATCACCACCACGACGAAGGTTTGCACCAGGATCGCCTCGCCGACGTCGGGCGCAATCGAGACGACCGGCGCGTTGACGATGCCGGCGAAGCCCGCCGCCATCGCGCCGATGCCGAACACCAGCATGAAGACCTTGTAGACGTCGATGCCGAGCACGTCGACCATCACCGCGTCCTCGATGCCGGCGCGCACGATCATGCCGATGCGGGTCTTGTAGAGCACGATGAACAGTGCGATGAGCGCCACCGCGATGATGCCGAGCAGCGCGATGCGATAGGTCGGATAGAACATGAAGCCGAGATTCATGATGCCGACGAAGGCCGGCGGCGGCGGCACCATCTTCGACAGGCTGCCGAAGAAGAAGCGGATGGCCTCGACAAACACGATGCTGAGGCCGAAGGTCACGAGCAACTGATCCTCGTGGGGGCGCGTGTAGAAGTGACGGATGATGCCGCGCTCCATCACGATGCCGACCACCATGACGAACAGCGAGCCGGCGATTACCGCGACGATGTATGAACCGGTGTAACTGAAGGCGACCCAGCCGGCGTAACCGCCGAGCATGAACATCGCGCCATGCGCGAGGTTGAGGACGCCGAGCGTGCCATAGATGATCGTCAGGCCGGAGGAGATCAGCGCAAGCAGCGCGCCGAGCACCAGCCCGTTAAAGCATTGCGATATGAAGTTGCCCCAGTTGATCACTGTGTCGTCCCATTCATGCCCGGCTTCGTCTTGCCCGACCTGACGGGCGGCCTCAACGACTTTCTTTTACGGCAAACAAGCGCGTTCACGGCCGGAACAAAGGACCGGGCCGGCCATAAAGGCCGGCCCCGGTTTACCCAGGCTTGATGCGCGAAACCCACCCCCGCCCAGAGGCGGAGGTGGGTTGGTTTTGTCAGGTGTAGTCGCCGGGATTACAGCCGAACGCATCCGGCTTTTGCATCAACGGCGCGCCCGGAAGAACTTCGAGAACTTCCCAGAAGTCTTCCTTGTTCTTCATGTCCTTCACGGCCTTGCCCTTGACGATGACGACCGGGCGAACGCACTGGTGATCCTGCGGACGGTAGTGCACATCACCGAGCAGCGACGGGATGGTCTCACCCTTCTCGTACTGCTTGATGACGTCCGGCGGATAGAAGCTGTTTGCTTCCGTGACCATGCGCGCCCAGTGCGCGAAGCTCACGTAGGCATTCTCCGCGCCCCATTCCGGCTTGTAGCCGTACTTCGCCGAGAAGGCGTCGTTGAACATCTTGGCAAGCGGATACTTGTCTTCGAGTGTCCACCAATAGTCGGTCGCGGCGAAGACGCCTTCCATCAGTTCCGCACCCGCTTCCTTGGCGAGGAACGGAATCTGATACGGGATCACCATCTTCATCTTCGGAGTCAGGCCGAACTGCTTGCATTGCTGCACGGACAGCACCGCGTCACGGCCCCAGTTCACGTTGATGATGAACTCGGCGCCGGAGTTGGCGATGTTGGTGATGTACTGGCTGAAGTCCTGAGTGCCGAGCGGCGACACCTGGTCGGTGACCTGCGTCCAGCCACCGTTCTTGGTCAGGTAATCATTCACCGACTTGGTGACGGTGTGGCCGTAGGTGTAGTCCGGCGTCATGAACGCCGCCTTGCGGTTCTTGCCGTAGGCCTTGACCAGCACCGGCCCGATCGCGTTCGCCGCGGTCTCGCCGTAGAAGTTCTGGCGGAAGCCGTAACGCACACAATCCTTGCCGGTGGTGTCGTTCGAGCCGGAGATGCCGGCGACGTAGAGCACCTTCTCGCGCTGGGCGAACTTGTTGAGCGCCACCGCGACCGCCGACGAGGTCGAGCCGGTCATCAAGATGACTTTGTTCTGGTTGATAAAGGTCTGCTCTTCCTGCACCGCCTGGTTCGGCTTGGCGCCGGAGTCGGCGACGACGAGGTTGACCTTCTTGCCGTTCACGCCTTTGTTGACCTTGGGCGCGATCTTTTTCATCAGCGCGTGGTTGGTGTTGATGTGCTCGACGGCAAGCTGCCAGCCCTTGAGCTCATCTTCGCCCTGCACCGCATAGGTGCCGGTGCGCGGAACGGCGGCGCCGATATTGACGGTGTCGCCCTGCGAGCCGGCCGGATAGGTGCCGATGGCCGGCTTATCGGCCGCGAAAGCCGGCATCATCAGGCCGCCCGGCAGCATAACGCCGCCGGCAAGACCCGCGCCGGCGGTCAGAACGTTACGGCGCGAAAGGCCGTCTTTGTCGAATAATGTCATTTCGTTTCCTCCGATTGTTGTTGAGTTTCTGAAGCCCCGAGTCGCCCCCCGGTTCTTTTACCCAGCTCTTACCCAGGTCTGATTGTGCTCGCTTTTCTTATCGTTGCCGTGTCGTTGCCGCCGCGTGCTGGCCGTCGCGCGCACGGTTGCTGTGCAGCTTGACGGACAATACGGGTTGCCTCGGCGGTGCGCCTTTGCCTGCGCGCGCCGAATTCACATCGTCGAATATACATGGCGTATGGAAACGGCGTCTACGTCAATGCCACTTTCGTTTAGGCGCGCAGTGCACACCTCTCCTTGCTCGATGCGGCGCGGAAAATTAATCCAGCGGGCGCGTTTTCTTGTTGCGCCACAGGCGCTGCGGCAATGCGTCGCGCACCGGAATATATGGAATACGACCAAAGTTCCGTGGCACTGCCTGTTTTGCACCGCACAAATTTCGCACCGCACAATTCACGATTCAAAATATGACGCGGGCAAGCGATCTCCTAGCCGAGATTCCACTCTTTAAAAAAGTCATTGCCCTTGTCGTCGATGACGATGAAGGCCGGGAAATTCTCCACCTCGATGCGCCAGATCGCTTCCATGCCGAGTTCGGCATATTCCTGCACCTCGACCTTTTTGATGCAGTCCTGCGCGACATTGGCCGCGGTGCCGCCGATGGTGGCGAGATAGAAGCCGCCGTGCTTTTTGCAGGCCTCGCGCACCTGCGATGAGCGGTTGCCCTTGGCGAGCGAGATCATCGAGCCGCCCGCTGCCTGAAACTGATCGATATAGCTATCCATGCGCCCCGCCGTGGTCGGTCCGAACGCGCCCGACGCATAGCCCGCCGGCGTTTTTGCCGGGCCGGCATAATAGACCGGATGGTTTTTGAAATAATCCGGCAGCCCCTGCCCGGCTTCCAGCCGTTCGCGCAATTTGGCGTGCGCCAAATCGCGCGCGACGACGAGCGTGCCGGTGAGCGAGAGCCGCGTCTTCGGCGGATAGGCCGAGAGCTGCGCCAGAATATCCTTCATCGGCCTATTGAGATCGACCTTGACCACCGCGCCACCCAGCTTCTCCTGATCGACGTCGGGCAGATATTGCGCCGGATGCTCTTCGAGTTGCTCGAGGAACACGCCGTCCTTCGTGATCTTGCCGAGCGCCTGCCGGTCGGCCGAGCACGACACGCCCAGACCAATGGGAAGCGACGCGCCGTGACGCGGCAGACGGATGACGCGCACGTCGTGGCAGAAATATTTGCCGCCGAACTGCGCGCCGACGCCGGACGACTGCGTCATCTTCAACACTTCCTGCTCCATCTCGAGATCGCGGAAGGCGTGGCCGTCCTCCGATCCCTTGGTCGGCAGGGTGTCGTAATATTTGGTGGAGGCGAGCTTCACCGTCTTCATGGTGAGTTCGGCCGAAGTGCCGCCGATCACGATCGCCAGATGATAAGGCGGACACGCGGCGGTGCCGAGCGTCATGATCTTCTCTTTCAGATACGCTGCGAGCCGCTCGCGCGTCAGGATCGAGGGCGTCGCCTGAAACAGAAAGGCCTTGTTGGCCGAGCCGCCGCCTTTGGCAATGAACAGAAATTTGTAGGCGTCCTCGGCTTCGCGCGCCCCTTGGGCATAGATCTCGACCTGCGCCGGCATATTGTTCTTGGTGTTCGTCTCCTCAAACATCGACAAAGGCGCGAGCTGTGAATAGCGCAGGTTACGCCGCAAGTAAGCGTCGCGCGCGCCCTCGGCCAGAGCGCCCTCGTCGCTGCCGTCGGTGAACACCAGCCGGCCTTTCTTGCCCATGATGATCGCGGTGCCGGTGTCCTGGCACATCGGCAGCACGCCGCCGGCCGCGATGTTGGCGTTCTTCAAAAAGTCGTAGGCGACGAACTTGTCGTTGTCGCTCGCTTCCGGGTCGTCGAGAATCTTCCGCAGTTGCTTCAAGTGCGCCGGCCGCAGCAGATGATTGATGTCGGTGAAGGCGGCCTCCGACAGCGCGCGGATCGCCTCGCGCTCGATCACCAGCATGTCCTGACCCATGACCTTCTCCGTGCGCACGCCCTGCGACGAGATTTTCCGATAGGCGGTCTCGTCCTTACCGAGTGGAAACAGCGGCGTGTGGTGATAGGGCGGCAAGGCCGGGGCGTCGGCGGAGGGCGGAGGTACGGGGGCGTTCATTTGTAACCTAAATGTTGGGAGGCGCGGATTTGCATTGTAGTAAGTTTACACGGTTTCGGTCACTATCTTTTGCAACTACCAAGAGCCAGGACCCCATGGAGCATTTCCTAGGTTATCATAACGCAGTCGATGGCGGACCCTACTTTCGCGATGAAAAGAGCAAGCATGCCGAGATCGAAAATTTCTTCACCGCAAAACCTTTTAGGCCGGACACCCTTATCGGTAATAAGCTTTGGGTAATTGAAGGCCGTGACACACCACGACAATATCGGATCGTTTCCACCGGCACTATCACGGCAGCAGTTTGGGAAAAGCGTCCTGAAATCTATCGAACATCAGAACAAGAAGATGGCTTGAGTATCGAATTCAGCGTTAACGAGTCCAATGATCCAATAGAGGTCACCAATTTAAGCTGGTTTAGGAAATTAAAAGATAGCTATCAGAATTTTAGCATTGGCTTCACTCGTATAACCGATCCAGAGATCGTCAAAGAGATCGAATCTGCTTGGGAAAGCCGTGGAACAATCGATTCTAGCAACGCCATGGCCGACGTCCAGAATATCTTAACCGACGCCGAAACCGGCATCACAACAAAAAAACGCTTGATAGACGCGCGCCTAGGCCAAGGACGCTTCCGCGATCAGTTGGAGATTCGATGGGGAAATGCGTGCGCGATAACAGGATGTAAAATTCCGGCAGCATTGCGCGCATCACATATCAAGGCATGGAGACATTCGAATAACGATGAAAGACTGGATCCGAACAACGGGCTTTTGCTAGCGGCCCACGTCGACGCGCTTTTTGACACCGGACTTGTCACGTTCCTGGACAACGGAAAAATGCTGCTTTCAAAACAAATAACCGCCAATGATCAGATGATTCTTCGGCTGAGTGGTTCGCTATCAAAACTATTGACACTCGGTGAAAAGAACTTCTTGCGTCACCATCGACAGTTCGTATTTCAGGACAACAAGAAAGCTGATACATAACCCGGATGAGCGCAGCGAAATCCAGGATTCTTGTCGGCCTCCATCTCGCATTCCGTCTTCGCGCTACAGCGGACAAGTCGCTGCATGCGGGTGGCGCGCCGCGCACAACCTCTCCCTGCCTTATCCTGAGCCCGTAGGGCGGATTAGCGCAGCGTAATCCGCCATCCCCCTATCGGCGCGTTACGCTGCGCTAACGCGCCTACGTACTCGTCCCCGGAAACTTTTCCGGATCGAAGCCCCAATGACCCCGCGCGGCGCGCAAAAGACCGCCGACTGGGCCACCAGCCAGCCCGAACATAACCCGCCTTCGCACGTTATCGGCCCGGGCAGAGGAACGCAGCGCATGGCCAAAACAACCGTCCGCGAAGAACAGCGCTTCTGGAATGGCGTCGCGCTTGTTGCGTTCGTTGCGCTATGCGCGCTCTCGGTCTGGCTGGTCGCGCGCTACGGCGTCTTCGATCCCGCCGCGCTCGGTGTGCTCGATGTTGCGCTGCTCGGGCTCGCGGTCTTCCGCACCATTCACCTGCTCACCTACGATAAGATCTTCGAGGTGGTGCGCACCGCCTTCATGGATGTCGAAGGCACGCGGCTCAAGATCGCCGAGCGCGGCTGGCGCCGTCTGGTCTGCGAATTCATCCAGTGCATCTGGTGCACCGGCATGTGGTCGGCCGTGATCGTGGCAACGGTCTATTTCCTCGGCCCCTGGGGCCGCTTCGCGGTGCTGGTGCTGGCGGTCGCCGGCCTCGGCTCGCTGTTACAGATCGTGTCGAAGGCGCTCTCCGCGCAGACGTGAGGAGAAAAAAGGTGACCGTTGCAAATCAAAACGCGCAACCTGCCATCGAAACCTACATTCCCGCCCGTCCCGACCGCCTGCCCTGGTCGCGCTTTCACTGGCTGATCGTCATCGCGCTCGGCGTGACCTGGATCCTCGATGGCCTCGAAGTCACGCTCAAGGGCGCGATCTCCGGCGTGTTGCAGGAGCCGGGCACGCTGCATCTCACCCCCGCCGAGATCGGCGCCATCGCCTCGTTTTATCTCACCGGCGCGGTCCTGGGCTCGCTCTTTTTCGGCTGGCTCACCGACCGGTTCGGGCGGCGGCTGATGTTCTTCGTCACGCTCGGCGTTTATCTTAGCGGCGCGCTGCTCACCGCCTTCTCGTGGGATTTCTGGAGCTTCTGCCTGTTCCGCGTCATTACCGGCGCCGGCATCGGCGGCGAATATGCCGCCATCAATTCCGCGATCGACGAACTGATTCCGGCGCGCCTGCGCGGCCGCATCGACATTTTCATCAACGGTTCGTACTGGGTCGGCGCCGCGCTCGGTTCCGGCTCGACGCTCATTCTGCTCAACACCAATATCTTCTCCGTCGATGTCGGCTGGCGCGTCGGCCTTGGCGTCGGCGCCGTGCTCGGGCTATTCATATTATTGGTACGCCGGCACGTACCGGAAAGCCCGCGCTGGCTGTTGACGCATGGCTACGAGGACGAAGCCGAGCGCGCCGTCGGCGAAATCGAGGCGCGCGTTCAAGCAGACACCGGCCGCGGCGCTGCCGCCTTACGACAGGAACGACGCCATTATCATCCATCCGCGACAGGTCTTCGGCTTCGGCGTGGTGGTGCACACCATTTTCGGCGAATATCGCAAGCGCTCGCTGGTGGGCTTTGCGCTGATGGTGTCGCAAGCGTTTCTCTATAATGCGATTTTCTTCACCTACGCGCTGGTGCTCACACGCTTTTATAATGTGCCGCCGGGCGAAACCGGGCTTTATCTGCTGCCCTTCGCCATCGGCAATTTCGCCGGCGTCATGGCGCTCGGGCACCTGTTCGATACTATCGGGCGCAAACAAATGATCTCGCTCACTTACATCATCTCCGCTGTGCTGCTGGCGATGACCGGCTGGCTGTTCGCACTCGGCCAGTTGACCGCGATGACGCAGACGGCGCTGTGGACCGCGATTTTCTTCATCGCCTCGCCGGCGGCGAGCTCGGCCTACCTGACGGTGAGCGAAATCTTCCCGCTCGAGACGCGCGCGCTCGCCATCTCGTTCTTCTATTCGATCGGCACCGGCGCGGGCGGCATCGCCGCGCCCTGGTTATTCGGCACGCTGATCGGCACCGGCTCCGCCTGGAATGTATTCTACGGCTATCTGTTCGCGGATTTTCTGATGTTGGCGGCGGCCATCATCGAAATCATGTTCGGCGTCGCCGCCGAGGGGCAATGTCTTGAAAAGATCGCCATCCCATTATCGGCGACCAAGCGATGATCACAGCACCCGGCACTTCCCCGGCTCTCCCATCGCACACTCCAACGCGCCGCGATCCCACTTCGCCAGATTGGCCGCCGCCTCGTAAGTGCTCACCAGAAATTCCATCAGCGTTACGTCGGGATCGGCCGCCGTTCGCACCGCGTCATAGGGCAATAGAAACTCGCCGAGAATTTTGGAGAAAAAGGCTTGCGCCGGTTTCACTTTAGCCTCGGCAAAGCCTTCCGGCGCCGGATAGGCATAAGAATAAAACGCCGGATAATCGACCGCGCCGCCGCCGCCCGGCCAGAAGCCGGCACTGGAGACCTCGTGCGAATAGGCCTCGCGCGCCATCGAATTCGGCAAATGCGGAATGCCGCCGGGATGCTGTGGGGCCTTGCGCCCGGAAAAGCGCGTGACCGCGAGATCGAACGAGCCCCAGAAAAAATGCACCGGGCTCGATTTGCCGAGAAAGCCGGTGCGGAAGCGGCTCATGACGTCGTTGGCCGCGAGCAACACGCGCCAGAAACGATTGACTGAGTCCGCGTCATAGGAGCGATGAATGGCGTCCTTCTCGAACGGAATGCATTCGGCGAGTTCGCACGGCATCGTGTTGATCGCGACCGCAAGTCCAAGTTCGCGCAGCGCGATCATCACCTCGCTATAGAATTCGTTGACGCGCACCGGACGCAGCATGATTTGTCTGTAATGCCCGCCGCTGGTGCGCAGCCACAGCACATGGTCGATGAAGTCGAAATCGATCTGGAAGCTGCGCCCCTCGTAAGGAATGGGCCCTGTGGTGAGCCCGCGCGCATTGACATAAAGCGTCACGTGCCAGGAATGGTTCAGCCACGGCGTTTTAGCGAGGCGGATCTTGCCCACGATCTGCGTCCACAGTTGCAGCGTCGCGGCGGTATCCTTCCAGGCGCCATAAGGCAGTTCGGGCCAGCGGGGGGAGTCGGGCATCGGGCGCGGTCCTTGAGGCAACAGACGGCGAGCTTAACCCGTCAGCGCTCCTTGAGATAGCGCCAGCAAATGCCCGCCGCGATCGCCGCCAGCGCGCACAGCACGATGGCGAAGACTAAATCGGCAACGCCCGCCCCGCTCGCCGCGGTCAGAACCCCGATGCCGATCACCGGCAGCGACAGGCCGCCGTAACAAATGACCAGCAGCGAAGAGACAACCGCTGCGCGGCGGCCGGCCGGCGCGATTTCGTTGACGACCTGCAAGCTGCCGCAGAAACCGAGCGCGCCGGAAGCGCCGCCGATGGCGCTCGCGGCAAGGAGCAGCGCGAGCGATCCGAAGTGCTGGGCGGCCACGAGCAGCGCGACGCCGGGCGGAATCAAGGCGAGCCCGAGATAGGTCGACACCCTGCTCGACCACATCAGGCTCAACGCGATGGCGATCGTGCCGCAGACGAACATGAAGAATATAACAGCGCCGCCGGCGGCGTGGCTCTCAATGTGCAAGCTGTTAGCCAGCAGCGACGGGATCAACGCCGAGTAGAACCCCATCATCGAAAAGGCGACAAAGCCGGTCGCCGCCAGAGCGCCGAACAGGATCGCGATATCGGAGGGAACGCTGAGTTGCGGCGTCAGCGGCACCGACGTGAGTGGCCTTTTATGTTTGACCGTCTCGTGCACGGTCCACACCACCAGCGCCGGCGGAATGAGACCGACGAGATAGATGAGAAACGGCAGCCGCAATGGATACGGCGCGAACTCGGCGACCAAGCCGGCAATCAGCGGGCCGAGGCCCAGCCCCATCATGGTGGCGGCGGTGGTCATGCGCGCGGCCGCGCCCTGGTCGCCCTGCGGCTGCAACTCGGCGATCCAGGCAACGCAAGCCGTGCCGGTCAGGCCGACCGACAGCCCCGTCACAATACGCGCGGCGAACAGCGTGGTGACGTTGAAGGTGAACAGGAAGATCAGCGTGCCAAGCGCCGCCAGCGCGATGCCGGCAAACAGTACGGGGCGGCGGCCGACATAGTCCGACACCTTGCCCAAAAAGGTCATGGCGGCGATCGAGCCCACCACATAGACCGCGAAGACGAGCGTCAGCGTAAGCTCGGAAAAGCCGAATCGCTGCTTGTAAACGACGTAAAGCGGCGCCGGCAGATTGGCGGCGTTGAGCACCAGCGCCAACACCACGGCCGCCGCCGCCATGGCGGTGCCGTGATGCAGCCGGATGCCCGGCGCTTTGTCGAGCGGGTGAATGTCGCTGCGGATCCGGAACAGGCTCATGTCCCATCAACGGCGCAGGCCGTGGATGGTTGCCTTAAAGACCGCACAGTTCCATTGACGCGCGCGCTTGCATCTGCAATCTCGACGCCTGCTTTCCCGACTGGAATCGTCCAGAGCCGACAGGACCAATGCCCGCAAGACACTTTCGCCTCGGCCGCTCCCGCACCGGCCTCGGCGTCTTCGCCACCAGGCCGATCCGGAAGCGCACGCGCATCGCCGAATATAAAGGCCGACGGCTCAACGTCGACCAGGCGCTCAAGGCGGAAAATCGCGGCAACCGCTACCTCTACGAAGTCAACAGCAAGTGGACCATCGACGGCACCGGCCATAACAACATCGCGCGCTATTTCAACCATTCCTGCAATCCAAACGCCGACACTTTCATCAAGCAGGGCCGCATTTTCATCCGCACCTTGCGCAACATCAAACCGGGCCAGGAAATCGTCTACGACTACGGCCGCGATTATCTTAAGAACGTCATCGGACTTTCAAATTGCCAATGCTCACGCTGCCGCAAGCGGCGCGCCAAGCGCGCGGTCGAATTGCGCGAGAAACGAAAGCGCAAGGCCGCGCGGCTCGCCGGCAAGAAGAAAACATTGCGCAAGAAATCGCGCAAAACAGTGCGCAAGAAATCTGGCAAGCGCGCGCGTTAAATTTTATGGCTGGCACGGCGAAGAAAAAATCCGGCAATGGATTTTATCGCATCGGCCGCTCCGATATCGGGCTCGGCCTGTTCGCCGCCCGGCCGATCGCCGAACGCGCACTGATCGTCGAATATTCGGGCCGCCGTATTCCGACCAAAATGGCGCAGGCGTTCGACCGCCGCCGCGGCAATAAATACCTGTTCGAGATCGATCGGCGCTGGACCATCGATGGACGCACGCGAACCAACATGGCGCGCTACGTCAATCATTCCTGCGATCCCAATGCGGAAGCCGAATCCAACCGTGGCCGTCTGATGTATCGTGCCATCAAGGACATCGCGGAAGACGAAGAGATCACCGTCGATTACGGCGAAGAACATATGGCGCTTTATTTCGGAAATGGCTGCCTCTGCCCGCTGTGCAAGCCGACCAAAGCGAAGGCGAAGCGGACGAAAAAGACAGCGCGGTGATAGCACAGCCGCCATTCGTTTTTGCCCCTGCAATCGCAGCGCAGCCTGTGTTAGGGAAACGCGCCCTCCCCTCACGCCGAAAGCTTTCACACGGTGACAACCGAGCGCCTCGCCCCTGCCGCCCGCCGCGATCAAATCCCGCTCGGCATATTGTATATGCTGGCAGCAACCGTACTTTTTGCCGGCTCGACCGCGCTGTCGAAATGGCAGGTGGCAACTTATCCATTCTCCGAAGTGCTGCTGTTCCGCTCGGCAGTGTCACTCGTGGTTGTCGCGCTGTTGGTCATGCCGCGCACCGGCATGGCTGTCTTCCGCACGCAGAAAATCGGCGCTCATTTCGGCCGCAGCATCACGCAAACCACGGCACAAAGCTTCATCCTGATTGCACTCAGCATGATGCCACTCGCCGGCGCGATGGCGATCAATTTCTCCGCGCCGTTGTTTGCCACGCTGTTCGCGGCGATTTTCCTCAAGGAAAAAGTCGGCCTGCCCCGCGCCTGCGCGCTGGCGATCGGTTTCGGCGGCGTGCTGTTGGTGGCTTCGCCCGGGGTCGACAGCCTCAGCCTCGGCGCACTCTTCGCCATCGCCAACGCGGTGCTGTTCGGCAGCGTCACGGCGGCGGTGCGCGGCATGAGCCAGACCGAATCAGCCGAAACGCTGACCATCTACCAGATGGGCTTTATGACTCTTTTCTTTCTGCTGGCGACGCTATTGTTTGGCTTCACGATCCCGAATGAGCGGGACGCCATCGCGATGATCGTGGTCGGCGTGCTCAACGGCTTCGGGCAATATTGGTGGACGCGCGCGTTGTCGCTCGCGCCCGCCTCGGCGGTCGGGCCGTTTTATTATTTCGCGCTGGTCTGGGCCATCGTGCTTGGCTATGTGTTCTGGGGCGACGTACCGACGCTTTCGCTGCTCGCGGGCTCGGGCATCGTCGTCGCCTCCGGCCTGTTTTTGCTCTGGCGCGAAAGCGGCAAGCGGCCATTGCCGGCGGACTGAAAACTCAGGGAAGGATTTCGCCAATGACCATGAAGCTTCGCCGCGTCGTCACCGGCCACGACGAGAAAGGTCACGCCAAGGTGATGATCGACGAGCAGATCACCAATGCTTTTTCGGCCCGTCCGGGTGCCGAGTTCAGCGTGATCTGGTCACACCAAGGCTTTCCCGCCAATAATGACGGCTTCGAAGACCCGTCGAATAAAAAGATCGGCACGACAATCGACAACGGCGCGGTGTTCCGCGTGGTCAACTTCGGCCCCGGCGTTGCGCCGCGCAATCACCGCACCGATTCAATCGATTATGCCGTGGTGATGTCGGGCGAGATCGACATGGTGCTCGATAACGAGACGGTGCATCTCAAAGCTGGCGACGTACTGGTGCAGCGCGGCACCGTGCACAATTGGGTCAACAACGGCAGCGTACCTTGCGTCATCGCCTTTGTGCTGATTTCGGCCAAGCCAGTCACCGTGAACGGCAAGCCGCTGCCCGCGCATGGTTGATCGCTAGCGGTCCAGCTCCGGGTAGCGTCTGAAAATTCCATCTTCGTTAAACGCAATCCGCCGCTCCGACTTAAGATAAGCCGCGATCCCCGGCCGCTCGGCGACGCGGTCGCGTAGCGCAACCAGGCCCGGCGCCTTGCGTTCGATCCCCTTCATCGCGTTGGGGAACGCGTAACGCAAGCCTTCGATCAACTGGAACATCGACAGATCGACATAGGTGACCTTGCGCCCGAGCAGATAATTGCCACCGCTCTTTTGCAGTACGTCCTCGAAATAGCCAAGATATTTCGGCACCCGATCTTTGAGAAAATGATCGGTGAACTGTTTGGATTCCGGCTTCTGATCCTCGTAGTACAGGCCAGTGGCGATCGGATGATGGGTGTCGTGAATTTCCTTCACGAAATCGGTCACCGTCATCTGCAACGCATTGAGCCATAGCCGCCCGTTGTCGTCGGCCGGCGCCAGTTTCAGGCGCGGCCCGAGATAGAATAAAATATTGGCCACCTGCGCGATCGTAAGCTTGCCCGCTCGCAAAAACGGCGGCGCGAATGGCGGGCGCTTCTCCTGCCCGCCGCGCATGATCTTCATCATCTTGTCGGTGCCGTCCGCCCCGCGCGCAACATCATCGTAGGAAGCGCCGGCATCCTCCAGCGCGAGGCGGACGAATTCGCCACGGCCCTGGATGCCCGGCCAATAGAACAATTGATAGCGCATAGCGACCTCTCCTCACGCTTTTCCAACCCGCGAGCCTTGCCCGCGAGGCTTACCCGCGTTCCGAAAAGGCGCAAGAGGTCAGCCCTTCACCAGCCGCATCGGATTTTCGCCGTTGGGCGGCCGCGCGCCGATAACGCGGTTACGGCCGAGCGCTTTCGCCTCGTATAGCCGCTTGTCGGCGATCTCGAACAGCCGGTCATAGCCCGAGGCGTCGCCGGCGCAGGTAGCAATGCCAATCGAAGCCGTCACCTTGCGAGCCGGGTCATCGCTCGGCGCGCCGGCAATGCCGCGGCGCACGCGCTCGCCAAGCGCGATGGCGTCGTTGGTCGCAAGTCCGTCGGCGATTACCACGAATTCCTCGCCGCCATAGCGATAGGTGAAATCCGACACCCGCGCCGCGGCCATGATCTCGGACGTGACGCGCTTGAGCATCTTGTCGCCGGCGGCGTGGCCGAAACGGTCGTTGAATGCCTTGAAGTGGTCAATGTCGATCAAAAGCAGCGCCAGCGGCCGTCCGGCGGCGGCGGCGTTTTCAACCGCGCGGCGGCCGTAGGATTCGAGCGAATGGCGGTCGAGCGCGCCGGTGAGCGCGTCGCAGCCGGTGCGCGCCAGAAGGTCTTCATAGCGCTCACGATAGGTCAGCGTATCGAACACGTCCCAGATGCGCGGGGCGCGGCGGAAACCGAGCGGGCGCTCAAAATATTGCAGATAGATCGTGCCTAGCACGCTGTAGAGCGCGACCGCGCCCATCTTGGCGATCCAGCCGCCGATCAGCACCGGCAATCCGGCGCCGGTCAGCATGGTGAGGCCGGCGAAAAATGCCACCTGGTCGAAGGTCAGCACCAGCGCGCTGCATAACAGCAAGCGCGGGAACACATGATCGCCGAACCAGGCGCGAGAACGTTCGTACAACAATATGATGACGATGCAGTCGAAGAACAGGATCGCCGTTCCCCAAACCATGAGCCCGCCCATCTCATTGAGAAAGCCGAAATCGGCGACACGGCCTTCGCTTAAGGGCAACGGCGTGTGATTGCGCAACATGAAGCCGAGCGCAAAGACCAGCACGTTACCGAACAACAAGCCGTAGATCGGCTGGCGCACCACCACCGCGTCTTCGCGGATATAGAGCAGCAGCAGCAACATCAGCTTGCCGGTGAACAGCACGGTCGAACCGGGCGAGGTGACGATGCCGTACGGCAGCGCGACATAGAAAATGCTGGCGAGATACGTCTCGAGGAAATGCATCACACCGAGCGCGCAGAAAAATGCGCCGAGCCCGATACGGCTGCGCGCGCGCAGGAGCGCGGCGAGCGCGACGAAATAAAGCAGCGCATCTCCAACCAGCAGCAAGGCGTTTTCAGTTTCGGGCATTGCGTCTTTGTCGTCCGCCGATGCGCTTAGGCGGGACATCGAGACCGCGCCTGTCTCATTTAATAGCGCAAATGGCGGCGAAACGGTTAAGATTTTAGTTCGCAATTCACCGAATGCCGCATTTGTCTGCACAATGAGCAGGTAACTGTCTGCGACAGATAAAATAAGCCCGGTGAACGGTCGTTATTTTTCGACCGTTCACCGGAGTCAGAATGCTCAGTTGGCCGCGAAGCAATAAAGCAGCCCATCGCCGCCGGTCGATTTCAAATCGGCCTGGCTACAGCCGCCATCGGGCCCGCGAGAAGGATGCGACGAGTTCCAAGAATGCATCGCGTCATCTTCGCGTGGCCCCTTGCGGTCGAGATGACCGAGCATGGCCGACCCCGCGGTGGCGCTTGTCCAGTTCTTGCACGTCATGTCCTTGTCGGGCGGATAGGCCGTGCCATCCCGCTGCGACCCCGTGAGGACGTCGTGGCGATTCGGCTTGTCGCCGAAGCCATTTACGGTCTCGCCTTTTTCCGTAAGCGCAGTTTGCTTGGTGAGGTGATTTTCGCCATGCAGTTCGGCGACGTCCTTGGCGATGGTCACGCCTTTGACATTCACCCACGGGCCCTTGCCGATGCGGTCGCGCGCATTGACCGCGCCCGCCCCTTGCGTCGATAGATAAGCTTTCCAGGTCTTCCCGGCGGCGCCGACCGAGGCCGCAAGTTTCTGACAATAGGCATCGGCGCCCGCCAGTCCGCCAAGATCGGCGCCTTTGCCGGGTCCGGCGCTGGTCACGAAGAAACTCATATTGGCCTGCTGCGCGCCGGCAGGCAGGGCTGAGATCAGCGCCCCGGCAACCACCAGCGGCGCACAAAAACGAAGTGCGGACATTTTATTTCCTCCCGGGTCGCGGCGCAGCGTGATCGCGCGCCATCGAGAAAAGAGAACCCCGCCCTGATGGCCGCTATTCCCGCGCCTCATTCACGACTTCGTGCCGGCCGCGTTCGAATCTTCCGACAAAAAAGCCCGGCGGCGCCGCCGGGCTTTGTAACTCGCCATCGAAATTTGGTCAGCTCACGCCGACTGAAGATTACCCGCCGCCTGCTTACCGCGCTCGGTGACGATTTCGAAGCTGATCTTCTGGCCTTCGTTGAGCGAACGCATGCCGGCCTTCTCGACCGCTGAGATGTGCACGAACACATCCTTCGAACCATCGTCCGGCTGGATAAAGCCGAAGCCTTTTTGGGTATTGAAGAACTTCACAGTTCCGACGGGCATCGTAGTTCCTTTCGCGCTTCCTTCGTACGCCCGTGCGCTCATCGCACAGGCGGCAACTAACCGAGTTTTGGTGTCACTTGAAGCACAGCTCAAAGCCGGGAGCGAGCGAGCAAGATCAGGCCGAAAACAAGGTTGCGGCGGGCCACATAAACGGTATTCGCATTAAGGTCAACGTTCGCGCCGCGCCTTGGCCTTCTAAGCCCCGCAGGGGGCACGCGAATTACCGGGGAACAGCCTGTAAACCTACCAACGGCCGGTATCCGGGGAAGCCAGCGCCGGTTCTACCGCAGGATGGCTTCATATGTTGTTTTATGAATTGGTAACAGGGTGGGCCCTATAGTCCTGGACGCTGCTAGCAATCGTTAACGAGTTATGAAGGCGCAGTTCCCGGGCGCGCCGGTAAGACCCTTGGGGCGGGGTTTGGAACAATGAAAGACAAGCGCGAGGCGGTGCGCCGCGCGATGCGATACACCGCGTGGCTTACGCTCGACGGCGACGAGCTGCACGGTTGCGCCTTGTCCGACATTTCGGACACCGGCGCGCGTATTGACGTCGAGGATTCCGATCGGTTGCCGGACCACTTTATGCTGTTACTGTCCGGCAATGGCGTGGCGCGCCGCAAATGCAGAATCGTCTGGCGCCAGCCACGGCAGATTGGCGTCACCTTCGAACGGCGTCTGCCGGTCGAGCTACGCGCCAACTTGGTGCCGGCGATGGACGCCGACACCGAAAGCGAACCCGCCTGATTTAACTTACGCCTGCTGGATCGCCGACAACAGCCACCGGCCGTCGCGCGCGCGCATGAAGGTCCACAATTCCGTCACTTCGCTTGGGTTGCCGCCTTCGACCACGCGGCCGCTGGCGCGCTCGATCGTCGAGTCGGTCAAGCCGAAGTGAATCGCCACGGTCGCGTAGTCGACATCGCCTTCACGCCAGCCTTCCGACAGATCGCCTTGCAGAAGCTTGACATCGGTAACGCGATTGATGACGCCACGGCTGGCGTTCTCCGCCAGTTGCTCGGCGAAATACGACACCATTTCCGGCGTCACATGCGCGCGCAAGCGCGCCAAATCCTCAGCCGAGTAGGCTGCCTGGATCTCGCCAAGCAATTGCTCGAAATCGTCATAGTCGGATTTTCCAATCGTCAGTGGCTCGCCGGCGGGCGCATTGCCGCCGAACCCCGGAGTGCTCGCGCCCGCCGCAGGGGAAGCGGCCTGCGTTGCGTAAGCCGGCGCATTGCGGCGCTGCCACCAGGCAAATGCGAGACGGGCGACGAAGATCACCAGCACGACTTGCAGGATCAATCCGAGCAGCGAGGCGAAGCCGCCCATGCCGCCAAGAAAACCATGCCCGAACAACATGCCGAACAAGCCGGCGCCGATGAAACCGGCCGCCAGTCCGCCGAGCAGACCGCCGCCAAACAGGCCGCCGCCGAGAAGTCCGGGCCGGGCGGCCGCCTGGCCTGCTCCGGCCGTGGCGCCCGGTTGCGTCATCGAACGTTGGATCGGCGCCGCCGTCGGCGCGGTGCGGGTTGGCGCCGGCGCGGAAAAGGTGCGCATCCCCCGACTGCCGCCGGAAAAGCCGCCGCCGGCGCGGGCGTCGGCGTCGGTTAAGGCAAGCGTCATAACGGTTGCGATCACAGCAAGTGCGATCAGCCAACGGTGGCGCGGCATGGCTTTAGTTCTCCCAGTCAAATAGCGACCTTAAGAATAAGGTTGCAGCCAGCCATTTGTAAGGGGCATCGCCCGGGTGTGCCCCAACGCCGCAGCCCCGCGCCCGCCCTTGCTTTTGGCAATCCATGCCCGCCTGGAGAAACCCGCCTCACAAGAAAGTCATACCGCGAAGCTGGAACCGGCGCGCCAGCGCCAGCGTTTTCATCGTGTTCGGGAGCGTTGGAGATGGTGATGTTTAACGCGGCGATTTTCAATGTGACGCGAACCGTGCGGACGGCCGTGCTGGCCTCAGCGATGCTGGCGGTTTTGCTGATCGCCGCGCAAGCCAAGCCTTCGCCTTACGAACTGCCGCGAGCGCCGATGTCGCCCGACTTTACCGCCATCGCCGCCCCGCCATCGGCAGTTTCTGACGAGCGTGCTTACTTCCAGGCGCCGGCCGCGGCCGGTACCGCCAATCGCGCGGGCCGCTGCACCGTGCACGCGGTCGTCTTTGCAAAAATCTCGCTGGCGCAAGCCTGTTACTGAAAGCGCGCGAAAACTCGTGCGCGGCCTTATCGCGTCAACTGGCCAACGTCTTCTTCACTTCCGCGACCAGTTGCTTAAGCGTGAAGGGCTTGGCCAGGAAATTATATTGCTGGTCGCTCGGCAGGTTCTTCGCAAAGGCTTCTTCGGCATAACCCGACACAAAAATGAATTTCACGTCCGGGTCGCGTCCGCGCAATTCGCGCAGCAGCGACGGCCCGTCCATTTCCGGCATCACCACGTCCGACACCACCAGATCGACATGACCGTTCTTGTCGAGAACTTCGATCGCTTCGACGCCGTTGCCGGCCTCCAGCACGGTATAACCGCGCGAGGTAAGCCCGCGCGCATTGAGCGCCCGCAATCCCTCTTCGTCCTCGACCAATAATATGACGCCATGGCCGGTCAGGTCAGCGCCTGCCTGCTTCAAGCTCTCCGCCGCCGCCTTCGCGCCTTCGAGCGCCGGCTCAAGCGAATGCGCGCGCTCTTCGGCGCTCGCAATATGGCGCGGCAGGAAAATGCGGAACGCCGTGCGGCCGGCCTCGCTATCGGCATAGACGAAACCGCCAGTCTGCTTGACGATGCCATAGACGGTCGAGAGCCCAAGCCCGGTGCCCTTGCCGACTTCCTTGGTCGAAAAGAACGGCTCGAAGATTTTGTCGATAATCTCGGATGGAATGCCGGAGCCGGTATCGCTCACCTCGACCAGCACGTAGTCGGAGCTCGGCATGCCTTTATAACCGAACTTGCCGCATTCATTCGCCGCCACATTCGCGGTACGCACGCCCAACTTGCCGCCATCCGGCATGGCGTCGCGCGCATTGACCGCCAGGTTCACGATGACCTGTTCGAACTGCGAAATATCGACCTTGACCGGCCACAGGTCGCGGCCGTGCACCACCGACAGCGTCACCTTTTCGCCGATCAGCCGCTTCAACAGCATGCCGAGATCGCTGAGCGCCTCGCCGAGATCGAGCACCTGCGGGCGCAGCGTCTGCTTGCGCGAAAAGGCGAGCAGTTGCCGCACCAGGGCGGCCGCGCGGTTGGCGTTCTGCTTGATCTGGATGATGTCCTGGAACGATGGGTCGGTCGGCTTATGCGCATTCAACAGGAAATCGGTCGCCATCATGATGGCGGAGAGCACGTTATTAAAGTCATGCGCGATGCCGCCGGCGAGCTGGCCGACCGATTCCATCTTCTGCTGCTGATAGACCCTGTTCTCCAGCGTACGCTGCGCCGTCGTTTCGAGCGCGTAGACGATGGCCGTCTCGCCGTCGCGGTCTTCTTCCTCGATGGCCGACACAAAGAAACTCGCCCAGCGCTCGCCATTGCCGGTGAGCGCGGCATCAACGGGGGTAATGTCGCCCTGCCCTTCGGCCGCTTTGCGGATCGCCGCTTCCAGCGCCGAGCGGTCGCGTTCGGCCACCACCGACAGGATCGAACGGTCGCCGCTAAGCAAGCCATCGAACGAGCTGGCAAAGCGTGCATTGCTGCGCGCGATGCCGCCGAGCTTGTCGACGGTCGCTATCGCCATCGGCGTGTTCTGGAAAAAGCGCATGAAGCGCACTTCCGCGGCGCGTTGCGGGTCGCTGCCGTCGTCCTTGGCGCGGTTGAGCACCAGCGTGCGCGACACACCGGCGGCGCCATCGGCGCCGAACGCTACTTTATGAAACAGCCGCACCGGCACCGGCTTGCCGGAGCGGGTCTTCAAATCGAGATCGAGCACCTCGGTCTTGACGTCGCCGGGCGCGGCATTGAGCGTGGTCAGAAGCGCCGCGCCCTCGCCGGCCACGATATCGGTGAGCTTGAGCGAACCGACGCCGACTTGCGCCAGATCCTGATCGAGCCAGGCGGCGAGCGTCGCGTTGAGATAGACAATGTCACCCGCCGCATCGACCGAAAAGAACCCGGCCGGCGCATGGTCGAGATAATCGATGGCGTGTTGTAATTCCTGGAATACGTTTTCCTGCCGCTCACGATCGCGCGTCACGTCGCCGATCGACCACACCGTCATCTGCGCGTCACGCCGGCT
Source organism: Pseudolabrys sp. (assembly GCA_035648715.1). Classification (GTDB taxonomy): domain Bacteria; phylum Pseudomonadota; class Alphaproteobacteria; order Rhizobiales; family Xanthobacteraceae; genus Pseudolabrys. The sequence goes on from DASRLA010000076.1 coordinate 120,755, forward strand.
CGTCCCGAGCGGGCGCACGCGCAGGCGCAGCCAGCGCGCGTTCGCGCCGGCGATGCGCACTTCTTCCGAGAGCCGGCGGCCCTCGCGCGCCGCCTTGAGCAGGCGGTAGATCGCCTCCGACACATCCGGGTCGCCGATGAACACCCGTTCGATCGGCCGCACGTCGTTTGCGCCGCTGGCCCCGATCAGGTCGAGATAGGTGGCATTGGCGTAGAACACGCGGCCGGTCTGGTCGGTCACCAGAATACCGTCGAAGGCGTCATCGACCACCGCCTTGAGCAGCGGATTGCCCTGCTCCTTGCCTGTCAGCCGCATGATGCCGGAAGCCATCGCAAACAGCGCGAAGACGCCGACGGTGCCGAGGCTCGCCAGCAGCGCCATGATGTAGGTCTCAGCGTATTCGCGCCCGATATAAATGAGACCAGCGGCGGCGGCGACCAGGATAACGGCGACCAGCAGCACCAGGCCGACCGAGCCGGAGCGCGGCGCGGCTTGCGTCAGGTCATAAGCCTGGCGGCCGGAAGCCCGCGCTCGCCCATCGCCCCGCTCCGGCGCGGGGGCGCCCGCGGTCAGGTTCCGGTCGGCCGGTTTCTGCTTTGCCGGTAACGGGTCTGCCATTGGTCCTGAGTGCCTTAAGCCGGCCTGCCGGCGCAAGTGCCAGCCGGCGCCAATCCCGCCTTTTGCAGTATACCGCCGATATTAGCGGCTATCTGTGGATGGCAACCGATCTCGGGTTTACCCGAGATCGGCATTACATTTTGGTCTAAGTCGGCTATAGCCGACTTAGACGCCGCAGTTTCATGACGTAGCCGATGACCTCGGCGACCGCCTTATAGTGCTCGGGCGGGACCGCCTCGTCGACGTCAACGGTGGCATGCAGCGCGCGGGCGAGCGGTGGGTTTTCGATCACCGGGATCGAATGGGCCCGGCCCACTTCCCTGATCTTGAGCGCCAGCGCGTCGACGCCCTTGGCGACGCAGATCGGCGCTTCCATGCCGCGCTCATATTGAAGCGCGATCGCGTAGTGGGTCGGGTTGGTGATGATGACCGCCGCTTTCGGCACCTGCGCCATCATGCGCTTGCGCGAGCGCTGCTGGCGCATCTGCCGCAGCTTGCTCTTGATGGTCGGGTCGCCTTCCGACTGCTTGAATTCCTCCTTCAAGTCGCGCAGCGACATTTTCTGGCGCTCGAACCAGGTCCGGTATTGGAAGAAATAATCGGCCGCCGCGATCACCGCCAGCAGCGCCACTACCGCGCCCATCAGCTTGAGCGCCAGCGTCTGCGTAAAGGGCAGCATGGCGGCCGGGTCGGTGCGTTCCAGACCCTCGAAACGCTCGCGCTCCGGCATCATCAGCACGGTCAGCACGCCGCCGACCACGATCAGCTTGGCCAACCCTTTGATAAAATTGGCGAGCGCCTGTTTGGAGAACAGCCGCTTCATGCCGGCGAGCAGCGAAATTTTCGACAGCTTGGGCGTGACCGGATCCGTGGACCACACCAGCCGATGCTGAATGAGATTGCCCATCAGCGCCGCCAGCATCAAAATCAGAAACGGCAGCGCCAGCGCGGCCAGCATCTCGACGCCGATTTTCTGGAACAGCAGCGGCAGCGCCGGGCCGTCCATGTTGATCTTGTAGGAGTTGGCGATCAACCCGCGCAGCGTGCCAGTTAGGCCATCGCCCATGCCGCCGGTAAACGACATCAGCACCAGCGTGCCGCCCGCGATGATGAACCAGGTATTGACCTCCTGGCTCTTGACGACGTCGCCGCGCTCGAGCGCCTCGTCCAGGCGTTTTTGGGTAGGGTCTTCTGTTTTGTCGGTGGTGTCGGTTTCCTCAGCCATGCCCTTCCCTCAGTCGCTCACGACCGCGCCAGATCGACGAGCACGTTTTCGAGGTAGCCGGTGAAAGTGCCCATCATGGCGCCGGCCACCAGCAGGAGCAGCAGAAAGCCGAGCAGAATCGACAGCGGCAGACCGATGAAGAAGACCTGCATCTGCGGCATCAGCCGCGACAACACGCCGAGGCCGAGGTTGAACAACAGACCGAACACCAGAAACGGCGCCGACAACTGAATGCCGATGCGGAACGCGCTGGCAACGATTTGCGTGACGTGATGCGCCATGTCGCCGACGAGCGGCACCTGCCCCGGCGCGAAAATATTATAACTGTCGTTGAGCGCCGCGATCACCAGATGATGCAGGTCGGTGGCAAAAATCAGCGTGATGCCAAGGAGCGTCAAAAAATTGCCGACCAGCACGCCCTGCTGGTTCTGCGTCGGATCGACCGCGGTGACAAAGCCAAGGCCCAGTTGCTGCGCGATCACGGAACCCGCGATCTGCAAGGCCGAAATCGCCAGCCGCGCCGTCATGCCGAGCACCGCGCCGATCAGGATTTCCTGCAACAGCATCGCGATCACGGGCCCGAGCGTATTGAGATCGACGGTATAAGCCTTCTGATGCGCCGGCAGCAGGATGGCGGTGAGCACCAGCGCGATGGTCAGGCGCGCGCGCGAGGAAATATTGAGTTCGCCGATGCCCGGCATCAGCATCACCATGGTGCCGACGCGCGCAAAAGTGAGCAGGAACGCCGCCGCCAGCACCGGCAGCAGAGAAACATCGATCTTCATGGGCTGGCCATCCTCCGCACGGCGGCGCGCAACGCGCATCAGCCGCTGATGATGCGCGCGGCGATGCGGATCATTTCGGCGTGCAGCTTTTCCGCCATGAACGGCAGCGCGATCAATAACGATACGAAGATCGCCAGAATTTTCGGCACAAAGGCCAGCGTCATTTCCTGGATCTGCGTCAAGGCTTGAAACAACGAGATCACGACGCCGACCGCCAGCCCGACCAGCATGACCGGCGCGGAAACGACAATGAGCGTGTAGATCGCATCGCGCGCGACATCGAGAACTTCAGGACCGGTCATTTTATTTTTCTCTTCGCTGTATATTCTTCTCCCTCTCCCCGCTTGCGGGGAGAGGAAAACAACTAAATCGGCATCCGCATGATTTCTTCGTACGCCGCGATCACCTTGTCGCGCACCGCCACCACCGCGTCGATCGCCACTTCGGTTTCCGACACCGCGGTCACCACGTCGACCATGTTGGACTTACCCTTGACCAGCGCGGTGGTCTGCGCGTCGGATTTGGCGCCGGTCTCGTTGATCGAGGCCATCGCGTTCTTGAGCACCGAGGTAAAACTGGTGTCACTTTTGGCGGCCTCGCCGAGGCCAGCCAGCGCCGCGGATGGATTGGCGGTCAGCTTGGCGATATTGGCATAGGCGCCGGCGGCGGCGAGCGGTGTGGCCATGATGTTTCTTCCTTATCGGTTGGCGTAGAGCGCGCCGGCGTTAAGCCTTGAGGATATCGATGGTGCGCTGGATCATGCGCCGCGTGGCGCTGATCACATTGACATTGGCTTCGTACGAACGCTGCGCCTCACGCATGTCCGTCATTTCAACCAGCGAATTGACGTTCGGAAATTTGACGTTGCCATTGGCGTCGGCGGCCGGATGACCGGGCTCGTATTTCAGACGGAAATCCGAATTATCGGTTTCGACCTTGCCGAGTTCGACCACGCGCGCGCCGAGCGTGCGGTCGAGTTCGGCATTGAAGGTCGGAATTTTGCGCCGGTAGGGATCGGCGCCCGGGCTCGACGGCGTCGAGTCGGCGTTGGCGATGTTTTCCGAGATGATGCGCATGCGCCCGGCCTGCGCACGCAGGCCCGACGCCGCGATCGCCATGGTCCTCATGAAGTCCACCGGGTCTCTCCTTTTCCTTGCGCATGAACTCGTCCGAAAACCGCTTCACACTTTTCGGGTTCATGCGGTTATTCCTTGCGCATGAACTTGTCCGAAAACCGCTTCGCACTTTTCAGGTTCATGCGGTTATCTCTTACCGAGCGCGACCTTGAGCAGATTGAGACTGCGCGAATAGAGCGCGGTGGCGGCCTGGTAATCCATCTGGTTGGCCGCCACTTTCATCATCTCGTCTTCCAGCCCGACCGAATTGCCGGTCGGCCGCACTTCGTAACTGCCCTTGTGCTCGGTCTGGAACTTTGTCCCACTCATCGTCATGCCGGCGATGTGGCCGGGTTCGGTCGCGATGAGCGCCACCTGCAAAACCGGCCGTGCCATGATCTGGCCCGGCTCCTCGAATTTCGGCGCCACCAGATCGCGTTCGCGGAAGTTCGGCGTATCGGAATTGGCGACGTTTTCGGCCAGCACCTTTTGCCGCTCCTGGTTCCAATTCATCTTGGTGCGCAGCATCGAGAAAATCGGAATATCGGTGATCGCCATGCTGCCCTCCTCGCCGGACCGTCCGCAAAGGCGAAAACCGGGTCCGAATCCCGCATTTGCGGCTTTGCCCGCTAGGCAGACTTTGCCGGGCGTATGGTTAACGCCGGGTAAACGAAAGCTCAGGCGCTCATGCGCGCCGGCCGGTTAACCATGCTTGATATTTGAGAATTCACGCCCAGATGCCAAGCGAGCCGGAATTTGTTAAGACTCTGTTAGTATTCTGGGCGGCAGATTGTGCCTATTACCGTTAACCATTCGACCGATTCTCGCCCGGAACCCTGTCCGGCCTGAGGCGAAACCAAGCTCGGAGCGCATTGATGTTCGACCTGCTCGGCTCGCAAATGCCGCTTCCGCTGAAGTTCTTTATCGCCTTCGCCACCGTCCTCATTCTCATCGGGGCGACGGCCTGGCTGGTGCGCCGCTACGGCGCCAATCGCCTCGGCGGCAGCAACACGCGCGGCCGCCAGCCGCGCCTCGCCGTGATCGACGTCGCCAATGTCGACCAGCGCAGGCGCCTGGTGCTGATCCGCCGCGACAATGTCGAGCACCTGCTGATGATCGGCGGGCCGTCCGACGTGGTGGTCGAACCCAATATCGTGCGCGCCGCTGCCGGCCGCGAAGGCGCGCGCAGCGAGCCCGGCCTGCGCAGCCAAAATGCAAATGACAGCGGCTGGCCTTTGCAGCCCATCAACGAACCACCGGCGCCGGTTATTCCGCCGCCCGCCGTGACGCCCTCGCCGCGCACTTACCGCGCTTCGGCTACCGAAGAGCCATGGCTCGCACCGGAACCCGGTGCGCGTCCGCGCCCGAACGAAAGTTCAAGCCTCAGCGGCCTTGCCGCCGAATTGTCGAGCCGTCTACAGCCGCCGGAACCGGTCGCGCCGCCGTCGCCGCGGCAAGAAACGCGTCACGAGCCGCCGGTGCGCGCCAGTGCATCGCCGCCGCCGATGAGCGCCGAGCCGCCATCCGGTTCATCGCAGCCCGATCATAATCTCGCCGAGATGGCCCAGCAGCTCGAAGCCGCCTTGCGCCGCTCGCCAATGCCGGAAGGCCGTCCGCCCGTCACCGATCCCTTGGCCGCTTCCTTGGCGGCGCCGGAGGCCCGTTCGCCCGCGCGCGATTTCAAATCGCGCATGGAGCCGAAATTCGACAGCAAAGCCGATAAGCCTTCCGCCGAGCCGCGCCCGGCGCCGCGGCAAGAAGCCAGACTTGAGCCGCGGCTCGACGCCAAGCCGGCGCAGCCGCTGCCGGGCAAGTCCGCTTACGACAATCTCGAAGAGGAGATGGCCAATCTGCTTGGCCGTCCGCCGGGCAAGACTTGAAAATTGGGTCCGGCCGCCGCGTTCGTCTAGTGACGGTGGTGGTTGGAGTAACAGCGGGCATCGTGCTGGCCTTGTCCGCGCCGGCCTTTGCGCAAAGCGTCAACGTCGATTTTGGACAGAACTCCGGCCTCACCGAGCGCGTGATCCAGATGATCGCGATGCTCACGGTGCTGTCGCTGGCGCCGTCGATCCTGGTGATGATGACGTCGTTCACGCGCATCATCGTGGTGCTGTCGCTGTTGCGCGCCGCGCTCGGCACCGCCACCGCGCCGCCCAACGCCGTCATCATGTCGCTGGCGCTTTTCCTAACCGCCTTCGTCATGGGACCGGCGCTGCAAACCGCCTACGACACCGGGATCAAGCCGCTCATCAACAACGAAATCACCACCGAGCAGGCGTTCCAGCGCGGCACGGTGCCGTTGCGCGCCTTCATGGAAAAGAATGTCCGCGAAAAAGATCTCAAGCTGTTCATCGACATGGCCAAGATGCCGGAACCGGCCAAGCCCGAAGACCTGTCGCTGCGCATTCTGGTGCCGGCCTTCATGATCTCGGAATTGAAACGCGCCTTCGAGATCGGATTTCTGCTGTTCCTGCCGTTTTTGATCATCGACCTCGTGGTCGCTTCCGTGCTGATGTCTATGGGCATGATGATGCTGCCGCCGGTCGTCGTCTCGCTGCCGTTCAAGCTCATTTTCTTTGTGCTGGTGGACGGCTGGTCGCTGGTGGCCGGATCGCTGATCCAGAGCTACGGGACGTAGCGGTTTAACGACAACAAGAAACGGCTGAGCGGGCGGAAGCGTAAATGGAAGAAGCCGATTTCATTATCGTCGGCGCCGGCAGCGCCGGCTGCGTTCTCGCCAACCGGCTGACGGAATCGGGCCGCCATAAGGTCATCCTGCTCGAAGCAGGCAAACGCGACAGCGATCCCCTCATCCACATCCCCATCGGCTACGCCAAGCATTTCGCCAGCCCGAAGCATAATTGGCTCTACACCAGCGTGCCGGGCCAGCAGGTCAAGCGCACCATGATCCAGCCGCGCGGCAAGGTGCTCGGCGGCACCTCCTCGATCAACGGCATGCTCTATGTGCGCGGCCAGCGCGAGGACTACGACCATTGGGCGCAACTCGGCAATTCCGGCTGGAGTTATGACGACGTGCTGCCCTTCTTCAAGGCGGCGGAAAATTTCGAGGGCGACGATGGCGGCTTTCACGGCAAAGGCGGCCCGCTCCATGTCAGCGAACCGAAACGCAAATTTCCGCTCACCGAAAGTTTCCTGCAAGCCGCGCATAATACCGGCTATCCGCGCAATCCGGATTATAATGGCGAGAGCCAAGAAGGCTTCGGCTACTACCAGTGGACCATCAAGAACGGCTGGCGCAACTCAACGGCGGTCGCCTATCTCAAGCCGGCGCGTTCGCGGTCTAACCTGCGCATTATTACCGGCGCACACGCGACCCGCGTCCTGTTCGAGGGAACGCGCGCGACAGGCGTCGAATACCGCCAGGACGGCCGCACGCTCACCGCAAAAGCCAATGCCGAAGTGATACTGGCCGGCGGCGCTTATAATTCGCCGCAACTGCTTCAATTGTCCGGCGTCGGCCCCGGCGCGTTGCTGCGCTCGTTCGGCATCGCGCCGGTCGCCGATCTCAAGGGCGTCGGCGAAGGACTCAAGGATCATTTCAACGCCTCGCTGATTTACCGCCTCGCCGAGGCGTCATCGACCGCCAACGAACTAGGCGCGAGCTACCTTAAGCGCGCGCTCGCTGGCCTCCGCTATCTCGCCGGCGATCCCGGCTATATCGGCATGGGCGTTTCCTATTGCGGCGGTTTCGTGCGGATCGCGCCGCACACCGCTTCGCCCGACGTGCAGATCATGTTGATGCTGTTTTCCGGCGACAGACCCGGCCCCTACCCGCATGATTTCCCCGGCGTCACGCTGGTCGGCGTGCTGCTGCGGCCGGAAAGCACCGGCCATGTCCGCATTGTCTCCGCCGATCCCTTCGCCGCGCCGGAAATTCAGCCGAATTATCTGGCGGCGCAGAACGACCGCGACGTGTTGATCGCCACGACGCGACTGCTGCGGAAGATCATGCAGGACCCAGCCATGTCGCGTCATGTGGTCGAAGAAGTTTCGCCCGGGCCCGAATGCCAGAGCGACACCCAGATTTACGACTTCCTGTGCGAGAAGGGCCGCTCGAGCTATCACCCGACCAGCACCTGCCGCATGGGCATCGACGCCGAGGCCGTCGTCGATCCGCGTCTGCGCGTGCGTGGCGTCACCGGCTTGCGCGTCATCGACGCCTCGGTGATGCCATCGCTCACCTCCGGCAATACCAATGCGCCGACCATCATGATCGCGGAAAAAGGCGCGGCGATGATCTTGCAGGACAGCCGCTAACGGCTGAACGGCTGCGGCTCGCTGCGCGTGGTGGTGCGCTTGCCGATCGAGCCGGTGGGCGTGCGGTCGGGCGTGAGCGGAACGCCCTTCGGTGCTTTCGGTGGCAGCAGCGAGGCGTTTTCCGCCGCCGGCGGCTTCAGTGTCGGCGGCAGCGGGTTCTTGGCCGCTTCTTTGGCGCTTTCTTTGGCCGCTTCCTTGTCGGCATCCTTGCCCGCGGCAGCCGGGGCCGAGCCGTCCGGATAGCGCGCGCGCAGATCGCGCAGGAAGCCGTCGAGCGTATCGGTCGCTGCCACCTTGCGGGCGACGTCCTGGAATTCCGGCCCGCTGGTGCCGATCGGCGCGGTCACCACGTCGAAGGCGCGCCGGTCCGACCCGTCCGCCATCTTGGCCGCGTATTTTTCGCGCAGGCGAATCAGCCCGATCTGTTCGTCGCTGAGCGCGTAACCGATCGCCGCGCGCAGAATGTCGGTGCGCTCGACCTCGGTCAGCGGCGTGAACTGCCGCCAGCGCTCGCCATACATTTTCTCGATCTGCTCGGCCGCGCGCCGCCAGTGCTTGGCCGCCCACAATATACCGGCGCGCAAGTGATCGGCCTCGCGCCCCTTGATGTCCGCGATCACTTCGAGCGCCACTTCATGGCGGCCGATATCCGACAGCGCGCGCGCTTCGAGCAGCAGACGCTGGTCGCGCAATTCATTCGACAGGTCGGACGTGCGCGTTTTCTTCAAAGTGGCGAGCGCGCGGTCGGGCTTGCGGTTCATCAAATAAATCATGGCGAGCTTGGTCGCCACCTGTGCGCGCGCCGCGCCTTGCAGGCGGTGATCGACCTGGTGCTGCAACAATTCGGCCGCCTGATCGAGCAGATCGACCGACACCAGCCGGTCGGCCAGCCGCCGGATCATTTCGTCGCCACGCCGGCCGATCGGCGTCAGTTCGCGGAAATCATAGAACAGACCGAGCGCCTCGATCGGCGGCAGCGCATCGCCCTTGCCGGCGAGGAACAGGCTTTCGAAAGACTCGGCCGCCTCGTCCTGAATTTTGCGCGTGAGATCGGAGTTCGGATGCGCCAGCAGCGCCGTGCGCATGACGTGGAAAGCGTCGCGATAGCGGCTGTCCTCGGTGTAAAGATGCGCCAGGATGCGCAGGCCCTCGGTCTCGGTCTCATCGCCGCGCCACACCGTGGTCAGCGTCTCCAATTGGTGGATCGCCTCCGTGCGCGGCATGTCGCCGGACGCTTGCAGCATGGCGATCTCGCGCAGGCGGCCTTGCGCCAAGGAAGGCCGGTCGAAGGTGGCGGCGGCGGCGGCGCGATAGCTGTTGAGCGCGTCGGTGGTGCGGCCGAGGCTCTGATAGAGACGCCCGGTCAGCACCGCCAGTGCCGGCTCCAGTTCGGGCGGCACGCCCATGGTTTCGAACTCATTGGCTACGCTCGTCGCGCCGGCATAGTCGCGCATTTCGATGGCCGAACGCATTTGTTCCTGCATCGCCATGTGCTGCAATTCGACCGGCAACGCGCGTAGCGCGGCCTCGACCGGCTTGAAGGCATTATGCGCCTCGGTCCATTTGCCCATGCGGGCATAGGCGATGGCGCGCCAGATCGGCGCATCCTGCTGTTCATCGACTTTCGGGCTGGACAAATCCTTGAGCGCCTGCTCGGGCCGGCCGAGAATGATATTGGCGATCGACTTGAGAATGCTGCCGGTCACGTCGTCGGCGTCGCGCTGATCGGCGGTCGCCACCTGCAAGACGCCGATCGCCTCGGCGCCCATTCCGCGCGCCAGATAAAAGCGCGCGAGATTAAAGCGCGCCTGCCGCCGCCGGCTCACCGGTGCCGCGGCCGCCAGCCGGATCAGTTCGGACTGGCGCTGCTCGTAGGGCGCCTGGCGGTCGAAACCCCAAACCTGCGTGTCAAACGTGAGCGCGCGAAAACCGGGCGCGACCTGTTGTTGCTGCTCGCCCGCCGCGGTCGCCGATAGCGACAGCCCTCCGGGCCGGCCGATGACGATTTTCTTCGGTTCGACTTGGGCGGTGAGATCGTCGGCGACCGGCTGCACCACCACGCCCTGCACCGACGGCAGCAACCGCAGTTCGACGAAATCCTGCGGTTTTAAAAATCCGCGAGACGGCGCCAGCGCCGTGAACACCAGCAGCCTGTCGCCAATGGACGGGTCGGTCAGCCGGTGCAGCTTGGCCACCCGCTCGAACGGAATGACGATGCTCGATTTGTTTTTGCCGACGATGCTGCGGGCGACCGCCAGCGCAACCGGCGGCACCGCCACCGTGTCGCCGATTATCATTACCCAGCCCGGCCCGTCCGGCCGCAGGCTCGCCAGCCGCGGACGCGATAGACGAATGCGCACGATGCCCTCGCCGTCTTTGCCGCGCTCGAACCAGGCGCGCCGAATGCTCGGATCGAAACTGCGCGTGATCGCGCTCAGGTCGATCTTGGAGTTGCTGTCGAACACCATCCACAACAGGTCGGCGCGGCTGAATGCCGCCGCCGGCGTCGGCACGCCGAAGGGAAAATTGATGCGCAGATTGCCGCCCGACTGATTGACCACGGCGGCGACCGTCGCCGTCCCGTCCGGCGCCGGCGGTGACCCTTCGGCGCTGGCGGCTTCCGGTTCGGCGGGTTCCGCCGGCATAGCCGCAGGCTTGGCGGCAGGCTTGGCGGCAGGCTTAGGCGTCACAGCTACCTTGGCTTCCGGCTTTGCCTCGACCTTTGCTGCAACCATGGTATCGGGCTTCGGCGCTGCTTTGGACTCAGGCTTCGTTTCTTCTTTGGCCGCGACTTTCGCTTCGACGTCGGCTTCGACTTTGGCTTCGACCTTCGCTTCTACTTTGCCTTCGATCTTGGCCTCGATCTTGGTCTCGATCTGGGCCTCGATCTGGGCTTCCAATTTCGTTTCAGGCTTGGGCGCTTCTATCGCGGCAGCGGCCGGCTTCATCGCCGACGCATCCTTCATCGCCGGCGCGTCTTTCATCACCGGCGCATCGGCGGCCGGCACCGTCTGCGGCGCTTCGATCGCGGGAACGGTTTTAGGCCCCGCCGCTTTCTTGTCGTCGGGCGCGGCGTCGGCTTGCGGCTTCGGCATGCCGCCACTGGCGACATCGACGACGATGGTCTTATCTTCGCGGAACGAACGCACATCCGGCATGCCGTTGAGACGGAACACCACCGCGACCGAACCGAATTCGGTTTCGGCGCCGATCGATTCCAGCGTCGGCGGCAAGTTCGCCACCACGTCGGCCAGATCCCATTTGATCTGCCGGTCGAATTTGACCGCGAACATGTCGTCGGTGTGCTCGGTCGCGACGTTGACGCCGTCCGGCACGTCCATCACATAGCGCATTACGGTCGGCAGCCGCGCCACCCGCATGCGCAGCGTCGGCGACGCCTGCTTCTTCGCCGTCATCCGCTGCTTGTTCAATTCGCGTTCGGCCATGCGCGCGCGGCTGGCCAGTTCGTCGACCACATCCTGCGGCAGGCCCGGCAAAGTACCGGACCAGTTCTCCGGCAACAGGTCGAGGTAGAAGCGCTCGGCGGCGGGGATCGAATTGACCTTGACCCGGTGCGTGAGCGCGATGCGGATCGCCATGCCGTCGGGATCGCGGCGCGCCGCGCTGATGTCGTTGGGCGCGCCGGCATTGAGGCGGTCGACCGCCACCGCGACCGGCCTTTTGAACGAGATCACCAGAATGGCGCCGGCGAGCCGCACATTGGCGTCCACCGCCTCGTCGAAACGGAAAACCAACCGCGTATAGCCGGCGGCGGTGACGACCTTGACCTCGCCCTTGACCGGATCCTCGGCGTGCGCGGCGCCCACTGCCAGGAAGAACACAAGGACGAGCCAAAGCAACCGCGCAAGCCGAAGCGCGGTCGTCTCTTTCCATAAGAGTGGCCAAGCCGTCATTATAATGTCCACGCAGGCGGCGGTGCCGGCCGCGAAACCTTAGGAAACCGCGTTTAACGTGGCGTTAACCGTCACGTTGAAATTGGCGGTAGTAGCGCGGTAAATCCGGCCTTTAGGCGCTCAGCCATTGTTCGGTTTACCCTCGATTTTGGGCAGTTGGTCTGCCGCCTGCGGCGCGCCACGGGCGGCGGCGCGGTTGGCCAGTTCAACCGTGAGCTTTTCGGCCGTTTCCGCCGACATGGCCGCCAGAATTTCCGACATCGTGCGCGCCTTCATGGCGGTCGCCACCTCGACCAGAATGCGCATGTCGAGGCGGTTGAAAATGCGCGCCGCGTCCTTCGGCTTCATGTTTTCGTACATCGACACGATGCCGTTGAAGCGCTGCGCCTCGGCCTTGTCGCGCGCGCCGGAGGCCGCCTTGATGCGCGCCTCGACATCCTTGAGTTCGGTGACCTTGGCTTCCAGTCGCTTCTCGGCCGCCTTGATCAGGCTCTCGCGCATGTCGAGTTCGCGCGCGCGTTCGTCGAGCGATTGGCGGCGGTCCTGCAAACGGCCGAGAATGGCGCGCTCGCCGGGCGAATTGATCTTGCCGGGCTCGAGCGCAAAGCTGGCGCCGCCGACGTCGAGCTTGGGCGCGGCGGGCGGCCTATCGCTGGTCTTGAGCGGCGGCCCGGTGTTGGCCTTCTTTTCCTCGTCCTGTCCAGATGATCCGGTGATGTCGGCGGAAACATCCTTGCCGTCGCCGGGCGGCGCATTGCCGCCGACCGAACCGGTG